>CAZHST010000012.1:0-79015 GCA_964535215.1 uncultured bacterium
GGGCTTCTCTCACCCCAGGACAGGAGGGTGGGTGGAGGTTGAAGCCCCCCTCCCTAGCGATCTCAAGCCGTTCCTCCCAGGCTTACCCCTTTTCCCTCCTTTCGGGGGTCCTACCTGACCTCACGCCAGGAAACAAGGGGGAACACCTTCCCCCAGCGGCCTCCGGCCCCCGCGGCCAGGGTGAGGGCCTCGCGGCTGAAGAGGACCTGTCCACTCCCATTCCCGATGACGTTTCCGGAGGAGGGACCTGTCGTCAAGCTGACGACCGCCCCGATGATCTTGGTATGGATATGAACAATATCGTCGGCGATAATCAGGCCGGTGAAGCAACCACACGTGGTCCCACTTGGGTTAATGTTTTTTATCACGGCATTGCCTGCACTGTTATGGACGATGAGGATCCCAGTGCTGTCGCCGAGGTTGACAGGGTTCCAAATCCCGCCGGGGGGCAGCTCGACGTAGGTCACGCCGGAAAGGGGAAAACGGAGCCGGGTGGGGTCCGTCACATACTGGCTTCCGTTGACCCCGCTCATCGCGATCTGCTTCAGCGTCCCCTCGGGGTAGCCGTTGGCCACCCCACCCATCACCTGATCCGGGGTGGTCGGCATGGTCTCCACCTCCGGTGTAGATGGATCGTCCCAGCTTCCGTTGGTCTGGATAACGGAAGGGTCCCCCGGCCTGGCAGGCGCATGGTCCGTACCCCCAGGGTCGGTCCCGCCGACCTTGGAGCTTCCTCCTTGGGAGTAGGTGCTGGCCGTGAAGATCCCAAAGGTGCCGTTCTGTGCGATCAGGCTCCCGTTGAGGTCGTGATCCCGGCCGTCAAGGGTGATGGAGCCGTTCGTGGCCACAGGGCCGTTCGCCGTCGCCGCCCCTTTGACCCCGGGAGGGAGAGGATTCCCTTTGCGGACGAGGATCTCGATGGTTTTCGTGGCGCGGGGGAGCACGGCCATCGAGGTGATGACGGCCAGGTCGGGATCGCCCGGATGTCGGGCCACGGTCACCTGCCCCGTCGCTCCGGGGATCAGGGTCGAGAGCTGGGGGCTGCTGTCCCAGATAACCACCTGGTTATTGGTAAAGACCTGCGTCTGATCCAGTACCCCGTCTTCGTCGAGATCTTGATTCAGGGAGAGGGCCCGTCTCGCCCACTCCGCCCCACCCTCGGCCAGGTAGAAGGCCTGGATCCGATTCCGGGAGACGAAGGTGACGGCCACCTCATTCGAGGCAAGGCTCAGGAGGGCGGCGGCCAGGATCGAGAGGACCATGATAAAGGTCAGGGTGGTGACCAGGATGACCCCTCGCTGATCCCGGCCGGGGTGGCCGATCCCTCGGGGGGAGCAGGAACCGATCACCGCCTTCCTCCTCTTGACCAAACCTTCCTTTACCGCAGGTTCCTGATCCGGACGTCCGATTTCAGGACATATCGCTGAGGCGCCTGGCCGGGAATCGGCGCTTCGACGGTGAACTCCACCACGATGCGTCGGATCGTGTCAAGCGATCCCCCGGGAAGGGGCACAGGCGCATTATCCTGATCGTAGTAGGTAAAGGTGAGTCCGGTCAGGCCCTTGACAAGCGGCTTTGGGCCTGTCCCATCCCCCGGGTCCCGGTAGAGCGTCCCCGCACTGTAGGAATAGGTCATTGACACCGGCTGACGGCTGACGGTCGATTTCGGGCCAAATCCGACGTTTAAGGCCGGGCTGATGGTCAAGGAGTTCGGCCCGATGGCCGTCACCGTTGCGGCTCGATACTTCCCGGTATCCGAGATGTAGATCGGACTGTTCACCTGGAAGCCGGCGGTCGAAGCGACGGCCAGGGTGGAACTCCCGCTGGGGGCGGCACTGGTCAGGGTCGTGGTGACATTGGCCGTGTTGACCAGAAAGGACAACGAAGTCGGGGTTGCGGCGGTAATCGCCGGAATGGGGGTGGGATCCGCGGCCGTCGGGACCCCGAAGCCGACCATCCGGAGATCGGCCACCACCCGCTCCATCGCCGACCGGGCCGCGTCCTGGAGACTGGCCCGCTGCTCCCCGCGGGTATAGATGACCTGGCTCGTGTCAAAGACGGTATAGACGGCGAAGAGGACAATCAGGAAGATCGAGAGGACCACCAACGCTTCAAGGAGGGTGGCCCCCGTGTTCTTCCTCCATGAGACCATCGGCATCTCCCGGCTCATCGAGGGCTTAGGGCTCCACCTGGTAGGTCGCCACCTGAACGCTCTTCGCGCCGGTCGGCTCGCTCCAGGTCACCGTCACGACAAGGGTCGCGATCCGGCTGGGACTTGAGCCGGTCACGGACGAGACAACCCAGCTCCTTGTGAATCCAGGGCCCGGGGTATCGGTCAGGGGAGGGGCAGGGCTCACAGGCGCTGGCGGAAATGTCGAGGCGTTCCGCAGCTCTTCCAGCTTCTGCTGGGCATACACCGCAGCCCTGGTCACGTTCCCGCCGTACATGAGATCCTGGTAGCCCGTCATCAGCGTGCTGATCACGGCGAGGAGCACGACCGAGAGAAGCGCAGCGGCCACCAGGAGCTCAACCGCGGTGAATCCTGCCTCGGAGAGTCTGGGAAGTTCGGATGACCGCCCTTTCCGCATGGGTCTTCCCCTACCCTGCTTTAGCAAGTTTTGTACCAACACCATCCCTCCTCTGGCACGAGAAGACCAGGCCACTAAAGTCGCCTGCGGCATCTCTAGCGGGCTGGCAAGAGGCCAGGAGCCAAAACCCTTTCCTGAAGATATCCGAACCTTTTCCCGCGTTTGGGCTGAACTCCCCGGCTGGTGGACTCTTGAATCGGGGATCTTCTTGAGGGAGGGTCAGCGGAGGGTGGGGAGGGGTTGGCGTTTGTTCACCGTGAACCTAAGCCGGTAGGTATAGCCGGGGAGCGGCAGATCCCTCGCCCAAGAGATCGCGAGGGTGAAGGCCGTCTGTTCCACCTCGATCGTGATATTTCGGGGGTCTAGAGGAATGCTCGCCTTGGCGGCCCGTTTCAGGAGGGCCTCCACCATCCCCTGTTGGATCTCCCCGGTGAGCTCCCCTCGCTGTCTGGAAAGCTGCTCGACAGCCCTGTCGGTCACCTCATCCACCGCCACCACCATCTGGAGGTACTGGTAGTAGGCGTAGCCGACCCTGATGCCGACGTACACCAGCGCACCCAGGAGGGTGATCCAGAAGAGGCGCCTGATCACGGGATCCCCCTTCGGGATGGGTCAACCAAGATCGTCATCGCTTGAGGACGCCCATCTTCTTCTCCTGCAGGGCCCTGATCCGGTCCCGGATCTCGGCCGCTCGCTCGAACTCCAACCGTTTCGCCAGGGCCCGCATCTCCCGCTCCAGTTGGGCGATGACGACGGGGATTTCCTCGGGTGGGATGTAGAGGTCCCGCTCCTCGTCCGGCAGGGCCGGGACGGTGTAATAGTCCCGCTCGTAGATGGACGAAAGGATGTCGTGGATCTCCTTCTTGATGGTCTCGGGGGTGATGCCGTGCTTCTCGTTGTAGGCCCTCTGGAGCCTCCGCCTTCGGTTGGTCTCCTCAAGGGCCTCCTTCATCGAGCTGGTCACCGTATCGGCGTAGAGGATGACCTTCCCCTCCACGTTCCTGGCCGTCCGGCCGATGGTCTGGATCAGGGAGGTAGTGCTTCTTAAGAACCCTTCCTTGTCCGCATCCAGGATCGCGACCAGGGAAACCTCGGGAATGTCCAGGCCCTCCCGTAACAGGTTGATCCCCACCAGGACGTCAAACTTCCCCAGCCGGAGGTCCCGGATGATCTCGTTCCGGGCGAGGGTATCAATGTCCGAGTGGAGGTACCTGGCCCGAAGGCCGATGTCTGAGAGGTAACCGGTCAGCTCCTCGGCCATCCGTTTGGTCAAGGTCGTCACCAGGACCCGCTGGTCTCTAGCCGCCCGCGCCCTGATCTCGTGGACCAAGTCGTCGATCTGCCCCCTCGTAGGCCGGACCACGACCTCGGGGTCAATCAGCCCCGTCGGCCGGATAATCTGCTCAACCACCTTCCCCTTGACTTTCTCCAGCTCGTAGGGGCCTGGCGTGGCCGAGACGTAAATCACCTGGGGAACCCGCGCCTCAAACTCCTCAAAGGTTAGGGGTCGGTTGTCCAGAGCCGACGGCAGCCTGAAGCCGTACTCGACCAGGGTCTCCTTCCGGGAGCGATCCCCATGGTACATCCCCCGGAGTTGGGGAATCGTCTGGTGCGACTCATCAATGATGATCAGGGCATCCTTCGGCAGGTAGTCCATCAGGGTCGGCGGAGGCTCCCCCGCCTTTCGGCCGGTCAGGTGCCGGGAATAGTTCTCGATCCCCTTGCAGGTCCCGACCTCCCGCATCATTTCCAGATCGAAGAGGGTCCGTTGCCGGAGGCGCTGGGCCTCCAGGAGCTTCCCCTGTCGTTCGAACCAGGCACACCGCTCCTCCAGCTCCTCCAAGATAGCCTGAAAGGCCCGTTCCCGCCAGTCAGGAGGGGTGACGTAATGGGTCGCCGGGTAGATGGGGATCCGCTGAAGCCTCTGGAGCCTGTCCCCGGTTAAGGGATCAACCTCCCAGAGGGCCTCGACGGTAGGCCCCCAGAACTCGACCCGGACTGCCGTGTCCGCAGAAGCCGGGAAGATCTCCACCGTATCGCCCCTGACCCGGAAGGTCCCCCGGTGGAAGTCGTAGTCGTTTCTCTGGTACTGGATCTCTACCAGCCTCCGGAGCATCGCATCCCGGTCAATGTTCTCCCCCTCCTCAAGGAGGATCATCATCCCGTAGTAGGCATCGGGAGAGCCCAGGCCGTAGATACAGGAAACGGAGGCTACGATGATCACGTCCCGCCGCTCCAGGAGGGACCGGGTGGCCGAGTGGCGGAGCTTGTCAATGTGCTCATTGATCGCCGCGTCCTTCTCGATATAGGTATCCGTCTGGGGGACGTAAGCCTCAGGTTGGTAGTAGTCGTAGTAGGAGACAAAGTACTCGACGGCGTTCTCGGGGAAGAAGGTCTTGAACTCGTTGTACAATTGGGCGGCCAGGGTCTTGTTGTGACAGATGACCAGCGTCGGCCGCTGGACCTGCTCGATGACACACGCAATGGTGTAGGTCTTCCCCGATCCTGTGACCCCCAGGAGGACCTGATGCTTCTCGCCCCGAAGGACCCCTTCGACCAGGGCCTTAATGGCCTGAGGCTGATCCCCTCTTGGCTGAAACGTAGAGATGAGCTTAAAGGAAGACATCTGAGGCTGGGCCCGGGTTAAGACCTCTCCTCTCCCCGGAAGCGCTCCCCATCCTGCAGCAGGTACTTGTCCCAGCCAGCGGGGCGTTCCCTGGAGTGGGCGAGGAGGCTTAAGAAAAAGGTGGAGATAGGCTTCGCCGGGGGACGGAGGAGGCGCATCCCGGCCTCATGCAGGGTTTTGTTACCCTTTTTGCGGTTGCACGTCTGACAGCAGGTCACCACGTTCTCCCAGATGGTCTTCCCTCCCAAGGATTTCGGGATTACGTGGTCAATGGTCATCCGCTCGCCTCCATCCCTCCCACAGTACTGACAGGTGAAGGCATCGCGCCGGAGGATGTTCTTCTTGTTGAAGGCAATGACAGCCCGGGTGGGTCTCCTCACATAGCGACGGAGGCGGATGACCGAGGGGAGGACGAAGGTCTGGGAAGGGGAGCGGAGGAGGCTCCCGTTGTCCTCGACCCGCTCAGCTTTCCCGGCGAAGAGGAGGACAATGGCGCGCTTGGCGCTGCAGACGTGGAGGGGTTCAAAGGTTTGATTGAGCACTAAGACTTTTACTGAGTTTGGATCCATACGCCGATGGTTTCTTGAAAACTCCCTCGGGCGACGGAAGCTGATTCTCGGTTAACGGTTGAGGACAACTTTACCACACCTGAACAAGGCTGTCAAGGCGCCCAACTGCTGACCGCTTATCACTTTTCATGGGGTAACCTCGGCAGTTTGTAACCAAGCGAAAATGCGGAGCTGGGGACGCGGGAGATGCTGCTGGATGAAGCGGACCCTCAGCCGGACCACGCGGGCCAATTTCCTGAGGGAGTCGATGCCCACCCGGAGCAGGGAGAGGCGGGGGCCTTTCTGCTTGCAAGGGAGGCGAACCGAAGGGGGTTCCTCGGCGACAGCCTGCCCGACGGCAGTCCACAGGACGAGGGCGACCCCCACCAGGAGGGTGAAGCGAGCCAGGTACTGGGGGGTGCGGAACTGGGTCCATTCCAGCTTCACGCCGAAGCGGCAGCCCTTGGGCTCGCGGAGTTGCTCCTCCAGGCCCATCCGTCGGTCATACAGGGCTACGAGGTCCGCCAGCGGCTCCGTCAGATCGGTCGCCAGCCACCAGGGTTCCTCCTGCCCTAGTGCCCAGACCCCAATGACCCGGACTTGGACGGCCTGATCCTGCCGGAGGAAGACCCACCCCAGGTCCACCGCCTGCCCCGGGTTGAGAGGCCAGCGGCGCAAGAGCCGACCCCCTGAGGTCCCGTGGTAGACCAGGAGATCGGCCACGAGGCGGACGACGAACGGCTGCTGCAGCTCCAGGAGGAGCTGCAACCACGGGACCCGATGAAAGCCGCGGTCGCCCAGGAGGACCGCCGCCTGGCCGAGCTCGTGCAGGGTGTGGACGAGCAGCCGGAGGAACGGGTGCTCCCACGTATTTTGCGACCGGAGCCTCTGCGTCTTGTTCAAGACCGCCGTCTGGACCGGGATCGCCCGGCAGCCCACGATGACGGAGGCCAGCAGCATCTTGAGGTCATGATGCCACTCCGTCCAGTCGAGGGCGATCAGCAGCCGTCGTCCCCCTCCCAGGAGCCGGAGGAGTTGCGCCGTGAGCAGCTGGTCGTCAATCCGGGGGTTCCGCAAGAGCCGGTAGACCCGAGTCAAGGCACTGCCAAGTTGAATCCCGAGCCCGACGGCCAGATGGCCCGCTATGGCCAACGACGCAGCCTGGGCCCCCTCGGCGATGGCCGCAATCACCAGGGCCAAGGTCTTCTGCTGGGAGCGGCGAAAGGGGCTTAACAAACTCTGCAACATGGGGTATTGTGTCATGGGGCACATAGGCTTCACCTCCGTCTGGGATGTGAGGTACGACTCCCAATCGTAGGCGACCTGTGTGCCCTTTGTCTACTCCCGTCAAAAGTGATAAGCGGTCAGGCCCAACTGACCTTGACAAGGGGTGGGAAGAGGAGTAAAGTTAGCATGAAAGGTTACGCAAACCGCGTAGCCCTTTTTCTTTTCGCCTCATCCGGTCATGAGAGAGCAACCAGAGCTCACGATCGCTCCTTTTCGAGCGGTGCAATACAACCCGGCGAAGGTGGGAGAGCTGGCAGGAGTGGTGGCCCCGCCCTATGACGTCATCTCCCCCGACGGGCAGCTCCGGTACTATGCCCGTCATGAATATAACGTCATCAGGTTGATTCTCGGTCGAGATCTCCCCGGGGATGATGAGCGCCTGAATCGGTACACGAGGGCAGGGGAGTTCTTCCACCGGTGGCTTGAGGAAGGGATCCTCATCCAGGATCCCGTTCCCTGTTTCTACCTTTCCGAGCAGCGTTTCACCCATCCCCGGGATGGGAGGGAGCGGCGAAGGCGGGGACTCATCACCCTCGTCCGCTTAAGCCCTTACGAGGAGGGGGTTGTCTTTCCCCATGAGGAGACCCTTTCCCAACCGAAGCGGGACCGCCTTTTCCTCCTGCAGGCCTGTCAGGCCAACCTGGACCCGGTCTTCGCCTGCTACCCTTCCACCGTTGAGCCCGTGGAGCAGGTCTTCGAGGAGGTGATGGCGGGGGAGGCCTTTATCGATCTCACTGACGAGGAAGGGGTCCGCCACCGGCTCTGGCGGCTTTCTGACCCGGCGAGGATTCGTCAGGTAGCGAGGGCTTTCACGGGGGAGAAGGTTTTCATCGCCGATGGCCATCACCGCTACGAGACGGCCCTTGCCTTCCGGGATCAGCGTTTAGCCACCGATCCGGCTCCTCCTCAGGTCAAAGCCAGAAGATCCTACAACTACGTCATGATGACGCTGGTCTCCGCCCAGGATCCGGGTCTCGTGATCCTCCCGACCCATCGTCTCCTCCGAACGTATCCTTTCTCCACCACCGATCGGTTCCTGGAGGCGGTGGGCCGGTTCTTTGACATCCAATCTAGACCCCTTCGAGAGGAGGGAGAGATCAGAAGGGTTCTGGCGGAGATGGAGGAGTTGGGGGAGGGACGTCGGGTCATCGGGATGTCTGACGGGGCGGGCTTTTCCCTCTTCCTCTTGAAGGATGAAAGACTCCTAAGGAGCATTGGGGGGAGACCAAAAGGCGCCCCTTGGACGGATGTGGCCCTCCTTCATTATCTGCTGATCGAGGGGATCCTTGGCCTGCGAAAGATTTCGTCGGGAGAAGGGGAGATCGCCTATACGCGGGACGCCATTGAAGCCATCCGCCTCGTCCGGCAAAGGGCGTACCGGTTGGCCTTCTTCCTAAACCCTACCAAGATCTCCGAGATCCAAGCAACAGCCTTAGCCGGTGAACGCCTCCCGCCCAAGTCAACCTTCTTCTATCCGAAGCTCTTAAGCGGCTTGGTCTTCTACAGGCTTGACCCGAACGAGCCGGTGGAGCCCCTCCTGTAGCCTTACCATTCCCGGCGGGAATGGCCCCAGGGGCTCCTGATCTTTCCTCTAGAGCTGGTGGCTGGAAGCCTCCGGCTGAAGGCTGGCGGAGGAACGAGAAGGGGGGAGTCCGCATTCGCGCTTCAACTCGTCCAGCTCTTTTTCCAGTTGCTGGACCCGCTCGAGCAGACACTGGAGACCCTTGGCGACCGGATCGGGGAGGTCCGTCATGTCAAAATCAGTCTCGACCCGCCGGCCGTCCCGAAAGGTCACCCGTCCTGGGACGCCGACGACCACCGAGTTCGGAGGAACCTCTTTCACCACCACGGACCCCGCGCCGATCTTGCTGCCGTCCCCTACCTTGAAGGGACCGAGGATCTTCGCCCCCGCCCCGATGATCACGTTGTTCCCGATGGTTGGATGCCTTTTCTTCTTCTCCAGGCTGGTCCCGCCAAGGGTAACCCCCTGATAGATCGTGACATTCTCCATGATCTCTGAGGTCTCGCCAATGACCACCCCCATCCCGTGGTCGATGAAGAGGCCGGGGCCTATTTGAGCCGCAGGATGGATCTCGATCCCGGTGAAGAAGCGACCCAGATGGGAGACGAAACGGCCCAGGAGCTTCAGGTGATGGGTCCAGAGCCAGTGGGCGAGCCGATAGCACCAGAGGGCATGGAGGCCGGGGTAGCAGAGGATGACCTCCAGGGCATTCCTGGCGGCGGGGTCCCGCTCCAAGGCTGCTTGGATATCCCTCTTGAGGGTCCTGAACATCTCTCACCCTGCCACCGCCTGTGAGATCTTGGGCGTTAAGGGGTGGGGGCTTGGATTCTCCCATCCCTTCTCCCCCCTAGCCCCTAACCCCTGAACCTTAATTCTGGGCGGCGATGCTTTCGTTCAGCTCCCTGACCAGTTGATCGGCATCGAGGCCATGGACCCTGGCCCCGGTCGCGACGTCGTCATACTGCGAGGCTGAGCACCCCATGCATCCGATCCCGTAGCGGGTAAAAACCGGGATAGTCTGCGGATACCGCATCACCACCTCTTCGATGGTCATCTCTTTGGTGATCCGCATGGTCCTTCCTCCTCCTCGGAAGGCCGGTGAGCCTCAATCCTCCAGTGAAGGCAACCCCCTAACGTAGGCGTTCAGCGTAAGGCCGATTCCCGATGGTTCAACCCTGACCGCTGAGGGCTGGGCGCTTACTTGTGAGCATAGACCCAGGAGTGGTCCCTGTCAAGCCTTTTCCAAAACCAGGGATTCAGCCGTCAGCTCTCAGGATTTGGGATTGCAGATTTCAGATAAAGTATGCCCCCACCTTTCCATCCGAAATCCCAAATCGGCAATCCAAAATCAGGTCAACGAGGGGGTTTGGGCGGCCCCAGCTTTGAGTTCTTCATGAGGTATTGGACAACGCCGGCAATGAACCGATGGCGGTCAGGCCAGGAGGCCAGCTCATTGGGGTCAAAGGCGATCCCCACGACCAGGCCGGAACCAACCTGCTGCTCGGCGATGAGGGGGGCAGGGAACCCAGCCCTTCCCCCGCCGGCGTACTGAAGGATCTCCACAGCCCCGGGCTTCGGGTTCATATCGTTAAACCCCCCGATGGGGGGAAAGGTGACGCCGGCAATGGCCGGATGGCCAGCCTGAAGAGGAACGGGTACCCGAAAGGCTTTGAAGGTCCAATCGTTTGCAGCCCGGATCGTGAAGGGGAGGAGGGGAGCGATGGGGTTGTAGCCACCGCTCCCGAAGGAGTGGGGGCCTCCCGTGATAAGGAGGGCGCCCCCTTTGTTCACAAACTCTGCAAGGCCATCCTGGACTTGGGGGGGAAGGCTGTCAAAGCCGATGTTTGACAGGATGACCAGGGAGAACTCTGTGAGCTGAAACTCCCCCAGCTCCCGTCGCACCTCAGCCCCCGTAGCAGCCTCCACGGCAGCCTTAGGCAGGTAGCCGTCACGCCCCAAAGAGAGGATGAGCTTGGGAAGGGTCTCGGCCTCCGAGGCATGGCTTCCCGCGAGGGAGAGGAGGATGAGGCCCAAAAAGGCTGATCGTGGGTGCATACAGACCTCCTTGGAGGAATCCCTTGAGGGTAACTATACCTTTTCCCTGAGGAGAAGTAAAGGGGGGTCCCTTTCTCCCCGCCTCGGGTGCAAAAAAATACTTGACAACGGGGGGGGCGACCGTTTATCGTTAGCTGTGACCTGGTGAATTCCCCGTGTCTTGAGATGGCGTCCGGTCTTCAGGTCGGGCGGGGATTGAAACCTCAGAGAAGCGCATTCCTAACTTCCATTCCGTTTCAACTTCCCAAGATCGACTGCACCAGCAGACTTGATCTGTATGCTTGCTGGAGATCTGTAGCGGACATCCCGTATCATCCTGATCCTTAGAGCTTGCCTCCCCAGGCGAATCTCGTAGGCAGCCGCTTAACCACGCTTCGTGAACCGTGCCCATCGTGTCGAAGAGCGAACCTCGACAAGATCCTGGTAAAGAGGGACGACGTTTCCCGGTGAAGGGTACCATGCCATCGGGTGAGGGGGTCTCAATGAACCTTGCGGAGTTGAAGGAGAAGACCATTTCGGAATTGACATCCATTGCCCGTTCCCTTGGGGTTCAAGGGGCAAGTGGTTTACGGAAGCAGGAGCTGATCTTTAAGATCTTGGAAGCTCAAGCCGAGAAGGATGGCCTGATCTTCGCTGAAGGGGTCTTGGAGGTCCTGGCCGACGGGTTTGGGTTCCTCCGCTCGCCTGACTACAACTACCTCCCCGGCCCTGATGACATCTATGTCTCCCCCTCCCAGATCCGTCGCTTCGATCTTCGGACCGGGGATACCGTGGCGGGGCAGGTCAGGCCCCCTAAGGAAGGAGAGCGCTACTTCGCCCTCCTGAAGGTCGAGGCGGTCAATGGGGAGAACCCTGAGTTGGTCAGGGACAAAATCCTCTTTGATAACCTGACCCCCCTGTTCCCCAACGAGCGGATCCGCCTGGAGACGACCCCGGACGAGATCTCTATGAGGGTTATGGACTTGATGACCCCCATCGGCAAAGGGCAACGGGGCTTGATCGTTGCACCGCCCCGGACCGGGAAGACGATCCTTCTCCAGAAGATCGCGAACTCCATCACCAGGAATCATCCCGAGATCTACCTGATTGTCCTCCTCATTGACGAGCGGCCGGAGGAGGTGACCGACTTTCAACGATCCGTCAAGGCGGAGGTCATCAGTTCGACCTTCGACGAACCCCCAACCCGGCATGTCCAGGTGGCCGACATGGTCCTGGAGAAGGCGAAGCGCTTGGTTGAGCATAAACGGGACGTGGTCATCCTTTTGGATTCCATCACCCGCCTGGCCCGGGCTCACAACGCCGTCTGCCCCCCCAGCGGCAAGGTCCTCTCGGGTGGGATTGACGCCAACGCCCTCCAGCGGCCCAAGCGCTTCTTCGGCGCGGCGCGGAACATTGAAGAGGGAGGCTCGTTGACCATCATTGCCACGGCCCTGATTGATACGGGCAGCCGGATGGACGACGTGATCTTCGAGGAGTTCAAGGGGACGGGGAACATGGAGGTCAACCTGGACCGGCGTCTGGTGGACCGACGGATCTTTCCCGCCATCGACATCTTCCGCTCCGGCACCCGGAAGGAGGAACTCCTGCTCACCCAGGAGGAGTTGAACCGGATGTGGATCCTCCGCAAGGTCCTGGGGACCATGGGGGTGGTCGAGGCGATGGAGCTTTTGCTGGAGAAGCTCCGGGAGACCAAGTCGAACGAGGAGTTCCTCCGCTCCATGAACACTTAGCGATCTTCCTTCAGGTCTTCCCCGACATGCAGCCATAGGACCATGGCTGCATTTTTTGTTGTACCCGGGGGGATTTCGAAGTATCATAATTTTCCTAGACCGATGGCTCTTGAGAGCGGCCCGGGCGGTGGGCTTTTCTTTCAAGGAGGTGCGATGAAAAAGGGTATCCATCCCCCGTACGTCCCTGCCATGGTGACATGTGCCTGCGGCGAGGTTTTCTACACCCGCGCGACCATTCCCAGGATCCGGGTTGAGATCTGTTCGAAGTGTCATCCGTTCTTCACCGGCCGTGAGAGGATCGTTGACACCGAAGGGCGGGTGGAGCGGTTCAGGAGGAGGTATCGTTCGTCAGGGAGTTGAAGGCTTAAGCCCCGGGCAAACAGACCTGCCCTGCCGCTGTGGGCTGATGCTTGAGAATGGGTCATCCGATGCCGATGAATTTCCTTGAAAAGCTCCAGGAGTTAGAGCGGAAATATGAAGAGGTCAGTGCGAAGCTGGCCGATCCCTCGGTCCTCTCCGACCTGCCGGCCTACCAGCAACTGGCCAGGGCCCATGCCGAGCTCTCCTCCATCGTGGAAACCTTTCGTCGTTACCGGAAGCTCCTCTTGGATATCGAGAAGACCCGGGCCCTCTTCGACGAGGAAGGGGGGGGAGAGCTCAGGGAGCTCGCTGAGGCGGAGCTTAAGGGGCTGATGGAGCGTCGGGAGGCCCTGGAGCAGGAGCTAAAGCTTCTTCTCTTGCCCAAGGACCCCAACGATGAGAAGGGGATCATCCTGGAGATCAGGGCGGGGGCCGGGGGGGAGGAGGCAGCCCTCTTCGCCGCCGAGCTGGCCCGGATGTACTCCCGCTATGCCGAAAGCCAAGGGTGGAAGGTCGAGGTTCTTTCCTCCCATCCGACCGGCATTGGGGGCTTTAAAGAGATCATTCTCGGGATCCAGGGGAGGGGAGTCTACGGGAAGCTCCGCTTCGAAAGCGGTGTCCATCGTGTCCAGCGGGTCCCGGTGACCGAGGCCAGCGGCCGGATCCACACCTCGACGGTGACGGTGGCCGTTCTCCCCGAGGCCGAAGAGGTTGAGGTGGCGATTGACCCCAAGGACCTGAAGGTCGAGGTGTTCCGGGCCTCGGGCCATGGGGGTCAGCATGTGAACGTCACCGACTCGGCCGTTCGGATCACCCATCTCCCCACGGGGATTGTCGTCTCCTGCCAGGACGAGCGCTCGCAGCACAAGAACCGGGCAAAGGCCATGCGGGTCTTAAGGGCCCGGCTCTTCGAACGGGCCAAGGCCGAGCAGGAGGCTGAGATCTCAAAGCAGCGACGGGAGCAGGTGGGGACAGGGGAGCGGAGCGAGAAGATCAGGACCTACAACTTCCCCCAGGGGCGCATCACCGATCACCGGATAGGCCTGAGCCTCTACCGGCTGGAGGATGTCCTGACAGGGGATCTGGACGAGCTGATCGGAGCCCTGATGGCCCACCATCAGGCGGAACGGCTGAAGGCGGTGGCATAGGGAAGATCGCTGTGAGTCCCCTGACGGTTGCTGCATGTCTTCAAGAAGCCACGAAGCTTCTCCAGGAGGTGGGGATCGAGAGCACCCATCTCGAGGCCCGGCTCCTTCTCGCCCATGCGTTCCGCGGTGATTCCAGGGACCCTTTAAGCCTCCTCCTGGATCCCGACCGTCCCCTTGAAGCCGGGGTCCTTGAGCGTTTTCACCGATTGCTCGGCCGGCGACTCCACCGGGAACCCGTCGCCTATATCCTTGGCGAGAAAGAGTTCTGGTCCCTTCCCTTAAAGATCACCCCTGCCGTCCTGATCCCTCGACCTGAGACTGAGGTCCTGGTCGAGGCCATCCTCGCATGGCTCCGCCGTCAGGGATCAGCGGCCAGCGGTCAGCGGCCAACGAACCCTGGAGATCCCCACCGGCCCCTGGTCACCGATCCCTGTTCCTTGGTTGTCGTGGACGTGGGGACCGGCTCGGGGGCCATTGCCTTGGCCTTGGCGGCAGAACTGCCCTATGCGAGGATCTACGCGACCGATCTTTCGGAAGAGGCCCTTGGGGTTGCCCGGGAGAATGCGGAGGCCCTCCAGCTTGCTGGACGGATCGTCTTCCTCCAGGGGGATCTCTTTGAACCCCTTTCCCGGTTGGGGTTGGAGGGGAAGGTGGACGTCATCGCGTCAAACCCGCCTTACATCCCCTCGGAAGAGCTTCCACGGCTTCAGCCGGAGCTTCACTACGAACCGAGGATGGCCTTGGACGGCGGGCCGGACGGGTTGGCCCTGCATCAGAGGATCATAGCCGAAGCCTCCTGCTTCTTGAAGCCGGGAGGCCTCCTCGCCTTGGAGGTTGGAGCCGATCAGGCACGGTCGGTCATCAGACTTTTGGAGGAGAGGGGAAGCTACGAGGCTGTTGAGGTCGTCAAGGACTATGCCGGGCACGATCGGGTTGTCCTCGCCCGGCTCCACCGGGAGTGACCCCTGGCTAGGGATCGGCGAACAGGAGGTCTCTCCACCGGCCCCTGGCCCCTGGTCACTGGCCCCTGGTTTATAAGGATGGACAAGTTCATCATCTATGGCGGGAAGCCTCTCGAGGGCCGGGTGAAGGTCAGTGGGGCCAAGAATGCCGCCCTCCCCTGTCTGGTCGCATCCCTCCTCACCAAAGATGTGCTCCACCTGGAAAACATCCCTTCGCTAGGGGATATCAGGACGATCCTGGTCCTCCTCCGACACCTGGGCGTTGAGGCCGATGGAGCGGAGGGGTCCCTTTCCCTGAAGGCTGAAGGGCTCAAGGGGTTTGAGGCCCCTTACGATCTCGTGCGGACCATGCGGGCCTCCGTCCTGGTCTTGGGCCCCTTGGTCGCTCGCTTCGGACGGGCCAGGGTGTCCCTTCCAGGGGGCTGCGCTATTGGGCCTCGCCCGATCAACCTCCACCTGGGGGGGTTAGCGAAGCTGGGGGCGGAGATCACCTTGAACGAGGGGTACGTCGAGGCCAAGGCAGATCGCCTCAAGGGGGCCAGGATCTACTTCGACCTCCCGACGGTGACCGGGACGGAGAACCTGATGATGGCCGCGAGTTTAGCCGAGGGGGTGACGGTCTTGGAGAACGCCGCCTGCGAACCTGAGGTCGTGGATCTGGCCGATCTCTTGAACGCGATGGGGGCGTGCATCGAAGGGGCGGGGACCCCCACCATCGTCATCCGCGGTGTAGAAGCCTTACACGGGGCTTCCCACCGGATCATCCCTGACAGGATCGAGGCCGGGACCTTCGCCGTGGCGGCGGCCATCACGGGTGGGGAGGTCCTCATCGAGGGGTGCCGTCCAGACCACCTGGAGGCGGTGACGGCCAAGCTTCAGGAGGCAGGGGTTGCGGTGGAGGTCGGCCCGGACACGTTACGGGTCCGATCCGTTGGGAGACCTAAGGCCGTCAACATCCAGACCCAACCCTTTCCCGGCTTTGCTACCGATATGCAGGCCCAGTTCATGGCCTTGATGGCCATCGCCGAGGGGAGGAGTCTCATCACCGAGACCGTCTTTGAGACCCGCTTTATGCATGTGAATGAGCTTCTCCGGATGGGGGCGGACATCAAGGTGGTGGGGAACGTGGCCTTCGTTCAAGGGGTCCCCTCGCTGAGCGGGGCCCCCGTCATGGCCACGGACCTTCGGGCTTCGGCTTCCTTGGTCCTGGCCGGCTTGGCGGCCAGGGGGCGGACGACCATCTCACGGATCTATCACCTGGACCGGGGCTACGAGGCTATGGAGAAGAAGCTCGCGATCCTCGGGGCCAGGATCGAACGGGTCCGATGAAGGATGACCTTCTCACCATTGCCCTTCCCAAAGGGCGGTTGTTTGGGGACAGCGTTCAGCTTTTCCAGTCCATGGGGATCCCCTGTGGGGAGGTGTTTCTCTCATCCCGGCGGCTGGTTTGTGAGGATCCGGACCGGGGGCTCCGGTTCCTCGCCCTCAAGGCCCAGGATGTGCCGACCTACGTTGAGCACGGGGCGGCCGATCTCGGGATCGTCGGGAAGGACCTCCTGCTGGAGCAGGGGAAGGATCTTTACGAACCTCTCGATCTCGGTTTTGGGGCCTGTCGGCTGGTGGTGGCGGAGCCCCTCGCGCTAAAGGCCCGGGATGACCCTCAGGCCTGGTCCTACCTCCGGATTGCCACCAAGTACCCGAACCTGACGGAGCGCCATTTCTCCCGGAAAGGGATCCAGGTCGAGATCATCAAGCTCTCCGGCTCCATCGAGCTGGCCCCCCTGGTTGGCCTCTCGGAGCGGATCGTGGATCTGGTGGCATCGGGGAGGACGCTGGCGGAGAATGGCCTTATCGAGGTGGAGGAGATCGCCCGATCCTCGGCCCGGCTCATCGTCAACAAGGCCAGTTTGAAGACCAGGTACAAACGGGTGCAGGGGCTGATTGAGGCGATCCGACAGAGGCTGGAGACGGGAGACTGGCGACGGGAGGCCAGAGACTCGACGCTCGAGGCTCAATGGTCGAACCTCAACCATCGTCTGCTGGACGCTGACGACTGAAGGCTGCCCGCCTATGATCAGGGTCTTTCGGAAAGACGATCCTGACTTCCAAGGGTTCCTTAGAAGCTTGAGGGGGCGGCAGGTGGAGCCTGCTCCCGAGGTCGAGGCCTCTGTCCGGACGATCCTGGCTTCGGTGAAGGAGAAAGGGGATCAGGCTCTCTTTACGTACGCGAAGGACTTTGACGGCGCCCTCCTCTCGGCCGAGACCGTCAGGGTAGGGGAGGCCGAGATCCAGATGGCCTACCGGACCATCCCCCCAAAGGCCCTGGAGGCCCTGAAGACCGCCCATGCGAGGATCCTGGCCTATCATCAGAGACAGCTCCATCCCTCTTGGTTCGTGGAGGAGGAGGGGGCCATCCTGGGGCAGCTCATCAGGCCCCTTGAACGGGTTGGGATCTACGTACCGGGGGGGAAGGCGGCCTATCCCTCGACGGTCCTGATGAACGCGACCCCCGCCGCCGTTGCCGGCGTCCCTTCCCTCGTCATGTGCACGCCGGTAGGCCCTGACCTGGCCGTAAACCCGGCCATCCTGGTGGCGGCGGATCTGGCCGGGGTTAAGGAGGTCTACAAGGTCGGGGGAGCCCAGGCCATCGCCGCCTTAGCCTACGGCACAGAGAGCATCCCCCGGGTGGACAAGGTTGTGGGGCCCGGGAACATCTACGTGACAACGGCGAAGAGACTCCTCTACGGTCAGGTGGGGATTGACCTCCTGGCGGGTCCCAGCGAGATGCTGATCCTGGCCGATGACTCGGCGGATCCGGCCTCCGTGGCCATAGACCTCTTAGCCCAGGCTGAGCATGATCCGCTGGCTTCCTCCATCCTCATTACCCCCTCCTCCACCCTGGCCGAAGCGGTCCTCGTGGAGCTTAGGAACCAGGAGGCCGACCTTCCCCGCCGGGAAATCATCGAGGCCTCCCTGGGCCAGTGGGGGGCCATCGTCCTCGTCCAGGACTTAGACGAGGCCGCCGCCTTGGTCAACCAGATCGCCCCTGAGCATGTGGAGCTTCTGATCAGGGACCCGTGGACCTTTCTGCCCCTCATCAAAAACGCCGGGGCCATCTTCCTGGGGGTCTTTTCGCCGGGGGCCGCAGGGGATTACGTGGCCGGGCCGAATCACGTGCTCCCCACGGGGGGGACGGCCCGCTTCTCCTCACCCCTTTCTGTCCAGGACTTCCAGCGGCGCTCCTCCATCGTGGCCTTCTCGCCGAAGAAGCTGGAGGAGCTTGGCCCCTCGATCGTCGAGCTGGCAGCCTTGGAGGGGCTTTCGGCCCACGCCCGTTCAATCCAGGTGAGGAGGGGGGCATGAAGGGAGAGCGGCTGAAGGAGCTGGTTCGAGGGGAGATCAGGGGCCTCCAGGCCTACACCGTCGAGAAGGGCCTGTACAAGGCGAAGCTTGACGCGAATGAGAGCCCTTTCCCCCTCCCTCCTGAGCTTCATGGGGAACTGTTGACGATCCTGGAAAGGGTGCCCCTGAACCGGTATCCTGACCCTGATGCCGGGGAGGCTCGGGCGGCCATTGCCGGGAGGTTAGGGATCCCGGCGGAGCGCCTGATCCTTGGAAACGGCTCCGATGAGTGCATCCTGCTCCTCCTCCTAGCCTTAGGGGGCCCGGTTCTCTCCCCCATCCCGACCTTTGTCATGTACGAGCTGGCCTCGAAGGCCTTAGGCCTCCGCTTCTTGGGGATCCCCCTCGGACCCCGATTTGAGCTGCCCCTGGAACAGGTCCTGGAAATCATCCGGCGCGAGCGCCCCAAGCTCATCTTTCTCGCCTCGCCCAACAACCCGACCGGGAACGCCTTTTCCGAGGAGGAGATCCTGAAGGTTGTGGAGGCCTCGGAGGGACTGGTGGTGGTGGACGAGGCCTATTACCCGTATGCGGGGAGGACCCTCCTGCCCCATCTCTGGCGGTATGAGAACCTGGCCATCTTACGGACCCTCTCCAAGATCGGCCTGGCAGGCATCAGGGTGGGGTACCTCATAGCCCATGAAGCCCTCATCGAGGAGCTGAACAAGGTGCGGCCCCCCTATAACGTGAACGCCCTTTCCCAGGCGGTTGCCCGCTTTGCCCTAGAGCATGAGGAGGCCATCCAGGGGCAGGTGAAGGTCGTCATCGAGGAGCGGGAGCGGCTCTTCAGGGCTTTGTCTGAGCTCCCTGAGCTGGAGGTCTTCCCTTCGGAGGCGAACTTCCTCCTCTTCCGGACGAAGGTCCCGGTGGAGCCGGTCTACCTTGGACTCGTCGAGGAAGGGGTCCTGGTGCGGAACCTGAGCAACGGCCCGGGTCTTTTCAACTGCCTCCGGGTGACGGTGGGGACACCGGAGGAGAACGACCTGTTCCTGGAAACGTTGCGGGAGATCCTAGCGAGGCTTTCAGAATAACGAAAATGAAGAGGACGGCGAAGCTCTCCAGGAGGACGGTGGAGACGGACATCTCCGTCGAGGTGAACCTGGACGGGAGAGGGGAGGCCACGGTTCAGACAGGTATGCCCTTCCTTGACCACATGCTGGCCCAGCTCGCAAAACACGGCTTCTTCGACCTGACCGTTCACGCCAGAGGCGATCTGGAAGTGGACTACCACCACACCGTCGAGGATGTGGGCATCACCCTGGGGGAGGCCTTCGAGAAGGCCCTCGGGGAAAAAATCGGCATCCAGCGCTACGGCTCCGCTCTCATTCCCCTCGATGAGGCCCTTGTCAGCGTGGCCGTTGACCTCTCCGGCCGGCCGTACCTGGTCTACCGGGCCCCGCAGCTTAGGGGCACCATCGGAACCTTCCATACTGAGCTGGTCAAGGAGTTCTTCAGGGCCTTCGCCACCCACTTGAAGGCGAACCTCCACATCACCGTCCAATACGGCGAGAACCGCCACCATATCGTCGAAGCCATGTTCAAAGGGGTGGCCCGGGCGTTGGATCAGGCGACGGCCTTAGACCCCCGCCGGGCCGGCGTCCCTTCGACAAAGGGAACCCTTTCGGGGTAGTCAAATGTCCATCATAACATGGGCAGAGATGATGTCAGGCCGTCTCGATGATTGCCATCATTGATTCGGGCATCGCGAACTTAAGAAGCGTCCAGAAGGGCTTTGAGCGGGTGGGCTTTTCTGCCAGGATCGTGGAGGATCCCAGGGCGCTCAAGGAGGCCTCCGGAATTGTCCTCCCAGGGGTTGGAGCCTTTGCCGATGGGATCGGGAAACTGAAGGGGGCAGGCTTCGTCGAGCCGCTCCTTCGGGCCATCGAGGAGGGGAAGCCGGTCTTGGGCATCTGCCTGGGCCTTCACTTCCTCTTCTCAGAGAGCGAGGAGTTCGGCCTCCACAAAGGCCTTGATCTGCTCAAAGGTCGTGTCCGTCGCTTCCCCCGTCAACCCTCAGCCCCGATCTTGAAGATCCCTCACATGGGCTGGAACCAGATCAGGATCGAGCGCCCGGCCCCGATCTTCAACGGCATCCCCGACGGCTCCTACTTCTACTTCGTCCACTCGTATTACGTGGATCCTCAGGAGGATGGGATCGTGGCGGCGACGACGGAGTACGGCATCCGCTTCGTCTCGGCCATCTGGCAGGAGAATCTCTTTGCGACCCAGTTCCACCCTGAGAAGAGCCAGGCCTTAGGGCTTCGGCTCCTGGAGAACTTCGGCAGGCTCGCCCGATGATGCAGGGCCATGTTGGTGATTCCGGCCATTGACCTCAAAGGAGGGAAGGTTGTCCGTCTCACCCAGGGGGATCCCACCCGGCAGACGCTCTTTTCCGACGATCCTGTAGCCGTGGCCCTCCGGTGGAGGGAGGCGGGGGCAAGGCGGCTCCACATCGTGGATCTGGACGGGGCCTTCGAGGGCCTTCCGCGCCAGACAGGGATCATCCGGAGGATCGCTGCTGCCGTGGACCTCCCCCTCCAGGTCGGGGGAGGCTTGCGGACCCTGGCGGCCCTCGACACCCTCTTTAGGGATCGGATCAGGTTTGCTGTCCTCGGGACCTCGGCCATCCTGGATCGGAGGTTCCTGGAGGAGGCCTGCACCCGGTACCCCGGCCGGATCATCCTGGCCGTTGATGCGAGGGGGGGAAAGGTGGCCGTCAAGGGGTGGGCCGAAACAACCGGGCTTTCCCCCCTGGAGCTTGTCAAGGCCGTGGCCCCTCTCGACCTGGGGGCGATCATCTATACCGATATCTTAAAGGACGGGACCCAGGAGGGGCCGGATCTGGAGGCCTTGAAGAGGATCGCGGAGATCAGCAGGCATGCTGTCATTGCCTCAGGAGGGATCGCATCCCTGGACGATGTTCGAAAGGTAGCTTCCATCCGAGGGGTCATGGGGATGCTGATAGGAAAGGCCCTTTACTCCGGGGTTCTTGACTTCCAAGAGGCGACGGAAGTTGCCCTTCAAACGGCGAGCGGCTCTCATGCTGGCGAAACGGATCATCCCCTGCCTTGATGTAAAAGATGGGCGGGTGGTGAAGGGGACCCGCTTCGTGAACCTCCGGGATGCAGGCGACCCGGTGGAGGTGGCTGCTTGGTACGATCAGGAAGGGGCCGACGAGCTGGTTTTCCTGGACATCACCGCTTCCCATGAGCGGCGGAGGATCCTGATCAACGTCGTGGCGAGGACGGCAGAGGTGGCCTTCATGCCCTTGACCGTCGGCGGCGGGATCCGGACCCTGGAGGATATCCGGGCCCTCCTGTTAGCCGGGGCCGACAAGGTTTCCATCAACACCGCCGCCGTTCAGGACCCGGAGCTGATCCCGAGGGCAGCCGAGCGTTTCGGCAGCCAGTGTATCGTGTTGGCCATTGACGCCAAAAGGACCGGAGGTCGGTGGGAGGTCTTTATCCACGGGGGGAGGACGCCAACGGGCCTGGATGCGGTCGAGTGGGCCATTGAGGGGGAGAAGCGGGGGGCTGGGGAGATCCTCTTGACCAGCATGGATCGGGACGGCACAAAGGACGGCTACGATTTGGAGCTCACCAGGGCTGTCGCGGAGGCTGTTGGCATCCCCGTCATCGCCTCAGGCGGGGCTGGAAGGCTCGGGCATCTCTATGAGGCGTTGACCGTTGGCAAGGCGGATGCGGCATTGGCCGCTTCTATTTTTCACTTCCGGGAGTACACGATCCAGGAGGCCAAGGTGTATTTAAGGGAGCGGGGGGTCCATGTGAGGAGTTAAGAAGAGGGGGGCCATGGCTGTAGAGCTTCAAACGGTTTCCATCGAGATGCCGGAGGGTTGCAACGTGATCCTCGGCCAGAGCCACTTCATCAAGACGGTTGAGGATCTCCATGAGATCATCGCTGGATCGGTCCCTCAGGCCAGGTTCGGGATCGCCTTCTGCGAATCCTCCGGGGAATGCCTGATCCGCCATACGGGGAATGATGAGACCTTGAAACAGGCGGCGATCAAGAACGCCCAGGCCGTCGGGGCCGGTCACTTCTTCGTCATCGTCCTGAAGGATGCCTACCCCATCAACATCCTCAACGCCGTGAAGATGTGCCAGGAGGTCTGCCAGATCTTTTGTGCCTCGGCAAACCCGATCCAGGTTGTCGTGGCCCAGACCGAGCAGGGGAGGGGGGTGATGGGGGTCGTGGACGGCCTTTCCCCGAAGGGGATCGAAGGAGCCGAGGGCCAGAAGTGGCGCCATGATCTCCTCAGAAGGATCGGCTATAAATTGTGAGGAACGCGTGGATCTGACGACGCTCAAGTTTGATGAGCAGGGCCTGATCCCGGCCATCGTCCAGGATGCGGAGAATGGCGAGGTGTTGATGATGGCCTATATGAACGGGGAGGCCTTGAGGAAGACCCTCGAGACGGGATTTTCCCACTTCTACAGCCGTTCGCGGGGGAGGCTCTGGAGGAAGGGGGAGGAGTCAGGGCATGTCCAGCGGGTGAAAGAGGTCCTCTACGACTGCGATCAGGACACGTTGCTCTTAAAGGTCGAGCAGGAGGTCGCTGCCTGCCATACCGGTCACCGGTCCTGCTTCTTTGAGCGGCTCCATCCCATCCCCGGGGTGGTCCCGGAGAAGGCCTTCGAGCCCCAGGAGGCCTCCGAGGGCTTGAACATCCTGGATCGGCTCTACCAGGTCATCCTGAGCCGGAAGACGAGCCCCCCGGCGGACTCTTACGTGGCGAGGCTCCTGACCCAGGGTCAGGAAAAGATCTTCAAGAAGCTCGCCGAGGAGCTTACCGAGCTGATCCTCGCCTCCAAGGACAGGAGGAGGGAAGAAATCGTGTACGAGGCCGCTGACCTCCTGTTCCATTTCCTCGTCTTGTTAGGCTATCACGAGATCTGTCCGAAGGAGGTCGGGCGGGAGTTGGAGCGCCGCTTTGGGAAGAAGCCCGATGAGTATCGTGGAACCTCGGGTGGGGCGTAGGATGCCGGAGTGTGTCTTTTGCCGGATCATCAAAGGGGAACTTCCCAGCAGAAAGGTCTACGAGGACGATCTCGCCTTCGCCTTTGACGATATCAACCCTAAGGCCCCGGTCCATATCCTCATCGTGCCGAAAGTCCACCTGTCTACCCTGGTTGACGCCGGGCCCTCTGAGAAGGAGCTGCTGGGTCACCTCCTCCTGGTGGCGAACAGGATCGCCAAGGAAAAGGGGATCGACGGGAGAGGTTTCAGGCTTGTCCTGAACTGTAACCCTGAAGGGGGCCAGGTTGTGTATCACCTCCATCTCCATCTCCTGGGGGGACGGCAGATGCGCTGGCAGCCGGCGTGAAGGGTCTATGGAGAAACGCCTCATCTTCTACCCTTCCAGGACGATCATCGCGACCCCGGCCGATGAGGGGCTGGCCTATGACGATGTGACCTTCACGACCTCGGACGGTGTCAGGTTGAACGGCTGGTTCGTGCCGGGGAAGCCGGGGAGCGCCACCCTCCTCTGGTTCCCCGGAAACGCGGGGAACATCAGCCACCGGGTGGAGAACATCAAGCTCCTCCATAACCTCCTGGGGATCCATGTCTTCATCTTCGACTATCGAGGCTACGGGAGGAGTGGAGGAAGGGTCTCGGAGGAAGGAACCTACCGGGACGCGGAGGCCGCCTACAGGTACCTCCGCTCCCGACAGGATCTGGACCCTTCGAAGATGGTCTTCTTCGGCCGTTCCCTGGGGGCGGCCGTTGCCGTGGAGACGGCCCTGAAGACCCGGTGCGCCGGCTTGATTCTCGAGTCCCCCTTCACCTCCATCCGGGAGATGGCCAATCATGTCGTCCCGCTGATCGGCTTCTTGTTCCGCACCCGGTACGATTCCCTCTCAAAGATCAAAAAGCTCCACGTCCCCCTCCTGATCCTCCACGGCGATCGGGATGAGATTGTCCCCTTTTCCATGGGAAGGCGGTTGTTCGAGGCGGCCAACGAACCGAAGGAGTTCTACACGATCCGAGGGGCCGGCCACAACGATACCTACATCGTCGGAGGGATCGCCTACTTCGAGGCCCTTGGTCGTTTCATCGAAAAAGTCACGACCTGACCTCACCCTGTCCGAGGGCGCGGGGAGGAAGAAGCTCCCCCCGAAGCGGACGCTTCGACCGCACCCTCGCATAGTCGGCTTTAGGATCAGACCTGAAAGAGTGTTGTGTTGGCGAAATACGGGAAGTCGAAGGTCGTCATCTCCCCTGCCCTCTTCCCCGGGATCGGGAAGAGGCGGGCCGAGAGGGGTTTGTGGAGAATGACGGCCAGGGAGGCCACGTCTGAGAGGATCGCCTCCAGCTTCTCAAGGGGGACTTCCCCGGGGAGGGGGATGGTATCCAGACCTGTCCCAGAGACCGCCGACAGGGTGAGGAGGTCCATCAAGCGGAATGTTCCTTCTCGGTTCCTTAAGGCCAGGCCAGAATCCTCCAGGACCGGCAGCATCAACCCGGAGTAGCCGCAGGCTTTTGCGTTTGTCGTTTTCAGCCCTTGGGTGATCAAAGCTGCGGCTGTCAGGGTCCCGGCCTCTCCGAACCGTCTCCCTGTAAGAGCCTCGATGGCATAGGCGATGCTCGTCTCGCTCCCCGGCGCCGGGGCGGGGGAGAGGTCAAGCCCTTGGAAGGCAAAGCCCTTGTCGGCCAGCCCTTCGGCCATCTCCTGGATGGGCCGGATCTTCCCTTCCAGAAGCTCGCGGAGCCGCCTCTTAGCCGTGGGGAGATCCGGGCCCTCGCGAAAGGCTTGGAGGACGAGATCCGCGGCCTGAAGGGCGAGGGTAAAGGCCGGTTCACCCCGATGGTAGGCGGCGGGGAAGAAGGGGATGTGGGGCGGGCAGTTGGCGAGGGCGGCGAACCGCAGGTTGCCGAAGCCCTCATCGGTTGTCGCCGATATCTCCTTGATCGTCCGGGCCGCCTCCTGGATGGCCCGCCGTTTGATCCCTTCTCCTGTCCCGATGACGATGCTTAGGAACAGGCGCTCCGTCTCGCGGATCAGGCGAGGGATCAAGGCCATGAGGGCCAGGTCCCGCTCGGTCTCGTCGGAGGTGGCAGGGCCGATGGAAACGTACTCGAGGCCCTCCTTGCCGCAGAGCCTTTCCAGCTCGACGGCGAAGCGAAGGATCTCCTCCGCCGAGGCTCTCCCCAGGTACTCGGGGAAGGGCTGGGTGGCCAGCCGCAGGGTCTGGACCTCGATCCCCTGCCCCTCGAAGGCCTCCTTCGCCTGCCGGGCAAACCGGCCGGCCTGGCGGATGACCTCTTCGTTCAACAGGGGGGAGAGGTTGACGCCGACGGTGATGCTTCTGATCTTCATGATGGCTCACAGCGGGGGCCGGCGGGTGTGCCACGCCGTCGCCGCTTCAAAGGCCCACCCGGCCCTGAAGACAAGGACCTCTTCAAAGGGACGCCCGACAAGCTGGAGGCCCAGGGGGAGGCCCGCCGGGCTAAACCCCATGGGGACCGTCAAGGCCGGGAACCCGAAGGTCGTGAAGGGCAGGTTGAAGACCGGATCCCCTGTTGAGTCCAGGCCCTCAGGGGCCGGGGTGGGGGTGGCCGGGGTGGCGAGGAGGTCAATCTCCTGAAAGAGCCCCCGCATCGCCTGGATGGCCGCAGCCCGTACCTGCTGCGCCCTGAGGTAGGACACACCCTGGACCAGCATCCCCGCCTCAATCAGGGCCTTGAGCTTCGGGCTGTACTCGGCACCTCTTGCCTTGAACCGGTCTAGGTGAACGGCTGCCCCCTCGACATGCATGATCAGACGCCCGGCCTCCACCCCCGCCTCGAAACTCTCGGGGAGCTTAACCTCCCGGATCCGCATCCCCAACCCCTCCAGGACCTGTAACGCCTCCCGGTAGGCTGCCTTCACCGACGGGTCTGACCGTTCGGGGAAGTACCGATCGGGGATGCCGACGGTAAGCCCTGAAGGCTGATCATCGAGCGATCCCAAGAGCCTCAGCTCGGGCGTGGAAGCGGTGCTGGCGTCCAAGGGATCGGGGCCGGCAATCCCCTCCAGGAGGATCGCCCCATCCCGGACCGTCTTGGCGAAGGGGCCCGGGTGGTCCAGGGTCCAGGCGAAGGGGAGGATGCCGAAGCGGCTCACCCGGCCGTAGGTGGGTTTGATTCCGACGACCCCGCAGTAGGCTGCCGGTCGGATGATGGATCCGGCGGTCTGGGAGCCTAAAGCTCCAAAGCACATCTCGGCGGCGACGGCGGCGGCCGAGCCGCTGCTGGAGCCCCCCGGGGTGTGGTTCAGGTTCCAGGGGTTTCTGGTCGCGGCCGGATCGAAGTAGGCAAATTCCGTCGTGGTCGTCTTCCCCAAAAGGACCGCCCCTCCGTCTTTCAGACGCTTGACCGCCGTGGCGTCAAAGGATGGGATAAACCCTTTCAAGATCCTTGTGCCCGCCTCCGTCTCAAGCCCCTTCGTGTAAAAGATATCTTTGACCCCGATGGGGATGCCGTGGAGGGGTCCAAGGTAAGTCCCGGCCTGGAGGAGCTGCTCCAGGCGCTTGGCCTCGGCCAGGGCCTCTTCGGGCGTGATCCTGGCCCAGGCCAGGACCTTCGGTTCAACCTTCTCGATCCGCTCAAGGCAGGACCGGGTCAGCTCGACCGGGGAGAGCTGTTTTGTCCGGATGAGATCCGCCGCCTCGCTTAGCGTGAGCTGATAGGGTTCCGTCATGATTCCACCTTCCTTTCAGCGCCTTCATCAGGCCAGGGGATGTTCAGGCGGGTCGTGATCGCGGGCTCCGCTAGAGGGTCCAGCGGCACGGCATGGACCGCTTGAAGGCTGGCTTCTAAGGTCCCCCACACCTCCGGTGGCTCTCCAAGGCTCCCCTCCTCCCCCGGGACCCCCAAGAGCCTGTGCACCCATCGCCTCACGTCTTCCATCCTCTCCTCCTTTCCTTCCTCCCTTCACCGCTATTCCTCTCCGGGTAACGGGGCGAAACCATGGCGGAGGGTGTTCTCGGTCACAACGCGGGGTTCTAAGAACTGGAGCAGGTAATCGGGTCCGCCGGCCTTGGAGCCGATCCCCGACATCCTCAACCCCCCGAAGGGCTGACGCCCCACCTTCGCCCCGGTGATCTTCCGGTTGATGTACAGGTTCCCCACCTGGAACGCCTCCTTCGCCTGCTGGATGTGGGCGGGGCTCCGGGAGTAGAGGCCGCCGGTTAGGGCATAGGCGGTACCGTTGGCAAGGGACAGGGCCTCTTCAAAATCCCTGGCCGGGATTACCGCCAGGACCGGACCAAAGATCTCCTCCTGGGCAATGGCAGCCTCGGGGGGCACGTCGGCGAAGATGGTGGGCCCCACGAAGTAGCCGGTCCCCAGGGAGGAGGTGTCCACCTCCAGGATGGGCTTGGCCTCCTTCCTCCCAATGTCGATGAAACGGCGCACCTTCTGATACGCCTCCTCATCAATCAGGGGGCCGACGACCGTCCCGGGAAGATCGGCAGGCCCGACCGGGAGGCTTCTGGCCGCCTCTACCAGACGCGAGAGGAAGGCCTCATAGATCCCCCTTAAGACGATGGTGCGAGAGCAGGCGGAGCACTTCTGACCGGCATAGCCAAAGGCCGAGAGCAGGACACCCTGGACGGCCTCATCCAGGTCGGCGTCTTCATCAACGATGATGGCGTTTTTCCCCCCCATCTCGGCGATAACCTTTTTGGGACCCCGCTGCCCCGCCCCGGTCTGTGCCGCCAGCTCCAAGATCCGGAGCCCTACCGCCTTCGAGCCAGTGAAGGCGATGAGGTCCACCTTTGGGCTTTTGACCAGGTACTCCCCCACCTCCTCGCCGATCCCGGGGAGATAGTTCACGACCCCTGGAGGAGCCCCGGCCTGCTTGAGGATCGCCATGAGCTTTGCCGCGATCACGGGGGTCTGCTCGGCCGGCTTCATGATGACGGTGTTCCCCGCGACCAGGGCGGCGGAGGTCATACCGGTCAGGATCGCTAGCGGAAAGTTCCAGGGGGCGATGACCACGGCGACCCCCCTCGGCTGGTAGACGTACTCGTTGATCTCCCCGGGTAGGTTGCCGAGGCGCTGGGGGGTTCCCAGACGGAGCATTTCCCGGCCATAGTACTCCAGGTAATCAATGGCCTCCGCCACATCGGCATCGGCCTCCTGCCATGGCTTCCCCGCCTCGTATACCTCCCACGCCGCCAGCTCCCCC
This sequence comes from uncultured bacterium, assembly GCA_964535215.1. Taxonomy (GTDB): domain Bacteria; phylum Methylomirabilota; class Methylomirabilia; order Methylomirabilales; family JACQHM01; genus JACQHM01. The sequence continues at coordinate 28,418 of CAZHST010000012.1, forward strand.
CGCTGCTCCCGCAGGAGGGCGGCCGCCCGAAACAAAAGATCGGCCCGCTCCTTTGGAGGGACAGCCGCCCACCGGGGGAAGGCCTGCCTGGCAGCCTCCAGGGCCTGCTCGGCCAGGGAACCATCCGCACAGCTCACCCACCCGACAACCTCCTCCGGGTGGGAAGGGTTCAACGAGGGGAGCCTCCTCGGGGTGGAGACCTCCTCTCCACCGATCACCAACGGGTAAGACCTCCCGAACTCCTGACGGACGACCCTTAAGGCCTTCTGCATCCGCTGGCGCTCCTCTTCCCGGGCGAAGTCCAGGATCGGCTCGTTTCGAAATGGGGGGATGGGACCCTCCCCATTCCTCCTTCCCACCGTCGAGGGCTGGGGAGAGGGTCCGGGGGGCTTCAACAGCTCGTCCGGGGAAAGGTCCTTGGCGAAGCTCCGCCGGAGGAATGATTCGTTAGACGTGTTCTCGAGAAGACGCCGGATGAGATACCCCATGCCCGGGATCAGCTCGCCGAAGGGGACATAGACCCGGACCCGATGGCCCATCTGGACGAGGGCCGCTTTGATGGGATCCCCCATCCCGTAGAGGAGCTGGAACTCCAGGGTCCGGTCGGGGACCTTCAGGTGCCGGGCCCAGGCCAGCGCGTGGGCAATGGAGCGGATGTTGTGGCTTCCGATGGCCGGGTGGAGCACGTCATGGTGCTCTAGGAGAAGGGCGGTCAGCTTCTCGAAGTTGGCATCGGTCTCCTCCTTTCGGGTGAAGACCGGGACCGGCCAGCCTTCCTGACGGGCGATGACGATCTCATAATCCCAGTAGGCCCCTTTGACGAGGCGGACGGTGACAGGGGAGCCCCGGCGCTTTCCCCAGGCGATCAGATCCAAGAGGTCCCGTTCGGTGTCCTTGAGATACGCTTGGAGGGCGATGCCGACACGGTCGAAGTTTTTGAACTCCTCTTCCTCCAGAAGCTCCTTAAAGATCCGGAGCGTGAGGTCTTTGTACCGGTACTGCTCCATGTCAATGGTGACAAAGGCCTCCCTCCTTTGGGCCGTCCGGAGGATGGGCCTGAGGCGGGCCTTCACGGCCCGGGAGGTTCCCTCGGGGTCGGTAGGATCGAAGTTCGCGGACAAGGAGCTCAACTTGAGGGAGACGTGCATCCGGGGGAGCCTCCCTCGATGGTCGAGGTCGATCTGCTCAATCACCTTCCACCCCGCTATCTTTGGTGCCAAGGTCTCCAGGAGGGAAAGGTACCGGTGCATGTAGCGTTCGGCCTCCTCCTCGCTAACCGTGGCCTCCCCGAGGACATCGAGGGTGAAGGCCATCCTCCGGCGCCGGAGCCTCTGAAGGACCGCGAGGGCTTCTTCAACCGTTGCCCCGGCGATGAACCGCTTTGCCAGCCATCTCATGCTGATCCGGGTTGCACGCCCCAAAGCCCGGCCGACGAAAGAGCGGGGGGAGAGAAGGCCAGCGGGGTAACGGAGGGCAGACGGCATATAGGGCAAGAGGTATTCCTGAAGGTACCGGGCCACCTCCTGGTCGGTCCTGAGGGTTGGGAGGACATCAATAAACCGGAAGAGCTGGACCTTGGCCGTCTCATCCCTCGTGCAGCGCTCAAAGAACCGGGCCTCCCACCATCGCCGTTGAAAGACCTGTGGCATTTTGCCAGAGAGAGAGGCAAAGAGTTCACGCCCCAAGGCCTGTGTGTCCCGCTCGATCTGGTCAAGACGATCCAGCATAGGGCACCTGAGCCCTTGTTAAAGCGCCGACGGTTCAGGGAAGACCCGTTCCCGGCATTCTTGGCATAGATTTTGCTTAAATCCGTCAGTATGAAAGGAGGGTTCTGGATGATCCAATGGTTTGGCAAAGAGAACGGTTACAGCGACGATGAGATCAGATCAATGGTCTGGCGGATCATGAGCCTACGGGTTAAGGAGAAAGAGAAAGTCGCCAAGCCGGCTCCGAAACCGGTCAAGGCTAAGAGAAAGCTAAAAAAGGCGGCTTAACGACCTTCACCCGCCATCCGGTCTTGCCCCTTTCGCTCCTTTGAGCGGGGTCCAATGATTGCACGCCATGAACGGCTCGATCTTTCCCTCGATTCTCGTACAGGAGCTTTCCTCAGGAAGGAAGGCGGTGCAGTTTCCACACCTTCGCTCTTTTTTCCCCGGGCGGTAGTTGACCTCTTCCTTCGAGAGCTTCGGTGGCATGGGGCCCCTCACCCTTCGGCCCAGTGCCGGGCTTAGGATTCCTCCTGCTCCTCCTCCCCTCCTCCCCCAAAGGCCCGGTTGATCGGGATGCCCTTCCGGCACATTGGGCACTCCTGCGGTGAGTAGGTCGGAAACTCTCGATCCACAAGGGTGAAGAGGGGGTATTTGAACGTGATCTTCTTGCTCCTCCGCCAAATAGTTCCAATCCCCACCACCTCCCCCCCTAAGGCATGGACCAGTTTGATCAAGGCCTTGACGGTCTCGCCGGTCGTCAGGATATCCTCGACGATGAGGACTTTGGCACCGTGGGTAAAGAGCTGATGGAACTCCCGTCGAAGAACAACCTCATTGGTCCCGTTGGCCTTTGTCCTCTTCGTGGCGTAGATAAAATGGGGCCGGGACGGGTGGGCCCGGGCCACGCAATGGCCCAAGATCGAGGCCCCATATCCGGTGGTCAGGACCACGTCTACCTGAACCTTGGCAAAATGCTTGGCGATGATCTCCCCCAGGCCTTCGGTAAAGGCCGGCTCGGTTGTCACCAAGGCCTTCTCGACGTACTCGGAGGTGTGACGACGGTGGGAAAGGGCGAAGTGATCGTTCACGAGATAGGCCCCTGTTCTCAACAGGATCCCGCGATTGATCCGTTCCCGGGTCTCGGCGTCTAACTCTGTCATCTGAGCCATAGGCCTTTTCCCCCCTAGGTCATGCCATCGTCGGGCACGGGCCGGTCGGGGAGAGTCCCCGGCCGGACAGGAGAGGGCGATTCAGGGGTATCTTACCAAAATCAAAGAGCTTTTTCAAAGCTTGAGTTTCTGACCTCTTGACAGAGACCAACTCCCCTGGCATCCTTTCGCTGATGGAGCAGCAGGGGGATCAAACGCTTAGGGCCATTCTCCTGGAGGTCCAGAGGGCGACAGGGGTCGCCCTCACTGGCTACCGGGAGACCACCCTCCGGCGGCGCCTGGACCGGAGGCTCCGACTCAGGGGGGTGGCATCTCTGGCCGAGTACCGGGCCCTTCTCGCCAGGGATCCTGTCGAGCCCCAACGGCTCCTGGATGACCTCACGATCACCGTCACCGGCTTCTTCCGGGAGCGGGAGGCCTTTGAGGCCCTCCGGCGGATGCTCCTCCCCGCTTTATCCCACCGGTCCCCGATCCGGATCTGGTGTGCTGGTTGTGCAACCGGTGAGGAGGCCTACTCGATTGGGATGGTGGTGGCAGATGGAGCGAAAGGGCAGAGGTTTAATGCCTCAATCCTGGCCACCGACCTGAACCGGGAGGCCCTGGCCAAGGCGAAGAGGGGTCTCTACCCGAAGGAGGCCGTGACCGGCCTGAAGGAGGACCAGCTCGCCCGTCACTTCCTCTTTGAGGGCGGGGCCTATCGGGTCAGCCAGACCCTTCAGAGGCTGATCCGTTTCGAGTTCCATGACCTCATCTCGGATCCGCCTCCCCGGGGGATGGATATCATCTTCTGCCGGAACGTCCTGATCTACTACGACGAGCCGACCCAGGTTAAGATCTGCTCCACCCTCACAGAGGCCTTGAACCCGGGGGGCTTTCTCCTGCTGGGGACCGCCGAGCTTCCGAAAGGGCCGGCCAGGGAGGCCCTCACCCTGGTGGACCCCAAGGCCAAAGCCTACCGGAAGCTTTCCGCCATGCGGGTTGTGGTGATCGGGGCCTCCGCCGGTGGGATCGAGGCCTTGACCATCCTCTTAGGCGCCCTCCCGGCTGATATCCCGGCCCCCTTCCTGATCGTCCAGCACCGGTGGCCGACCTTCAGGAGCGGGCTGGCCGACCTTCTCGGCCGGGGATGTGCGCTCCGGGTCAAGGAGGCGGAGGAGGGGGATTTCCTGAAACCCGGGGAGGTCCTCCTGGCCCCGGCTGATCACCACCTCCTCGTCCGGTACAGCCGAGCCACCCTGAGCCGTTCAGAGCCCGTCCGCTTCGTCCGCCCTTCAGCCGATCTCCTGTTCGAATCGGCGGCCCGCTACCACAAGGAGGCGGTGATCGGGGTCATCCTCTCGGGGACAGGGAGGGATGGGACGGATGGGGCCAAGGCCATCAAGGAGGGGGGCGGGCTCGTCCTTGCCCAGGATCCTGCCACGACCCCCTTCCCGGAGATGCCCCTCTCGGCCATCAGGGCCGGCGTCGTTGATTATGTCCTGCCCCTTGAAGGGATTGCCAGGAAACTCGCCGCCTTGTGCTGCCCCACCCTTTGAAAAGATCTGGCCGGTCGTGGCTCCCCTCTACCGCTCCCCCATTTCCTTGATCTTTACCTTCCCTTTCAGGGCGGCTTGGGCGGCCGCCAGCTTGGCAATCGGCACCCGGTAGGGGGAGCAACTGACGTAGTCCAAGCCGATCCGGTGGCAGAACTCGACGGACTTGGGATCTCCTCCGTGCTCGCCGCAGATCCCGATCTCCAGATCCTTCCGGACCTTCCTCCCCTTGTCAATCGCGATCCGCATCAGCTCGCCGACCCCCTCCTGATCCAGGGTCATGAAAGGATTCTCCTTAAAGATCCCCTTCTCCAGGTAGGTGGTCAGGAACTTGCCTTCGGCATCGTCCCGGGAGAGGCCCAAGGTCGTCTGGGTCAGGTCATTTGTCCCGAAGGAGAAGAACTCCGCCGCCTTGGCAATCTGATCGGCCACGAGGCAGGCCCTGGGGAGCTCGATCATGGTCCCGACCAGATACCGGACCGTGACGCCGTATTCCTTCATGACCTCTTTAGCCACCCGATCCACAATCTCCCGTTGCTCCTCCAGCTCCCTGACATGGCCGACCAAAGGGATCATGATCTCCGGGTAGGGGTTCTTCCCCTCTTGCTTCAGCTCGCAGGCCGCCTCGAAGATGGCCCGGGCCTGCATCTCGGTGATCTCGGGGTAATCAATCCCCAGGCGGCAGCCCCGGTGCCCCAGCATCGGGTTGAACTCCTGGAGGGAGAGGACCTTTTTCTTCAGGGTCTCAGGGGAGACGCCCATGCTCTCGGCCACCGCCCGGATCTCCCCATCGGTCCTCGGGAGGAATTCATGGAGGGGGGGATCCAGGGTCCGGATGATCACCGGGAGATTGTCCATGATAGAAAGGATTTCCTTGAAGTCCCCCTTCTGCATGGGGAGGAGCTTGGCCAGGGCCTTCCGCCGCCCCTCGGCATCCTCGGCCAGGATCATCTCCCGCATGGCCACGATCCGGTTCCCCTGGAAGAACATGTGCTCGGTCCGGCAGAGGCCGATCCCCTCCCCCCCGAACTGCCGTGTTACCTGCGCGTCCCTGGGGGTGTCGGCGTTGGTCCGGATACCGATCTTCCGGAACTTGTCCGCCCAGGTGATCAAGGTCCCAAAGTCCCCCGAGAGCTCCGGCTGGATCAACCGGACCTCCCCGAGGATGACCTCCCCTGACGTCCCATCAATGGTAATGGAATCTCCCCGCCGGACGATGATGCTCCCTGCCTGGAAGTAGCCCTCATGCTCGTAGACGATGATGTCGTGACAGCCCACCACGCAGGGTTTTCCCATCCCCCTGGCGACGACGGCGGCGTGGGAGGTCAACCCCCCTCGGGAGGTGAGGATCCCCTGGGCGGCGTACATGCCGGCGACATCCTCGGGGGAGGTCTCGGGCCGGACCAGGATGACCTTCTCCCCCCGGCCCACCCACTCCGTCGCCTCCTCTGCGGTGAAGACGACCTTCCCCACCGCTGCCCCAGGGGAGGCCGCCAGCCCTTTGGCGATCTTCTGCACCTGGGCCGTGGGATCAATCATCGGGTGGAGAAGCTGCTCCAGCTGTCTCGGGTCCACCCGTAAGACCGCTGTCTTCTGATCAATCAGGCGCTCCCTCACCATGTCCACGGCGATCTTGACCGCCGCCAATCCCGTCCGCTTCCCGACCCGGCACTGGAGCATGTAGAGCTTCCCATCCTGGACGGTGAACTCGATGTCCATCATGTCCTTGTAGTGCCGCTCCAGACGCCGGCAGATCTCGGTCAGCTCCTTATAGGCCTTTGGCATGACCTCTTTTAAGGCCTCGATCGGCTGAGGGGTCCGGATGCCGGCGACCACATCCTCCCCCTGGGCGTTCTGGAGGAATTCGCCGTAGAGGTGCTTCTCCCCGGTGGCCGGGTTCCTCGTGAAGGCCACCCCTGTCCCCGAGGATTCCCCCAGGTTGCCGAAGACCATGGCCTGGACGTTCACCGCCGTGCCCCAGTCATCAGGGATCTTTTCAATCCTCCGGTACTCGATGGCCCGTTTGTTGTTCCAGGACTGGAACACCGCATTGACGGCGAGCTGGAGCTGCTCCCGGGGATCCTGGGGAAACTCCCGACCGGTCTCCCGCTGGATCACCCCTTTAAACTGCCCGACCAGTTCCTTTAAGTCCTCGGCGGAAAGCTCCGTATCGTGGGTAACCCCCTTCTCCCGCTTCTTCGCCGCGATCAGGTCTTCGAAGGCCGATTTCTTGACGCCTAACACGACGTCGCCGAACATCTGGAGGAGCCGCCGGTACGAATCGTAGGCAAAGCGGGGGTTCCCGGACCGTTCGATCAGCCCCTGGACCGCCTGGTCGTTTAGGCCCAGGTTCAGGACGGTGTCCATCATCCCTGGCATCGAGACCCGGGCCCCGGAGCGGACCGAGACCAGAAGGGGGTTCTTGGGATCACCGAACCTGGCCTGCATGACCTGTTCCAGCCTCTTCAGGTTCGCCTCGACCTCCTGCCAGAGGCCGGTGGGGAGCTTCCCCCCCCGCTTGAAGTACTCGAGGCAGGCCTCGGTGGAGATGGTAAAGCCGGGCGGGACAGGGATCTTCAGCCGGGTCATCTCGTGCAGGTTCGCCCCTTTCCCGCCAAGCAAGTTCTTCTGCTCGGCCCGGCCCTCGGCCTTGCCCCTTCCAAAGAAATAGACATACTTCTTTCCCACTGCCATGGCGGATTCCCTCGCTTTCATGCAGGAAAAAAGGCTACAAAAACCTTTAGGGGGTGACGATGATCTTCCTGAAATCGGCGATCTTCCCGAACAGATCCGCCACCTCCTTCAGGAGGGCATGGCGGTTCGTCCGGACCTCTTCCTCCTCCACGTTTACCAGGACCTCCTCAAAGAACATATCCACGATCGGCTTCAAGGTGGCGATCCTCCGCAAGGCCCCGAGGTAATCCTTCCGGGCGAGGAACCCGTTCACTTCATCCCTCAGCCTCCGGGTCTCGCCGTGAAGGGCCCGCTCAGCCCCCTCGGTGAAGAGGCGGGGGTTGACCTCCGCCCCCAGGCCTTCGGGGATGATGTTCACCACCCGTTTGAAGGCGATGGAGAGCTCGTTGAAGTCAGGCTCCCGCCTGAACAGCTTGAGGGCCTCGGCCCTCTTCCCCGCGTCAAAGACATTCTCGAAATCCACCGAGAGGACGGCCTCGGCCAGGTCGGAGGGGATGCCCCGCTCGAGGAGGATCCCGTGGAGCCTGGTCCGGAAGAACTCCAGCAGCTCCCGCTCTACCTCGTCCACCGGCTTAGTGATCCTCGGCCAGACCAGGTTCAGCGCCTTCCCCACGATATCCGAGAGGCGGATCGGGAGGTCCTTCTCCAGGAGGATCTGGAGGATGCCTAAGGCCGCCCGCCGAAGGGCGTAAGGGTCCTCGGAACCTGTGGGGATCAGGCCGATGCCGAAGCAGCCGGCCAGGGAGTCGGCCCTGTCGGCGATGGCCAGAAGGGCTCCCAGGACCGAGGCCGGGATCCGATCCCCGGCGTAGCGGGGGAGGTAGTGCTCCTCGATGGCCTGGGCCACCTCCGGGGGCTCACCCGAGAGGAGGGCGTACTCCTTTCCCATGATCCCCTGGAGTTCCGGAAATTCCTTCACCATGGCGGTCAGGAGATCCGCCTTGGAGAGGTAGGCAGCCCTCCTTCCCCGCTCGACCAGGGAGGGGGTGATCCTCTCGGCCAGGAAAGCCATCAGCTCCTGGAGCCGCTCGACCTTGTCGTAGAGGGTGCCCAACCGTTCATGGAAGATGATCTGTTTCAGTCGGGGGACCCGATCCGCCAGCGGCACCCTCCGGTCGTCCTGGTAGAAGAAGCTGGCGTCCGAGAGGCGGGCCCGGAGCACCCGTTCATTGCCTTCCCGGATCGGGGCCATGTCCTTTGATCGGATGTTGGTGATGGCGATAAAGTAGGGGAGGAGTTTCCCCGTGGCATCAACCACCGGGAAGTAACGCTGGTGCCTCTTCATGGGGGTCATGATGACTTCCCTGGGGAGGATCAGGTATTCCTTCGCGAAGCTCCCGCACACGGCGCTCGGGTACTCGACCAGGTTGGTGACCGTTTCGACCAGGTCCTTCTCCAGGACGGGCCTTCCCCCGACCTTCTCGGCCGCCTCGAGGGCCAGCCTCGTCACCAGCTCCCTCCGTTTCTCCGGGTCAACGATGACGAACTCCTCCTCCAGCTTCTCCAGGTACTCCTCGAAGGAGTGGACCCAGATGGGGCCCGGGCTCAGGAACCGGTGGCCGTAGGTCTTGTTGGAGCTTTTGATCCCGTCAATCTCCAGGGGGACCATCCGTCCCCCGAAGAGGGCGAGGAGCCAGCGGATCGGGCGAACGAACCGGAGGTTCCCCTCCCCCCAGCGCATCGTCTTGGGGAAGGGGAGGGAGAGGACGAGCCTGGGGAGAAGCTCGGGGAGGAGGTCAAAGGTCTTCTGGCCCCGTTCCTCGATGACGGCCACCAGATGTTCCCCCCGCTCCAGGTGCCGGATCTGGAGCTTTTCAACGGGTAGCCCTTGGGCCCTGGCAAACCCTAATGCCGCCTTCGTCGGGCGGCCCTCCCCGTCAAAGGCTGTCCCTTTGGAGGGGCCGACGACCACCCTCGTCAAGGGCTGCTGGACCTCCTCCAGCTCCTCGATGTAGAGCGTGAGGCGGCGGGGGGTGCCCAGGGTCCGGACGTGGGAGAAGAGGATCCGATGCTCCTGGAAGAGCCTCTTCGCCCCCTCGGCCAGATCCCTTAAGGCTCCGGGGATATAGGAGGAAGGGATCTCTTCGACCCCGATCTCAAGGAGGAGTTCCTTGCCCATCGTCCTTTGCCTATCTCCTCTTTCGCCAGAGGGCCTTTGGTTCAAAGAGAAACGTCCGGACCTCCTTCCGGTACTCCTCGGGGATAGGGGCGGAGAAGGACCGCTCCTCCCCCGAATCGAGATCCCCAACCTTGACGGCCTGCCGGCCCATGACCTTTCCCTTAGCGTTCACAAACTTGATGATCACCGTCGTCTCGTAGGCCTTCCTGGGGCTGAAATTCTTGACCCGGCCTTGGATGGTGTCGATCCAGCGCTCGTAGGCGGTGATGACGAGATCCAGCTCCTTCTCCGCCGCCAGGCCCGGAGCGGCCATGACCCCTGTGAGCACCATCATCATCAGGAGGCGCTTCATCGTTCCCTCAGCCCACCCGCCCAGGCCTTCATCAGGGGGTACCCCAGCTCCTCCCGCTGTTTCAGGTAGGCCTCGGCCACCCGGCGGGCCAGGTTCCGGACCCGCCCGATGTAGTTCGTCCGTTCGGTGACGCTGATGGCCCCTCTGGCCTCGAGGATGTTGAAGGTGTGGGAGCACTTCAAGCAGTAATCGTAGGCGGGGAGGATCAGGCCCTTCTCGATCAGCCGGAGGGACTCCCGCTCGTAGAGGTCGAAGAGCTTCTGCTGAAGCTCCACATCGGCCACATCAAAATTGTGGATGGACCACTCGACCTCTCCCCTGTGGTGGACATGGCCGTAGGTGATTCCATCGGCCCAGATCAGATCGAAGACCGAATCCACCCCCTGCAGGAACATGGCGATCCGCTCCAGGCCGTAGGTGATCTCGGCAGAAACCGGCTTCAGATCAATGCCACCCGCCTGCTGGAAGTAGGTGAACTGGGTGATCTCCAGGCCGTCCAGCCAGACCTCCCAGCCCAACCCCCAGGCCCCGAGCGTCGGGGATTCCCAGTCATCCTCCACGAAGCGGATGTCATGTTTCAGCGGGTCAATGCCCAGCTCCTTCAAGCTCTCCAGGTAGAGCTCCTGGACATCGTCCGGCGAGGGTTTGAGGATCACCTGATACTGATAGTAGTGCTGGAGCCGGTTGGGATTCTCGCCGTAGCGGCCATCGGTGGGTCGCCGGGTCGGCTCCACGTAGGCCACGTTCCACGGCTCAGGCCCCAGGACCCGAAGGAACGTGGCCGGGTTCATCGTCCCGGCCCCCACCTCGACGTCGTACGGTTGCAAGATCAGGCACCCCCGCTCGGCGTAGAAGGCATCCAGGGTCAGGATCACCTCCTGGAACGTCATAACCTTCCCTTTTCCCCACGGCATCCCGAACTCTCCTTGACGGGTTCTGGTCTGGTGAAGCGCCTCAAGAATCGTGAAAAACCCTAACAAAAAACCGAGGAGGTGTCAAGGAAAAGCGGCCCTACGCCGATCCTTCGAAGAGGCGGGCGATCTCGTCCCGATCGAACCGGGGGAAGGGCTTTGCTTCTCCCCCCACAACCAGTGTGATCCCCTCTTCCCGCTCCACGACCTCTCCGATGGCCGCCGCCAGGATCCCTTCCCGCCGGTACCGCTGCAGGAGCCGCTCCGCGGCCTCGGGTGGTGCCGTCAGGAGGAGGGCCCCCGAGGCGATGGTCCCCAGCGGGTCCAGGCCCAGGGCTTCGCAGAGCTTCAAGGATTCGGGGAGGATTGGGATCCTCTCACGAACGATCCGGAGGCCGACCTCGGAAGCCTCGGCCAGCTCGTAGAGGCCCGAGGAGAGGCCCCCCTCCGTCGGATCGTGCATCGCGTGGACCTTCGCCGTCTCGACCGCCAAGAGGGCATCCTCCAGGACGCTGATCCCAGGACGGCGGAGGAAGCCCCTGGCCCGCTCCAGAAGGGCCTCGTCACAACCCAGGTCCTTCAAGGCTTCTGCCTTCTCCCGGGCCAGGATGGCGGTCCCCTCGATGGCGATCCCCTTGGTGAGGATCACGACATCCCCCACCCGGGCCCCCGCCGTTGTCACCAGTTTATCCTTCGCGACCTCCCCCAGCATCCCCCCGACCAGGATTGGACGGCTGAGATCGGCCGTCACCTCCGTATGCCCCCCGATGACCGTGACCCCGATGCCGGAGCAGGCCTCCGCCACCTGGGCGAAGATCCCTTCGGCCATCGGCTCGGTGGCTTGGCCCTCGGGGAGGAGGAGGACCATCGTGAACCAGAGTGGTCTTGCCCCCCGGACGGCCAGGTCGTTAGCGTTGACGTGAACCGCGTACCAGCCGATCTCCTCCGTGGCGAAGGTGATCGGATCAGCGGTCACAACCAGATACCGGTCGCCCAGCTCAAGGACCGCCGCATCCTCTCCGATCCGGGGCCCTACCACCACCCGGGGGTCCCCTTGGGGAAACCGAGCCAGCAATTTCTTCAGAAGCTCTCGCGTTGGCTTCCCGACCGGCAGGTGAACCATTTCCAGGTTAAGGGAAGCTAAACGGGGCAGGGGTGATCAAGGAGAGGAGGAGGAGGAACGAAAGGACTCCCCCCACCCGTCGGCGTCGATCCAGAGGGGTCACATCGTTTAAAGGGGGAGGGTGTTTCAGGCCGAGGGCGAGGGTGAGACCGGCCCAGAAGAGCCACCCCGGCCAGAAGAGGGTCCCCATGACGAGAAGCCCGAGAAGGGTCCCGATGGCGACCCACCGGTGATGGCGGCCCAGCAAGGCGTAGCTCACATGGCCCCCATCGAGCTGGCCGATGGGGAGGAGGTTCAAGGCGGTGACGAAGAGGCCGATCCAGCCGGCAAAGGCCACTGGGTGGAGGAGCACATCAACGTTCTCGGGGAGGCTTCCCAGGGTCAACCGCTGGATGAAGGAAAACAGAAGGGGGGAACCGAGGCGGATCCCGATCCGTCCAGGCTCCAGCGCCGGGATGATCTGGGAGTGCTTTAGGCCGATGATGAGCACAGGGATGGCGATGACCAGGCCAGCGAGGGGCCCGGCGAGCCCCACGTCGAAGAGGGCCTTCCGATCCGTCACCGGGGATTTCATCTTGATGAAGGCCCCGAAGGTCCCAAGGCCGATAGGGGCGGGGATGAAGTAGGGGAGCGTGACCTCAACGCCGTAGGATCTGGCCGTGAAGTAATGGCCCAACTCGTGAATGCCCAGGATCAGGAGGAGGCTAAACGCGAAGGGAACCCCGGCGAGAAGCCCGGAGGGATGGCGGAAGACATTGACACCCTCGTTGGCAGCCCCGACCGTGAGGGTGGTCAGGAGGGTGGCCCCTAACAGGACCAGGTTCACCCATGGCTTGACGGTCTTCCGCCGGGGCGGTGCTTTCAAAAGCGTCATCTCCTCCTCGCTCCGGATCATCGGGTAGAAGCCATAGGGGGCATACCGCCGACTCAGGATCCTGATGGCCTGCTCGGGATCCATCATCAGCCGACCCCTGAAGTGGAGGGCCCCGTTTTGCACCTCCCACTCCGCGATGGCGAAGACCCCGTCCAGTTCCCGTCCCAGGGTCCAGAGGAGGCCATTGATCGGCTCTTCCTTTGGGCTCACATCCCCACCTCGGTGATCAGGACTCAATCGTTCCACGCGAATCGTGAACTCTTTTTTTATAGCACGTCCTTCCATCCCGGTCAAAGCTTTTCCTGTTTCACTCCCAGGTAATCTTCCCACCCCCCTGGGGGAGGCCGCCGCCCAGGGCTCCGGTCGCTGACCCCTTGCACCGCCGGTCTTCCTTTGCTATCCTGCTTACGGGCCTGAAGCCGAGGGGCCGACGGGCGGCCCCGGCTTTGGCCGGAAGGAGGTGAGGTATGGCAGCGAAGAAACCGGGAAAGGCTCAGGCCGGCCGGAAGCCGGCCCCGGTGGGCCGGGTGGCCCTCTATGACGCCGTGCAGGGCCTGGTGGGCAACGCCACGCTCCGGCGGGAGCAGGTGGAACGGGTGGTGCGAGGGACGTTCGAGGCGATCACCACCTTCCTCCGGCGGGGCCAGACGGTGATCCTGCCCGGGTTTGGCACGTTCTACCCCTCCACGTTTAAAGGGGGGACGGTCCGGCTCCCGGGCGGAGGGACCAAACGGCTCCGTCCCCACCGGATTCCCCGGTTCCGGCCGGGTGAGGCGTTGAAGCAGGCGGTGCGAAGGGGGTAAAGGCGAGGCCGCGTCCCGCGTTCCTGATCCGCCTGACCTTCCGGGTGTTCGCCTCTACGGGGTGGAGGGGAGGGGGTGTAACAGGAGGACCGAACCTTCTTTGAGGGCCTCCTCCTTGGAGAGGAGGCGCATCGGGAGGTAGCGGCCCTGGCGCCAGAGGGGGATCTGGTCGGCGTAGTGGATCGAGCGGGGATCACCCGAGGCCCCTCCGGCCACGATCCAGAGGGACCGGTTCGGATCATCCAGGTCAATGAGCTGCCGGTACGACGGACCGACCATGACTTCAAAGGACTCTGCCAGGAAGAAGGCAGCCAGGTTGGGCGTCATCCCATCCCCGGGGTGGGGGAACGGTCCGCGGTTCAACTGGAAGAGCCGATCCAGGAACCGGGAGAGACGATCCCTTCCGCGGCTCAGGGGATGGCGGAGGGTGAGGGGGTGGATCATCCCCCACTGCCACCGGGACCGATCCTTGCCTACCCTCCGCTCGAGCTCTTCTATGGCCTTTCTCAGGGCCCCTTCGATGACCCGGACCGGCTCCTCCCCGAAGAAGTCTCGATCCTTCTGGACAAGGATCGTATCGGCCGCCGAGACGGGGATGTGAAAGATCGAGAAATACCGCTCGAAGAGGCCGGGGTCAAGGCGGTCCAGTTTCTCTTTGAACAAGCCGTCGAGGAGGCTCCGGTAGAAGACATGGAAGAGGGCGGCTTCCTGGCTCTCGGCCTCCTGTCGGCGATCCCAGCGGACCAGCCGCTCGGCCACCTCCTTGACCTCTCCCTGGAAGGCGTGGAGGTACGGGGTGAGGAGGGCCTCGACCAGGAGATCGGCCTGGAGGGAGCAGAGGTCCCCTTGAATCGCCGCCAGGTCTTCAAGGCGGTGCCTCTGCTTCTCCTGGAGGAGCTGGCGGATCCGGGCCGACCGGTATGGCGGCTCGAACAGGTGGCCTTCGAAGCCCGGGGCGATCTTCTCGTTGGCCGTGGCCAGGAACCCCTCGGGGGGGTTGATCGCCTTCGGAAGCTCCTCAAACGAGAGGCGCCCCTGCCACTCGTGCTCACCCGAGGATCCGTCCATCGGGACAAAGCCATCCCCTGCCTTCGCCCGCCGGGGGATCCAGCCGGCGAGGAAGTAGGCGATGTTTCCCTCCCGGTCCGCGTAGACGACGTTCTGAGGGGGAGCGGCGAAGAGACGGAGGGCCTCTTGAAACTCTTCCAGGTTCCTTGCCCGGTTCATCTGTAAGAGGGCATCCAGGCCCTGGGAGGGCTCGAACCCCGTCCACCGTAACGACAGGGCCTTTCCCGTCTGGGGCGGGGTGAGGACATCGGAGATCACCGGGCACCAGACCCCACCGTGGTCCACGTATCGGAGGGAAACGTCCCGGGGCCTCTCCTCCCCTCTGACCCGGATCTCTTCCACGACGACCTTCATCGGCCGCCACCCATCGCTCGCCCGGTAGAGGTTGGGCTCTTGGGGATGGAGGGTCTCCACGTAGAGATCGGCATCGTCAATCATCCCGTTCGTCATCCCCCAGGCGACGGACGGGTTCATCCCGATCAGGACGGCGGGGATCCCCGGCATGGCCCCCCCGGCGACCCGGAACCCTCCCCCCTGGAGGACGACCTGGTACCAGAGGGGCGGAAGGGCGAAGGGGAGGTGGGGATCGTTGGCGAGGATCGGCCTTCCCGTTGCCGATCGGCTCCCGGCCACGACGAAGCTGTTGCTCCCGAGGGCCGGGCCATCACCCCCGGCCCCCTGCCGGCTCGTCCGCTCGAGATCGAGGAGCTCCCTCGCCTTCCTTGAAAGGCCATCCCCGAGGATGGAGGGGCCGGCCTCGGGAGAGAAGGGGAGAAGGCGCTTCAGGAGGGGGTCGTCGGCGAAGAGGCTGAGGGCCAGCTCGGTCTGGAGGGAGAGGGAGAGGGTCCAGCCCACCAGCTTCCCGACGGCCAGGGAATCCTCCGGCCTCCAGGGTTCTGGCTGATACCCCAGCAGCGCGCACTCGAGAGGGAGCTTCCCCTCCCTGCTCATCAACTCCAGGCAGGCGTTCACGCCGTCGGTGAACCCTTCCAGGATCTCCTTCGCCTCGTTCGAGAGGAGGGCCATCTCCTGCCCGGCAATTCGGCCAAAGCCCAAGGCCCTCCAGAAGAGATCGACTTCCGGGAGTCTGAGCCTCCGGAGCGGGTACGGTACTCCCTGAGACCCGACCGGTCGGTCGCCGATCAGCTCGGCGAGGCGTCCCAGGGCCACGCGTCGGTTCAGATCCATCTGGAAGAGCCGGTCCTCGGCCATGACGTAGCCCAAGCCGAAGAAGAGGTCTCGGGCGGTTTCCGCATAGATCCCTGGGATGCCATAAGGATCGCGGGTGATGAGGACCGGGCGGGAGAGGCCCTTCACCTGACGCGCCGCCCGGAGGGGGGGACGCCTCTTCCGCAGCAACGAAAGCAGGAGTCTTAAGCGGGCTTTGGTCACCGGCGACATGGTTAGGGCCCCCCTTTCTGCGGGACCGGGCTGTGGTAATAAAGGAAGGAAGCCGTGATGTGGAGCCGATCCAGGTCTATCTGCTTCGGGAAAGGGGCGTAAGGGGCTGCCTGTTGAATCGCTCGAAGGGCCGCCTCATCCAGGATCGAAGAGCCGGAGGTCTTGACCAGGTCCAGGCGGCTTAAGCGGCCATCGTTTAAGATGGTGAACCCGACCAGGAGTTCCCCGGTCACGCCCCGGGCCCTGGCCTCGGCGGGATACCCCCAGAGCCTTTCAATCTTCCTCCTGACAGAGGCCAGGTACGGGGCATAGGGGAAAGAGGGGCTTTCCAGCGAGATGGTCCGCTCCCTGGCCGGGCCGCCTTCCCCCAGATCAAGGGGCCCCGCCTGGACCCCTGGGGGCTTTCGGGGAGCGGCCGGGTTGGAGGGAGAGGCCTTTACCCTTCCGGGAGATGGGGCCAATCCCTGGAGCTCCGAAGGATCCTGAGCGGGGCTGCTGAAGGCGGAGGCCGCCGGGGCCGTGGAGAGTTGCCCCCCCCTCGGCCAGGGCTCATCGGGCACCCTCACGAGGATCAGCTCCTCGCCGGGTGGCTCTAAACGGTCGCTGGCTTGGAAAAAGATCGGGGAGAAGAGGGGAGACAGGAGGAGGAGGTGAAGGAAAAGGGAAAGGCCGAGGAACCTTAGCAATCGCGAACCTCTGATCTCCATCCTGTCCTCACCATGAAAGTTGTCGGAGAACTATTATACGCCTTGACCCGGCTTTCGACAAGGGATTCACCGGGAACGGGGTCGACCGGGTAGCCGTGGGGACCCCTTACAGGGTTTGAGGCCGGTGCCGGTAGGCCTGGACGGCCTCCCTCCCTTCCTGCTCCCTGATCCCGAACATCCCGAGGAAGCCGAGGAGGAAGAAGCCGGTCGTCACCAGGATGGCGATCCGCTGGGAGCCTGTCCAGCTTGAGAGGGTGCCGAAGGTGAGGGGGCCTATGGCGGAGGAGAGCTTCCAGAAGAGACCCCAGAAGCCGAAGAACTCGGCACTCTTCTCCGGTGGGGAGAAGAGGCCGACCAGGGCCCTGGCCGACGACTGGGATGATCCGATGGCCACCCCGGCCAGGTTCCCGAGGACCAGGAAGAAGGGTTTGGACACGCTGACGGCGGCCCCGACGGTGACGACGATCCACAGAAGGAGGGTTAGCATGATCGTCCGCTTGGCCCCGATCCGATCCTGGACGAAGCCGAAGAGGAACGCCCCTGATGCGCTGGAGAGCTGCACGACGAGGAAAAAGAGGGAGAGCTCAACGGCGGTGAAGCCCACCTGCTTTTCGGCAAAGATGGAGGCGAAGGCGACGACGATGTTGATCCCGCTGCTGTAGATCAGAAAGACGACCAGGAACTTGGCCAGCTCCTTAAAGTCCTTCAGATGCTTAAGGGTCTCGGTCACCCTTCGGAAGCCGATGGTGAAGTAGGTCTCCCCCTTGGGAAGGGACTGGGGGGGGTTTCGCTCCTTGAGCCAGACAAAGGTAGGGATGGCCGAGGTCAGGAAGAAGAGGGCGGTCACCAGGCTGGTCATCCGCAGGCCGGTGGCGTTTGAGGAGGTGAAGCCGCCTTTCAGGAACGGATAGCAGAGGAGGAGGCTGAAGAGCCCCCCCATGTAGCCCCACGCCCAGCCGTACCCTGAGATCCTCCCCATCCGCTCGGGGGGTGCCAGCTCCGGGAGGAAGCTGGCGGTGAAGTTCTCCCCCATCGAGTAGGCGATGTTGGCGGCGATGAAGAGGAGGAGCCCCTTTGCCACCTCTCCGGCCGTGACCGTGCTGAGAAGTCCCGTGAAGAGGACACAGGTGAGGTAGGTCCCGAAGAGGAACTGCTTCTTGGCCCCGGAGAAATCAGCGACGGCCCCCACCACCGGCGCCGTAAGGAGGACGATTCCCTGGGAGAGGAAGATCCCCAAGGACCAGAGGAAGTCCGCGTCGGGTCGTCCCGCGGCCACCAGCTTGGTGAAATAGACGCTGTAGACGACGGTGACGATGACGGTGGTAAAGGAGGAGTTGGCAAAGTCGAACATGCACCAGCCAAAGATCTCCTTCCCGTCGGCCTTCCCGAACTCTACCCCGGACCTCATCCCTCCTCCATCAGCTCCCGGACAGCCTCGACAAAGGCCTCGTTCTCTTCCGGGCGCCTCGTCGCGATCCTGACAAATATTTTATGACAGCCCGGCCAATGAGCCATCCGGCCCCCGTCGCCGGCTACCCGCTCGAAGCGGCCACGAGGAGGGCGAGGGCTTCGACCACCTCGTTCATCGCCCCGTACACATCCCCGGAAAGGCCCGGGATCCGTTTCAGCGCAAAGCGCGCCATGGCGACGGTCCCAAGCCAGCCGGCCAACATGGCTATGAAACCGATCTCCCGGAGGGCGGCGACGGAAACGCCTAAGGTCGTTAGGCTGGCCACGATGAAGGCGAAGCGAGAAACCCCCTCCTGAAAAACCCGTCCTGTTCCAGGTCCCTCTTTGTAGGGGTAGAGGGAGATCGCGTAGGCCATCCCCCACCGCCCTAGGGTTGGGGCGACCAGGAGGCTATACGGTTTGATGGACGGATTCAGACTGAGGAGGGCGCCGTATTTGACCAGGAGGAGACAGCAGGCTCCAGCGACGCCGAAGGCTCCAGCCCTCGGGTCTTTCAAACGCTTCAGCCGACTCTCTGGATCACCCGGGCCAAAGAGGGCATCACAGGTATCAATGAGACCGTCTAAGTGGAGGGCTCCGGTCAAGACAACGGACATGACGATGAGCAGAGCATCCGCGGCCGCCCTCGGGAGGAGCCATACGAGGAGCCGATCAAGCCCCGCGAGGATCAGGCCTAAGGTGAGTCCGACCATGGGGAAGTAGGCGAGGGAGCGGCCGAGGAGCCTGAGATCCGGTTTCCCCTTCGTGGGAACCGGAAGGATCGTCAGGAACCCTAACGCTGCCAAGAATCCTGCCAAAAACCTATAGCCCCCTTGTTGAGACGCCGGCCTCCTCGAAGGTGGCCATCTCGCCGAAGAGCCTGACGGAGGCCTCCAGCAAGGCCATTGCCAACGCAGCCCCCGTCCCCTCCCCGAGCCCCATGGAGAGGTCCAGAAGAGGATCCAGGCCGATCCGTTCGATCAGGGGAAGATGGCCCGGCTCCGTCGAGCGGTGTGAGAGGATCAGGTAGTCCCTTACGGTGGGGCAAAGCGCACAGGCTACCGCGGCAGCCGCCGTGGCGATGAAGCCATCAACCAGGATCGGGCGGCGGGAGGCGGCTCCTCCGACGATCAAGCCGACAAGCCCGGCGATCTCCAGGCCTCCCACCTTGGCCAGGAGGTCCAAAGGATCGTGAGGGTCCGGCTGATTCACGGCCAGGGCCCTCTTCACCACTTGAACCTTTCTGGTCCAGGCCTCTTGACCCAGGCCTGTCCCGTAGCCCGTGACTTCCTCAGCAGGCTTCCCGGTCAGGGCCGCGGCGATGGCGCTTGCCGGGGTCGTGTTGCCGATCCCCATCTCCCCGGTTCCCAGGGCATCTACGCCCTCCCGGGCAGCCTCCAGGGCGAGATTGATCCCGATGGCGATGGCGAGGGACGCCTCCTCCCGGCTCATGGCCGGCCCCTTTGTCATGTTCCCTGTCCCCCGCCGCACCTTCTGAACGATCAAGCCCTCGAGGGGACCAAAATCATGATCGACGCCGATGTCAACGACCCTCACCTCGGCCCCCACGAATCGGGCCAGGACATTGATCGCCGCCCCTCCCTTTAAGAAGTTCAGGACCATCTGCCGGGTGACCTCCTTGGGATAGGCACTCACCCCCTCCTCCACGACCCCGTGGTCTGCCGCAAAGACAAAGATCCGCTTCTTCCTGATCCGAGGGTCGAGATCCTCCCGGATCGCCACGGAGCGCCGGGCCAGCTCCTCCAGCCTCCCCAGGCTCCCCAGGGGTTTCGTCAAGCGGTCGATCCGGTTCTGGGCCGCCTTCAGGAACGCCTCCTTCACCGGCGCGATCCGTCCTAGCGTTTCCGCCAGTTGCTCCTCTGGTCTCATGGTTCTTGGCTCCTCCCTCATTTCAACCTGAGGGGAAGACCGGCAAACATGACGTAGACCTCCTCGGCCACCCGAGCCAGCTCACCGTTGGCGAGGCCGGTCAAGTCCCGGAAGAGACGGGCCGTAGGGTGCTCCGGGACAATCCCTAGCCCCACTTCGTTCGTCACCACGATGAGGGGGATCGGGAACCGGACCACCCATTGGGCGAACCGTGTCACCTCTTGCTGGGCCCTTGTCCCATCGGGCTCTAGGCCCAGCAGGTTCGAAAGCCACAGGGTGAGGCAATCAAGGACGACGACCCCGTACCGCCGCTCCAACCCTTCCAGGGCCTCGATGATCTTCAACGGTTCCTCGATGGTCTCCCAGGTGGGGGACCTGGTGCGGCGGTGCCGCTCGATCCGCTCCGCCATCTCCTGATCCAGGGCTTGGGCGGTGGCGAGGAAGGCCCTTGGCTCCGGGTACCGTTCCCCTAAGGTTAACGCATAGGCGCTCTTCCCACTCCTTGCCCCCCCGAGGATCAAGGAAAGGTGCCCCATGCTCCCTTCCTTTAAAATTCGATCCCCTTTTGGGCGGTAATTCCCTGATCAAAGGGATGCTTGATCTTCCGCATCTCCGTCACCAGATCGGCGAGCCCGATGACCTTGGGGTGAGCATTTCGGCCTGTGAGGATCACGTGCAGGTTTTCAGGCTTTGCTTTTAAGACCTCCACCACCTCGTCCACGTCCAGGTAACCGTAGTCGATGGCATAGTTGATCTCGTCCAGGATCACGATCTGATACCTTCCCGAGAGGATCTTTTCCTTACAGACCTCCCAGGCCTCGTGGGCCTTCTTGGTGTCCCGCTCCCGGCTCTTTGTCTCCCAGGTGAACCCTTCCCCCAGGGGGACGATCTCAATAAAATCTTTGAGCCGTTCGGCCGTCACCAGCTCCCCGTACTGGCGGTTCCCCTTGATGAACTGGCCCATGAAGATTCTGAATCCGCTTCCAATAGCCCGGAAGGCGATCCCAAGGGCGGCAGTGGTCTTTCCCTTTCCGTCCCCGGTGTGGACGATGATTAAGCCCTTCTTCCGCCCCTCCCGAATGCTCTTCTTCTCCATCCTTACCCTCCATGAGCAGGGTTATTTGAGGCGGTAGGTGATCGGGAGCTGAAACTGGAGGACGGCGGGCCAATCCGCCACGATGGGGTAGGGGGCAGCCTGCTTGACGACCTGGATGGCCGCCTCGTCCAGGATCGGGGAGCCGGAGGAGCGGAGGACCCAAACCCCTTGAACGTGTCCGTCCGCCGACAGGGTGAATAAAAGCTCCACCGTCCCCTCGATCCCCCGCCTCCTCGCCTCGTTGGGGTAGAAGATCGTCCGCTCGATCCTCCTCCTGATGGCATCCAGAGCCGGATCCGCTGCATCGGTCCGGTTCCAGCCTCCAAAAGTCGAAGAGGTAGTCTCCTGGGCGTGCACCTCCCCCCCCGGACCCGGCGGGTACCAGAGGCCTGGGAGGTGGAGCAGGAGGCAAAGCCCCAACAGCCACACCGGTTTCACGGGTTCGCCTTCAAAACCGGGCCTTCAGGCCGATCAGGAAGTTCAAGCCCAGGGCGGGGAAGCCAAAGACCTCCTGGTAATCCTCGTCCAGGAGGTTTTCGATCCGGCCAAAGAGCTGGAGGTTCTCCAGCGGTTTGAGGTTGCTGAGGAGGTCGTAGGAGGCCGCCAGATCGACCCGGGTGTAACCCTCGTTCCGACCGACCAGGGTACTTTCAAACTGGCTGCTGACGACATGGACGATCAGGCTGGTGGTCAAGCGCTCGATCGGGCGGTACGTGGCCGAGATGTTCCAGCGGTTCCTGGCGAAGCGCCGGAGCTCCTGGTTGGTGATTCGATCCTTGGGTTCCAGATAGGTATAGTTGGCGGCGATGGAAAGCGTTCGAACCGGCTCCAGGGCCACTTCCATCTCCACCCCTTCGGTCCTCGCTCGCCCGACGTTCTCAGGAGCGAAGATGCCGGGGCTGACCTCAATCGTCTGGATGAGGTTCTTGAAGTCGTTCCGGAAATAGGTCACCCCAAAGCGGAGCCGTTCCTGGAAGAGCCGCTGCTCAAACCCGACATCCCAGCTCTTGCTCTCCTCGGGTTGAAGGTTGGGATTGCCGAAGCCAGGGAAGAAAAGCTCGTTTAAGGTGGGGGCCCTGAACCCCTCCCCGTAGCTCGCCCGAAACTTGGTCCCCGTTGCTTGGAGAAGGTAAGCCGCGGCGACCCGGGGGGTCACCTCGGTGCCGAAGGTGCTGTGGTCGTCCACGCGAACGCCGGCGGTGAGGAAAAGGCGCTGGAAGAGCCTGAGCTGGTTCTGGGCAAAGAAGGATCGCAAGGTCACGGAGCGATCGAAGACGTCGAAGAAACCGAAGAAGAAGTTCTCGCTCGTCCCCTTCTCCTTCCGCCACTCGAAGCCCACCGTGAGGGTATCGAGATCTTTGTAGTGGAAGTTGTTCTGCCACTCGACCTCCTTCCGGTTGATGTCGATCTGGGAGACGTCAGGCGGGTCTTTGAAGGTGAGGTCGGAATCCACGGTGGAGAGCCTCAAGCGGTAGTCCCACCAGGGGAAAACGGCATGTTCCCACTGGGTGGTCAGAAGGAGGAAGTCGTCTTCCTGGGACCGATCCTTCTCGGGATCGAAGTCCGGGAAGATGGTGTCGAAGGGGATGCCCTTCTCGGCGTTCATGTACCGGGCGATGAAGGAGAGCCTCGCGTTGTCCAGGACCTGATACCCCACCCTTCCGGAAAAGGTCGTGTTGTTGTACTGGTCGTTGTCGAACTGGCCGTTGGTATCGGTCCTGGAGAAGGCCAAGGCGTAATCAGCCTTGCCCACCGTCCCGTCCAAGGAAGCCCGCTCCCGGAAGGTCTCGAAGTTCCCCCCCTCGAAGGAGACGGAGAACTTCGGTTTCCCCGTTCCCTTTTTGGTGATGATGTTGATGACCCCCCCGATGGCATCGGCACCGTAGAGGGTGCTCTGGGGACCCCGGACCACCTCGATCCGCTCGATGTTGTCCACGGTCAGATCGCCGAAGTCGAAATCCCCTGTTGTGGGGCTCTTCACCCTTACCCCGTCAATTAAGACCTGGATCTGGGTCGGGTTCGCCCCCCTGATCCTGACCGTCGTGAGCTTCCCCAGGCTTCCCGAGCGTTGCACGTCAACGCCGGGGATGCTCCTTAAGATCTCCTCGACGGTCCTGTACTGCCTGGTCTGGATCTCCTCCTCCGAGACGACGGTCACGGTGCTCGGGACCTGCTCCAGGGGCTCCTCCAATCTGGTCGCCGTGACCACAACCGGCTCGATCCGCTTGACTTCCTGGCCGAGGGTCGGCAGGGCAGAAAGCAAGATCACCGTCCCTATGGTGACAAGGCCGATGCCTGAAAAGAACCTCTGACTTCCGGTATTCCGGATCATGGTACACCTCCCTTTCCGCGAAAGTGGTGCCCCAGGCCCCCGGATAGGTCTCCTGACTTGTGGATCATCGCTTAACCGCGCCTTCCCATCCTTCGACCGACAGAGGACAGTGGCACGATGCGGTCTCGCTACCCTATCTCCGGAGGAGATAGGGTTGGGCTCTCTGCCCATCCCCACTTACAGTGGCGGGACCGTGCTGGACTCACCCCATTCGGGATACACCAGCTTCCCTAACATCCGGGGGCTCTCCTTCAAGACCAGTCGGCCCAGATCAGGGGCCGTCCTGTTGGCCCTCTCTCAATCAGGACCCGACAGCCGTACACCTCCTCGAGCGTTTTCTCCTCCAGGACCTCCTCGGGCGGCCCGGTCCTGTAGACCTCCCCATCCTTCAAGAGGAGGAGGCGATCGGCCAAGGTGGCCGCCACGTTCAGGTCATGGGAGACAAGGACGATGGTCGTTCTCCGTTTCCGGTTCAGCGTCTTCAGGAAGTTCAGGATTGCAGCTTGATGGTGCAGGTCTAAGTGGACGGTCGGCTCGTCCAGGAGGAGCACCTTTGGGCGCTGGGCCAGGGCCCGGGCGATGGTGGCCCGCTGACGCTCCCCGCCGGAGAGCTGGTCCAGGAACTTGTCTGCCAGGTGGAGGACGCCGGTGGCCATCATGGCCTCCTCGGCAACGGCCAGATCTTCATGGGTTTCGAAGAAGAAGCGCCGGGCATGGGGGTAACGTCCCATGAGGACCATCTCCCTTACGGTGAAGGGAAAGACGGGCTGGACCTCCTGGGGGACACAGGCGACGATCCTGGCCACCTCGAGCCGGCTGAGCTGCCCCATCTCCTGCCCAAGCAGCCTGATGCTCCCCCGGGAGGGGGCCAGGACTTTGGAGAGGACCCGGAGGAGGGTGGTCTTGCCCGTGCTGTTCGGTCCGGCGATGCCAAGGATCTCCCCCTCGGCGATCTCGAGGCTTACCCCTTTTAAGACGGGGGCACCGCCATAAGAAGCCCACACGTCGTCAAGTTCGAAGATGGTCATCAGAGGGCACTCCGGTAGCGTCTCCTTAACAGGTAGATGAAGAAGGGGGCACCGCAGAAGGACGTGATCACCCCCACCGGGATCTCGGCAGGGGAGGCAATGGTTCTGGCAAGGGTATCAGCGGCCACCAGGAAGCTTGCCCCCGAAAGGGCCGCCGTGGGGATGAGCACCCGGTGGTCCGGGCCGAAGAGCATCCTGGCCATGTGGGGGACGATCAGGCCGACGAAGGCAATGGATCCGCAGAAGGCGACCACAACCCCGGTAAGAAAGGAGGCCTCGAGAAAGATGGCCCGTTTCATCCGCTCGCTTTCTACCCCGAGCTGCATGGCCGCCTCCTCGCCCAAGGTGAACAGGTTCAGGCTCTTGGCCTGTCCATACACGGAACCGATCCCGAGCAGGAGGGCGAGGAGGAAGAAGAGGAGGGGGCCGAAGCCGATCGGGCCCAGGTCCCCCATCAGCCAGTGGAAGATCCCTGGGAGCTCGGCGGGGCTCAGGAGAGCGATCAACAGGGTGATCCCTGAGGAGAAGAAGAGGCTGACGATCACGCCGGATAAGAGGAGGGTCTGGACGGGAAGCTTCCCGTTGACCTTCGCCACCTGGTAAACGACCGCCGCTGCCAGAAGGGCCCCGAGGAAGCCAAAGAGGGAGGAGCCGATATATCCCGGGAGGCTCTTTGCCAGGCCGAGGACCTGGGCAGCGACGACGCCGAAGGCTGCACCACTGGAGACGCCCAGGACAAAGGGATCGGCCAGGGGGTTCCTGGTCAAGGCCTGGAAGGCGGCCCCGGCCACGGCCAAGCCTGAACCGGCCAGGGCAGCCTGGAGGACCCGGGGAAGCCGGAGGGCGAAGAGGACAACCTCCGCCGGCTCCTCAAGGACCTTGGAGGGTGAAAGAAACCTCCTCCCGATCGCCTGCAGGATCTCCTCCGGGGGAAACTCTACCGTCCCGAGAAAGAGGGAGGTGACTCCCACAGCGAAGAGGACTCCGAGAAGGCCAAGGGTTGTCCCAACGGTCTTTTTCAGGGTGGTCATCATCCTCCCCCCGGATGGAGGATCCTTGCCAAGGCCTCCAGGCCATCCACGATCCTGGGGCCCGGACGGTTCAGGAGATCCCCGTCAATGGTGTAGAGCCGGCCGGCCTTGACCGCCGGGAGGGTGGGGAGATCCCTCCACCGGCGAAGGAGGGTCTGGTCGTCCTGCCCATGCCCCTTTGAGACAATGATCACCTCCGGCGCTCGGGCCACCACCTCCTCCAGGCTGAAGAGGGGGTAAGGGGTTAAGGCCCCCGTTGAGATGCTCTCCCCTCCCGCCCACCGGATGAGGTCATCCAGGAAAGTCCCTTTCCCCGGCACGATCAGAGGGTCAGACCAAAGGACGTACAGGACCCGGGGGCGTTTCAAGCCCGCAACCCGCCGCGTCACCTGTTCCACCCGCTCCCGGAGCCTCTGGACCAGGACCCTTGCCACCTCTCTCCTTCCTGTGGCCCGCCCGACCTGTTCGATGGAGGAGAAGACCCCCTGGAGGTCTTCGGGGTTCACCACAAAAACCGGGATCCCTAGCCTCTCCAGGCGGGCCACCGTCTCCGGCCTGTTCCCGGCGACGGTGGCCAGAACCAGATCGGGGCGGAGGAATGAGATGGCCTCCAGGCTGGGGTTCACCATCCCCCCGACCTTCGTCTTCTGCTTCGCTTCAGGGGGATAGTCGCAGAAGTCCGTGACCCCGACGACTTTGTCCCCCAGGCCGAGGGCAAAGAGGATCTCGGTGGTGTTGGGGGCCAATGAGACGATCCGCTTTGGAGCAGCCGGGACCTTCACACGCCGGCCCACCCCGTCTGTGACCTCCCACGCTTTCTGGTCGGCCCATCCCTGATGGGCCGCCGCCAAGAGCAAAAGAATGCTCAAGAGCCGTACCAGCATAATCATCATCAAAAAAAACCCCCAGCCTCCTCAGGCTGGGGGTCGAGACCGTTTCCGGGCTCCCTCCTTGCCCTCGAAGGAGAAAAGCACCACCATCGTCTGGGCAGGTCTCCTGGCTCTCGGATCATCACCCTCCTGCGCCTTCCGTAAGAACAGCGATCAGTCATTAGTCCTTAGTGATTCCAATCACTAGTCACTAATCACCAATCACTGGTTTTACGTGGCATGGTGCAGGAAGGCTCCCCGATCACAGTGGCGGGGCCGCGACGGATTTCCACCGTCTTCCCTATTCTGCCCTCGTTACCAAAGGCCACCCAGGCGATCCTTCCTCAAAAAAATCTATAGGTCCTCTTCGCTAATCCCTTCTAGGATTCCCCTCCCTGTCACGAAACGGGATGTTGACTACCTATCATACCCTTTCTAATCTGTCAACAGGAAGTTTACCCTGCTTTTTTGGTTGACTTTTGGGGCTTCCTCTGCTGTAATCGTTTGCGTAATCGTTTAACAAAGGCTGGGTGTGGCCAAGATTTCGGACATTGCGAAACAGGCGGGTGTCTCCACGGCGACTGTCTCCCATGTCCTGAACAACACCCGCTACGTCAGCCCGGAGCTTCGAGCGCGGGTGGAGCGGGTGGCGCAGGAGCTGGGCTACCGACCGAACCTGGTTGCCCGGAGCTTGAGGCTCAAGCGGACCAGGACGCTGGGCTTCATCGTCTCCGACATCCGGAGTCCCTTTTACTCCGAGGTGGCCCGGGCCGTGGAGGAGCAGGCCAGCTCCTTCGGCTACAACGTCATCGTCTGTAACAGCGACGAGAACTACACGAGGGAGCTGGCCTCCATCGAGACCCTGATCTCCAAACGGATTGATGGCCTGATCCTCGCCCCAACCCTGGGGGACCATCGCTTCCTCAAGGAGGTGGCCAAGCTCTGGTTCCCGATCCTCCTGATCAACCGCCGTTTGGACGGGTTAGGCCTCCCGTGCATCTCCACCGATAACCGGGCAGGGGCTTACGAGGCCGTCAAGCACCTGATCCAGGCCGGCCACCGGAGGATCGGGGCCATCGGAGGTTTGAGCGCCCTCTCCACCACCACCGATCGTTTGGAGGGCTATCGGGCAGCGCTCCAGGAGGCCGGCCTCCCGATCCTGGAGGAGCTGATCTGGCTCGGGAGGCCAACGGTCGAGGAAGGCCAACGGGCCGCGGAGAAGCTCCTCAGTCTGGAGTCGCCCCCGACCGCCCTTTTTGCCTTCAGCACCATGCTGACCCTTGGGGTTATGGCTACGCTCAAGAGCCGGAACTTAAGGTGCCCGGAGGATGTGGCCTTTGTAGGGTTCAGCGACACCCTCTGGTGTCCTTTTACCAACCCTCCGTTGACCACGGTGGCCCAGCCGGCCAGGGAGGTGGGTTTAAAAGCCTGCCAACTGCTCCTGGAGGTCCTTCAGGGAAAGCCTCTGCCCGATGAGACCTACCTGATCCCGCCGACTCTGATCCACCGGAGGTCCTGTGGCTGTCCTTGGAGAGCCGGGCAGGAGGCAATGGAACCTTAGGGGGAAGGGATGACCATAGAAGCGATGCAAGAAGACCGGTTTCGGATCGAAGCCTCCTCTTTCAGGAAACCCCCTTGGCTTAAGGTCCGGGCCCCGGGGGGGCCGAATTTCCTGGAGCTGAAGAGGCTGATGCGAGCCTCCAGCCTCCACACCGTTTGCGAGGAGGCCAAGTGTCCGAACATCGGCGAGTGCTGGGAAGAGCGGACGGCCACCTTCTTGATCCTGGGTGATACCTGCACCCGCCGTTGTAGCTTCTGCGCCATCAAGCATGGGCTTCCAACGGAGCTGGACTTGAACGAGCCGGAGCGGGTGGCGGAGACGGTCAGGATCTTGGGACTGAAGCATGCGGTGATCACCTCGGTCAACCGGGATGATCTGAAGGACGGGGGGGCCTCGATCTTTGCCGAGACCATCCGGAAGATCCGGGAGCGTCTCGCCGGTTGCACCATCGAGGTTTTGATTCCTGACTTCAAAGGGTCCTACGAGGCCCTTTTGATGGTATTGGAGGCGAGGCCTGACATCCTGAACCACAATGTGGAGACGGTCCCCCGCCTCTACAAGGAGGTCCGGCCCGGGGCCAGATACGAGCGTTCGTTAGAGCTCCTGGCCCAGGCCAAGCGGTACGACCCCACCCTGCTGACCAAGTCCGGCCTGATCTTAGGCTTCGGCGAGGAGAAGGAAGAGATCTCCCAGACGATGCAGGATCTTCGAAGCGTCGGCTGCGACATCCTGACCCTTGGTCAGTACCTCCGGCCCACCAGCCTGGACCGACACCTCCCGGTCATCAGGTACTATACGCCGGAGGAGTTCCAGGAGCTGAAGGCCCTGGGGGAGAGGATGGGGTTTGGCCATGTGGAGGCAGGGCCGTTGGTGAGGAGTTCCTATCACGCCGGGAGACAGGCCAGGGAGGTCACCCCGCAAAAGTCGCCGCTTCCATAAGGGGGGAACGATGGAGGATCGGAAGCTGATGCTGGACCTCTTGTCCCAGATGCTGTTAATCAGGCAGTTCGAGGACAAGGCCGCCGAGATGTACGCCCGGGGCAGGATCGCCGGGTTCCTCCACCTCTACAACGGGGAGGAGGCGATTGCTGTCGGGGCTATGGCCGGTCTCCGGGAGGGGGACCTCCTCGTCACCCATTACCGCGACCATGGCCACGCCATCGCCAAGGGCTCTGATGTGAGACGGCTGATGGCCGAACTCTTCGGCAAGGTCACCGGGGTCTGCAAGGGGAAGGGCGGTTCCATGCACTTCTTCGACGCCTCGGTGGGGATGCTGGGGGGCTACGCCATTGTGGCCGGGCATCTCCCCCTGGCCGTTGGGCTTGCATTGGCCGGCGACTACCTCGGGAAGGACCAGGTGGTCCTCTGCATCTTCGGGGATGGGGCGACGAACAACGGCTACTTCCACGAGGCAATGAACCTGGCCGCCCTCTGGCGGCTGCCCGTGGTCTTCCTCTGCGAGAATAACCTGTACGGGATGGGGACGGCCCTGAAGAAGGCCTCGGCCGTCCAGGAGATCTATCGAAAGGCCCAGGCCTACGACATCCCGGGGGAGCGGGTGGATGGGATGGATGTCCTGGCCGTCCGGGAGGCCGTCGCCAAGGCTGCTGCGCGGGCCCGTGAGGGGTGGGGACCCTCTCTCGTGGAGGCGGTCACCTACCGCTTCCGGGGCCACTCCATGGCCGATCCTGTCCTCTACCGGACGAAGGCGGAGGAGGAAGCCTGGCGATCGAAGGATCCCATCGTCCTCTTTCGGCAGAAGCTGGAGGCCGAGGGGCTCTTGACCGCTCAAGAGTTTGAGCGGCTGGAGCGGGAGGTGGAGGAGGTGATCCGGGAGGCGGTCCGCTTTGCCGAGGAAAGCCCCGAGCCCCCCCTGGAGGCCCTTTACGAGGATATCTACGCCCAGTCCTAAAACCTAAGCGGCCGGCCATCAGTGGTCAAGATGGAGGAGCTGAACGCTTCTTTGGAGGTAGAAGGATGCCTGTGATCACCTATCGGGAGGCCCTGACCCAGGCCCTCCGTGAGGAGATGCGGCGGGATCATCGGGTCTTGATCATGGGGGAGGATGTCGTTGATTACGGAGGGGCCTATGGCGTCACCAGGGGCCTGGCGCAGGAGTTCGGCGAGAAGCGGGTGAAGGACACGCCCATCGCGGAAGGCGGGATCATCGGTGTGGCTATCGGTTGCGCCATGGGGGGGTTACGACCGGTGGCCGAGCTGATGACCATCAACTTTGCCCTGTTGGCCGCCGACCAGATCATCAACCATGCGGCAAAGATCCGGTACATGTTCGGCGGTCAGGCCTCCGTCCCCCTGGTCATCAGGACCGTCGGGGGAGCCGGGGCCCAGCTCGCCGCCACCCATTCCCAGAACCTGGAGGTGATGTTCGCCCATGTGCCCGGCTTAGAGGTGATCGCGCCGGCCACCCCCAGGGATGCCAAGGGTCTCCTGAAGGCGGCCATCCGGGATGACAATCCGGTCCTCTTCATCGAGCACGCCCTCCTCTATGGGACCAAGGGGGAGGTGCCGGAGGGGGAGTACACGATCCCTATCGGGAAGGCGGAGGTGAAGCGGGCAGGGAGGGATCTGACCATCCTGACGTACTCCCGGATGACCTTGGTGGCCCTGGAAGCGGCCACCCGGCTCTCCTCGGAGGGGTTCGAGGCCGAGGTGGTCGATCTTCGGACCTTGAGGCCCCTGGATGTGGAGACCATTGTCTCCTCCGTCAAGAAGACAAACCGGGCCGTGATCGTGGAGGAGGACTGGCGCTCCTTTGGCGTAGGGGCGGAGATCAGCAGCCGGATCATGGAGCTGGCCTTCGACTACCTTGACGCCCCCGTCCAGCGGGTGGCGGCTCAAGAGGTCCCCATGCCCTATTCTAAGAGGCTGGAGCAGGCAGCCCTCCCCCAGGTGGAGGATGTGATCCGGGCGGTCAGGGGGATGCTTGTCCCGGCTTAGGAGGGGAGCTGTGGCGACGGAAGTTGTGATGCCGAAGATGGGCTACGACATGACGGAGGGAAAGATCCTCCGCTGGCGGAAACGGGAAGGGGAGGAGGTGAAGAGGGGGGAGGTCCTGGCCGAGATTGAGACCGGGAAGGTGGACATCGAGATCGAGGCCTTCGGATCGGGGATCTTAAGGAAGATCCTGGCGAAGGAAGGGGAGGTTGTTCCCGTCGGCCAGGTGATTGCCGTCATCGCCCGGCCTGACGAGGCGCTCCCTGAGGCTTTCATGGCAGCGCCTGTGAAGGAGGCTGCCCCCCCACCCCAGGCGGCGGTGGTCCCGGCCGGGGTCACGGAAGAGGTCGAAGAGGCCCCTCGACGGGTCATGGCCTCCCCCATTGCGAAGCGCCTGGCCGAGGAGAAAGGGGTGGACCTTCGCCTGATCCAGGGGACAGGCCCCGGGGGTCGGATTACCAAAGAGGACATCGAGGCCTATCTCAAGACGCGGGGGGCTGTCCCTGTCACCCCTGTTGCGGAGGCCCCGCCGGAGGCGGTTCCAACGGAAGCCTATGAGGAACGCCCCCTCTCCCGGATGCGGCAGGTGATCGCCCGTCGGATGAGCGAAAGCAAAGGGCCTGTCCCCCACTTCTACCTCACCGTCGAGGTGGATATGACCGAGGCCGTCAGGTTCCGGAAGGCCCTGAACGAGGTGGCCCCGGATGGGCAGAAGATCACCATCACGGACCTGGTCCTGAAGGCCGCGGCCCTGGCGTTAAGGAAGCATCCCGAGCTGAACGTTTCCTACGCCGGGGAGAAACTCCGGCTTCACCGCACGATCAACCTCGGGATCGCCGTAGCCGTGGAGGAGGGCCTTATCACCCCGGTCATCCCTCGCTGCGAGCAGAAGTCGCTCCTGGACATCGCCAGGGAGGCCCGGGAGAAGGTGGAGCGGGCCAGGGGTGGGAAGTTGAAGCCCGAGGACCTCGTCCAGGCCACCTTCACCGTCTCGAACCTGGGGATGTTCGACATCGAGAGCTTTGTCGCCATCATCACTCCGCCGGAGGCGGCCATCCTGGCCGTGGGCTCTGTGACGCCTCGTCCCATCGTCAGGGAAGGCCGGGTCGAGATCGCCGACCGGATGAAGGTGACCCTCTCCGTGGACCACCGGGCGGCTGACGGGGCCCAGGGGGCCCGCTTCCTCCAGACCTTCAAACAGCTCCTGGAGCAGCCCCTATCCCTTGTGCTCTCCTAGAAAGCGTTCAACTTTCAGCCGTCAGCCGATTGCGGATTGGCGATTTCGTCTTTCAGCTTGAAAGACCGGTGCATATTTCCTGAATCCGAAATCCGCGATCCCAAATCCAAAATGCTGAAGGGAGGCTTCTATGGGGGAGAAGAGTCGGTTCGATCTGACAATCATTGGAGGAGGGCCGGGTGGGTACGTGGCGGCGATCCGGGCGGCCCAGCTTGGGATGAGGGTGGCCCTGGTTGAAAAGAACAAGCTGGGGGGGGTCTGCCTGAACATCGGTTGTATCCCGACCAAGGCCCTGCTCAGGAATGCCGAGGTTTTGACCCTGTTCCGGAAGGCCTCCGAGTTTGGGATTCGCGTCGAGGGCCTGAAGGCCGACTTCGGGGCGGCGATCATGCGGAGCCGTCGGGTCGCCCAGCGCCTCTCCAAGGGTGTCGAGTTCCTGATGAAGAAGAATAATGTCACGGTCTTTGCCGGTGAAGGCCGGCTTCTTGCCCCTGGGAAGGTCGGGGTTGTCTCGGACGGGAAGGATGTGGCCGAGATCGAGTCGGGACGGGTGCTCTTAGCAACTGGGTCCAGGCCCAAGATGATCCCGGGGCTCAAGGCCGATGGGGAGCGGATTTTAACAAGCGACGACGCCCTGGTCCTCCAGGAGGCTCCCCGCTCCATCACCATCATTGGGGCAGGGGCGGTCGGCGTCGAGTTCGCCGATATCTTCCACGCCTACGGCGTCGAGGTGACCTTGCTCGAGATGCTCCCCCGCATCCTCCCCTTCGAAGACGCCGAGATCTCCGAGCTTCTCGCGAAGGCGTTTGCCAAACAGGGTATCAGGGTGTTTGCGGGGACGAAGGTCGAGGAGGTGAAGGTCGGGTCTGATGCTGTCACCCTGAAGGTGCTTCGGGATGGAAAACCCGAAGAGGTGAGGGCCGAGGCGGTGTTGGTCGCCGTTGGGAGGGCCCCGAATACAGAAGGGATCGGCTTGGAGGGGGTGGGGGTTGCCCTCGACCGGGGGGGCTTCATCCAGGTGGATGAGAGGCTCCGGACGGCTGTCCCGACCATCTTCGCCATCGGCGATTGTATCGGAGCGCCCCTTCTGGCCCACAAGGCCATGCATGAGGGGGTCCTGGCCGTCGAGGGGATGGCGGGGCATGAGGTCAGGAGGCCCGATCCCAAACAGGTTCCGAGCTGCACCTACTGTCACCCGCAGGTCGCCAGCATCGGCTTGACCGAGGCCGAGGCAAAGGAGAGAGGGCTGAAGATCCGGGTGGGGCGGTTCCCCTACCAGGCGAGCGGCCTCGCCCAGGCCATCGCCGAGACCGAGGGTTTGGTCAAGGTGATTGCGGACGAGGAGACGGGGGAGATCCTGGGGATGCACATCATCGGCCAGAATGCGACGGAGCTGATCCCCGAGGCCGGCCTGGCCATGCTCCTGGAGGCGACCCCCGAGGAGCTGGCCAGGGTCATGCACCCCCACCCGACCCTTTCCGAGACCCTTGGAGAGGCGGCCCTGGCCACCCTCGGCCGGGCGCTCCACATCTGACATGGGGATCAGGCAATTCGGTGTCACCCTCCTCCTTTTGTTATTAATCCTTGCCGTAAGCGGGTGTGAGGGGAAGAGCGCCCCGGAAGGTCATGAGGGAAAAGAGGCGTCTTCCGGGCCGACGACCCTTGTCTTCAAGCACTTTAAGATCCCGGGGGGGAGGGGGCCTTTCGAGGCGCTTTTAAAACGCTTTGAGGCCGAGAACCCGGACATCCGGGTCATTGATGAGATCCTCCCCGCCTCCACCGACCAGCAGCACCAGTTCTACATCACCAACCTGGAGGCCAGGTCCTCCGACTTCGATGTCTTCGCCCTGGACGTCATCTGGGTCCCCGAGTTCAGCCGGGCGGGGTGGTTGGTGGACGTCACCGATCTCTTCACCGAGCGGGACCTGGAGGACTTCCTCCCCGGCCCTCTCCGGGCCGTCACATACCGCGGGAAGCGTTATGCGGTCCCCTGGTACGTTGATGGTGGGGTGCTCTACTATCGGAAGGATCTCCTGGAGAAGTACGGCTTCGATCCCCCGGAGACCATGGAGGAGCTGTTCCAATCGGCAAAGGTCATCCTCGAAAGGGAAGAGGATCCTTCCCTCACCGGCTTCACCTGGCAGGGGAAACAGTATGAAGGCTTAGTCTGTGTCGCCCTCGAGTTCATCACCGCGAACGGCGGGGCACTCATCGAAGGGAACAAGGTGGTTGTGGACGGGCCTCGGGCCATCGAAGCCCTCCGGTTCATGCGGCGTCTTGTCGAGGAAGGAATCTCACCCCCTTCGGTGACCACGGCGGACGAGGAGGCGACCCGCCATCTCTTCGGGAGCGGCAGGGCGATCTACATGCGGAACTGGCCCTACGCCTGGACCATCTTCCAGCGGGAGGGATCAAAGGTCAGGGGCAAGGTGGGCGTGGCCCCTATCCCTGGCTTTCCAGGTGGGAGGGAGGCCTCGACCTTAGGGGGCTGGCAGCTCGGGATCAACCGCTACTCCAAGAAGATCGAGGCGGCTAAACGGTTTGTCAGATTCTTGACCTCCCCCGAGAGCCAGCGGGAATTTGCCCTCTCCAGCGGCTTTAAGCCCAGCCGTCGCTCCATCTATTTCGATCCAG
Source organism: uncultured bacterium (assembly GCA_964535215.1). GTDB lineage: Bacteria > Methylomirabilota > Methylomirabilia > Methylomirabilales > JACQHM01 > JACQHM01. Next base: position 62,962 of record CAZHST010000012.1, read on the forward strand.
CGCTTCAAAAGGCCCAGCCCTTCATCGTCGGGCTTCTGTCCATCATGGAACAGACCGTCCCCCGTCCTGTCACCCCCTTCTACCCCATGATCTCCCAGATCCTTCAGGCGGAGTTCAGCGCCGTCGTCTCGGGGATCAAAGGGCCCTATGAGGCCATGCAGAGCGCCAGGATCCAGATTGACCATATCCTGGAGCTGGAGGAGGGATGAGGCGGCTCTTCGAGGATGAGGGAAAGGCGGGCTATGCCTTCCTGACGCCTTCCCTCCTGTTTGTTGGGGCGGTTGCCTTCCTTCCGATTCTCGCCGTCTTCTGGTTCTCCCTCCTTCGGCGGATGCCGGTCTTCGGCATCTCCCGCTTCGTGGGCCTTGGGAACTACGTCTTCCTCCTGCAGGATCCTCGGTTCGTGAAGAGCCTGCTGAACACTGCCTACATCACCCTGGTTGCGGTCCCGTTGGAGGTCCTTTTCGGTCTCCTGATCGCTCTCCTGATCCACAGGAGCTTTAAGGGGAGGGGAATGGTTCGGGCCGTCATCCTGATCCCCTGGGCGATTCCGACGGTCGTCTCGGCCAAGATGTGGGAGTGGATCCTGAATCCCTCCTTCGGCCTCCTGAACTACCTCTTGGGCTCGAACCTCAACTGGTTGGGCCATCCCACCTTCGCCATCCACGCGGTGATCCTGGCCGATGTGTGGAAGACAACCCCCTTCGCCGCCCTCCTCCTCCTGGCGGGGCTCCAGGTCATCCCCGAGGATCTCTACAAGGCGGCAAAGGTAGACGGGGCCGGACCGATCAGGACCTTCTTCGCCATCACCCTTCCGCTGTTAAAGCCAGCCCTCCTCATCGCCTTCCTTTTCCGGACGCTCGATACCTTCAGGATCTTCGATGTCGTCTATGTCATGACGGGGGGAGGGCCGGCCAACACCACGGAGACATTAAGCCTTTACGCCTACAAACTTTTCTTCCAGACGCTGGAGTTCGGCTACGGCTCGGCCGTGTCCGTTATCACCTTCCTCTGGATCATGGCGGTCAGCCTCGTGTACATCAGGCTCCTCCTGGGACGGGGGTAGGATGACGTTCAAGAGAACGTTCACAATCGCCGGTTTTGGCATCGCCCTTGGGGCCGCCCTCCTCTGGAGCCTCGGGCCGTATCTCTGGCTGTTTATCACCTCGTTGAAGCCGGCCCATGAGCTGGCCACCCTTCCCCCCCTGCTGCCCTCGAAACCGTCTTTGGGGCAGTACGCCTCGGTCTTCATCGGACGTCCCTTCGGACGGATCATCCTGAACAGCGCCGTCGTGGCCTCCTCGACGACCCTCCTCTCCCTCCTGATCGGATCCCTGGCCGCCTTCGCGTTGGCGACGCTCCCGGTAAAAGGGAAGGGGTTCTTCCTGGGCATCTTCCTCTCCATCTCCATGTTTCCCTCTATCGCCACCGTGAGCCCCCTCTACCTGGTCATCAAGGCCTTGGGTCTTCGGGATACGTACCCGGCCTTGATCTTTCCCTACACGACGTTTGCCCTCCCGCTGACGGTCTGGGTCCTGACCAGCTTCTTCCGGGAGATCCCTGGTGATCTCTACAAGGCCGCCCGGGTGGACGGGTGCACCCCCTTCCAGGCCTTCTCCCGGGTGATCCTCCCTTTAGCCGCCCCAGGGATCTTCACGACCGCCATCCTCGTCTTCATCTTCGCCTGGAACGAGTTCCTCTATGCCTTGACGTTCACGGCCACCGAGCGGTCCCGGACGATCCCCGTGGGGATCGCCCTCTTCCCCGGCCTCCACGAGATCCCTTGGGGGGAGATCGCTGCCGCCTCCATCATCGTGACCGTTCCCCTGGTCCTGCTGGTCCTCCTCTTCCAGCGGCGGATCATCTCGGGGCTCCTCTCCGGGGCCATCAGGGGGTAGGATGGTGCAGGTCCATTTAGAGGGGATTACGAAACGCTTCGGAAAGGTCCAGGCCTTGAGAGGGATCGACCTGACGGTCCGGGAGGGGGAGTTCATGACCCTGGTCGGGCCGAGCGGGTGCGGGAAGTCCACCCTCTTGAACATCATCGCGGGGTTAGAGGCGGCCACGGAGGGCAGGATCTTCTTTGACGGGAGGGAGGTCAGTCCCTTCTCCCCCAAGGAGCGGGACATCGCCTTCGTCTTCCAATCGTACGCCCTCTACCCGCACATGACGGTCTTCGAGAACATCGCCTTCCCGTTGAAGATGTCAAGGCTCCCCAGGGAGGAGATCCGAAAAAGGGTGGAGGAGACGGCCGACCTCTTGAAGATCCGGGAGCTTTTGTCGAGAAAGCCGAGGGAGCTTTCGGGGGGGGAGCGGCAGCGGGTGGCCTTGGGAAGGGCGATCGTCCGGAGGCCAAAGGTTTTCCTCTTCGACGAACCCCTCTCCAACCTGGATGCCAAGCTCCGTCTGGAGATGAGGGCGGAGCTCAAACGCCTCCACCGGGGGCTTCGAGCAACCTTCCTCTATGTGACCCACGATCAGACGGAGGCCATGACCCTCTCAGAGCGGTTGGCGGTCATGAAGGACGGGGTGATCCTCCAGGTCGGCACCCCGGAAGAGGTCTATCGGCATCCCGCCGATACCTTCGTCGCCACCTTTATCGGGAGCCCGCCGATGAGCCTCCTGGAGACGACGCCCCTTTCACAAGAGGGGGTCGTTTTGATCGGGGAGGCCAGGGTCCCGGTGGGGGATGCCCTTGCAAGGGCCTGGACCGAGGTCGCCTCTTCGGGGAGGCTCCTCTTGGGCATCCGGCCCGAGCACCTCTCCATTGCTAAGGTTCCAGGTGAGGGATCCCTACGGGCGATTGTCTCCCTCGTCGAACCGTTAGGGTCGGAGTCCTATCTGCACCTCTCGTTTCAGGGGAGGACCCTCAGGGCGAAGGTTGCGGGAGGTCTTGAGTTCACGACCGATGAGGAGATCTTCTTCACCGTCTCTTGGGAGGCAGTGAGCGTCTTCCATCCCGAAACAGGAAGGAGGCTGGTTTGGTCGTCCCCCCTTACCCCCTTTGAAGGGGGATGAGGGAGGGGGTGGAAGGTCCTGCCAAGGAGCGCATCGTGGTGGATGTCCCCAAAAAGGTTAGCGTCCTGAGACTCGGCCTGGTCGAGTATGGGAAGGCCCTCACCCTGCAGCGGACCCTCGCTCAAGCGAGGATCGGGGGGAAGGTGGGGGATCTTCTGCTCCTCCTGGAGCATCCCCCGGTGGTGACCCTTGGTCGTGGAGCCAGGCGAGAGCACCTCTTGATGGACCCGGAGAGTCTGCAGGGGAGGGGCGTTGCCGTCTTCGAAGTGGAGCGGGGGGGGGATGTGACGTATCATGGCCCGGGGCAGCTTGTCGGATACCCCATCCTCGATCTGAACCTCCACGGGAGGGATCTCCACCGCTACATGAGAAACCTGGAGGAGGTCCTCATCCTCACCCTCAGAGACTTCGGGATCGGGGCGGAGCGCCGCCAGGGCTTAACCGGCGTCTTCGTCCAGGACAGGAAAATCGCCTCCTTAGGTGTCCATGTGCGAAGATGGGTCTCCTGGCACGGCTTTGCCCTGAACGTCACCACCGACCTCTCCTTCTTTGACCTGATCGTCCCCTGTGGCCTCCAGGGGGTGGAGATGACCTCCCTGGAGACCTGCCTTGGTCGAAGGGTCCCCCTAGAAGAGGTCATTGAACGGCTCATCTTTCACTTCCAGGGGGTCTTCCAGGTCGAGGCCTGCGAAGAATCCCTCGAAGCCTTCTCTCGGCTCCTCGGCGGAGGAGAGGCTCCTGCCGCCGCATGATTTTTCCCTTGTCCTCCGGCCCTTTTTCAGGTATACTTTTCTAAATTTCTCGAGACCCAGGCCTTGCCTTCCACCCTGAGGTGCTCGGGGATTTCTCTCCTTTCTCGTTTCCATCTGAGAGAACCCCCTCCTTATGATGCCCGTGTCCCAGGCGATGACTCTCTTGGCGAGGTTCAAGGAAGCCTTTGAGGTTCTCCTCCATCAATGGGTGAGGCAGGAGGCCAAGGGGTCGGTGAGGCAACTGTCCTCTTTGCCCGATCCGGCCCCGCGCAAGGTTTGGAGGCGGGAAAAGTGCGGTCCCGTCCTGATGGGACCGTGGACATGTGCAGGCATCAGTGGCAAGGTGTAGGAGCGATGGAAGTCTACCTCAGTGAAAATGCCTTCATAGGCTTGCTCGTTTCGACCATCGAGGTTTATCAGAAAGAGTGCTTTGGCATCCTACTGGGCCATGCGACGCCCCAACGGGCTATGGTTGAATTCGTTGTCCCGTATCAGACCGCGAAGCGGAAGTTCCGCGAGGTGCACATTGATCTTAGGCGGAGCCGCCGGGTGGACGAGGCGGTGAAGACCGCCTCCCGCTGGGAGTTGGTGGGCGATTACCACTCCCACCCCATGTACAGGGACGTCAGGGCCACCACGAAGCTGAGCAAGGTTGATCAACAGTTCTTTAAGGATGGTTCCATCTCCATCGTGGTGGCGATCAACGACGTTGCAAGGCAGCAGCGGTGGAGTTACGTTAAGGGGGGGAGCCTCTCGGGCTCGATCAATGGCTACTCGATTCGGATCACCGCCTATCGTAAGCTGAGCGGCCAGATCGAGCGGGCCCTCCTCCTCTGCCCCTACGCCATTGGGTTCCTGGAGCGGAAGGTGGCGCGGTAGGGAGAGATTCCCTATGGATGGGCGGAGAAGGGTGAGGCTGAAACGTTTCCTGGAGGGCCTCTCCCAGCGCCTCGATATAGGTGCCCTGGTGTTTGACCCTCTCCAGTTTCCCCACCGCTTGGAGAGTCCCGAGGATCGCGAGATCGCCGCTTTCGTGGCCGCCTCACTGGCCTATGGTCGCGTGAAGATTATCAACCGGCACGTGGCCGATGTCTTGAACCGGATGGGTCCTTCCCCCTTCCGGTTCGTTCTTACCTTCGATCCGGAGCGGGACGCCCACCGCTTTGACGGCTTTGTCCACCGGTTCAACTCGGGGAGGGATCTGGCCGTCCTCTGCTATCTGCTGAAACAGGTCCTGAGGGTTTACGGTTCCCTCAAGGCCTTCTTCCTGGCCGGCTACGACCCTAGCGACCAGGACATTGGAAAGGCCTTGACCCACTTCGTCGAGGGCCTCCTCCGCTTGGACGTCTCCCCCTTTTACCCTAACGGTCTCCTCCCGAGAGGGGCCGGGGTCCGTTTCTTCTTACCTTCCCCTCGGGATGGAAGCGCCTGCAAGCGTTTGAACCTCTTTCTCCGCTGGATGGTCAGGAGGGATCATCTGGACCTGGGGCTTTGGCCGGAGGTCGCCCCCTCGAAGCTCATCATGCCCGTGGACGTCCACGTCTCCCGCATCTCCCAACGGCTTGGCCTGACCCACTTGAAGACCCCCTCTTGGCGAATGGCGGAAGAGATTACTTGGAACTTAAAGGCCCTGGATCCTGAAGACCCCGTCAAATACGACTTTGCCCTCTCGCACCCCAGGTTGCTTGAGGAAGGGAAGGGCCTGGGGATCAGTCCAGGCCCTGGGCGATGATCTGGAGCATCGCCTCATGGAGAAGACCGTTGGAGGCAACCACCTCCTGGCCGTAGACATTGAACCGCCCGCCGCGAAAGTCGGTGACCTTTCCCCCCGCCTCCTGGACGATCACGCTCCCCGCTGCCATATCCCATGGGTGGAGCTTCGGCTCCCAAAAGCCGTCGAACCGGCCGTTGGCAACGTAGCAGAGGTCCAGGCAGGCCGAGCCTGGGCGCCTAACGGCCTGGGCCACCTTTAAGAAATTGACGAAGTGGGCGATGTTATCCTCCCCCCCCTTTCGAACATCGTAGGGGAAGCCGGTCGCCAGGAGGGCCTTCGTCAGTTCCTTCACATCCGAGACCCGGATCCGTCTCCCGTTCAGAAGGGCCCCTCCTCCCCGCTCGGCCTCAAACAGCTCCTCTCGCAAAGGATCGTAGACGATACCGTAGATGATCTCCCCCCCTTTCTCGATGGCAACCGCCACGGCAAAGAAGGGAAAGCCATGGGCGTAGTTGGTGGTTCCGTCCAGGGGGTCAATGATCCAGCGGTACTGGGCCCTTCCCTCGTGCCGCCCCTTCTCCTCGCCCAGGATGCTGTGGTCGGGGAACTCGCGAAGGATCGTCTCCCGGATCAGGGCCTCCGATTTCCGGTCCATCTCGGTGACGATGTCGATCTCCCCCTTGAAGTGGACGATCTGCTCCTCCCCAAACCCCTGCTTTAAGAGAACGCCGGCGGCTTTGATGGCCTGAAGGGCCACTTCCCGTATCCGTTCCATGGATTTCCTCCTCCTCATTCTTATACCACAAACCTCAGCGTGGATAAAGAAACGGCCCTGCCCTTGCAGCTTCTTCAGGGGAGGTGCTATGATAAACACGAAGGAGGGTCCTGTGGGTCAGGAGACAGAAACAGACATTCGGGGAAGGGTCAGGGCCCAGTTCGGACAACGGGCGGAGGCCTACGCCACGAGCCACCCTCATGCCTTTGGTGAAAGCCTCACCCTCATGGTCGAGTGGGGTGATCCTCAACCTTCCTCCCTCGTGCTGGACATTGCAACCGGGACGGGTTTCACTGCCTTCGCCTTCGCCGAACGGGCCCGAAAGGTTTTCGCCACCGATCTCACCCTCGCCATGCTGAAGGAGGCCCGCCGCTTAGCCAGGGAGCGGGGCCTTTCCAACATCAGCTTTCAGGTGGCCTCGGCCGAGGCCCTCCCCTTTCGTGATGAAACCTTCGACCTGGTCACCTGCCGGCTTGCCCCCCATCACTTCGCCGATGTCAGACGGTTCTTCCGGGAAGCGAAGCGGGTGCTGAAGTCTGGGGGCACGTTGGTGCTGACCGACTCTAGCAGCCCGGAGGATCCGGAGGTGGCCAGGTGGCAGCAGGAGGTTGAGAAACTCCGGGACCCTTCCCACGGGAGAAACTACAGCCCCTCCGAGTGGCGGGGGATGGGGGAGGAGGCAGGGTTCACCATCGAGCGGTTCACCACCGAGCTTCGTTCCCGCCTCATCTTCTCCGACTGGGTGAGGCGGTCAGGGACGCCGCCAGAGGTTGTCGCCGACCTCCGCGAGAGGTTCCGGAGGGCCTCCAAAGCGGTGCGGGAGGCCTTCCAGATCACCGATGAGGGGGACGAGATCCATTTCTCCTGGATGCTGACCATCCTGTTGGCAAGGAAAGGGTAAAGGATGGGGACGGGGGAGCCGTGGTCGGAGCGAAAAGCCCGCTGGTATAGCAAGGCCCAGCGCCTGAGTGACTATCCCGAGAAGGTGATGGAGGCCCTGGCCCCCCTCCTCAAAGGGTGTCGGACCGTCCTGGACGTGGGAGCGGGCTCCGGGGCCTTAAGCCTTCCCCTGGCGAAGGTGATGGACCAGGTCACAGCCCTCGACCCCTCCCCGGCCATGCTGAAAGAACTGAAACGGCTCATGGAGGAGGAGGGTCTTTCGAACATCATCTGCATCGAAGGGAGGTGGGGGGAGGTGGCCGTGGAGCCCCATGACCTTTTGCTGGTGGCCAACGTCCCAGGGGTCCTGAACGATGTCCCCGGCTTTGTGGAGCAGGCGACCCGGGTGGCGAGGCGGGTGATCGCCATCATCCAGCACGTGGAAACGGGCCGTGAGAAATTTTACTTCGACGAGCTGTACCCCCTCCTCTTTGGAAAACCGTACCCGCCGAGGGGTGATTATCTGGGGACCTACGTGGAGCTTTACCGGCTAGGCATCCACGCCGATGTCCGGATCCTCGACTACCACTTCGATCAACCCTTCGCCGACCTTGATGAGGCCGTGGAGTTCTGGAAGGAGCACCTCCGCCTGGAGGGGGACGAACACGACGGGACGTTAAGGGAGTTCCTGAGGACGAAGCTCCTCCCTTTCGGAGCCGGCCTCCTCGCCCCCATCCCGAAGCGGAGTGCCCTGATCTCCTGGCCTGTCAGGGGCCAAAGCTCGCTCCGATAACAGGCCTCCTCTCTGCCCCCTCATTATTTTTCTTGACAACCCTGGAACTTTGCTAGTATCTAATTGATTAACATGTAAGTTATGTACGGGGATTAGGCAAATCTGTAGGTCACGTAATCATGAGACCAAGGGAACGACCCGAATGAGCAAACATTACCACTCCTATGACAGCTTCGAAGACTTCTTGCAAACGACGGCGGTTGACCTTGAGATACTGCTACCCAAGCTATTTATTCAGGAGATTTGCGACTTCTATCTGAATCCACGCTATCTCCGAGGGAGCGACTTCTTGATGCGGTGGTCCCAAGGTCGCTGGGCTGAAGATATTGTTGTGAGAGCCATCAATGCCACCGGGAAGTTCCGGGCTGTACCCTATGGCCCTTCCAGTGTGGCCCCATCCGATCCTCAGGAGATGGAGCGGTACTTTGAACGCCTTGACCGTGCAGGTGCGGCCGGCAAGCGGCCTGATCTGTTGATCCTGTCCCGGCCTGACTATGAAACGATCCGTAGGCAACTGGATACAGTGGGCCTGGATAACATACCGTTCACACCAGAAGAATCACTAAAGTTCTTGCTCTCTAATGCCCTCATAGCCGTTGAGGTGGAGAGCAGCCTCTGGGTGGCCAACCAGATGCCAGACTACGGCAAAGGGAAACCGCTTACAAGACAGGGGCATCCTGATCTTATCGGCTTCGCTAAGAACAAAAAGGTGCCGACAGTGATTATCAAAGACGAGGATCTTGAACCCTTACAGCAATGGGAGGCTGAACGACGTGTGCCCATCTTTGTCTTCCACGTGTTTTATGACCAGGCCTATTATATATCCTTGAAGCGCGCCCGTTGGTTGATCAACGAAGGTATTATTATCCTAACAAAGCAGACGTTCTATGCCCCAGGCGGTCCCACGACGCAGAAGCCGATCTACAAAATCTGGTATACCCTGGCCTATCCGTTGGGGAAAATGACTCGAGCACCTGAAATGGCAGCGAAGTTTATTCAGGACAAAAACGGTCACATCTTGCCCTACGTGCACTTTTCCGGAGGGGAGATGGTTTTGTCACAGGAGATCCTAGAGGAGTTACGGGGCCGATTACGATGAATGTTAATCCTCTGGAAAGAATGGTCAGCGAACTGGCTGACCGATTAGCTCCAGCGGTGAGGCTGCCTACCCAACGCTACGACGATAGGCTGGCTCAGTGGGTTGCTTTTCACGGTCTGGAGGGAACGAACATCACCACCATCGTCACTCGCCAGGCTGCGTTGAACCTCGTGCTTAAGGGATTAATCTGCCACTTAGCTGGATCGGGACCGCTACCCAACCCCGCACCGGCAAGCTGTATTCTGGCCGAAGCTGATGCCTTCATTCAAAAAGCCGGCTGGGGACACCTGTCACCTTCTTACTTGGATGACTTGGCTTTTGAAGCCAACGTTTCGGTAGATGTTCAGGCTACAGCGCACGTCATTTCATTCCTCAAGATGAATATGCAACAGGATATTATTGGTGCCCTCTATGCGAGGCTGGTGCCCCAAGACGCCAGGCGAACCCTCGGACAGTTCTGGACACCCGCTGCCATTGCCGAATTCATGACGCGGTGGGCAATCCAGAAACCAGAGGATCGGGTGCTGGATCCCGCCTTTGGTTCAGGCGTCTTCTTGCTAGCTGCTATCGAGCGTCTGCTCACTCTGGGACAATCAGAGGTTGTGGCGTCTCGGCAAGTGGCTGGGGTGGAACTGAGCCCCCTTGCCTTTTTGATGGGCCTGGCAAATGTACTCTTACGCTATCCTCAGGGGCGGCCATTTTTACGCCTGGGCGACTTTATCGTGCCCCAGCGGGAGCCGTTAGAGATCTTGCAGGAACCTCCTATTGTGTACAATGCCGGAGCCCCACAACTGCCCCTTCCAGGGTTGGAGCCGACCATGCCGGCGATATTCCCAAACGGTTTTGATGCTATCGTATGTAACCCACCCTACACACGGCATCACCGCCTGCCTGAAACGTATAAGGCGTCATGGGGAGCCCAGATGGAGCAGCAGTTCGGCCTGCGTCTCAGTCGCTTTTCCAGCCTGTTTGCCTACTTCTTCGTGCAAGCAACCCGGATGCTGAAACCAAGCGGGAGGATGGCCTTCATCACGCCAGCCGTCGTGTTTGAGGCATCTTACAGCCGTCAAGTTAAGGAGTTCATTCTTCGCTATCTGCGGTTGCGGGCTATCGTCACCTTCCATGAATCGCTATCGGTCTTCGAGAGCGTGGACACGGCGGCCTGTATCACACTGGTGGAGGGACCGGAAGCGTCACCGGTTAAGGAGGTCATCCACGCTGAGGTGAGGGAATGGCCAGGGGTTGAAGAACTGTTAGAGGCCGTCAAGCAAGGGAAAGCGGCAACGTATCCATGGGGTACCATAAGCCCCATTACTTGGCAAGAATTACAGCCGCGTCGTAAGTGGAGTATCATCCCGCGGGAGAACGATCGCTTTGCCCACGAGAGTTTTGTTCCGTTAGTCCAAATCGCCCACGTGGTTCGGGGGATTGCTACTGGTGCGAACAACTTTTTTGTGCTTTCCGATGCGGAGGTCCAAGAGTGGGGCTTGAACCCCCGTTACCTGCGTCCCGTACTCACAAAAAACCGTGAGGCATCAGGTTATGTATTTGATCAGGATGACTTTAAACGAATTGGCCGTGAGGGCAAGAAGCGCTGGTTACTCTACCTGACCGATCCGGTGCAGCCGGGAACGCCAGAGGAACGCTATATTCGCCACGGAGAGTCGTTAGGGCTTCACACCAGGAGCCTGGTTCGAACACGATCCCTCTGGTATGAAATGGAGCAGCGTGAACCAGCGCCGATCTACTTTACCTACCTGAGTCGCAAGAAATCCCGGTTTATCCATAACCGGGCTGGTGTTCTGGCCCTTAATGTGTTCCTGTACATCTATCCAGATCCCGTAATTGCCCAAAATGAGACGGTACTAAAAGCCCTGCTGGCTCTGCTCAATTCGATGGTTTCTAAACAAGCGCTTCGACACGTAGGTCGTAGCTATGGTGGGGACACGATTAAGTTAGAACCACGAGAACTGGATCGGTTGCCCGTGATTCACCCATTGAAATTAGACGAGACTGAATGTAGGCGTCTTGCTACGCTCTTCGACACGCTATGTGCGGCCAATTCCGATGAGGAAGAAGAGGCCATTCGTCAAGCCATTGATAAGATGGTGAAGGGAGTTTCCTAACACGATGAAGTTTCAGGAGCATACCTGCTTTTGGATGGATGTAGCCACCCGGAAGATTACCCGGTACTACAACCGAAGGCTGGCCGAGTTCGGGATCACTTACAATCACTATTTCATCCTGACAATCCTCTGGGAGAAGGAGGGGGTTAATGTCAAGGACCTCTGCCGGTACCTCTTCTTAGACAGCCCTTCCCTGACCGGCCACTTGGACCGGATGGAACGGGCAGGTCTGGTGGTGCGGAAAGCTGACCTGAGGGATCGGCGGGCGATCCGGGTGTGCCTCACCGAGAAGGGGAAGGAGCTCCAGGAGAAGCTGGAGCCCATCGGCCAGGAGCTGAAAGACCTGCTCCAGAAAGGGGTTCCGAAAGAAGTGTTGAGGGCGTTTCAAGAAGGCTTGGTGCATATCCACAGGCGAATCGGGTGATTTTGGTTCCTCACCGGTGACTTCATGGACGGCTGGGTCATGGCAGGAGAGGGCAGCCACTCTGAAGAGGAGGCCCTGGACGCCTACTCGAAGATCGTTGTCCGTGTGGCGGAGCTGTTGAGCCCTTCCGTGGTGAACATCAATGTGCTCCGGCCGGTCCGCGACCCGTACCGGCGCATCCTGCATCAGGGGAAGGGGCAGGGGTCTGGCTTCATCGTCACCCCCGATGGTTTCACCCTGACGAACAGCCATGTGGTCCAGGGAGCCCCTTCGGTCGAGGTCACCTTGAACGATGGGAGGACCTTTGAGACAGAGGTGGTCGGGGCCGATCCCTTCACGGACCTCGCCCTTTTAAGGATCCCTGCCGGGGCCCTCCCCACCGCCAGACTCGGCGATTCGGATGCCGTCAGGGTTGGCCAGCTGGTCGTCGCCATCGGGAATCCCCTAGGATTCCAGTGCACGGTAACGGCCGGTGTCATCAGCGCCCTCGGAAGGGCCTTCATGGTTAGGCCTGGACGCTTGATCGAGAACATCATCCAGACGGATGCAGCTTTGAACCCCGGGAGCTCGGGCGGACCCCTGGCCGATGCCGAAGGGAGGGTCATCGGGATTAACACGGCCATCGTCCAGCCGGCCCAGGGGCTCTGTTTCGCCATTCCGATCAACACGGCGAAGCGGATCATCCCCCACCTGATTGCTGAAGGGAAGGTCCGCCGTGGCTACCTGGGGATCATGGTCCAGAAGGGGAAGATCCCCCCTCCCCTTGTGAAGCTCCACGGGCTCGCCCGGGTGGATGGGCTGAGGATTGTTGGAGTGGATGAAGGAGGACCGGCAGATCGGGCCGGGCTCCGGAGGGGGGATATCCTCCTGGAGCTGGACGGGAACCCTATCGAGGGGATCGGGGACCTTCACCGCTTCCTGGAAGAGTGTCCCCCCGGTTACAGCTACCCCCTTGTGGTCTTGAGAGGAGAGCGGAGGGTGAGGGTGGAGGTGACACCGGTGGAGATGGAGTCCTGAGAGGGGAGGTGGTTGATGAAGGCGATCCGGGTCCACCAGTACGGGGGGCCAGAGGTCCTCCGGTACGAAAAGGTCCCTGAGCCCGTGCCGGAAGCTGGGGAGGTACTTGTCCAGGTCCGGGCGGCAGGGGTGAACTTCGCCGATACCTTAGCCAGGAGAGGGTTGTACCCGACTCTGACCCCACCCCCTTTCATCCCAGGCTTCGAGATCGCTGGGACGGTCGTGGCGGTCGGGGCCGGCGTCGAGGGGATCACCATCGGTCAGCGGGTCATGGGCTTTGCCCCGAAAGGGGGTTACGCCGAGCTGGCCGTCATGCCGGCGAAAGGAGCCATGCCGATTCCTGAGAGGATCAGCTTTGAGGAGGCGGCGGCCTTCCCGATCGCGTTCTTAACCGCCTACCATGCGTTGAAGACCTTCGGGCGGCTTCAGGAGGGGGAAACCGTCCTGATCCATGCCGCCGGCGGTGGGGTTGGGACGGCCGCTGTCCAACTGGCCAAGCTCTGGGGAGGGCAGGTGTTTGCCACGGTGGGATCGGACGAGAAGCTCTCCCGGGTGAGGGCCCTTGGCGCTGACATCGTCCACAACTATCGAACAGGGGATTTCCTGGAGGCGGTCAAGGGGTGGACGGGGGGAAGGGGGGTTGAGGTGGTGGTGGAGTCGGTGGGCGGGGAGGTCTTCGAGCAAAGCCTCCGCAGTCTTGCCCCCGACGGGCGGTTGATTGCTGTCGGTCTCTCCAGCGGCATCCAGCCAAAACTCCACCTCGGCCTGGTGATCATGAACCGCCTTTCCGTCATCGGGATGCACCTTGGCTCGATGACCGTGAAGAGGCCGGAGCTCATCGGGGCTTCGGCCCGGGAGCTGATCGGGCTCCTCGCCGAGGGAAAGATCAAACCGATTGTCGGCCACGTCTTCCCTTTGAAGGAGGCCTCCGAGGCCCACAGGCTCCTCGAGGGCCGAGGGAGCTATGGCAAGCTGGTCCTCACCCCATGAAACGATGCGCCGGACCGACACATCGGCCCGGCGCTTTTCTTGCCGAGAGCCAGAGGCTTTAACGGTTACCCGTGGGCTTCGAGGCTTTCCCTCTCCCGCTGCATGGCCTCCCGGCCCGCCTGGTAAGCAGCGGCGAGGATGGATTTACCCTCCTCAAGGGCTTCCTTGCTTTTATCAATGACCTCTTCAAACTTCTCCCGGAAATCCTCGGCGACGTCCCGGGTTTTCTCCTTGAAGCCGGAAGCGACCTCTTTGAGCCGCTCGCGGGTCTTGCTGCCCGATTCCGGGGCAAAGAGAAGGGCAAAAGCAGCTCCAAGGACGCCGCCCAGGATGAAGGCCAGAACCATCGAAGACGTCGTAAACCCCCTTTCCTCGTTCATCGTTTCCTCACCTCCTTTTACGAAGCATCCTCCAGAAAACCTTGGCACCGACCTTGACCCCCTTCATGAACGCCGTCATGGTAAAAAGGCGGGGGAGCAAGGCCACCTGGATGACCTCACTGGCCAGCCTGATGGTCTGTCCAGTTTGCTGAACGGCGTCCAGCGTTCCACCGACCTTGGACATCCCGTTGCTGACCTCCGCCGAGATCTTGTTCAGGTGGCGGAGGGTTTCTCTCAGGTCCAGCAAGGCCGGTTGAAGCTCCCTCTGAAGGACTTGGAGGAGCCGTTCAAGCTCTTTGGTCGTCTCCCGGACCTGACGCAGGGTTGGGATGAGAAAGACGACGAGCAGCACGATGGCAAAGGTGATGGCGCCGACAGCCACCTGGATGGCGACAGGCATACAGGCTCCTCTTCAAAAACTGCCGGTCTCTCAAGGTAAATACAAAACCATTATAGCAAAATTCTTCCCCTCTCCGTCAATCGAATTTTCCCCTTCTCCTCACCCTTGCCCTCTCCCCGGGGGAGAGGATCGGGAGGGGGGAAAGATCAGGGTGGGAGGACGCGGATCTTCTCTCGTGGCTCCAGGGGTAACCGGACGGTGAAGGTGCTCCCCTTCCCTTCCCCTTCAGATTCGGCCTGGATCTCCCCACCGTGGAGCTCCACCAGCCGCTTGGTTAGGGTGAGCCCGAGGCCGGTCCCCTGGTACCGCTTCGTGAGGACGGGCTCCAGCTGGGTAAAGGGTTGGAAGAGTCTTGGCAGGTCCTCTTTCTTGATCCCGATTCCTGTGTCTTGCACGGCAATTTCGATGAAATCGCCGCGAGGGGCCAGCGGCCAGTGGCCAGCCTCTTGTTTTTCACTGGTCGCTGGCAACTGGTTACCGGTCACTCGATGCGCGGTGACACGCACCATCCCCCCTTTCGGGGTAAACTTGATGGCGTTCGAGAGGAGGTTGTAGAGGATCTGCTTGACCCGAACCGGATCGGCGGTGAGGGGGGTGAGGGGGGCATCCACGCGAAGCTGGAGATGAAGGCCCTTGGCACTCGCCTGGGGCTGGATATCAGCGAGGATCGCCTCAAGCAGCTCTTGCAGGTCGAAGGGCTCAGGAGAAAGCTCCAGCTTTCCGGCCTCCACCTTGGAGAGGTCCAGGAGGTCGTTGATCAGGGTAAGGAGATGCTTCCCGCTTTTGTGGATGTTCTCCACGTAACGGGCCTGCTTCGCGGTTAAGGGGCCATGGATCTGTTGCTGGAGCAGCTCGGTAAAGCCGAGGATCGAGTTCAGCGGTGTTCGGAGTTCATGGGACATGTTGGCCAGGAATTCGGATTTGGCCTGGGAGGCGGTCTCAGCCTGGTGCAGGGCTTCCTGTAGGGCCCTGGTTCGCTCCTCGACCTTCTGCTCCAGTTCCCAGGCGTAGCGGCTCATCTGTTCATGGAGCCGGGCATTCTCCAGAGCGATGGCCGCAGGCGGGGCCAGCAGCTCGAGAAGCTGGAGGTCTTCAGCGGTGAAGGTCCGTCCCGGCTCAGAGACCGCCACGCCTAGGGTCCCGATGAGCTGGTCTTTGAGGAGGAGGGGGACATGCATGGCGGCTGTGGCGGTCGTGGCCTCTAGAAGCCTTTGGGGGAAGGCCTGGTAGTCGTTCACGATCAGGGGGCGGCGAGTCGCCGCCACGGTTCCCATCACCCCTTCCCCAAGACGGAGCGTCTGGCGGAGGGGCAGGACATCACCCCCTTTCTGGGCGGCCAGGGTGAGGCATTGGGCGGCCTCGTCCCACAGGGTGAGGGCGGCTACGTCAGCCCGGAGGAGGTCGTGGGCGGCCTGGACAATCCGATCCAGGGTCTCAGACAGGGCTAAGGACTGGCTCAGGCTCTGGCCCACCTGCCACAGGCGCTCCAGAGCTGCCGCCCGGGCGGTGGCCTGTTGGTGCAGCTGGGCGTTCTCCAAGGCCACCGCCACCTGCGAGCCGAAGGCCGAGAGCAGCTCTACCTCCTCGTCGGTAAAGCGGGACCCGGCCTCCCGATAGACCACCAGGCCCCCAACGGGGGAACCTTCTCGCCCTATCAGGGGAACGGCCAGAACGGCCCGAGAGCCTA
>CAZHST010000013.1:0-72833 GCA_964535215.1 uncultured bacterium
CGATGACCATCCGGCCGGCCCGGATCTCCTGGAGCGCCTCCTCGATGGTGTTGAAGGTGATGGGGGATTCCGGTTTGCCGTCCCACCGAGCCTGCCCCTCTTCCTTACCCGAAAGGTTCTTTCCAGCCTCCTCCATGTTTCCTTTAACCCAGCTTCATCCCTTGCAGCTGCTTCGCCACGTATTTTCCCAAGATGTCAGCTTCGAGGTTCACCTTCGCCCCGACCCCTTTGACCCCTAAGGTGGTGACCTGGAAGGTGTGGGGAATGACAGCCACGGAAAAGAAACCTGGCTCCAGACCTGCGATGGTCAGGCTGATCCCATCAACGGCGATGGAACCCTTAAAGACCAAGAGGCCTTCCAGCTCGGGAGGATAGGCGAAGCGGAAGAGGTAGCCATCCCCCGAAGGGGTCACCTGGACAATGGTCCCAACCCCGTCCACGTGCCCGAGGACGAGGTGGCCCCCGAGCCGATCACCGAACCGGAGGGGACGCTCCAGGTTCACCCGATCGCCAGCCTTCAGACCCCCAAGGGTGGAGCGATGAAGGGTCTCGGGGGACAGGTCGGCGGAGAACGTTTGTCCGAGACGGGTAACCACCGTGAGGCAGACCCCGTCGACGGCAATGCTCTCTCCCGGGCGAAGGTCGTCAATCACACCCTTGGCCGAAACGGTGAGACGGGCCGCCTCCCCCTTCCGTTCCAGGGCAACAACCGTTCCGAGTTCTTCGACGATCCCCGTAAACATGATCACGAGACCTCAACCTTCGGCGAGCCACGCTCACGTCTTTGAAGATAGGCCTCAATGAGGAGGTCGTTGCCAATCCCTTCTACCCTGATCCTTTCGAGGCCGATGGCCTCGTTCAATCGCTCGATCCCGGCGCCTCCTATCATGCCAGGGACCTCTCTCCCGCCAATGATGATTGGAGCAACAAAGAGGAGGATCTTATCAACGACCCCTTCCTCCAGGGCAGAGGCGTTCAGCGTTGATCCCCCCTCGATCATGACACTCATGATGCCGCGCCGGCCGAGTTCCTGAAGGAGGGTGGTCAAGGAGATCCTTCCCTGCATAGCATCTATCCTAAGGATCTCTGCCCCGTGGGCCTCCAGGGCCTCCACCCGTTCCGAGGGGGCCTCCTTGGACACGGCGATTAGGGGCCGGCCGGGGCCTTTCAGAACCTTGGCCTCGAGGGGGGTCCTCCCGTAGGCATCCACAACAACCCTGAGAGGATCCCTCGTTCCACCACGATGGAGGCGAACCGTGAGGGATGGGTCATCCTTGAGGACCGTCCCAATCCCGACCAGGACAGCGTCAACCTCGTTCCGAAGCTCATGGACCTTCAGACGGGCCTCTTCCCCCGTGATCCAGCGGGACTCCCCTGTTCTCGTAGCAATCTTCCCATCGAGGCTAGAGGCTATTTTCAGGATGACGAATGGTCGTCCCGTCCTCATGAAGGTCAAGAAGGCTTCATTGAGGCGTTCCGCCTCCTCCTTCAGAAGACCGACCTCCACTTGGATTCCAGCCCTTTTGAGCTGCTCTATCCCTTTACCGGCGACCAGAGGATTGGGGTCGATGGTGGAGGCAACGACCCGCTCGATCCCAGCTTCGATGATCCGATCGGTGCAGGGGGGGGTCCGACCGTGATGGCAGCAGGGTTCGAGGTTCAGGTAGAGGGTTGCTCCCCGGGCCCGGCTTCCTGCTTGCTTCAAGGCGATCACCTCAGCATGGTCGGCCCCGGCAAAGGCGTGGTACCCTTCGCCGACGATCTGGCCTTCCTTGACAACGACCGCCCCAACCAGAGGATTCGGACTGGTTCGCCCTTTGGCCTTCAGGGCCAGCTCATGGGCCCTCCGGATAAAGAAGAGATCTTGGTCAAAGGTTGTCTTCATTGAGGGGCAAGAAAAGGGCTTTCGTGGTGCAAAATTAAGCCTACCATCCTTAGGGGGTTGTGTCAAGGAGCGGCTCCGCGGCGTGACCCCTTCCCGGTCGAAGATTACCCTTCGTTCCCTAGGAAGGCAGGGGGGGATTTAGGCGGGATGACGGATCACCGTCAACCCTTCGCCGACAGAAGTTAGGAGGGGTCGAGGAGGGCGGAGACGAAGGCCTCTGGATCGAAGGGGTAGAGGTCGTCGGGGCCCTCACCGGTTCCCACGTATTTGACCGGTACCTTGAGTTCGTGGGCGATGGCGATGACACTTCCCCCTTTCGCTGTCCCGTCCAGCTTGGCAACGATCAGCCCGGTGAGCTTGAGGGCCTCGTGGAACTCCCTGGCCTGGACGAGGGCATTGGAGCCGAAGGTCGCATCGAGGACAAGAAGGGATTCGTCGGGGGCTCCCGGAAGCTCTTTCCCGATGACCCGGTTGATCTTTTTGAGTTCTTCCATCAGGTTTTTCTTGGTATGGAGCCGTCCTGCCGTATCAATCAGGAGATGATCGATTCCCCTTGCCTTGGCCGCTCTGACGGCATCGAACACCACGGCAGAGGGGTCAGCCCCTGGCTGATGGGCGATGACGTCAGCGCCAACCCTCTTTCCCCAGAGCTGGAGTTGTTCAATGGCCCCTGCCCTAAAGGTGTCGGCGGCGGCCAGGAGGACGCGGTTTCCTCCATCGATCAGGCGCTTGGCCAGCTTTCCTATGGTGGTCGTCTTGCCCGACCCGTTGGCGCCTAGGAACAAGACGACAAAAGGCCTGTCCCCCTGCCTGGTAGGCCGGGTCTCCTCCTGCGAAAATAGGCTGAGGAGCTGCTTCTTTAAGGCCAGCCGGATCTCTTCAGGGTCCGTGGAGTCACGGGACCTAAGATCTTTCTTCAGGGAGTCCAGCAAAAGCCGGGTGGCCGAGGGCCCCACGTCAGCCAGGAGAAGGAGCTCTTCCAGCTCCTCCAAGGCCAGCGGGTCCAGTTTCTTCTTGAGGAACCCCTCCAGACGTTCGAAGAACCCTTTCCTGGTCCTGGTGAGGCTCTCCTTGAACCGTGAAAAGAGCTCAAAGGTCATTTAGAGTCCTTTCTCCAGCGAGAAGGCTATTTTCTTCGTTTCGAAGATTGCCCGGCCGACGTTCCCGCTAGGCCTCAAGAGCAGGGACAGGACGTACCCATCTTTCAACGGAAGGGCGACCAGGGAGGCCCGCTCCAGGTCCATAAGGATCGTTTGGACTTCGCCTGGCCCCACCCGTGCCGAGGTTGAGATAAACTCATGGAACAAAAGGGCATAGCGGGCTGCAAACCTTTCAGGATCAAGGGGGGGGCTGGGGGGAAAGTGGGCAAGGACCACCCCCCGGGGGTCCAGGAGGATGGTCATCAAGACCCCTTCCACCTTCTCGGCAAGGAAGGCTAGAGACTGGCTAACGTCCATTCTGCTCACCGAACCGGGACTCAACCTCGGAGATCTTGACGGAGATCAAACGGGAGACTCCATCTTCTTGGGTGACGCCGTAGAGGGCATCAGCCACCTCCATGGTTTGCTTGTTGTGCGTGATGAGGATGACCTGGTGGTTCGTGGCGAGTTCCCGAAGGAGGGCCGTAAAGCGCTGGACGTTGGCATCATCCAACGGGGCATCCACTTCGTCCAAGAGGCAAAAAGGGCTTGGTCTCACCCGGAAGAGGGCCAGGAGTAAGGCAAGGGCGGCGAGGGCCCGCTCACCGCTGGAGAGGAGGGTGGTGTTCGAACTCCTCTTCCCGGGGATGCTGATGACCATTTCTAAACCTGGCTCTTCCCCATCCTCAACCCCGGCAAACCGGAGCTCGGCCCTTCCCCCGGAGAAGAGGTGCTTCCACAAGCGATCAAACTCCTTGTTGACCTTTGCTAAGGTCCCCTCGAAGAGTTTCTTGATGGTCTTCTCGATCTCGGCCGCGGTGGCTTTGAGCGTTTGGATGGAAGCCTCCAGATCCGAAGCCTGGGCGGTCAAGAAGGTGTGCCGCTCCGAAAGGGATTTATACTCTTCAAGGGCGGCCAAGTTCGTCGGGCCGAGCTGTTCGAGCTTCCTCTTGAGGTCCTCCAGGTTCTCCTGGGCCGTTGAGGGCTCTAGCGTTTCATGGGCATAGCGGATCGAAAGCTCCTCCAGGGAAACCTGGTATTCCGAGTGGAGTTCCTGTTCCAGCAGCGAGAGAGCCGTTGTGAGTTCGGCCTTCCTGGCAGTGAGGCTGGAAAGGGCCTCGCGAAGCTCTGAAGATTCTTTGCGGAGGGGCTTCAGGGCCCCCTCAAGCCGCTTCACCTCTTCCCGTTCGGCCTGGTAAACTTCCTGATGGCGGCGGACAGAGTCCTGGGCGAGGGCCTCTTCTCTGGCCAATCTTTCAAGGGTCTCCCGGCCGATCCGGAGGGCGTCGTCCAGCTTCCTCTTCCTGACCTCCAGCGCCTTCAGGTCCTCCTCGAGCCCCTTTGTCTCCTGCTGGAGGGTCTCCAGCTCCCCTGTAAGCCTTGTCAGGGTCCGCCGGATCCCCTCCCTTCGTTCGAAGAGGGAAGTAGCTTTAATCCTGGTCTCCGTCACCTCCCGGAGGCGTTCCCTGCGTTGCTCCTCCAGCGACCGCTTTTTGGCCTCTAGGGCCGTGTTCTCCTCATGAAGCCTCCGCTCCTCCGCCTCCACCTCCTGGAGATCCTGAGTGGTTCTCTCGATCTCGGCCTGAACCCCCTCGAGCTCGTCCATCAGGGTCTGCCATTCGGCAGAGAGGAGGGCAACCTCTCGCTTGAGCCTTTCCTTCTCGACCCTCGTTTGGGAGAGATCCTTTTCCCGATCACGCTGATCGAACTGACTTTGCTCGAGCCTCTCCTCCAGTTCCTCGAAGGCCCGTCTGAGCTCTTGGAGCGTGGCCTTTGACCTCGCCTCTTCTTCTAAGAGGGCCGAAAGCCCAGCCTCCTTCCCCTCAAGACTTCTGAAGAGTTCACGGATCTCCCGTTTCCTCGAGAGAGGGCCGGACCGGCCCAAGGTTCCTCCCGTCAAGGTTCCCCGGTGCGTGAGGACCTCCCCATCCAAGGTGGCGATGGCGAAAGGGGAGGGGAGGGTCGCGGCGAGGGCCACGGCTGTCTGAAGGTCCCTGACAATGATCCCTTCGCCTAGAAGGGAAAGGACCAAACCTGGGGGGACCCCGTGCCCCTTCACCTGGACAAGGTCCACAGCCATCCCTTCAATCGCGCTCGCAAAAGGGTTCTGGGCCTGGAGCCCTTCCCGGAGCCTCTGGCTTCCTTCCTTCGCCTGTTCAAGGGGGACGGGGAAGAGGAAGGTCGTACGGCCTGATCGTTCCTTCAGGAACGTCAGAGCCTCCACGGCAGCCGTTATCGAGTCGGTCATGATCCCCTGGAGGGCCTCGGCTAGGAGAGCCTCGACGGCCGGTTCGTACCGGGGATCAACCTCGAGGGCCTCGAAGAGGGTCCCCTTAATCCCGGAGAGCTGGGAGAGGTCTCCCCCTTCAATCCCCCCTTGAGAGGTTGCCTCCAGTTCCTTGAGCGACTCGATCCGGCTCTTGAGCCTCCCTATCTCTTCTTGAAGCGGCCCCCGTTGGAGGGCCAGATCTTGCAGCCTCCCCTCCTGTTCGGCAATCCTCTCGGAGAGGACCTCTCGCTCCGTGGACAGGGAAGAAAGCTCCTCCGAGAGGCCCCTGACCTCCTCCTCAAGTCTCGCTTCCTCCCCGCATTTCCGACGGAGGTTCTCCTCTCCCTCTTGTATCCGGGTCTTTAAGCGGTTGGCCTGGACCAGGAGGACCCGATGCCGCTCCTTTAAGCGGGAAAGTTCATTTCTCTTTCTGGAGACGACCAGGGCCTGCTCAATGGTCTGGCGCCGCTTCTCTTCAAAATCACGGCTGATCCTTTGAAGCTCCTCCTCGTCCTCTCTTGCCAGATCCTCTAACTCGTGGAGCTTCGTCTCAAGGTGCCCCAATTCTTCTTCCAGGGTGTGGAGGGTCGAAGCTTCGCGGGAGACCTCTTCCTGGAGGGTTCTGGCCCGCTGGCGGATCCGCTCGAGGAGGGTTGCTTCCTCTTGAACCCGTCGGTCAATCTCTTGGAAGAGGGATTGGTGGCTGGTGAGCTCGGCCTCGTACCTGGTCATCCGGTCCCTGATAGTGCGGAGATGCTCTTGGGCCTCGGCCAAGGCCCTTTCCCCCTCAAGACCCGTCAGGTGCTTTTCCTCCAGAAGGGCCTCGATACGAGACAGGGCGGCCTCCTTTGCCGCAAGAGCATCCCTTAGGGTCCTCTCCTCGGTCGTGGCCCTGTTCAGCTCCCCCTGGAGGTGAAGGCTTTCCCGGTATTTCAGATACACCTTGAGGTAAGCGATCTTCTCCTCCAGGTGGCTGTAGCGTTCAGCTTTGTTTGCTTGGCGTTTTAAAGAGGTCAGTTGCCGTTCAACCTCTCGAATGATATCGTTGATCCTTAAAAGGTTCTGCTGGGTTGCCTCGAGTTTGTGAAGGGCTGCTTTCTTTCGGGTCTTATACTTCATGACCCCGGCAGCCTCCTCGAGCAGGATTCGAAGATCCTGGGGCTTGGCGTTCATGAGGCTATGGATCGCCTGTTGATCGATGATGGCGTAGGGCTCGGCCCCCAGGCCGCTGTCAAGAAAGAGATCCGTGATGTCCCGGAGCCGGCAGGGGGTCTTGTTCAGGAGATACTCGCTTTCACCGGATCGAAAGAGGCGACGGGTGATGCTGACTTCCTCATAGTCAAGGGGGAGGTCACCGTGGTTGTCGGAGAAGCTAAGGGTCACCTCGGCTAGAGAAAGGGGTTTTCTGGCGGCGGACCCTTTAAAGATCAGATCCTCCATCCGCTCCCCGCGGAGGAGCCTGGCGCTTTGCTCACCAAGGGCCCACCGGATACTATCCACGAGGTTGGTTTTCCCGCCCCCGTTGGGCCCGACGATGGCGGTGATGCCTGGTTCGAACTGAAGCTCGGTCTTCTCAGCAAAGGACTTAAAACCAAAAATGGTCAGCTTGGAAAGCCACAAGGTTTCTCTCCTTCCCTTTTTGGCAATTCCAGCCTAGATTTCCTGGAGGGGGAGGCTAGCATGGGACAGAAGGGTTGTCAAGAGAAAATACAAGAAGGTGTAGGGGATCATTGGGAGGGTACTAGCTCTTGTAGATTCAGGTCTCAAGGTCACGAAGGGCCTCCTCTGCGGCCTTTTGCTCAGCCTCTTTGTGGCTCTTTCCGATCCCCTTCCCGACCACCTTCCCCTGGATGAGGACCTCCACCGCGTAGGAAGGATGGTGAGGGGGACCCTTCCGGGCGATGAGACGATAGGTCGGCAGGCTCTTCAGCTTCCCCTGGATGAGAATCTGGAGACGGGATTTCGGATCTAAACGCTCCTTGCGTCGTGCCTCATCCAGGAGGACCCTCTCAAGGAAGGGTTTCGCGAAGTCTGCCACCCTTTCCAAACCTCCATCGAGGTAAAGGGCAGCCATCAAGGCTTCCATAGCAGAGCTTAAGATAGAGACCTTTCCCCGGCCCCCCGTCTGTTCCTCCCCTTTCCCCAGCTGAAGATACCGGGGAAGCCCGATTTCCCTGGCGAGTTCGGCAAGAAACGTCGCGCTGCTCAAATGGGCCTTCAGGCGGGACAGCTCACCTTGAGGAGCTTCTTTAAGCTCCTGAAACAGATGGCGGCTGACGAGGAAGTTCCAGACGGAATCCCCCAAAAACTCAAGGCGCTTGAAGGTCAAAGCTTCCTCTCGGGAGGCGGATTCGACCGAAGGGTGCTTCAAGGCGGCCAAGAGGAGGGAGGGGGTTTGAAACGCGAGGCCTAGCGCTTGCTGGAAGGAGGCTATCTCGGGGGGAAGAGTGGAGTGCTCGCCGGTCATCGGCTACACTTTTAGCACATCTGGAGGTCTTCGGTCAAACGTTTTGACGGCCTACAGGACCCTAAGGGTGTCACGTAATGCCTGGATGAACTGGTCGTTCTCGCTTGGTGTCCCGATCGTGACCCGGAGGTGGGTCTTCAGACCGTACCTGGCCATCGGATGGATCATCACCCCTTTCCTCAGAAGGGCCTCCGCAACTTGAACGGCGTCTTTTCCAACATCCACGAGGATGAAGTTCGCACTTGTCGGAACAAAGGGAAGCCCCAAGTTTTGAAACCCCTTGTAGAGCACCCTTTTTCCCGCTTCGTTGAGCTGCCTGGAGAGGCGGAGGTGATCCGTGTCATGAAGGGCGGCTAAAGCGGCGACCTGGGCCAGCCCGTTCACGTTGAAGGGTTGCCTGACCCGGTCCAGGAGCTGGACCAGGGCTGGCGGGGCCATCCCGTAACCGATCCGCAAACCCGCCAAACCGTGGATCTTGGAAAAGGTTCGTAAGACAAGGATCAGGCGGCCCCGCCGTATCTCCTGGAGAAGGTCAGGCTTCACCTCCTCAGGCATATACTCGTAATAGGCTTCGTCAAACAGCAGGATGACCTTCTCCGGAACCCGATCCAGGAAGGCCTCGATCTCTCGGGGTGGAACACAGGTTCCGGTGGGGTTGTTGGGATTACCGATGAAGATCATCTTGGTGCGATCGGTGATCCGTCGAGCCATCTCATCCAGGTCATGCCGGTACTCCTTCAAAGGGACCAGAACCAGCCGTGCGCCTGTTGCCCTGGTCGCCCTCCTGTAGACCATGAAGGCCGGATCGGCGATAATGGCTTCGTCCTGAGGGCCAAGGAAGCACCGGGCGGCGAGATCGATCAATTCACAGCTTCCATTGCCAAGGAGGAAATGCGCCGGATCGAGATCGAGCCTTTCAGCCAAGGCCCGCTTGAGGGCGTGGCCTCCTCCATCAGGGTACCTGTTGATTCCCTGAAGGGCTGACTGGATGGCTATGACGGCTAAAGGTGAAGGACCAAGAGGGTTCTCGTTGGAGGCAAGTTTCACAAGGTCCCCTCCCCCCAGTTCCTTCTTGACCTCCTCGACGGGCTTGCCAAGGTTAGAGGGGGAAAGGTTTCTGAGATGCGGGGAAGCCAGCTCTTCGATCATCGTAGGACGTGAACCTTTCCCGAGTAGCCGTCGATCTTGACCCTGGTCCCCTCCGGGAGCAAGAGGGTGGCCTTTTCCAAGACCACGGCCGGGATACCACTCTCGCGGGCCAGGCAGGCGCCATGGGCGAGGATGCCCCCTGTCTCCAGGATGAGTCCTGCTGCCTTCCTGATGAGCGGGAACATGCCTAAGTTCGCTGACCTTGCTACGATCACGACATCTTCGCTGACCTCCTCGAGACCCTTGGCGAAATCCAGCTCCTGGGGATCTATGATCCTCGCCGTTCCCACGGCTTCACCGGAAGAGACGGGGCTGCCGTGGAACTGTTGCACGGTCTCGAAGGTCGGCTTCTGACCGATCCCTTCCAAGGCATCCTCGAAGATCACGTTTGGCATCCGTCCGTGCTTTGAGAGATGAAGGGCCAACCGCCGCTCTTCTTTCCGTTGCTCTATTCTTCCTCTGATGGAATCGAAGGAGCTGAGGACCTCGGGGAGCTCTCGCGGATAGAGGTAAAAGAGGTCATCCCGTTGAAGTCCAAGTTTCTCCGCCAAGGCCAGCAAGGCCCTGCGGATCAAGGCGTACTCTGCGGTCAGGTAGTACTTCACGGTCTCCCGAAGGGGGAGGTAACGCTGGGCATAGGCGAGATCCTGAAACAGTTCCTGGATGAGGAGGGGGTTGACCCCCACCTGGGCCAGGCGGGTCCGAACCTCCTCTTCCCCTTTTCTCCTTTTTCGGGTCTGTTCGATGGCTTCGTGGAAGGGGTCCCGGGCCCCCTTCTTGAATTCTTTCACCATCCCTTCGAGGATTTGAGGATCCTCGGCGATCCTGGGGAGGGAGATCTCCAGCTCGTTGGGGGCGAGGTGACCGTAGACCTCCAGGAATTCCCTGGGGGACACCTCCCCCTGAGCGAGTCGTGCCAGGTCCCTTGTCTGTTGACCGATCTTGCTTTCCTCTAATCCCCTGAGCAGATCCCCGATCAGCCTTTCCCCTTCTTCCGGGAAGAAGGCTGTCATCTTCTTCTTGAACCTCTCGACGAAGAAAAAGCCGAGCCTGGCGGCGATGACAAAGTGGACTGCGGTAAAGGTCCTGAGATGCTCCAGATACGAGTGGATCTTTTCAACGATCTCCTCAGGAGAGACCTGGGAGGGGTCGTCGTCCCTTTCCCGGGCCAGATAGCGTTGAAGGGCTGGCTCCACCTTAAAGGAGAATTCATCGAGGTAACCCTCGGCCCTTTCAATCATCCCGGCCAGAAACTCCAGGAAGCGGGCGTGATACCTTCGCCCCCTTTTCGGGCCAAAGCGGGTGATGGCTTCTTCAAGGGTCAGACTTTGCTCGTAGAGGCCGAGCTCCGGGTAGTTTGCCAGCCGGGGGTTTGCTTTCACCTTCTTGATATAGCCTTCGATGTCAAGGGGGAAGCCAATGTGGAAGGTGGCTGCATCAAGCTCCAGGTTGAAGTAAGGATGGCCGCAGATTAGCTCGAAGAGGCCTTCGGAGGTCTTGTCGTCGAGGTCGTAGCCCAGATGCCGTCGGCCGATCTGGATCCCACCCTCTTCAGCGAAGATGTAGGTGAAGATCCCGAAGCTCATCGGCGTCGGGGTCGGGAGGATCTCCCCGATGTTCCCGTTGCTGTAAACGGCCTCGCTACAGGTGAGCCTCCCCTTTTGCCTCAGATCGGTGATCCTGGAGCGGAGCCGCTCCACCTCCTTCTTCCGATACCGCTCGATTTTTACCTCAAGCGGTTCATGGCCGATCGGGACCGGTCTCGACTGGACGATGGCAAGCTTTCCACCAGCAAAGGCGAATTCGATGTCCTGGGGCCCTTGAAAAAGGGCCTCGAGGGTCAGGCCTTGTTGAACCAAAAGGGCCAGCTGCTCGGGTGTAAGGGTCGGCCGATTCCTCCTCTCTTCCGGCACCGGGACCTCGCCCTTCAGGCAAAGCATGGAGGTTTTCTCAGAAAGTCTCTGATCAAGGATCCGTCCGTTCCTGCCCACACGGAAGACATCGCCCTGGACCTTTCCGGAAACCAGCGGCTCGCTTAAACCAAAGACCGAGTTGATGAACAATTCCTCCCGGTCCAGCGTGATGGGGTTCAAGGTGTACATCACGCCTGAGACCTCGGCGTCGATCATCTCCTGGACCACGATGGCCATCCCGTAGCCCTCCTGGTCCCCATCGAGGCCCATGCACCTCCGGTAAAGATCCGATCTAACGGTTTCCAGCGAAAGGAAACACTCCTTGATCGCCTCCAGGAGTTCTTCCTCCGAGCTCACGTTCAGGCGGGAGAGGTAGATGCCGGCAAAGCTTGCATGGGGGAGGTCTTCGTGGGTCGCGGAGCTTCTTACCGCAACATGATGAAAAGCTCGTTCTCGATAGGCCGCCAGGATCCTGTTCTTCAAAGGGTCGGGGATCTCGATCCCCCCGGAAGGGGAGCGCCCCGCTTTCCTGAAGGCGTTGGTCGTGATGACAAAGCCCCTCGGCACGGGAAGGCCGGCCTTGATCATCAGGCCCAGGTTCAAGGCCTTGACCCCAACCAGGGAAAGGTCCCCTTCCCGAACATCCCCGAGATCAAGGAGGTCCAACTCGTCAGCCACGCTCCCTCCCTTACAGGTTTTCCGTTGGGAAAGATCGTGGTGAGACTACGCCGGCACCACGGCCTCGGAGAGGCGGCGGCGATCCCGCTTCCCCCGTTCAACCACCCATCGCTTTTTCAGCTCTTCCCATTCGGGGAGGAACCGTTGGAAGGAAACGCCGTCAGGGGCCATCAAGGCCTCATCAAGGACCTTTCTGTAGAACGCGGTAATATCCCGCATCAAGCCCTCAGGATGTTCCCTTCCCGGGATCTTCAGGTAATCCACACCGATCCTGACGTAGTCGGGAAGCTCCCAGAGGAGGAGGGTAGGGTTGGTTTTTAAAGAGACTTTCTTCCGGGTAGGGCCGTCCACGCCCGAGACGTCCCATCCCGCCTGACAAACCCGGTGGCAGCTCCCCCCCCGGTTTGAGCTCCCCAGGTAGTGATCCTTGCCATCGGCGTCCACAACGTGTTCGAACTTAAAGTAGCTGGACATGGTACACTTGCCGGGGCAGATGATTCCCCGTTGAAGAGGCTGGAACAGGAAGGCCTCCACGCGGACACCCACCTCCTGCTTGATTCTCTTGATGTCGGCGATCTCAACCCCCCACCGGTAGGAGAGGATGATAAAGGTAGCCCCGATTTCCCGGTAGAATCGGATGTCCTCCCGGTTGGCCACAGCGCAGGTGACGCTGGCGTGGATGTCCACATGGGGGAAATGCCTCCGCACCTGCCTGATACACCCGGGATCGTTCATGATGAAACCGTTCAAACCCCAGGTGCTGTAGGTCTCCACCTTCTTTAACAGGAGGGGGATCTCCTTCGGACCGGGCAGGGTGTTCAAGGCGACCTTTACCTCTTTCCCCGTGTCCGAAGCGGCTTCGTAGACCTCCTTGATCTCCTCATCCGTCAGCTCATCCTCGGGAGGCCGCCGGCTCCAACCCATGGCGCCGACGTAGACGGCATCAGCACCCGCCTCCAGGACGAGGAGGGCCATCTCCTTGGTCCCTCCGGGGGCCAAAAGCTTCGTCATCGTTTCCCTCCTAGGAAGCCTTCAGCTATTAGCCATCAGCGGTCAGGTTTGAGGAGGTTCAAGGTTCAACGTTGAACTTTGAACCGTTTTTGGCTGACGGCTAAGGGCTTATGTTCGTAAAGGTCCCTGGGGGGATCGTCGCAACCCCTAAGGCCTCCGATCCCACCAGCCGCACCAGCTCGTCGAAGAAGAGGTGGATCTCCCTAATGGTCTCTAGATCCCAGGATGTCATCACCCGGGACCGCCAGCTCTCTCTTAACGCATGGAGGACTTTGGTCTCGATCCCGCCAAGCACCTCTCGCCCGATCTCCTCCCAGATCGTGTCATCCTCTTTCATGTATGCTGCCGCCTCACAGTAGGCCTTGATAAACCCTTGGAGGAGGTCAGGGTGCTTGGCTAGGCATTCATCTTTCACGGTGAAGGCCGTGATGGGGATCATCCTTTTCACCCCAAGTTCCCCGATCAAGTCCTGGACATCCAGGACCTGCCGGTAGCGCCCCGTGGCCACCAGGGGGGGGATCAGTTGCCAAAACTGAAAAGCGCCATCGACCTTTCCCTCTTCGAGAAGCTGGACAAGGGCGGTCTTTGAGAGGGCCTCGACGACCCTTCCCTCTTCCTGGGGATCGAAGCCGTAGAGCTTCCGGCAGGCTCCTCTCGTGATCAGCCAGTTTTTGTCCAGGAGTCGGACAACCCCGATTCGTCTTCCCCGGAGATCCTGTAGGTCCCGGATAGGGGAGTCGTGGGGGGCGACCAATCCTCCGACGATCCTCCCGTAGGGGAAGACGGCGGTGATGGGAACCCCCCGAGTCCGATGACGGGCGATGGAGATCCAATCAATATCCACCAGGTCCGCCGTTCCGTCCTGAAGGGCGATCTCAAAGGATTGGAGGGATCCTTTGACCTGATCCTTCAGGAGGGTCATCTCCAGGAGAAAGCCCTGCTTTCGATCCAGGCCAAGTTTTTTCAGGACGTACATCAGCCACCGGGGGCTTCCATGGGGCTCAAAGGCCGCTTTTAGGACCCCGGCTCCCGATGAGGGCTGGGTCAGCGCCGGCATCTCATCCCCTTCCAACCGCTGCCTGGGAGAGGAGAAGGCCTGCCCGCCGGCTCCTCTCCATGGTCCACCGCTTTTTCAGCTCCTGCCACGGAGCAACATACCGTTCCAGGGAGACTTCGCCAGGGGAGGCTTTGACCTCGTCCACGACCCCTCGATAGAATCGGACCAGGTCCCTAACCAGCTCTACGGATCGCTCCCTCCCTTGGATTTTCAGGTACTCAACCCCTGCCTTGATGTACCCGGGCACCTCCCACAGCATGAAGGTTGGATCGGATCGTAAGGTGGTCTTTCTTAGCGTCCCCTCGGGGGAAAGGGTGAACTCCCATCCTGCCTGACAGACCCGGGAACAGCCTCTGGCCCCCCGGTTGGCGCTCCCGAGAAAGCCCTCCTCGATCCCATCAGACCAGTCTTTGTAGACAAGATAGCTGGACATGATGCACTTCCCCGGGCAGACGAGCCCCCCTTGAAGGGGTTGGAAGAGAAAGACCTCAAGTCCCACATCCAGTTCGGCCTTGATCGCTCTAACCTCCTCGACGCTCAAGCGGTAGGGGAGGATCACGAAGGTCGCGCCCAGATCCCGGTAAAACCGGATATCCTCCCGGTTTGTCAGACCGCAGCCGACACTGGTATGGATGCCAATAAAGGGGAAGTGGCGCCTCACCTCCACCAGGCACCCTGGATCGGCGATCATGAGCCCTGAGACCCCCCAGTCCACGTACTGCTCCACCTTCTTCAAGAGAAGCTTCATCTCCGTCGGACCAGGCATGGCGTTGATGGCGACCTTCACCTCCCGCCCAAGGGTCCGGGCGAACTCGTTCAGCTCCTTGATCTCCCCATCCTTCAGATCCAGCTGGTAGGATCGCCGACTCCATCCAAAGGCCCCCACGTAGACAGCCTCGGCCCCCTCCTCCAAGACCGTGTAGGCCATCTCCAGGGTCCCACCAGGAGCCAGAAGCTTCGCCATGGTTTCCTCCTCACGCCTTTGCCCGGGCGATAAGGCGCTCGTCCCGTCTGTTCCGCTCGGTGATCCATCGCCTTTTCAGTTCCTCGATCTCTGGAACGTACCTTTCAGGAGAGAACCCATCGGGAGAGGTCAGGATCTCATCCACCACCTTCCGGTAGAACCGGACGATGTCCCGGACGAGGGTCTCGGACCGGTCCCTCCCGGGAACCTTGAAGTACTCAACGCCCGCCTTGATGTAATCGGCCAGCTCATGGAACCAAAGGCGGGGGTTCCCCTTCAGGATGGTCTTCCTGGAGAGGGGTTGATCGTCCGTGGCCACATCCCACCCGACCTGGCAGATCCGGAGACAGTCCCCGCCCCGGTTGGCGCTCCCGTAGAAGTAATCCTTCCCCTCGGCATCCACCCAATGCCTGAAGCTGAAGTAGCTCGACATGGTGCATTTCCCGGGGCAGATGATCCCCCCTTGGGTGTCCGTCCTGAAGAGGAAGATCTCCAGGCCCACATCAATCGTCTGCTTGATCGCCTTGACCTCCTCCAGCCACATCCGGTAAGGGAGGATGATGTAGGTGGCCCCCATGTCCTTGTAGAATTTGACGTCCTCAGCGTTTGTCAGACCCGTCCCGACGCTGACGTGGATCGCGATCTCGGGGAAATGTTTCCTGACCTGGACCAGGCAGCCGACATCCGAGATCATGAACCCGGAGACCCCCCAGCCGATATACCGGTCCACCTTCTTCAGGAGGAGGGGGATCTCCGTAGAACTCGGCATCGTGTTCAGGACCACCCTGACCTCCTTCCCTTTGGTCTCGGCGAAGGCCACCAGATCCCGGATCTCCTCGTCTTTCAGCTCTACGTCAGAGCCCCGCCGACTCCATCCCAAGACGCCGACGTAGACGGCATCGGCCCCTTCCTCCAACACCGAGTAGGCCATCCGCATCGTCCCACCAGGGGCCATCAACTTCGACATGGTCTTCCCTCCCTTCTTCAGGATCGTGTGCCCTGAAGCAGAAGCTCACGGCCGATATAGTCCTGCCCGGATCTCCCGAAGGAGTAGCCGTTGCAGAAGCCTAACGGGGCTAGGGATCGAAGCTCTGTCAACCAGTGAGGGGTGCAGAACTCCTCTCCCGCCATGGCCCTTTGGAGGGCCTCGCGGTAGATGCCCCCGACCATCTTCACGTAACCAGGATCTTCACCCAGGGTATGGATGTAGAAGGTGTCAAAGCCCTGTTTCACGAGGAGGTCCAGGTGTTCCAGCAGGCAGAGGTCCTTCCCGCTCAAGTTGACCCTCCCGATGTTCTTCATGTGCCACTCCTCGTGGGTCAGCCAATGCCCCTGGGCACAACCCTCCTCGCAGTGGGCGGGGACTTTTTTCGTGTATTCGGTGAGGAAGCAGGTGGCCGAGATCACCAGGGGGATCTTGCCGTGGAGGGGGAGGATGACCTGGATAGGGGTATGATCCCTGATGTAGAGGATCTCCTCCAGGCTGAGCTCAGCGTTCGGGAAGACCCGCACGACCCCGTAGCCTTTCAGGACCCTGGCCGTCTCGTCGGTGTAGAGGTTGCCGAAGACCCCTAAATGGATAGGGATCTCACCCCTGAGTTCCCTGACGATCCTCAAAAGCCCCATGCTGTGGACCTCAATGCCATCAAGGGGGAGGTCTCTCGACTCCTGCACAAGGACCCTAATCCAGGGAAGATCGCTGTCCTTCGGGATCGCATAAAGACTCAAGTAGCATTTCTTACCCATGGCCTTCACCCGGTAGACCCCTTCTCGGAGCTCTTGGAGGCACGAGCTGAAGTTGCCGGGGTAGAGGGGGCAGGTGAAGTCGCCCAGGTAGAGGGCGTCATAGGCTGAAAAGTCATAGGCTTGGAGCTTCTCCATGTTGGGGACATGGGTCGCTAACTCAAACATTGTCGCCTCCTCCAGGATTTTTCGCCCTGTTTAGAGCAGGGATCACCAGCCTTTATAGGTTAGCCTATAGGGAGTGGCAAATACTGTTCCATACCTAACCGGAGAAGGCTGATGCATCTGGATTATTTTGGTAGTGAAGATGTCCTAAAGGCAGAGGGGAAGAAGGGAAGAGAATGGGGCATTTGACCAACAAGGGCATTTCACCCACCCTTCGTTTCAATCTGAAATCTAAAATCCCCTGCCCGCAGTTAGAGGAGATTATATCTGAAGGCAAGGACGAGGGCTTCGAGTTTGGTATGCACCCCAAGCTTTCCCAGGATCCTCTGGGTGTGATTCCTCGCGGTGGCTGTGCTGATGTGGAGGGCTTCGGCGATCCCCTTGGCGGTTTCACCCCTGGCGATGAGCCTCAAGACCTCCTGCTCACGAGGGGTCAGGGCCCGAAGCGGGGAAGGAGGGTCTAAAGGGCGGGCCGGTTCCTTCTGAACCAACAAGGTGGCTTGACCGAGGAGGGTATGGATCCGTTCCAGGAGCCTCTCCGTCGCCACGTGGTTGGTGACATCTCGGAAGAGGTGGACCATAGTGAACAGGTCCGGAGACATGGATGGAACGACAATGACGCTCACATTGATCCAGATCGTCCGGCCTGTCTTGGTTCGGGTCAGGAGGTCGCTCGTCTCGACAGGTTCCCCTTTCTTCGCCGTTTCAAGGAGAGGGCACCCTGGACCACATAGCCGTTGCCCGGTGCGGCTCCTCCCGCCAAAGATCTCATAGCAGGGCTTCCCGAGCACCTCGCCGGCCTGGTACCCCAGGAGCCGCTCGGCCGCCTGGTTCCAAAGGATGACCCGCTGGGTCTGGTCAATGGCGAAGGCACCATCGGCAGCCCTCATAAACATCTCCAGAATGGCGGGGAGGCCACCTCCGATGCCAGGGGACTTCTCGTTGACGGCCTGACGCAAGACCTTCTCCTTTCCTAGATCCCCCCCCGGCTCAGCCGGACGAGTTTGGCCTCTTTATCGAAGAGGGCCGTGGCGGCCAGGAGCATGGTGGCACTGAAGACGGAAAGGGCCATGAGATCTACCAGGACGGGGAGATCCGCTTCCATAGGGGTCAGGGTGGCATGGGGGAGGAGGACATGCTTGAAGAGGTCGATCCCGTAGGTGAGGGGATTCAGGTACATAGGGATCTGGAGCAGATCCGGGAGCAGCTTCACCGGGTAGAGGCCCCCGCTTAAGAAGAACATGGGGAAGACAACGAAGTTCATGATGGTGGCGAAGTTCTCCAGGGAGTCGATCCTCGTCGCCATCAGCATCCCCAGCGAGGCAACGGCGAAGGAGGTGAGAAAGAGGAAGAAGAGGAGCAGGAGGAGCTGGAGGGGGCCAACCGGGAGCCTCAAGAACGGGACGAGGATCAAGAGGAGGAGGGCCTGGAAGACGGCCAGCAGGGTACCTCCCATGACCTTTCCCAGAACGAGGGTTAGGCGGGAGACGGGGGCGATCAGCATGATCCTGACAACCCCGAACTCCCGATCGTAGACGGTGGAGAGGGACGAGAGCATGGCGCCGAAGAGGACGACGATCCCCAGGACGCCAGGGAAGAGGAACTGCTGGTAGGAGATCCCTCCCTCCCCACCGAGGAGCCGATCGAAGCCAGGACCGACGATGAAGAGCCAGAAGAGGGGGCGGGCGAGGGAGCTCCACAAACGACCCTTTTGGCGGAAGAACCGCTTGAATTCCCGGAGGACGATTACCGAGAGCGGCTTCAGCTGAAGCATCACTGCTGGGCCAGGTCCTTCATCAACGCGTCGATCCCTGCTTGGCAGGCCTGAGCGTCCTGATCCCCCCGGGCGCCGCTGGCCCCGCACCCTCCAATCACCGTCCCTCCCACGATAATGGGGAGGCCTCCTTCGAGGATCATCACCCGGTCGAGGTGCTGGATGCCGTAGGCCCGTCCGTCAGGCCGGGCGATGTCCTGCAGGGCCTTCGTCGGACGCTGGAAGAAAACGGCGGTCGCTGCTTTCCTGATGGCGACTTCGATGGAGCCGAGGAAGGCGTCGTCCATTCGTTGGAAGTAGACCAAGTTGGCCCCATCGTCCACGATGGCGATGTTCAGCTTCCAGCCGTTTCTGATCGCCTCCAGTTCAGCGGCAGCGGCTACCTTCTTGGCAGCTTCCAGGGTGAGGGCCTTCTTCTCCCTAAGTTGCGCATGGCCAGGTTGAGCCAGGGCTAAGGCAAGGGCCAGAACAATACAGCCCCCGACGAACCACCGTAGACCTCTTCTCATCATTCTCCCTCCTTAAGGTTAAGGTTTCACGGTTCTTGTCCTATCGAATCGCCCGCCCCGTTAGGTGGATGAAGACTTCGTTCAGGGAAGGCCGGGTAATGTTGATGGCCAGGATCTTTCCACCAAAGCTGCTTAAGAGACGGGGGAGGAGGGTCTCGGCGGAGTCCACCTCCAGGAAGAGACCGTCCTGGGTCCGCTTCGTCACCACCGCGAACTGCCTCCGGATTTCATCCTCCACCCTGGCATCGTCAGTCGTCTTCAGGTGGATGACCTCCCCTTTGATCGTCCGCTTCAGCGTCTCCGGGGTTCCCAGGGCGATGATCCTCCCGTGGTCGATGATCGCAACCCGGTCGCATCGCTCCGCCTCATCCAGGTAGTGGGTGGTCAGGAAGATGGTCATGTGCTCCTGTTCCCGCAGCCGGTTAATCAGGTCCCAGATCGCAACCCGGGCCTGCGGGTCTAATCCGAGGGTGGGCTCATCGAGGAAGAGGATCCTCGGGCGGTGGAGGAGACCTCTGGCGAGATCCACACGCCGTTTCAGGCCTCCCGAGAGGGTCTTGACCAGGGCATCCCTTCGATCCGTTAGCTCCAGAACCTTCAGGGTCTCCCCGATCCGTTCCCGGGCCTCATGGCGCTTCATGTTGTAGAGGTAACAGGTAAGGAGGAGGTTCTCCTGTACGGTCAGGTCCTTGTCAAGGGTCGTCTCCTGGAAGACAAGGCCGATGGCGTTTCGGACATGACGGGCCTCGGTTGTGCAGTCATATCCGTTGACTTTAGCCGATCCGGATGTCGGCTTCAAGAGGGTGCACAGCATATGGATGGTCGTGGTCTTGCCGGCGCCGTTTGGTCCCAGGAAGCCGAAGAACTCCCCGGCCTTGACCTCAAAGGTCACGCCGTCCACCGCCGTGGTGGCTCCAAAGCGCTTCACCAACCCTTTAGCCTCGATTGCCAGCACCGCTTTTCCCCGAGGTGGAGAAGGGGTTGTCTGGAGGTCGTCCGTCCAAGCCCCGCGGGAGGGTTGCCCTACAAGAGACCGAGGGAGACGAACTTCACCTCGAGGTACTCCTCGATCCCCCAGTGGCCTCCTTCCCGGCCGAGGCCGCTCTGTTTGACACCCCCGAAGGGGGCCTGAACGGTTCCGGGGAGGGGATCGTTCACCCCGACGATCCCGTACTCCAGCCGCTCGGCCACCCGGATGGCCCGGGATAGGTCCTTCGTGTAGAAGAAGGCGGCAAGGCCGGAGGGGAGGGCGTTGGCGAAGGAGAGGACCTCTTCCTCGGTCCTGAACGGGACGATGGGCACCACCGGCCCGAAGGTCTCCTCCTGCATGATCCGCATCTCGTGGGTGACTTGGGTGAGGACCGTCGGCTCATAGTAGTAGCCCTTCGCAAACTCCCCATCCTCCCGACGCCCTCCGCCGCAGAGGAGCTTGGCCCCTTTCGAGAGGGCTTCCTCCACATGATGCTTCACCTTCAGGAAGCCCCGCCTATCAATTAACGGCCCGACCTGCACGCTTTCATCCAGAGGATTTCCCATCTTGAGCCCGTTCACCAGCTTCACGAAATGACGGGTGAAAGGCTCCACCACCGCCTCATGGACGTAGATCCGGTTGGTGCAGATGCAGGTCTGGCCCGTATTCCGGAACTTCGACAGCAAAGCTCCTCTGGCGGCTGCCTCGAGATCGGCATCCTCGAAGACGATGAAGGGGGCATGACCACCCAGCTCCAGGGTGATCCTTTTCACCTGATCGGCGGCTCCCCGCATGAGAAGCCTCCCGACCTCTACCGACCCGGTGAAGTTCACCTTCCGGACCAAGGGGTTCTCCAGGAACTCCCGCCCGATCTCCTCCGGCTCAAAGGCCGTGACCAGATTCGCGACCCCGGGTGGCAGCCCAGCCTCTTCCAGAAGCTCGAAGATCGCGATGGCGGAAAGGGGAGTTTGCTCAGCCGGTTTCACCACCACCGTGCAGCCCGCGGCAAGGGCAGGGGCCAGGGGCCTTGTGATCCCGGCTGAGGGGAAGTTCCAGATGGTGATGATGGCGGCCACCCCCACAGGGCGTTTCAGCACGAGGAGACGCTTGCCCGGGGAGGAGGCCGGGATCACCTCGCCATAGACCCTTTTCGCCTCCTCGGCGAACCATCCGAGGAAATCGGCCGCGTAGAGGATCTCCCCCCGGGCCTCCGTGATTGGTTTGCCCTCCTCAAGGGTGAGGAGTTGGGCCAACTCCTCTTTATGGTCCAGCATCAGGTCCCGGGCTTTGAAGAGAATGGTGGCCCGATCTTTGGGGGGGAGGTCGGCCCATGACGGGAACGCCCGTTGAGCGGCCTCGATGGCCCGGCGGGTCTCCTCCCGACCGGCCCAGGGGACCTGGGCGATCACCTCACCGGTGGCAGGGTTTTCAACCGAGAAGGTCCGACCTGAATCGGCCTCGACCCATCGGCCCTCAATGAACATCCGCCAGGTTTTGACCTCCCCCTTTGAAACAAGAGCCCGGGCGCTCTCCATCGTCATGTCCTGTCCTCGGGGCAAGCCTGGGATTCCAGAAGCCCTTTTAGGAGGGCCAGCTCCTTCCTCACGTTGCCGATCAGGGTTTCGAACTGCCCGGGCGGGGCGCCAGGAGGCTCGAACTGGGTGAAGGTATAGACGACCCCGTCATCATTTTCCAAGAGCCGGGATGGGGAGGACCGGTACTTCCCTTCTGTCCCGTAGTAGAAATCGATCACACCGGTTTCTTTGTCGCTTTTCACGAACAGGTCCAGCTCCCCCCGGGGGGTCTGGACCTTGTAGATCTCGCCGGCCCTTGTGGGGGGGGCGAGGGCGAAGTCCACGGTCCAGAGGTGGAGGTTTTCGGGATTCGCGATGAACTGGAAGGCCTTCTCGAAAGAGGTCCGAATGGAGACACTTAAGGTTTCTGACCGTCGCACGGGAGCCTCGACACTCGTACCAGTTACGAAACGAGGGATGTGGTGAAGGTCCCTGAGGGGATATGGTCAACCCCTAGGACCTCCTTCCCACCGACCTTCAGGAGCTCGTCGAAGAGGCGGTGGATGCCCCTGATGGTCTCCTCATCCCACCCGGTCATGACCATCTCCCGCCACCCATCCCGGATGGCGTGGACCAGCCGGGGGTCAGCCCCCTCCATCATCTTCTCGCCGAGTTCCTCCCAGATCTGATCGTTCCGCTTCATATACCCGGCCACCTCCCGGAAGGCCCCGATGAAGCCCCGGAGGAGATCCGGGCGCTCTTCAACCACTTCCTCCCGGGTGACGAAGGCCGAGATCGGGATCCTCTCTTTTGTCCCGGCCAACTCCTGCACAAGCTCGACCATGTCAACGACCTTCCGGTACCGGCCGGTGAACAGGAACACGGGCACATACTGCCAGAAGAGGAGGGCGCCGTCCACCTCGCCTCTCTCCAGGGCATGGTTCAGCCTCGATTTCGAGAGGGCCTCGACGACGATCGCCTCCTCCTGGGGATCGAAGCGGTAGAGCTTTCGGCAAGCGGCCCGGGTGACTACCCAGTTCTTGTCATGAATCCGGACGACGCCGATCCGTTTCCCCCGGATGTCAGGGAGGGTGTGGATCGGGGATCCGTTGGGGACGATGAGACTTCCGATGGTCTGGCCGTACGGAAAGAAGGACGTGATCGGTAGGCCTTTGGCCCGTTCCCGGGCGATGGAGATCCAGTCAATATCGATGAGATCAGCCTCCCCCTTCTGGAGGGCCAGCTCGACAGACTCCAAAGCCTGCTGGACCTGATCAACGGCATATTTGATCTCCAGCTTGAATCCGTGCTTTCGATCCACGCCGAGCTTCTGAATCGTGTACATGACGAAACGAGGGGTCCCTGTCGTCTCGAAGGCCCCCCGCAAGATTGGGAGAGTTTCGCGGCCCATTCCTCCTCCTTTGAGCACCATGGATCCGGGTTTCCTACCGCTCCTTCGGTTTGAAGGTCACCTCCATCATTGAACCAAGCAGCCTGACCTCGACACTCCCGAGCCATCGCTTGTCCTGGAAAGGATGATCGTCCCGGTAATGGGGCCCCCGGCTTTCCTCCCGTGTCAGGGCCGACACCGTGACCGCTTCAGCCACCACGCACATCCCCTGGAGGGTCCGATGGTGGAGCCACTCCTTCGGGTTCCGGATGGCGCATCCTTCCAGGAAGGATCGGCAGGCCTGGATCTCTTCCTGGGCCTTCCTGAGGGAGGCGCCGGAGCGGAAGAGGCCAACCTGTTCCCACATGATCCGGCGGAGGTGGGCTTCAACCTCTGGCAGGGAGGCCTCTCCGGGCCGCCGGTGGAACTCCAAGGGCGAAACCGGTGTCGGGATTGACCGCCTGGTCCTGGCGTAGAGAGCGGCCTCCCGTCCCGCTAAGGCCCCTGAGACCTGGGTGTGGGCGACGGCATTCCCCCCGAAGCGCTTCGCCCCGTGCACGCCTCCAACGGCCTCGCCGGCGGCGTAGAGACCGGGGATTTCAGTCCTCCCTCTGGTCTTCACCTTGACCCCCCCGGTGAACAGATTGGCCCGGACCCCAACCACCAAAAAATCCTTTCGAGGATCGATGCCGTTCCGGAGGAGGGCGTCGAACAAGAAGGGGTACCGGTCCCGCCAAACCTCCATGGGGATAGCTGTGGCGTCCAGGTAGATCCCCCCGTCAACACCCCGGCCCTCCGCGACCTCTTTCAACAAGAGCCTTGGCATCTCCTCCCGGAACGAGGCCTCCTCCCCGAGAGGGTTATGCGGGAGGATGAAGCGCTCGCCCAAGACGTTCCTCAAGACCCCACCAAAGCTGAAGAGATCAGGGGGGAGATTCGTTTCCAGAGATTGAGGGCGGAGGAGGCGACAGGGGTTGAACTCGACGAACTCCATGTCCTTGATGGTTGCCCCAACGTCCAGGGCAAGGGTGTAGGAGTCCCCCGTCAGATCCTGGCTGTTCGAGGTGACCGCATAGAGCCATCCGGCCCCACCGGTGGCCAGGATCACGGCCCGGGCCGGCAGAAAGACGACCTCGCCTGTTGTGGTATCGAAGCCAAAGGCCCCCCCTACTTCCCCATCATACCGGAAAAGCTTCACGATGGGGAGGTGATTGATCAGGGTGACCCCCAAACGCCGGGCCTGTTCAGCCAAGGGCCGGGTCAGGGAAGATCCCCTGACCGAAAACCCGTACCCGGTATAGTCAGGTTCGATCCCTGAGGGGAGGAGGGCCCCATCGCCCCGGCCGAGGAGAAACCCTCCCTTTTTCCTATGCAACTTCACCCCCAGGGCTTCAAGGGCCAGGATCTCCTTCCCGGCATGGGTCACCAGCTCTTCGACCAGGGCCTCATCGTTCAAAAACTTCCCAACGGCCATCGTATCCTTGAAGTGGACCTCCACCGCCTCGGGAGGGTCTGTAGGAAGGGCAGCAATCATGGAGCAGCCAGCGTACATGGTGCTCCCGCTCCGTCCGGCCTCCTCTTTACAGACCAGGACCACATCGTCCACGAGCTTCTTCGCCTCGATGGCCGCCCGGAGGCCGGCCCCCCCTCCACCAACCACGAGGACATCACAGGGTTCAAGGATTCGCATCGAACATCCAACAGGAAGGTCAGTCGAGGGTATTCGGGGCAAACAGTTCTTCAGGGACAAGCTTCTTTTCGATCAGATGCTGCTCGTAGAGATACTGGAGATAGGTTTCAAGGACGTGGCGATTGGCCTTCAGGCCGTAAGGCCAAAAGTCCTGCCCCATCTCCTTCCAGAGGTCGTCCATGTAGTAATCCAGCCACGGGACGGTATATTTCAGAGCTTCCATCGTCTCCTTGAGATCCTGGTAACAGACCTCTTTCGCCTTGACGAAGGCCCGGTAGAGGCTGCTAGCCACCCATGGATGCTGTTCGTAAACCGATTCCTTAATGACAACCATGTGCAGGATCGGAAAGATCCCTGTCCGCTTGTAATACTCCGCCTCAACGGCTTTCGGGTTGGCGAAAAGCCGTTTCACGGAGGGGTGCTGGTTTCTGAACTTGGGCGGGACCCGGGGGGCGATCAGGGCATCAATCTCCCCGTCCTCCAACCGGTCAGGCAGCATCTTCCCCGGAGGGAAGAGGGTGACCCTTATCTCCTTGGGGAGGTCGAGGCCGACCTCGGCCCGCGCCGTGTACCACTCGATGGTGGTCAAATCGACGCCATAGTCCTGCTTGAGGATCCCCCTAGCCCACACGGCGATGGACATCTGGTACTGGCCGGAGGCAACCCGCTTCCCCTCCAGGTCTTTTGGTTTCTCGATCCCAGCCTTCGTGTTGACGAAGATGCCCCCATGAGGAAAGGCCCTGGCCAGGAAGACAGGGATGGCGATGTAAGGAGCCTCCCCCCTGGCCCGGAGCATGGTGTAGGTTGCCAGGGTCATCTCTGAGGCGTCGAATTCCTGAAAGCGGACCATAGGCCACACCGAGTCATCGGGCGTATACGGCAGGATGTTTAGGTCAATGCCGGCCGGTTCGACGACCTTGAGCATCAGGGGTTTGACCCGGTCATAGTCCAAGCAGGCCAGGGTCAGCGGGAGTTTCGCCATGGATCTTCTCCTCCTAACCGTTAGGTGGCAGGGACGAGCTCCTCCCTGGAAGCCCCTTTAAAATACGGCATGACAAACTTGGCAAACCGTTCCATGGACCTGAGGCAACGATCATGGTCCATCGTGACGAAGTTTAAGGTGCAGAGGAGATATGTCAGGCCGATCTCACGCTTCAGTTCCTCAATCTTCGCGATGCAGGTGTCGGGAGAACCGAAGATGCAGAAATCGTTCAGAAACCGTTCGAAGCTCAAGTTTCCCTCCCCATACCTCTGGCAGAGGGCGGCTTTCAGATCCGGGGCCTTTTCGTGGATGAAGGCCATAAAGGGACCCTCCACTTCCTCCCGGGCTTTCCGGTCTGTCTCAGCGACATAGAGAAAGCGATTCACCGGGAGCTCCACCCTGGTCCCGTTATGCCCGGCTTGCTTGTAGGTCTGCCAGTAGAGGTCGAGGGTCCTCTTTAGATCAGGGAGTCGCTGGATCGCTCCGATAAAGATAGGGTATCCTCGCAAGGCGGCGTACCGGATTGTCTCTGGCGAGATGGCGACAACGTAAATGGGCGGATGAGGCTTCTGGAAGGGCTTCGGATGAACGGACACCTCGGGGATCTTGTAGTACTTCCCCTCATAGGAGAAACGGTTGGTGGTCCAGGCCTGGAGGATCACCTCTAGGGCCTCTTGGAAACGCCCCCTGGTCTCTTCAAGGGGGACGTGAAAGGCCTGGTGAAATCCCTCATCCAAACCTGCCCTGGTCACCCCAAGATCGAGCCTCCCCCCGCTTAAGATATCCAGCGTCGCCGCATCTTCAGCGACATGGAGCGGATGGTCGAGGGGGAGGATCTTTGCCGCGGTCCCGATCCTGATCCTGGAGGTCTTGGCGGCAATGGCCGCCCCCACGTTGAACGGAGAAGGATAGAGGAGGTGGCTGTGGCGGAAGTGCCGCTCTCCCAGCCAGACCCCGTCGAAGGCGAGTTCCTCCGCATACTGGATCTGATCCAGGATATCATGGTAGGTCCCGGTCCGCGTTCCCATGATGAACAGGCCACACTTCATCGGCAGATCCCCTGATCTACAACACGATGCTGGACGTAGAAAACAGCCCTCCCAGCGGGCATCCGACACCTAACAGCCTTTCCTAAGGTAGGGCATCACATAATTTACGAACCGCTCCATGGACCTCTGGCACTTCTGATGGTCGATCGTGTAGTAGTTAAAGGTACAGATCAGGTACCGGAGGTCAATTTCCTCACCA
Organism: uncultured bacterium; assembly: GCA_964535215.1. GTDB lineage: Bacteria > Methylomirabilota > Methylomirabilia > Methylomirabilales > JACQHM01 > JACQHM01. Next base: position 26,518 of record CAZHST010000013.1, read on the forward strand.
AGCTTCTCAAGACGGGCGATGCAGTAGTCAGGATCCCCAAAGATACAGACCTCGTTGAAGAGAAGGTCATACGTGATCTCTTCCCGGGGGAGGAAGAGGAAATCTCGGATGACGGAACCGCCCCGGTGGATGAAGGCGGTGAGGGCCTCCTGGGTGTCCTCGATGGCTTGCTCATTGGTTTCAGCGACGTAAAGGAATCGGTTCACGGGGAGGATCACATCCTCCCGTTTGTACCCGGCTTCTTCAAGGGCCTTGTAATAATACTCCTGGGTCTCCCTGACAACAGAGACGGTTTGGGCGGCGGCGAGGATCAAGGGGAAACCGCGGGTCGCCCCAAAGGCCAAGGTCTGGGGGCTGATGCCAACGAGATAGATGGGTGGATGAGGTTTTTGGACTGGCTTTGGGTAAACCGATACCTCAGGGATCCTATAGTAGTTCCCGTTGTAGGAAAAGCGCTCTTTTGTCCAGGCCAGGAGGAGGATATCCAAAGCCTCCTCAAAACGCTCCCGGCTCTGATCGGTGGTCACGCCGAAAGCCAGTTGGTAAAGGTCGTTCTCCCCAACCCGAGCGATTCCGAGATCCAGACGTCCATTGCTGATCACATCCACCGTGGAGGCATCCTCGGCAACGTGGATGGGATGGTCCAGGGGAAGGATGCGTGAAGCGATGCCGATCCGGATGCGCTCTGTCCTGCCGGCGATGTACGCCGCCGCTACCAGGGGAGACGCGAAGAAGTTCCGGCCCTGGTGGTCAGGGTGGAAATGGCGTTCACGAAGCCACACGCTATCAAAGCCGGCCTCTTCAGCGTACTCGACCTGGCTCAGGAGATCCGCATAGCTTGCCGAACCAGACCCTGTTGCGTAAAATCCAAATTTCATGGATCGTCTCCTTTTTGGCGTTTGAACCCTCACCTTGCCCGGTCGGGGAAGTCGCGATTCCTCACCTTAACCTTGATCTTCTTCACCTCCTCAACGAAGGCGGCGAGATGAGCGGAAAGCTCCTCGAGGATCTTTCGGCCCTTCTCAGGGGTGGCCTGGGAGGGGAGGGGATCGTCGTGGGCGATGGGGCTGACGAATTCAAAGTCATCCATCCCGAGGAAGATGTTCTCCGCCCCCTGGAACCGGATCGCCATCCCGGTCCCGGCCCGCTTCGAGAAGGCTGGACCTAGCCACTCAGGTGCGTGGATACGATACGAATGGGCCATATATTCCTTGGAATTGAACTTCTCCCCCAAGAGGACCATGGCCATGGCCGCCTCAAAATCACTGGCGAGACGCTCGGGGGAGGAGCCAAGGATACCCTGGACAGCTGCCGTCTCCCGTCCCCCATAGAAGGCCACGAAGGCCCCAGTTTTGAAACGAAGGGAAAAGAGGACCTCCTCAGCGTTTACCACGTTGAAACTGTGAAAGGACACAAAGATGATCTTGCTAAATCCATGAAAGATGAGGCTTCGGCCAATATCCTCCAGGACCCTTCGGTAAGTGTCCACCCTCAGGTTGATGGTCCCACACCCTTCGCCGACCCGGCCCATGTGGTGAGGGGCGTAGCCAAAAGGCATCAAGGGCGTGTAGAGAACATCGGCCCTCTTTGCCGCACGCTCGACCACGGCAAAGCTGACAATCCCATCAAGGCCCAAGGGGGTGTAAGGATTGCCGTGGCGCTCACAGCTTCCGATAGGGACGAGGATCGTCTCACAGCCCTCATCCAGCTTCCGTCTGATATCCCCCGATCCCAGTTCCTGGATATTCAGGATCTCTCCATCCTTCCTTTCGGTCGCCATAGGCTATACCCTTTCCTTTGAAACGGTTTAATCCGGCTGGATCCTTTCAACAGGCCGCCTCCAGAAGCAACAGGCTCCCGGCAAGGCCTTTCAGGGTTTGAGGACAAAAGATTAAGCATACTTTGTGCCAGGGAGAAGGAGGGCTAAGTTCTTGAATTTAAAGGGGACCATTGGACAAGGGGGTGGGGGATTTGGCAAAGTGGGTGAGATACCCCACCCAGGTGAGGGAAGCCTCAAACTTACTGTCAACGAGGTTTAGGGATCTTGAACTTCTTTAACCGGTAGCGGAGGGTATCGCGGGTGATCCCTAAAAGTCTTGCAGCCTCAACCTGGTTTCCCCCTGTCTGTTGGAGGGCCCGCTCGAGCAAGGCCCGCTCCCACTGGGGCAGGCTAATCCCCTCAGGGGGGATCCTCACCACAAGCTCGAGGGGGTTCATCGGCACGGGGGAGGGTTTCTGGAGCTGGGGGGAGGAGGTGAGGGAGAGGTGCTCCGGTTCAAGGGTCTCCCCCTGACAGGCGAGGACCGCCCGCTCCATGACATGTTTCAACTCCCGCACATTCCCCGGCCAGTGGTACTGGACCAGGGCCTTGGCCGCTCGGTCGCTGATCCGGGGGATCGGCTTCGCGTATTTGCTGCTGATCCGCTCCAGGAAATACTTGGCAAGGAGGAGGATGTCCTCCCCTCGCTGGCGAAGGGGAGGGAGGTGGATGGTAAAGACGGCTAAGCGGTAGTACAGCTCCTTTCTGAAGGATCCCTGGGCAATGGCCTCTTCCAGATGTTTGTTTGTTGCGGCGATGATTCGGGCATCGATCTTCCGATCCCGAAGGCTGCCGATCCGCCGGATCATCCGTTCCTCGAGGGCCCTTAAGAGCTTCCCCTGAAGGGGGAGCTCCAGGTCGCCGATCTCGTCCAGGAAGAGGGTACCTCCGTTGGCCGCCTCGAACAAGCCCATCTTGGATTCCTTGGCATCGGTGAAGGAGCCCTTCTCATAGCCAAAGAGTTCTGCCTCGACCAAGGTTGCTGGCAGGGCGGTACAGTCGATCTCGATAAAAGGCGCCGACGCCCGGGAGCTGTTCATGTGGATGGCCCGGGCCACAAGACCCTTGCCTGTTCCTGTCTCACCGGTGATGAGCACCGTGGAGACCTCCTCCAGGGAAGCGATCTGCCGGATCTGCTGAAAAACCCGTTGCATCTCCTCACACTTGCCGATCAGGCCTTCGAAGGAGAAGGTCCTCGTCTCCCGCTCACGGTAGTAGAAGAGCTCCTGTCTTAAACGGGAGTCTTCGTGGGCCCGGTTCAGCAGGATCTTCAGCTCGCCCAGGTCCACCGGTTTCTTCAGGTAATCGAAGGCCCCAAGCTTCATGGCCTCGACCGCTCCCTCGATGGAGCCGTAAGCCGTCATGACGACCACATACATGTGGGGGTCAAACTCCTTCATCCTCTTCAAGAGCTCAATCCCGCTGATCTTCGGCAACCTCACATCCAGAAAGACCAGATCGGGATGCATGGTCTCGAGAAGACTCAGGGCCTTCTCCCCATCCTCCGCCACCTCAGCCTCGTAGCCCTGTTCCTCCAGGAAAAGTTTGATGGATCGGGCCAGGGTTTTCTCATCGTCCACGATCAGGATCGTGAAAGGTCCCATGCCTCCTCCCAAGATTTTCTCCTTACGAAGCCCGGACGGGGAGGGTGATCCGTACGGAGGTTCCCTTGCCGGGATCGCTCGTGATCGTCATGGTCCCTTTGTTCTGTTCGACAAAACGTTCGGCAATGGCCAAGCCCAAACCCGTCCCATCGGCCTTGGTGGTAAAGAACGGTTCGAACACGTGGGGGAGGGCCTCTTCGGGGATGCCCTCACCGTCATCGGTGACCTCAATGGCGACGACTTCTCCCTCACCCTCCCGCCCCATTCCCACGGAGAGCCGAAGGGTCCCCCCCTTGGGCATGGCCTCTAAGGCATTGGAAATCACCTCCAGGAGGGCCTGTTCGATCTGGGAGGGATCAATCCACACGCTTGGGAGATCAGGTTGAAAGGCGGTCTCGAGCCGGATCTGCTGTTCGGCCATCTTTTCGGTGAAGATGGTTAGCACACCCTTCACCAGAGGCTCCACCCTCTCGAAGAGGGGGTGAAAGGGGGCTGGCTTGGTAAAATCCAGCAGGTGGCTGATCCGCTTCTCCAAGCGGTCCACCTCCCCGATGACCGCCCGGAGGTGCTCGGTCAGGGGGCTTTTCTTCGGAAGCTGGTGGAGACTCAACTGGGTCGCCGCCCGGATACTGGCCAAAGGGTTCCGAAGCCCATGGGCCACGGCGGCCGACATCTGCCCAAGGGAAGCCAGCTTCTCCTTCTGGATGAGCTGGGCCTGGGTTTCCTTTATGGTCTGGATCTTTTGCTGGAGGTCGGCGTTCAAGCTGGCCATCTCCTCCTGGGTCTTCTTCAGCTTCTTCGTCATCTTGATAAAGGACTCGGCCAGCTCACCGATCTCGTCTCGGGATTGGACCTGGATCGCATGATCCAGATGGCCTTCCCCCACAATATCCATGGCCCGCTTCAGTTCCTTGACAGGTCGGGCGAGGCTCCGGGAGATCAAAACGGAGAAGAGGATGCCAAAAAGGATGGAGGACAAAACGATGAGGATCAAGAGGGTCCTGGTGGACCGTTCGATGGCCTCAAGCCTCTGAAAGGCCCGCTGGAGGTTGTGGGTCCTGGAGGTCCTGAAGATTTCCTTGATGACCCCGTCCAGAGCGGGGAGGAGGCGTCCGTTCAGCTCCTCTTTCGCCAGGCGTAGGGCCTCTTCCTTCCGGTTCTGGTCGTAGAGGTTGAAGGCTCTCACGGCCAGGGCCGCAATCTCCCCGTGGAGCTGTTCCAGTTCCTGGGCAAGCCGGAGGTCCTCGGGCTCCACAACGGCCTCCTTCCAGGTCTGCATCCTCCGGTGAATCCGGCCGTTCAGGCTCATGAATTGTTCCTTGGCCCCGCTCTCGAACCCCGTGAGGTAATCCCGGATCTTCCGGATCTGGCGGTAGATCATGGACTCCAGGTCCGAGAAGATCCTGACCCTCGACAGGCCGTTCTCGAGAGTTTTCAGGGCCCGGTTCTCCTCCCGGATGGTCCAGAGGGTCAGGCCCCCGATGACCATCAGGGGGACGATCATAATGGCAAAGGCCAGCATGAGCTTCTTTTGAAAGGTCATCGTCCTACCTGAGAGAAGAGGGAGAGGGGATTCCGTACCGGTCCGTGATCCGTTGAAGGACTCCCTCGTTCCTCAAACCATTGAGCGTCTGATCGAGGGTCGTTTTCAGGTCCTTGTCCCCCGCCCGAACGGCGATGACAAGGTTCCCCTGACGGCCCGGCTCGGGAACATAGCTCAGGTATGGGTTCGTGAGGATGATCTCATCGGTACCCACCTGTTCTGCGGGGACCCCCAGGAAGAAATCACAGCGCTTCTGAAGGAGGGAGTTTCCGAGGGCCCGGGTGAACCCTTTTCGGGTATCCACCCAGAAGTAGTTGGTACGGAGGCCCAAACGCTGGGTGATCTCACGGGCAAGCTCAACATCGAAACCTGTGGGCTTTGGGTCCTTGGTGGAAAAGGGGGGGTTATTGGGATCCGCACAGACGGTCATGACCCCTGTTTCCTTGGCCTTCGCCAGCGCCCCATAGTGTTGGGATCGGAGGTAGGCGATGATCTTCCAGATCTCGTCCGAGGTGATGCGACCAGCGAAGGCGCCCATTTGGGTCCCTGGCCGTCCAGCGGCAATACTTGCGAACACGTCCCCATCCCTCCCCCCGAACCGCCAGAAGTCGTCGGTCAGATCAGGGCCTTTTGCCCCTCTGCCCCCTGCTCCGTGGCAGAAGATGCAGAGACGCTGGTAGAGGACCTTCCCCTCCTCGATTGCACCAGGGTCCCCCTCGAAAGGGTTGGTGAGGCCTGCTGGTTCGTCCTGACCGAAAGCGATTTGCCCCCCGGGTGGAAAGGGCCAAAAGGTGAAGGCCAGAGGCAAGACGATCATCCCTCCCAGGAGGGCTCTTTTCGGTGGCCAGGCATGAAACGGGCTCTTTCGATGCATGGGGAACTCCGCCTCCTCCCTTAGAATGCCTCACAAAACTCACCGCCCAGGCCTAAAGGGCGCAGAGAAAAACTTGGGACTTTCCTTAGCGTTCTCTGCGTCTCTACGGTTTTGATCGGCGCTCTTAATCTAGTCGAAGGGGGCATAGAACGGCACCCCATATTTTGCCAGGATTTCTCGGACCTGTCCACTCTTTACTAACCGATCAATGACCTGATTGATGGCCTCCTTTAAGTCCTGATCCTCCTTTCTCACCGCGATGGCGATGTTCCACCGCATCTCCGGCTCAGGGGTGTATCCTTCGAGCAGCTTCAGGCCGCTCTCTGGGTGCAACTTGATCCACCATCCGGCGGTCGGGGCCCAAAGGAGGGCCACATCCGGTGCCGGGGAAGGAGCCGGCGATCCGGGGGGTGACGATATCCACGTTGAGACCCCTGGTGGTGGAACCTCCCCTTTTTGCATCGCCTCGAGGGCTTCCCTTCCGTTGCGGAAGAGGGCCCGTTTGTAACCCTTGTAGAAGAGGTAGCCGTCGGCCGGGGTCGTCATCTCAACGCCGATCCTTTGGTCTTTGAGCTCCTGCAGACTCCGAATCTCTGGAGCTCCTCCGCGGACGACCAGCACAAACCCTGTCCCAAAATAGGGCTTGGTGAGCGCTAACCCTTTCTCCTCCATCTCTTCTTCCATTTCCGATCCGGTCGGAAGTCCCATGAAGAAGTCGCATTTCCTTTGCTGGATTGAGGTTCGGAGGGCCCGCCCAAGCCCACCCCGGGTGCCGGTATCAGCCCAGAAGTAGGTCACCCGGAGCCCTAAGCTCCTGCCTATTTCATCCGCGATCTCCACGTCGAATCCGGGACTGCCAGGGTTGTTGCTGGAGAAAGGGGGGTTATAGGGATCCACGCAAGCAATTAAGGAGCCCCGCTCCCTGACCTTCGCCAGGGCGTCTGCATCGGCCAAGGGGGGGCTTATCATCGGAACGACCAGCAACGGCGCAAAGGTCATCCCCAGAAACCGTAGAGGGTTCACCGTCTCCATCTCCTTTCCTGCCGAAACGCACGAAGGGAGGGCAGGAGATCCCTCCCGCCCTCCCCCGTACGGCCCACGCCATTTCGGATCCAAGGCGGCCTTAGTGGAGGCCAAAGACCACCAGAAGCCCACCCTTCGTGTTGGTCTTCAACCACTCCTTGTAGTAGAGGGGCCAGATCCCGCCTCCCCCGGCCCCCGCCACGATGGCCACATACTGCTTCCCCTCAACGGTGAAGGTGGTCGGGTTGCCGTGAATGCCGGTGCCGACGTTAAACCTCCAAAGCTCCTGACCCGTCGTGTCATCGAAGGCCATGAAGGTGCCCTCAGGGTTCCCGGCAAACACCAACCCGCCGGCGGTGGCGAGGACACCGCTCGTCATGGGCATGGCATTATACCGGGTCCAGGCGATCTTCCCGCTGGCGGCATCGATGGCGTGGAGCCAACCATGGCCGGGTTTCAACCGAAGGACCTTGGCACCCAGGTACCACTCCCCCCGCCTCCACTCCATCCTCGCGGCCTGGAGGTCCATAGCCATGTTGAAGGCCGGGACGTAGGCCAGGCCAGTCTTCGGGCTATAGGCAATGGGATGCCACTCCTTCCCCCCGTCCAGGACCGGGGCAACGTCTTCGGTGACCCGATCGTAGACGACATCCTTCTCCGGCCAGTTGAAGATAGGGCGCCCCTCCCGGGTGAAGCCTTTGTTCCAGTTGATCCGGGAAATGGCCGTCGCGTAGATGAACTTCCCGTTTGTCCGGTCAATGGCGTAGAAGTAACCGTTCCGGTCGCCGTGGAGCCACACCTTCCGACCCTGCACATCGGCCAGGACCACCTCGTTCACCCCGTCATAGTCATAGGGGTCGTTCGGGGTGTACTGGAACCAGAACTTGATCTTGCCCGTGTCAGGGTCCATGGCCAGGGTGCAGTTGGTGTAGAGGTTGTCACCCGGCCGGACATGGCGATCGAAGTCGGGGCCAGGGTTTCCCACCGGCCAGTAGAGGATGTTCAGTTCAGGATCGTAGGAGCCGGTCACCCAGGCCGAGCCCCCACCGTACTTCCAGGAATCCCCACCCCAGGTCTCGTTTCCCGGTTCCCCAGGGCCAGGGATTGTGTAGGTCTGCCAGACTTGGTCCCCGGTCTCGGCATCAATGGCCTTGATCCATCCCCGGACGCCGTACTCGGCCCCTGAGGTCCCGAAGATGATCTTCCCGCGGAGGGCCATGGGCATAATGGTGAAGCTCTCCGAGTACGTGTAGTCCCCATGCTTTTTATCCCAGATGACCTCCCCGGTCATGTTGTTCAGGGCGACCACATGGGCATCGAGGGTGGCCAGATAGACCTTGTCCCGGTAAAGGGCCACGCCCCGGTTCACCACGTCGCAGCAGAGGTGAGGGTAGACATCTCCCGGAAGCTCCCGTTCATACTTCCAGACGATCCTCCCGTTTCTGCCATCCACAGCCAGGACCCGGTTAAAGGAGGTGGTGACGTAGATCATCCCGTTGATGGCATTGGCCTGGCTATCCTGGCCTTCGACGACACCAAACGAGACGATATACTTCGGCACCAGGTTCCTAACGTTCCCTTTGTTGATCTGGTCGAGGGGGCTAAACCGGGTGCTGTGATAGTCCCGACCATAGAGGAGCCAGTTATTCGGGTCCTTATCGGCGTTCAGCAGGATCTCGTCGCTCACGTAGTTCGGGACCTGCTGGGCTTCCAGCACTTCCGGGAGGCCATAGACTTGGGCGGAGACAACAGCCGGTACGCCGACAAAGACAACCGGCAGGAGGAACAGGCCAAGAAGCATCCGCCTCTCTTTGGTCTTCATTGTTTCCTCCTCATACCTTCTCGTGAACAGCGCTCAACACTCTCCCTAGCTCTCTTGGGCCCAACCCCCTTCCACCCCCTTTCAGATCCTAAGCTCCTTGCTGAAGGGAGGTTCCTTCCCCATTATTAGCCGTACCAATCCCTGGCCGAGGTAGTTTAAATTTACAACACTGTTCTATTTCAGTCAAGAAAAATACCACTGATCCCCCCAGAGCCGGCACCAGTCGGCGTCTGAGGGGACCAGGGGGGATCTACCGGAGGACCTTTGAAGGGTCTCCCCGAGACTTGGACCGGATATAGGCGATGATCTTCCAGATCTGGTCAGGGGTCAGCTTTCCCTCCCATGGCGGCATGAGCGTCCCCGGACGGCCTCGGCTGATGGTTTTAAACAGCATGCCATCGGTTGGCTGGTACCTCCAGACGTCATCCGTGAGATCTGGACCCGTCCCACCTTCCGCGTTTAAGCCGTGGCAGTTATGGCAACCGGTGGCGAGGTAAAGCTGGTGTCCTTCGGCAATGGCCTTAGGATCTCCCGTATACGGATTCTTGTCATCCTCCTGAGCCGTGGTGATTGCCGTGGCCAAAATCCCTATGGCCAGCCCTCCAGCAAGAATCATCCCTCGGTCCCATCGTCTCATCGTCTAGGCCTCATCCCTCAAAGGGGGGATAGAAAGGAATCCCATATTTGGCCAGGATCCGCTCAATGGTTCCATCCTTCAAGAGCGTTTCCACAGCTCCATCAATGACCTCCTTTAAATCCTGGTCTTCCTTTCGGATTCCAATCGCCACGTTGGTTCTGAGTTCTGGATCCGGGTGATACCTGTCGGCGATCTTTACCCTCAGGGAGGGATCGGTCCGCTTCAACCATCCAAAGGTGGGAGCCCAGAGGAGGCCGGCTCTGAGCTCCCCCTTCTGGATGGCCTGGAGAAGAGCCCTCGGATCTCGGTACTGACGGACCTGATACCCTCTTTGGAAGAGGACCCGATAGGGTCTGGTCCACACCTCAACCCCCACGGGGGTTCCCTTCAAGGCCTCCAGGGGAGGTGTCGCCTCGTCCTCGCGGAGCACGAGAACGTAGGCTCCTCCATAATAGGGCCGGGAGAACATCAGCTCCTCGCCGGCCCATTCCCCTACCGGAAGGCCCATGAAGAGATCGCAGCTCTTCTGGGCCAAGAGCCCGCGTCTGATCGCCCGCTCGGTGAAGTAGGTCTCGTTCCAGTGGAGCTGGAGCCGGATCCTGAGATGCGCAGCAATGGCCTGGGCGATCTCGATGTCGAACCCTGGGCGGGTGGGATCATCCATCGAGTAGGGGGGATTGTCTGGGTCCACGCAGATGCGGAGGATACCCGAGGCCTTGATCCTCTCCCAGGTCCCCAGCTGGGCCAAAACATCGGAGAGGGCCGGACCTCCAACGAGGAGGAGCCCCGCCATCAGGATCGAGACCTTCACCGTTTCCAATCCTACATGGCTTGGCGCGTTAGTCCATCAGCCCAAAGACGAAGAGGGCCCCACCCTTGGTGTTCTCTTTCAACCAGGGGGCACACCCCCCACCCATCGTCTGCCATCCGATCCAGCCACCCCACCCTGAGACGATAGCCACGTACTGCTTGCCATCAACGGTGAAGGTGGTGGGGCTCCCCTTGATCCCGGAACCGGTCTGGAACTTCCAGAGGAGCTCGCCGGTCTTGGCATCGAAGGCCAGGAATTCCCCCTCCGGATTCCCCGTGAAGACCAATCCCCCTCCTGTCGCCATCACACCGGCGTACATCGGAGAACGGTTGTTCCAGACCCAGGCTGTTTTCCCGGTGGCCACATCAATGGCCTTTAGCGCCCCGTGGCCCGGATGGTACGCCAGGAGCTCCGCGCCCAAGTAAAACTGCCCCCTCCTCGGCTCCTCAAACTTGGCCTGCATATCCATGGTGCACTGGAAAGTCGGGACGTAGGCGTACCCGGTCTGGGGGCTGTAAGCCATTGGCACGGTCTCCTTCCCCCCTTCCAAAGATGGGGAGATGTTCCTCGTCACCCGATCTCGATAGACGAACTTCTCCGGGTTCACGATCGGCCGGCCGGTGACGGGATCTAACCCCTTGGCCCAGTTAATAGGAGAAAGAGGGGTCGCATAGATGAACTTCCCGTTCGTCCGGTCAATGGCATAAAAGTAGCCATTTCGATCGGCATGGACCCAGGCCTTCCGTCCCTTGATATCTACCAGAATCACCTCGTTCGCCCCATCATAGTCCCAGACATCATGGGGGGTATACTGGAAGTAGAACTTGATCTTCCCGGTGTCCGGATCGAGGGCCAGGGTCGAGTTTGTATAGAGGTTGTCGCCGGGCCTGACCTCGCCGTCCAGATCAGGCGTTGGGTTTCCAACCCCCCAGTAGAGGATGTTCAGCTCGGGATCGTAAGAGCCTGTGAGGTAGGTAGAGCCGCCCCCGTACATCCAGGCGTCCCCTGATCCCCACGTCTCGTTCCCAGGCTCCCCAGGGGCAGGGATCGTGTAGGTCTTCCAAACACTTGCCCCGGTCTCCGCGTCAAAGGCCTGGATAAAGAGGCGGGTCGGATACTCGGCCCCTGAGGTGCCCACGATGATTTTCCCCCGTAAGGGGAGGGGGGCCACCGTCGTCGTATAGCCCCCGGTATAGTCCTCAAATTTGACATCCCAGATCACTTTACCGGTCTTGGCATCCAACGCGACAAGGTGCTCATCCAGCGTGGCCATATAGACTTTATCCCTGTACAGGGCAACTCCCCTGTTCAAGACATCACAGCAGAGATACCGGGTGATGTCCTCCGGGAGGGGATGGTAGTAGCGCCAGAGCACTTTTCCCGTTCGGCCATCCAAGGCGAAGAGCCGGTTCCAAGACGAGGTGACATAGAGCACCCCGTTATTGGCCATCGCCTGGCTGTTTTGGCCATCGAGGACCCCAAACTGGAAGACCCATTTGGGGACGAGCTTCTTCACATTGCTGGTGTTAATTTGGGCGAGGGGACTGAAGCGGGTGCTGGCGTAGTCCCGACCATAGAAAAACCAGTTGTGGGGATCCTTCTCGGCGTTCAAGAGCATCTCATCCGTGACATAGATCGGCTCAGCCTGCGCCGCGGCGACGGCCGGTACCGTGAAGAGGGTCAGGAGCGCCAGGATGAACCATCGAAAGCCTGGGTTCAATGGATTCATACCTTCCTCCTTTCTCTACCCCTTTAGGGTTGACCCGGAGCTAGACGTTCTTTTAGAGCTCTTTGGTTTCATCAACGGGCCTTGCTAAGACCCACCACCTCCCTTCTCCAAGCGGGAATGTCGGTGCTTCTTCTACAACACAGTTTTATTCTTGTCAAGGCCTAACCGCTCCTGGGTTCAGAATGGCTTCCCTGCCCTTTGACAACGGCTCTTTTTTTGCTACAATACGATGACCCACGGAAACCATCATCTTTATGGAGGAGAGATGCCATGCGGATCAGCGAGGTGGAGGTTGTCCTCTTAAAAAAGACCCTGGCCAAGCCTCTGGTCCTCTCCCGGGGGGAGATAGGAGAGCGGAGGTTTGCCTTTGTCCTGGTCCACACCGATGAGGGGATTACCGGTGTAGGGGAAGGGGTTGGGGATCCTGCCGTGATCCAGGCTACTCTAGAACGGCGCCTGAAGCCAATCCTCATCGGGGAGGACCCGCGCGATATCGAGCGCCTCTGGCGGAAGATGTTTGCTGGAGCCGTCTACTGGGACCTCAAAGGGGGGTTGGTGACGGCGATCAGCGCCGTCGATATCGCCCTTTGGGACTTAAAGGCCAAGGCCTTGGGGGTTCCGGTCTATCAACTGCTGGGCGGGAGCTTCCGGGGAAAGGTGAAGGCTTATGCCAGCGACCTCTTCTGGGATGAACCGGAGGTGATGGCGGAGGCGGCTGCCAAATCCGTTGCCGATGGGTTTTCTATCGTGAAAACCCACGTCGGAAGGGACCCAGAAGGGGATATGGCCCGGGTCCGAGCCATCCGCCGCGCCATCGGCGACCGGGTGGCTCTTATGATTGACATCAACGGCAACTTCGACCGACCCACAGCCCTCTCAATGGGGAAGCGATTCAAGGAAGTAAATCCTTTTTGGTATGAGGAACCCTTGCCCCCGTATGATCTGGAGGGGTACCGGGAGCTCAAGGAGCGCCTTGACCTTCCCATCGCCGCCGGGGAGAATGAGTTCACCAAGTACGGGTTTCTCGAACTCTTTCAGCGGGGCGCCGTGGATTACGCCATGCCTGACATTGCCCGGGTCGGGGGCTTAACAGAGGCCGTCAAGATCTGCGCCCTGGCCGAGGCCTTCAACGTCCCCTGTTCCCCTCACAATTATTCGAGCGGGGTTCTCTTAGCCGCGACCCTTCACCTAATGGCTGCCTTGCCCGGCACCGATCTCCTGGAGTTCGATGTGACCGGGACGTCCATCTACGAGGAGCTTTTCACCGAGCCCCTCTTGGTCCAGGAGGGGTTCGTCTCCGTTCCCCACGGGGTTGGTTTAGGCGTCGAGCTCAAGGAGGAAATCCGCAGGCGGTACGCCCCCTGAATCCCCTCTTGAGCCGATCAATATTCTGGGGAAAGGTTTTCCGTTGACAAGGGAAGGGCCGATGCTGTTAAATAACGTATATCTTGGGGATTTCTTTAAGGAGTTCTGTCGGGGATGGATGGCCTGGACATACCCAGGACGGGAAAGCTGGAGGTGACCATGCAACTTCAAGAGCTCCTTAGGCTAGCCGTTGAGCGAAGGGCTTCCGATCTCCATATCAAGGTTGGGTGTCCTCCGGTTCTCAGGCTCGATGAGAAGCTCACCCCTTTAAACGAACACCCCAAGTTTACCCAGGAGGATGTCCTCGCCATCGCCTCCAGCATCATGAATACGAAGCAGAAAGAGAAGTTTAAGGAGAAGACCGAGCTGGACCTGGCGTATAGCGTCCCGGGGCTCGGGCGGTTCAGGGCCAATATCTTCCAGCAGCGGGGGACCGTTGGGATTGTCCTCCGGATCATCCCTATGAAGATCAGGTCCTTCGAGGAGCTGAACCTTCCCCCGGTCGTGGAGAAACTGGCCATGGAACCCCGGGGATTGCTCCTCGTGACGGGGACGACGGGGAGCGGGAAGTCCACGACCCTGGCGGCAATGATCGATCACATCAACAACACCCGCTCGGGACACATCATCACCATCGAGGACCCCATCGAGTTCCTCCACCGGGACAAAAAGTGCCTGGTCAACCAGCGGGAGATTGGTGTAGATACCCCTTCCTTCTCCGAGGCCCTCCGCTCGGCCCTCAGACAGGATCCCGATGTCATTTTGGTCGGGGAGATGCGAGACTTCGAGACGATCTCGACGGCCCTGGTGGCGGCGGAGACGGGTCATCTGGTCATGAGCACCCTCCACACCATCGACGCGGCTGAGACCATCAATCGGATCATCTCGGTCTTTCCCCCGTATCAGCAAAAACAGGTCCGGCTTCAGCTTTCAGGGGTCCTGAAAGGGATCATCTCGCAACGCCTGATCCCGAGGGCGGACGGAAAGGGCCGGGTCCCGGCGGTGGAGGTGATGGTCTCGACAGCCACCATCCGGGAGTGCATTGTGGATCCTGAGAAGACAAGAAAGATCCCTGAATACATCGCGGCCGGAAGCTCCCAGTACGGGATGCAGACCTTTGATCAGTCCCTTTTAGGGCTCTACAGGCGAGGGCTCATCACCTATGAGGAGGCCCTGCACTGGTCATCAAACCCGGATGACTTTGCCCTGCGGGTCCGGGGGATCGAATCAACGGCAGATCAGACCTGGGGGATGACGTCTGAACCCCAACCGGCTCAAGGGGTTCCAGGTTTTCAGCGGATATGAAGGGGCAAAAGGAGGACAGGGCTCAGGGGGTGGCCCTCAGGCTTCTGGCCATCCGGGGAAGGACTGTCTCTGAGATGAAAGAGAGACTCCTCAAGAAGGGTTTCCTGCCAGAAGAGGTTGAGGAAACGCTGCATCGCCTTTTAGAACAAGGGTACTTGAATGATCAGCGCTTCGCCCTCGACTGGGCCAAGGGACGGTTGGCCAGGGCACCAGTCGGTCGGCAGAGGATCGCCTCTGAACTCAAAGCGAGAGGGGTTGGTGAGGCAGCGATCAGAAAGGCCCTGACGGAGGTCTATGCCCAGACCGACGAGTACCAGTTGGCCTCCAGAGCCGCTCTGCGGCGGCTTCCCTTCGTTCAGCGGCTTCCTTTGGAGAAACAACGACACCGGCTCTTCACTCATCTCCGACGGCTTGGGTTCTCGGCCTCAATAGCGTTGACCGTTCTGACAGAGCACCTGGGCAAGGCTTCTCCAGCAAGCGAGGAGCTGGCTGCTGATGACCTGCTCTGAGGGAAGGCTTTAGGGATACGGCACGATGCGACGACTCTTAAGTGACGAACTTCGACGCACCTTCCTCCAGTTCTTTGCGAGACGGGGGCATACCATCGTCAGGAGTTCATCCCTGGTCCCTCAGGGGGATCCGACCCTCCTCTTTACCAATGCGGGGATGGTCCAGTTCAAGAACGTTTTCCTTGGCCTTGAGAAACGTCCGTACACGCGGGCCACCACCTGCCAGAAGTGTGTGAGAGCAGGAGGGAAGCATAACGACCTGGAGAATGTGGGCCGGACGGCCCGGCATCACACCTTCTTCGAGATGCTTGGGAACTTCTCCTTTGGCGATTACTTCAAAGCAGGGGCCATTGAATACGCCTGGGAGTTTCTCACGGGTGAGCTGGGGCTTCCCCCCGGGAAGCTCTGGATTACCATCTACAAGGATGACGATGAGAGCTTCCACCTTTGGCAGCGGATCGCCGGAATTCCCGAGGATAGGATCGTTCGACTGGGCGAGAAGGATAACTTCTGGGCCATGGGGGAAACCGGGCCCTGTGGCCCCTGTTCGGAGATCGTCATCGACCAAGGGCCAAGCGTTGGGTGCGGGAGGCCCACCTGCGACATCACATGTGACTGCGACCGGTTCCTGGAGCTTTGGAACCTGGTCTTCATGCAGTTCCAACGGGAGGAGGATGGGAAGCTGATCCCCCTTCCAAAACCCAGCATTGATACCGGGGCAGGGCTGGAACGGCTGTCGGCTGTTCTCCAGGGGGTTTCTTCGAATTTCGACACGGATCTTTTAAGACCCCTGATTGCCACCATTGAAATGCTTTCGGGGAAGCGGTATGGTCAGGATGAGAAAACTGATATAGCTATGAGGGTTATTGCTGATCATGCCCGGGCTGTGACGTTCCTGGTGAGCGATGGGGTCCTTCCTTCCAACGAAGGGCGGGGTTATGTCCTCCGAAGGATCTTAAGACGGGCCCTTCGGCATGGGCGGTTGATCGGGTTGGAGGGACCGTTCCTGGCCCAGGTGACGGAACAGGTGGTCACCCTCATGAAGGAGGCTTACCCTGAGCTTGAGGAGACAAAAGACCGGATCGCGAAGGTGACCCGGTACGAAGAGGAGCGCTTCGAGCACACGTTGAATGGGGCCCTCCCCAGGTTCCTTGACCACCTAGCCGCCCTGAAGGACAGGAAGGGTGCGATCCTCTCGGGTGGGGATGCCTTCCGGTTCTATGATACCTATGGGCTTCCCCTGGACCTCCAGCAGGAGATCGCGAGCGAACAGGGGATCGAGGTAGACGAGGTCGGGTTCTCCCAGGAGCTTACGGCGCAACGGGAGCGGGCCAGGACCTACTGGAAGACCCTGGGGGTCCAAGCTGCACCAGGCCTCTACAAGGATCTGGCCGGGCAATGGAAGGTTGAGTTTGTCGGCTATCATCAGCTTGAAGTCGAAGCGAAGGTTCTTGCCTTGGTGAAAGAGGGGGTCCCCAAGGCCTTCGCCGGACCTGGGGAAGAGGTGGAGGTCATCCTAAATCGGACCCCCTTCTACGCCGAGGGAGGCGGGCAGGTGGCGGATACGGGAACCCTCGTAGGGGATGAGGTCCTCGTGGAAGTCTTCCACGTAACCTCCCCATTCCCCCCTTTGATCGTCCATCATGCCTTGGTCAAAAAGGGTAGCCTGACCCCAGGGCAGGTCCTCCTCGCCCGGGTGGCGCGCGAGAAGCGGAGGTTCACGGCTTGGAACCATACGGCCACCCATCTGCTCCATGCCGCCCTTCGGCAGGTCTTGGGGGATCACGTCAAGCAGGCGGGCTCCCTTGTCGCCCCCGATCGTCTCCGTTTTGATTTCACCCACTTTGGCCCTGTGAGGGACCGGGAGCTGGAGTGGGTCGAGGAGCTGGTCAACGAGAAGATCAACGAGAACCTTCCGGTCCGGGTGAAGGAAACAGCTCTGGAGGAGGCTTTAGCCACAGGGGCCCTCGCGTTTTTCGGCGACAAATATGGGGACTGGGTCCGGGTGGTCGAGATCGCCGATTTCAGCCGCGAGCTCTGCGGCGGCACCCATGTCAGCGCCACAGGGGAGATCGGGCTCTTCAAGGTGGTGGATGAGGGGGGGATCGCTGCTGGTATCCGCCGGGTCGAGGCCCTAACAGGGATGGGCCTCTACGACCACCTCAAGCGGCAGGAGCAGACGAGGCGCCGGCTGGAGGCGTTGCTTAAGGGAAGGGCAGAGGAGATTCCGGAGAAGCTGGAGCGGCTCCTGGCCCTCCTAAAGGAGAAGGAGCAGGAGATCGAACGGCTCAAAGGCCTTCTGGCCTCGCGGATGACCGAGGAGCTGCTCCAAAAGGCCAGGACGGTGCGGGGGATTAAGGTGGCCATCGGGCGGGTGGACCTCTTCGACCATCGAGGGCTTCGGGAGCTGGCCGACCGCCTCCGCACCCGCTTGGGAAGTGGGGTGATTGTCCTGGGCTCCACCATAAACGGGAAGGTCGCCTGGGTAGTCGCCGTGACGCCAGATTTGACCTCGAAGGTCCATGCAGGGACCTTTGTTCGAGAGGTGGCCAAGCTCACCGGTGGAGGTGGGGGGGGGAAGGCCGATCTCGCTGAGGCGGGTGGGAAAGAGCCTGAAAAGCTCGACGAGGCCTTAGCCAAGGTCCCAAAGCTCTTAGAGCAGCTGTTAGGGTAAACTGACCGCTTCGGGGGGGGGTGTGGGGGGAATCGCCATTGCCCGGGAGGCAATCCCTTTCGTTTTCCCCTTGGTGGCCCTAGGCCTGCTTTTCCTTGTCTTACGGATGCCGGTCGGGGTTGTCCTGTCCCTTCTCCTCCTCGGGTTTGTCCTGTTTTTCTTCAGGGATCCCGAGCGGAAGATCCCGAAGGGGAAAGGGCTGGTCATCGCCCCCGCCGATGGCCGGGTCATCGTCGTTGAACCGTATAAAGGGACGGAGATCCAAGGGAAGGGGCTCCAGCAGATCAGCATCTTCCTCTCCCTCTTGGATGTCCACATCAACAGGGCTCCTGTGAGCGGCCTGGTTGAGGCGATCCACTACAGCCCCGGTCGCTTTAAGCGGGCCTATGTCCCGGAGGCCTCCTGGGAGAACGAGCAAAACTTGATCCGTATTGCCTCACCGGGTGGGACCGTATGGATGAAACAAATCGCCGGCTATCTGGCGAGGCGGATCGTCTGTCGGGTCAAACCCGGCCAACGGGTCGAGGCTGGAGAGCGCATAGGCTTGATCCGCTTTGGCTCCCGGGTGGACCTCCTCCTCCCCCGGCAAGCCATGGTCCAGGTCAAGGTGGGGGATCGGGTGAAAGCTGGGATCACAATTATCGCCCTCTTGCCCGGGAAGGGGGACGGGAGGGAAACGGTGGAGTCATCGTGAAGGAGGCCTTTCAAAAGGAACAGGTCAAAAAGCGGATGAAGGGGGGGGTCTTTCTCCTCCCCAGTCTTTTTACCGTCGCAAATCTTTTGAGCGGTGTCTACGCCATCGTCGCTGTCTACAATGACGAGTATCTGAAGGCTGCCATCGCCATCCTGGTCGCCTTCATGCTGGACGGATTTGACGGGGCTATCGCCCGCTTGACCAACAGCCAGAGCGAGTTTGGCATCCAACTCGATTCCCTGGCCGACCTGGTTTCCTTCGGCGTCGCCCCGGCGATCCTGGCCTATGTGTGGGCCATCAAACCCTACGGCCAGGTCGCCTGGTTTTTTGAGGCCATCGTTCCAATGGCCCTCTTCGTGAGCTGCGCAGCCTTCCGGCTGGCCAGGTTTAACATCCAGACGACCAAGCTGGACAAGCGCTACTTCATCGGCCTCCCAAGCCCTGCAGCGGCCATGACCATTGCCTCTTTTGTCCTTCTCATCTTAGGGTCGCCTGCCGGGGATCGTTTCTCCCGGCAGGCGACCTCGGTCATTGTCATCATGATGGTCTACACCCTTTCCTTTCTCATGGTAAGCCGGCTCCGGTACCGGAGCCTGAAAGGGATCGAGATCAGGAGGAGACAACCTTTTGCCCTCCTCCTGGGCTTGACCTTGTTTCTGTTGCTTATCGCCTCACAGCCTAGCGTTGTCCTCTTCGCTGGCTCGCTGGTCTATGCGGCCTCGGGCCCCTTCCGTCTCCTCTTCAGAAGGAAAGGGGTCCTGGAGGTCCCCCGGGAGCCCGTGGCAGGGGAACGGCAGGCCTGAGGGGATGGATTCTTCACAACTGATCATGATCCCTGCCGGGAGGCAGCGATTGACAGGAGGAAACCATGGCAAGGAGAATCTTCATCTTTGATACTACCCTCCGGGATGGGGAGCAGTCGCCGGGTTACAGCATGAACACCCGGGAGAAGCTGGAGATGGCCAGGCAGCTCGCCCGCCTGAACGTGGATGTCATTGAAGCTGGCTTTCCCATCGCCTCGGAGGATGATTTTGAGGCGGTCAAGCTGATCGCTGAAACTATCAAAGGGGGTCCCATCATCGCGGGCTTGGCCCGGGCCAAGGATATTGACATTGACCGGGCCTGGGAAGCCTTGAGGTACGCCGATCGGGCCAGGATCCACACCTTCATCGCCACGTCGGATATCCACATCCAGTACAAGCTGAAAAGCACCCGGGAGGAGGTCCTGGAAGCTGCCATCCGGGCGGTCAGGCGGGCCAGAGGGTACTGCGATGACGTGGAGTTCTCGGCCGAGGATGCCTGCCGTTCTGACCAGGACTACCTCTGCAAGGTGGTGGAGGAGGCTGTCAAGGCTGGGGCCACGACCATCAACATCCCGGACACCGTTGGCTACATCACCCCCTGGGAGTTCGCCGGGAGGATCCGGGATCTCATGAATCGGGTTCCAAACATCGATAAGGTTGTCGTGAGCGCCCACTGCCATAACGACCTGGGGTTGGCCGTCGCGAACTCCCTTGCGGCCATTCGAGAAGGGGCTGGCCAGGTGGAGTGCACCATCAACGGGATCGGGGAACGGGCGGGCAACGCCTCCCTGGAGGAGATCGTCATGGCCTTGAAGACCCGCCGCGATCTCTTTGAGTGTGAGACGGGGATCAGGACCGAGGAGATCTACCGGACCTCGAAGCTCCTGCAGACCATTACAGGGATCTCCGTCCAGCCCAACAAGGCCATTGTGGGGGCCAACGCCTTCGCCCACGAGGCGGGGATCCACCAGCATGGCGTCCTCTCCCACAAACTGACCTACGAGATCATGACCCCCGAGTCCGTCGGGGTGCCGCAGAGCCGGTTGGTCCTGGGCAAGCACTCGGGACGCCACGCCTTCAAGAAGCGCCTGGAGGAGCTGGGGATCGAGCTTACCGATGATGATCTGAACAAGGCCTTTGTCCGCTTCAAGGCCCTGGCCGATAAAAAGAAGGAGGTCTTCGATGAGGATCTTCTCGCCATCATCGAAGAGGAGGTCCTGACAGCCGGCGAGACCTACGTCCTGGAGCACCTCCAGTTTTTGAGCGGCACCGGCATGATCCCCACGGCCACGGTCAGACTCCGAAAACACGATGAGATCCTCCAGGAGTCGGGATGGGGGGATGGCCCGGTGGATGCCGCCTACAAGGCCATTGATTTGATGACCAAGATGCCAGGGCGACTCAAGGATTACGGCATCCGTTCGGTGACAGCCGGCAAAGATGCCCTGGGCGAGGTGGTGGTCTCCGTCGAGTTCGACGGCCAGACGGTTGTGGGCCGGGGGACCTCCACGGATGTTATTGAGGCGAGCGTCAAGGCTTATCTGAACGCCATCAACAAGGCAGTGGTCAGGCGCTCGAAGCCAAGGATTACCACCGAGCGCGTGTAACGGCCGGTGCGAGAGACACGGGCGGGGGTCTAAGACCTCCGCCCGGATTCTCATACCGAAGCGCTTTCATCCCGGGGTGCGGGGAGGCTTCTGACCGGATCGAGAGGGGTACTCCCGCGAAGGAGAGGGAACCGTCGCAACCGGCACAAGAGAAGGCGTAAGATGGGAAAGACATACCGTGTAGCCGTGGTAGGAGCAACGGGAGCCGTGGGGCAAACGATGCTCCAGATTTTGGAGGAGCGGAACTTCCCGGTCAGCGGGATCAGACTCTTGGCATCCGAGCGCTCCGAGGGCAAGGTCGTGAAGTTCCAAGGGGAGGAGGTCAAGGTGGAGCGGCTTACCGAGACCTCTTTCCGGGGGATCGATATTGCCCTCTTCTCGGCAGGGGCTTCCCGGAGCAAGGAGTTTGTCCCCATCGCTGTACAGACGGGGGCGGTGGTCATCGATAACAGTTCGGCCTTCCGGATGGACCCAGATGTACCACTGGTCGTTCCCGAGATCAACCCCCATGCCATCAGTTTGGTCGAGAAACGGGGGATCGTGGCGAATCCCAACTGCACGACGACGGTCCTGGTCATGGCCTTAAAGCCCCTCCACACCTATGGCGGTGTGACCCGGGTCGTGGCGACCAGCTTCCAAGCTGTCTCCGGGGCCGGGGCCCGGGCCGTCGAGGAGCTCCGGATCCAGACCCTGGCCTGGACAAAGGGGGAGACCCTGACGCCTCGGGTCTTTCCCCACCCGATTGCCTTCAACGTGATCCCCCATATTGACCTCTTCCACGAGAATGGCTATACGAAGGAGGAGCTGAAACTCGTGTACGAGACGAGGAAGATCTTGGAGGACGAGGAGATCAGGGTTTCACCGACGACGGTCAGGGTCCCGGTTTTCACCGCCCATTCGATCTCCGTCAGTGTGGAGACCAAACGACCGATCACCCGTGGGGAGGCCCTGGAACTTTTCGGAAAGATGCCGGGTCTCCAAGTCCTGGACGATCCGGGACGGAACCTCTACCCTATGCCCCTCCTGGCCGCCGGCCGGGACGACTGCTATGTCGGCCGGATCCGGCAGGATCTCTTCCAGGACAACGTCTTGAACTTCTGGATCGTAGGGGACCAGCTTCGAAAGGGAGCAGCGCTCAATGCCGTCCAGATCGCCGAGCTCCTTCTGGACCGGCACCTGTTATAGAGGAAGCAGGAGTCCGATCCGGGGGTCTTCTCTCTGCCTCTCATGGATGAGGAACGATGGAAAAGCCATGGTTTGCCTCGTATGACCCTGGAGTTCCCCGATCCCTCACCTATCCTGAGGTACCCCTCGTCTCCTTTCTCACCCGGGCGGCTGAAAGGTTTCCGACAAAGCCTGCCCTGATCTACTATGGTCGTTCCATCTCTTACCAGGAGCTGAACACCCTGACCAACCGGTTCGCCAATGCCTTGCTGGTTGATGGGGTGAAAAAAGAGGACAGGATTGCCCTGATGCTCCCCAACATCCCCCAAGCGGTCATTGGCTACTATGGGACCCTCAAGGCAGGGGCGATTGCTGTTGAGGTCAATCCCCTGTCCGCCGGGCGGGAGCTTGAGCAGCAGCTCTCCGATGCCGGGGCGGAGACCCTCATCATCCTGGACCGCTTCTTCCCCAAGGTTCAAAACCTTCGCACCACCACTCCCTTGAAGCGGATCATCGTCACGGGGGCCCAAGATTTCTTGCCCTTTCTCCTCCGTCTCCTCTACCCTCTGAAGGCGGGAAAGGAGGGAAGGGTGCAGGTCCCGACTGCTCCCCCTTTCTATCGGTTCCTGCCTTTCCTCAAGCAAGGGGATGCCTCCTCGCCTCCTGTCCCGCTCCGCCCCGAGGATGTGGCCATGCTCCAGTACACGGGGGGAACGACCGGAATTCCGAAAGGGGTGATGCTCACCCACCGGAATCTGGTCGCCAATGCCCTTCAGGCTCGGCACTGGTTCCCGGATCTGAAGGAGGGGGAAGAGATCATGCTGGCTGCCCTTCCTTTCTTCCATGTCTACGGCATGACCGTTTGCATGAACCTGGGGATCCTGTTGGCCTCCACCCTCGTCCTTGTACCCCAGCCCCGTCTGACAGAGGAGGTGCTCAAAGCTGCCCATAAGCACCGGGTGACTCTCTTCCCGGGTGTCCCGGCCATGTACGCCGCGATCAACAATCACCCTGATGTCGGCAAGTATGATCTGAAGTCCGTCAAGGTCTGCGTCAGTGGGGCAGGACCCCTCCACCCCCGGATCCAGGAGCAGTTCGAAGCCCTGACCGGGGGAAGGCTGGTGGAGGGTTACGGGCTTTCCGAGGCTTCCCCCGTCACCCACTGCAACCCGGCCTTGGGGAAGCGGAAGGTGGGATCCATCGGCCTCCCGTTGCCGGATACGGATGCCCGGATCGTGGACATGGAGACCGGGGAGAAGGAGTTGCCTGTTGGCGAAGCCGGGGAGCTGATCATCAGGGGGCCCCAGGTCATGAAAGGGTATTGGAAGAACCCAGAGGAGGAGGCCAAAACCCTCCGGAATGGCTGGCTCTACACCGGGGATATAGCCAGGATGGACGAGGAGGGGTTCTTCTACATCGTGGACCGGAAGAAGGAGATGATCAAAACCTTCGGTGAAAATGTCTACCCCCGTGAGGTGGAGGATGTGCTCTTCCGCCATCCCAAGATCAAAGAGGCCGCCGTTGTCGGCATCCCTTACCGGCATGCCGGGGAGGTCATTAAGGCCTATGTTGTCCTGAAGGAAGGGGAGACGGCCACTGAAGAGGAGATCATCGCCTTCTGCGAGGGGGAACTGGCCAAGTTCAAGGTTCCGAGGAAAGTCGAGTTTCGCCAGGAGCTTCCAAAGACGTTGGTCGGCAAGGTCCTTCGGCGGGTTCTGAGGGAGGAGGAGCTTAAACGGAGGGAGACCCTTGGGGCATGAAGGCCCATGCGGAATTTGAAGCTCACCTTGGAGTATGACGGGACCAGCTACCATGGATGGCAGAAACAACCTGGCCTTCCGACAATCCAGGGTGTCTTGGAGGATCGGGTGAGCCGGTTGGCCGGGGAGGCGGTGAGGATTAAAGGGGCCGGGCGGACCGATGCCGGCGTTCATGCCCTAGGACAGGTGGCGAATTTCATAAGCCGCATCACCCTACCCAACGAGGTCGTCCAGAGGGCCCTGAATGCCCTTCTCCCAGAGGACATCGCTGTCACGAAGGTTGAAGAAGTCCCGCTGGGCTTTGATGCCCAGCGGGATGCGAAGGCCAGGACCTATCGCTACACGTTGCTCACCCGTCCTTACCCATCGCCTCTGGCCCGGCTTCAGAGCCTCTTCATCCCCTTCCCCCTAAACGTGGACGCAATGGCGGAGGCCGCGAGCTTCCTGGTCGGTGAACATGACTTTTCCTCCTTCCGGGCGACCGGCGGGACCCCCACCTCCCCAGTCCGCCATGTCCTGGAAGCCCGATTCGTCCAGGAGGGGAACTACCTCTATTTTTTCATGACCGCCGATGCCTTCCTGAAACACATGGTCCGGATTGTCGTCGGGACCCTCTTGGAGGTAGGGAGGGAAAGGCTGACCCCTGAAGGGTTTCGGCAGATCCTTGAGGCGAAGGACCGGCGCCGGGCCGCGAGGACGATCCCTCCCCACGGCCTCTGTCTTCTGGAAGTTACCTATTGAACTTTAGGGTTGACACGGGGAAGCCAACCTACGGAGGAGGATGCGATCAGGAATGGCAACCGGGTACGATTTCAAGACCATCGAGGTCAAGTGGCAGCGGATCTGGGAACAGACCAGGGCCTTTAAGGCCAGTGAGGACCGCTCCAAACCGAAGTACTACTGCTTGGAGATGTACCCCTATCCTTCAGGGAAGATCCATATGGGCCATGTGCGAAACTACTCTATCGGTGATGTGGTGGCCCGGTACTTCCGGATGAGAGGGTACAACGTGCTCCACCCAATGGGCTGGGACGCGTTTGGCCTCCCGGCGGAAAACGCCGCCATCGAGCATGGCATCCACCCGGCCGCCTGGACCTATGACAACATTGCCTATATGAGGACCCAGCTTAAAAGGATGGGGTTCTCTTATGATTGGGACCTGGAGTTTGCCTGCTCAGATCCCGAATATTACCGCTGGAATCAGTGGTTTTTCCTAAAGCTCTACGAGAAGGGACTGGCTTATAAGAAGCCGGCCTTTGTGAACTGGTGCGAAAGGTGTCAGACCGTCCTGGCCAACGAGCAGGCCGAGGGAGGGGTCTGCTGGCGACATGAGGACACCCCCGTCATCCAGAAGGAGCTGGACCAATGGTTCCTCAAGATCACCGCTTACGCGGAGGAGCTGTTGAACGATCTCGACAGGCTGGACGGATGGCCCGAACGGGTCAAGGTGATGCAGCGAAACTGGATCGGGAAAAGTGTCGGGGCTGAGGTGGAGTTCCCTCTGGCCTCTGGGCAGGGCTCCATTACCATCTTCACCACCAGACAGGATACCCTTTACGGGGCGACCTTCATGGTGTTGGCCCCTGAACACCCTCTGGCCGAAATCCTCTCGGTTGGCCCCTTCCGGGAAAAGGCCCTGGCCTTTATCACCCGGATGCGGCGGGAGGATAAAGCGGTCCGTACCTCGGTGGAGGTGGAGAAGGAAGGGGTCTTCACCGGATCCTACGCCATCAACCCCCTGACCGAGGAGCTGATCCCGATCTACCTGGCAAACTTTGTCCTCATGGAGTACGGGACAGGAGCCATCATGGCCGTCCCGGCCCATGACCAGCGGGACTACGAATTTGCCAGGAAGTATCAGCTTCCCCTTCGGGTCGTCATCCAGCCTCCTCAGGGGCTCTCCCCGGAAGCCATGGACAAGGCTTACGAAGGGGAGGGGGTGATGGTTAACTCGGGTCCCTTCACGGGTCTCGCCAGCGAGCAGGGCAGGGAAGCCATCGTCCGGTACCTGGAGGAGAAAGGGATCGGGAGGCGAGCGGTCCACTATCGCCTCCGGGACTGGGGGATCTCCCGGCAGCGGTACTGGGGGACGCCCATCCCAATCATCTACTGTGCCTCCTGCGGCACGGTCCCGGTCCCCTACAACGATCTCCCGGTCCGTCTCCCCATGGAGGTCAAGATCACCTTGATGGGAGGCTCCCCGCTGGCGAATGTCCCCGAGTTCGTCAACGTCCCATGCCCGAGCTGCCAAAGACCGGCCCGCCGGGAGACGGATACTATGGATACCTTTGTAGACTCCTCCTGGTACTTCCTCCGGTTCTGCAGTCCCCATGCCACCGATCTCCCCATTGATCCCGAGAAGGCCCGGTACTGGATGCCCGTGGACCAGTATATTGGTGGGATTGAGCATGCCGTCCTTCATCTCCTCTATGCCCGCTTCTTCACCAAGGTCCTCCGGGATCTGGGTTTGATTCAAGTGGATGAGCCGTTCCGAAACCTCCTCACCCAGGGGATGGTCTGCAAGGAGACCTACCGGTGCCTGACCCATGGCTACCGGTTTCCGGAAGAGGTGGATCGGGAAAAGCGGTGTCGGGAGTGCCAGCTCCCCGTTGAGATCGGGCGGACCGAGAAGATGTCCAAGTCCAAGAAAAACGTCGTGGACCCCGATGACCTGATTGAACGATACGGGGCGGACACCGCAAGGCTCTTCTGCCTTTTTGCCGCTCCCCCTGAAAAGGACCTGGAGTGGTCCGATCAAGGGGTGGAGGGCTGTTTCCGGTTCCTGAACCGGATCTGGCGACTTGTCGAGGAACACGCCGAAAGGCTTCAACGCCCTCTCCAGCCGATCCCGCTGAAGGCCCTCACGACGGGGAGAGAGCTCTTGAGGAAGGCCCACCAGACCATTAAAAAGGTCACCGAGGATATCGAGAACGAGTTTCACTTCAACACGGCCATCAGCGCATTGATGGAGCTGGTGAATGCCCTCTCCCACTTTGATCCGGATGGGGATCCTGAAACGGCCCATGAGAGGTCCTTCGTCTTCAAGTTCACGCTGGAGACCGTTCTCCGGATCCTTGCCCCCTTCGCCCCTCACATCGCTGAGGAGCTGTGGCAGAGGCTTGGACATGAGAGGAGCATCTTTGCGGAGCCTTGGCCCAGTTATGACCCCGAAGCCCTCCTGGCCGAGGAGATGGTGATCGTCGTCCAGGTGGATGGGAAGCTTCGAGCCCGTCTCTCCCTCCCGGCCTCAAGCGATGAGGCGACGATCAAACAGGCGGCCCTGGAGGATCGTAAGATCCAACAGTGGCTAAAGGGGAGAGAGGTCAAGCAGGTGGTGGTCGTCCCCAAACGACTCGTCAATATCGTCACCTCGTAGGGTTTTCGGGAAGATGGGGTCGGCTCTCCGGAAGGTTGGATTCCCCGTCCTGGGGCTGTTCCTCACAATGGCCGCCTGCGCCTACCGGCCCGCCGGAAGGCTTCCCTTGGTCAGGACCTTTGCCTTGGTTCCGTTCACAAACGAGACCTTCAAACCGGGGCTTCAGGCGGCCCTCCACTCGGCGATCCTCGACGAGCTGGGGCGGGATCCAGCCATCAGGCTCGAGGCGCCTGAGACCGCCGATGCCCTGTTAGAAGGAACCATCGCGGGGTATACAAATGATGGGATTGGCTTCGATGAACAGGATATCGCCAGGCGCTTCCGGGTCCAGATCCGTCTCCGTCTGATCATCCGGGATCGTCAGAGCAAGGCTGTTCTCCTGATGGAGGATCTGGTGGGGGAGGCCCTCTACACGGCTGGACCGTCGGTGACGACGACGAAGGCTGCCGAGGCAAATGCCCTCCAGCAAGCGGCCTTGGACGTGGCAAGACAGGTTCGGTTCTGGGTCAACAGGGGATTGTGAGCGAAAGGATGGCGACCTATCCGGAAGTGCTTCGCGACATCCGCCGGGGCCGGGTCGCCCCGGCGTATTATCTTTATGGCGAAGAACTCTTGGTGGCGGAGGCCCTGGAGGCCTTGTTGGAGGCCCTCGTTCCCGCGGAAGGTCGGGAGTTTAACCTTGAGGTCCTCCACGGCAACGAAGGGACCCTGGGCGTGATCTTGCAGGCGGTAAGAATCCCTCCAATCTTCTCCCCGCGACGGGTGATCTTCGTCAAAGAGGCTGATCAGATGGGCCTCGCTTCTTTCCAAGAGCTGGCCTCCTATGTGGAGAACCCCGTCCCGACAACCACCCTGATCCTAGCCGGGAAAAAGCCTGACATGAGAACCCGGTTGTTCAAGGTGCTGGAGCGGAGGGGGGGACTCCTTTCATTTGAGGCTCCTAAAAGGGATTCCCTTAAGGAGTGGTTGAAGAAATCGGCATCGAAGCTCGGGAAGACCTTGACCCCAGAGGCCTCGGACCTCCTGTTAGAGCTTGTTGGCGAAGAGCTCCAATCTCTGCACAACGAACTTGAGAAAGTTTGTCTCTTTATCGGGGATGGAACGCAGATTCAAAGGGAGCATGTTGAAGCCTTAGTGGACGAACAGCGATCCTTAAGCGTCTTTCAACTGGTTGAAGCCGTCAGCGGTCGACAGCTTGAAGCCTCTTTCCGTTGCCTGTCCCGTCTCCTGGAAGCTGGTGAGGACCCCATGGCAATCCTGGGGATGCTGGCCCGCCAAATCCGACTGCTTTTAAAGGTCCAAGAGCTCCAACGGCGGAGGGCGACGGTGGATGAGCTTCAAGACAGTTTAAGGGTTTATCCCCGCTACCTTGGGAGCCTTCTCCAACAGGCCCAAGCATTTCCCCAGGTTAGGCTTCAAGCCAGTCTGGGAAGGCTCCTCCAGGCTGATCGTGAACTGAAAGGGGGCGGGGACAAGCGTCTGATCCTGGAGCGGCTGGTGGTGGACCTTTGCAAAGGCTAGGACATGATGGAGAGCTTCAGGGCGTTCACCTGGCGGGTAAGTCTTGATTTGTAGCGGGCCGCTGTGTTTTTATGGGCGATCCCTTTTGCAACAGCTTTATCAATGATTGGGATCGCGTGGGCGAGAGCTTCCTGGGCCTTGCCAAGATCGCCCGAGGCGATCCCGGCCCGTACCTTCTTGATCGCTGTCCGGAGGGCACTTCTGGCTGCGTGGTTTCGCATCCTCCGTCGCTCATTCACCCGCATCTGTTTGAGAGCTGATTTTGTTCTTGGCATCTCCTCCCCTCTCTGTAGAGATTTAGCCTTATTTACCAAGGAAGAGGCTCCGATGTCAAGCTTTTTTGCAGGGCCTGGTGTTCGCCCTTTGGGAAAGATGCATGCTTGACGGGAAGGGTAAAATTGCCCGGGCGGTCGGCGTCATCAGCGCCGCGACCTTTTTGAGCCGTATCTTAGGCTTTATCCGGGACATGGTGGTGGCGAAGGCCTTCGGGGCAGGCATGGCAACCGATTCCTTCTTCGTGGCCTTCCGGCTGCCGAATATGTTCCGGGAACTCCTGGGGGAGGGGGCCCTTTCGGCTTCCTTCGTTCCTGTCTTTGCGGAACGACTTCTCGTGGGGAGAAAGGAGGCCTGGGAGCTGGCCAGGAAGACCTTAACGCTTTTAGGCCTCCTCCTCCTTGCCGTCTCGCTCGTGGGTGTCCTCCTCGCCCCGATCCTGGTCAGGATCCTTGCCCCTGGTTTCTCGACCGTTCCTGAGAAGCTTTCGCTCACCATCCGGTTGACCCGCCTGATCTTCCCGTATATCTTCTGCGTGGGCGTTGCTGCCCTCTTCATGG
This sequence comes from uncultured bacterium, assembly GCA_964535215.1. Classification (GTDB taxonomy): domain Bacteria; phylum Methylomirabilota; class Methylomirabilia; order Methylomirabilales; family JACQHM01; genus JACQHM01. The sequence goes on from CAZHST010000013.1 coordinate 55,991, forward strand.
GTATCCTCAATGCCCTTGGACACTTTGCCACCCCTGCCCTCTCACCGGTCATGTTGAACACAAGCATGATTGGCTCGGTCCTCTTCCTGGCCCCTCGACTTCACGAACCAATCTTTGCTTTGGCCTACGGGGTCCTGCTTGGTGGCCTTTTGCAGGTGGGCATCCAGATCCCGATCGCCGCCCGGAAAGGGCTGCCGCTTCGCCCCATCCTCGACTTTGGGGATCCAAGCCTCCTTCGGATCGGGAGGCTTATGCTCCCGGGGACCGTTGGGTTGGCCGTCACCCAGATCAATGTGTTTATCGGAACCTTCCTCGCCTCGTTCTTAGAAGAGGGGAGCATTTCCTACTTGTACTACGCGTTCCGACTGATCCAGCTCCCCATCGGTCTCTTCGGCGTCGCCTTGGGAACAGCCCTTCTTCCGACCCTTTCTTCCCAGGCCTCCACCCGGTCGTTGGAGGAGATCAAAGGAACCCTGGTGTTTTCCGTGAGGTTTGCCTTCTTCCTGACCCTCCCTGCGATGCTGGGCTTGATCGTCTTCCGGGTCCCCATTATTGGGCTCCTGTTCGAGCGGGGAGAATTCACGAGGGTCCAAACCATGGCCACGGCCGACATCCTGCTTTTCTATAGCCTGGGGCTTATCTTTTATGTCCTGAATCGAGTGGTCACCCCGGTGTATTACGCCTTCCAGGACACCAAGACCCCTGTCGTGATCGGTGCAGGAGCGGTTTTGTCGAACATTGCCTTTAGCCTCCTCCTCATGCCGACCCTGGGTGCCCGGGGCCTCGCCCTGGCGACATCCCTCTCTTCCTTCGTCAACTTCTTTTGGTTGGTGCGAACCCTGAAATCCAAGCTGGGTCCTCTAGGGTGGAGGAGGCAGGCCAAGGCCTTTGCCAAGATCTCCCTAGCGGCCCTCACCATTCCGCTTCTTGGCCTCATGGTCCAACCAGAACTCCTGACCACCGGTGGATTCCAGGGAGCCCTGCGGGTGGGTGGCACCCTAGGGGTTGGAGCAATCTTCTTTCTCTTCACCGCCCGAGCCCTCAGGTGTGAGGAGTTCTACCTCCTCCGGGATCCTCTGGCTGGTAGGAGGCCGCGTCCAAGGAAGGGGGACAGCAGCACCGACGATCTTTTTGGTTGACAGCCGTGGGTGAGAATGGTACGTTATCTACCCAAATATTGAGGGTTGGAATGGGATCCCCGGTACGGGTAGGGAGGAGAGATAACCATGCGAAGCGATGTTATCAAGAAGGGGTTCCAACGAGCCCCCCATCGGGCCCTTCTCCGGGCCACCGGAGTTGTTCGGAGCGAGGAGGACTTCTCCAAGCCCTTCATCGGGATTGCCAACTCCTTCGTAGAGATTATCCCAGGCCACACCCACCTCCACGCCTTGGGGCAGGTCGTCAAGGAGGCCGTCCGGGAGGCAGGGGGTCTCCCCTTCGAGTTCAACACGATCGGGGTTGATGATGGGATCGCCATGGGTCATTTTGGGATGAAGTATTCCCTCCCCAGCCGGGAGCTGATCGCCGACTCGGTCGAGACCATGGCCTTGGCCCACTGCTTCGATGGTCTAATCCTCATCGCCAACTGTGACAAGATTGTCCCGGGGATGCTCATGGCCGCCATGCGCCTTAATATCCCCTGTATCTACCTGAGCGGCGGACCTATGATGGCGGGACGGACCAGGGATGGTCGGGTTGTTGACCTCTCGCACGTCTTCGAAGGGGTTGGGGCCTACAGCGCGGGAAAAATCGACGAGGCTACACTTACAGACCTGGAGAAGGCTGGATGCCCTACCTGCGGCTCCTGCTCCGGAATGTTTACCGCAAACTCGATGAACTGCCTGGCAGAGGCCCTGGGTATGGCCCTTCCAGGGAATGGCACCATCCTCGCCGTTGACGAGGGGCGAAAGGAGCTGGCCCGGCAAGCCGGGAGACAGATCCTGAAGCTTATCGAGGCTGACCTCAAACCCCGGGATATTGTGACCAGCCGTTCCATCGATAACGCGTTTATCCTGGACATGGCCATGGGAGGCTCCACGAACACGGTTCTCCACACCTTGGCCATTGCCCACGAGGCAGGGATCGAGTACCCCCTGGAGCGGATCAACCAGCTGGCCGAGTTGACCCCGTATATCTGTAAGGTAAGCCCCGCCGGTCATTACCATGTGGAGGATGTCCATCGGGCGGGGGGGATCAGCGCCATCCTAAAGGAGCTGAGCCGGAAGGAAGGGCTCCTCAACCTGGAGGCCAAAACGGTGACGTTGAAGACCCTTGGGGAAAATATCGCTGATGCGGTTATCCGCGACGAGGACGTGATCCGGCCTTTGGAAAATGCCTACAGCCAGAAAGGTGGGCTGGCGATCCTCTTTGGAAACCTGGCCCCCGAAGGGGCGGTCCTGAAGGTAGGGGCGGTTGATCCTACGATCCAACGGCATGAAGGGCCGGCGGTGGTCTTCGAATCCCAGGATGAGGCCTACGCCGGGATCCTGGCCGGACAGGTCAAGGCCGGGGATGTCGTCGTCATCCGGTATGAGGGGCCGAAAGGGGGTCCTGGAATGCAGGAGATGCTTGCCCCGACTTCGGCCATCGTCGGGATGGGGCTTGGGACCAAGGTGGCCCTCATCACCGATGGTCGGTTTTCTGGGGCGACAAGGGGGATCTGCGTCGGCCACATCTCCCCGGAAGCGGCGGAAGGTGGACCCATTGCGCTTGTCCAGCCAGGGGATACGATTGTTATAGACATCCCCAAGCGGTTGGTGGAGTTAAAGGTCTCGGAGGCAGAGTTAAAGAGGCGGAAGAAGGCGTGGCGGTCTCCTGGTCCAAAGGTCACCACCGGCTGGCTTGCCCGCTACAGCACGTTTGTCACGTCTGCAAGCCGAGGGGCGGTCCTCCAGGCTCCGATGGGAGCTGTTGAAAAACAACCGCTGAAGACTCGTGCCAAGAAGGAGGGGAAGGGATGAGGTTGACAGGTTCTGAGATCCTTCTTAAGTGTCTGGTTGAGGAGGGGGTCACCACGGTCTTCGGCCATCCCGGAGGGGCCATCCTGCACACCTATGATGTCCTGCCTGAGTACCCTATCAAACACATCCTCTGCCGGCATGAGCAGGGAGCCGCCCACGCCGCGGAGGGCTACTACAAGGCAAGCGGCAAGGTGGGAACGGTCATGGTGACCTCAGGTCCCGGGGCTTGCAATACAATTACAGGGTTGACGGATGCCTTGATGGACTCCATGGCCATCGTCGTCTTCAGCGGCCAGGTCCCAACGGTGGTCATGGGCTGCGACGCCTTCCAGGAGGCGGACGTGGTGGGCACCACCAGGGCTTGTACGAAACACAACTATGTGGTCATGAAGACCGAGGATATCCCCCGGGTTGTTAAGGAGGCCTACTATATCTCGCGGTCAGGGCGGCCCGGTCCCGTCCTGGTGGATCTCCCCAAGGATATCCTCATGGGGAAAGCTGAGTTCAAAGGCTACCCTCCGGAGGTGAACATCCGAGGGTACAAGCCTACCTTACAGGGGCATCCCGGCCAGATTAAAAAAGCGGCTGACCTCATCGCTCAGGCTAAACGCCCTGTCATTTACGGCGGTGGTGGGATCATCCACTCGGATGCCCATGCGGAGCTTCAGGAGCTGGTGGAGATCACCAAGATCCCTATCACCCTTACCCTGATGGGCCTTGGTGCATTCCCTACCAGTCATCCCCTCTGGTTGGGGATGCTGGGCATGCATGGGACCTATACCGCCAACATGGGCATGATCCACTGTGACCTAATGATCGCCATCGGGGCCAGGTTCGACGACCGGGTGACGGGGAAGCTCTCAGAATTCGGGAAGCAGTGCAGGATCATCCACATTGACATTGATCCGACGTCTATCAGGAAAAATGTTAAGGTTGATGTTCCCATTGTGGGGGATGTCAAGCACGTGCTTGCCCAGCTCAACCACGAGTTGCGGAAGGTGGAACGGGACTGGGGAAAGGAGTTCGAGGAGTGGTATGCCGAGATCGAGGGGTGGAAGAGGAGCCATCCCCTCCGCTATGACCAGAAAGAAGGGGTCATCAAGCCCCAATACGCTATCGACACCATCATCCGAATGACCGAGGACTACGACCCCATCATCTCAACCGGGGTGGGGCAGCACCAGATGTGGGCCGCCCAGTACTACCGGGCGAGACGCCCCCGGCGGTGGCTGACCTCGGGCGGCCTAGGGACCATGGGGTACGGCTTCCCCGCGGCCATGGGGGCTCAGGCCGCCTTCCCGAAGGATCTGGTCCTTTGCATTGATGGGGATGGAAGCTTTCAGATGACCATGCAGGAGCTTGCCGCATGCGTCCAGTATAACCTTCCGGTCAAGGTGTTTATCATCAACAACAGGTACCTCGGGATGGTCAGGCAATGGCAAGCGCTCTTCTACGGGAAGAACTATTCGGAGGTGGATCTGGCCGTTCATCCTGACTTTGTGAAGCTGGCCGAGGCGTATGGGGCGACCGGGCTCCGGGCCGAGCGACCCGAGGAGGTGAAGGCCGTGGTGGAGAAGGCCATCGCCACCCCTGGTCCCGTTGTGGTGGACGTCGTGGTGGACCGGGAGGAGAACTGCTTTCCTATGATCCCGGCAGGGGCGGCCATTCGGGACATCCTTGACGTCGGTGATCCCATTCCCGAGAAACTCTTCCAAGGTATCCGGTAAAACGGAGAAGGGTATGCGAGACAAGGAGGCAAAGAAGCGCCACGTCATCGCAATGCTGGTGGAGAACAGGACAGGGGTCCTTGCCCGGATTGCCGGCCTTATTGCCGCGAAGGGTTACAACATTGAGAGCCTCTCCGTTGGTGAAACCCTTGACCAGACAGTTTCCCGAATGACCCTCGTCGTTCGGGGTGATGATTGGGTCATCGAACAGGCGGTGAAGCAGCTAAACCGCCTGATTGATGTCATCAAGGTCAGCGATCTGACGGATGAGGACATCGTCGAGCGAGAACTCATCCTCATGCGGGTGAACGCCGAACCTGCCATCCGTGCTGAGGTTTTGAGGATCGCTGACATCTTCCGGGCGAAGGTGGTGGATGTGACCCCGATGACGTACACCCTTGAGTTGACCGGGGACGAGGACAAACTGGATGCTTTCATCGAGCTCTTAAAGCCGTATGGCATCCAGGAGTTTGTCAGGACCGGAAAGGTTGTCATGGTCAGGGGGAGCAAGGCTATCACCAAACGCTATCAGGAGAAGCTGAAGCAGGTCATGGATAAGGAGATGACCGCCGGGGCTCAGCGGGAGGAGGGGAATGGCCAAGATCTACTATGATAAGGATGCCGACCTGGCCCTCTTGAAGGGAAAGACCATCGCCGTGATGGGTTATGGAAGTCAGGGACATGCCCACGCCTTGAACTTGAAGGATAGCGGCCTGGACGTGGTCGTGGGACTCTACCGGGGAAGCCGATCCTGGGACAAAGCTATCAAGGATGGCGTCAGGGTTACGACCGTCGAGGAGGCTGCCAAGGAAGCTTCGGTGCTCATGATCCTCCTCCCCGACCAGCACCAGCGGCAGGTCTATCAGGAGTCCATCGAGGCCTACCTCACCCCCGGGAAGACCTTGATGTTCGCCCACGGCTTTAACATCCACTTCCATCAGATCGTCCCGCCCAAAGATGTGGACGTCTCCATGATTGCCCCGAAGGCCCCCGGGCATCGGATGCGGGAAGTTTTCCTGGAGGGCTCTGGTGTGCCGGCCCTCCTTGCGGTCCACCAGGACGTCTCCGGCAAGGCCAAAGAGTTGGCCCTGGCCTATGCGAAAGGCGTCGGGTGCACGCGTGCAGGGGTCCTGGAGACGACCTTTAAAGAGGAGACGGAGACGGATCTCTTCGGAGAGCAAACGGTCCTCTGCGGTGGGGTTTCGGCCTTGATCAAAGCTGGCTTCGAGACCTTGGTCGAAGCCGGATATCAGCCTGAGTTGGCTTATTTTGAGTGTCTCCATGAGTTAAAGCTCATTGTTGACCTAATCTACGAAGGTGGCCTGTCCTACATGCGCTATTCCATCAGCGATACGGCCGAGTACGGTGACTACTCCAGGGGGCCCCGGGTGATCAACGAGGAGGTCAGGGCAGAGATGAAACGGATCCTTCAGGAGATTCAGAACGGGACCTTCGCCAAGGAGTGGATCATCGAGAACCAGGCTGGTCGCCCCAGTTTCCTCGCCTACCGGGACCGGGAGGCCCACCACCCGATTGAGGAAGTCGGGGCAAGGCTCCGGGCCATGATGCCCTGGATCAAGAGGAGGTAAGGCTGGAGGCCAAACCTTCAGCCCCCCGTTTAGCTCCGTATGGACACGGTTTCCGTCGAGGCGCTCTCAAGCGCCTTTTTTGTTAAGAAAAGCTGCGGTGAATCTTCCTCAGGGAGGGTTCCACTGATCGTTGTTGTCGGCCCCACCGCGGTCGGAAAAACCGCCTTCGCCACAGCCCTCGCCAAGGCTATTCAGGGGGAGATCATCTCTGCCGATTCGATGCAGGTCTACCGGTTCCTGGACATTGGGACGGACAAACCCTCGTGGAAAACCCGTCAGGAGATCCCCTATCACCTCATTGACGTCGTTGATCCCGCCGACCCGTTCACCGCTAAGGACTATGAGCGTCTAGGTCTTGCTGCCCTCGTTCAAATCTGGGGGCGGGGGAGGATTCCTATTGTCGTCGGCGGAACCGGCCTCTACGTCCGGGCCCTCCTAAAGGGGATCTTCCCCGGACCTTCCGGTGACCAGTCCCTCCGCACAGCCCTTTACAGAGAAGCTGAAGAGTATGGTCCTCACCACCTCCACCGTCGCCTCCAGGAGGTGGATCCTGAAGCGGCTTCCAGGATCCATCCGAACGACCTGTTCCGGATCGTTCGGGCCCTCGAGGTTTATTTCGTGACCGGCCGTCCCATTTCAGAGCATCATCGGGAAGGTCACCGCTCCCCGTTAGAGCCTCTCGTGTATCTCGGCTTAAGGCGGGAACGGGCGGAACTTTACCGGTTGATCAACGAGCGGGTGGATCGCATGATGGCTGCAGGTTTCCTTCGTGAAGTGGAGGGTCTTCTCCAGCGTGGGTACAAAGCTGACCTGAAGCCGATGCAGGGCCTTGGCTATCGGCATCTCCTAGGATACCTCCAAGGCTGTTATTCGCTTGACACAGCCGTTGATCTCTTCAAAAGGGATACGCGGCGCTATGCGAAACGGCAGATGACTTGGTTTTCAAAAGAGGAAGAGATCGAGTGGGTGGACATCGGGGGGTTGGAGTGGATCCCCGATCTTGTCCGTTCCGTTAAGAAAAGCGTTGAAAAAGTTCTCGGGAAGCGTTAGGATCAGAAGGGATTTCCCACTACTATGGCGGCCTCGTTGCCATCCATTGCGATCAGCCAGGCCAGGGGATTGAAGGGGGAGCTTCGAGTCCCTGGGGATAAGTCCATCACCCATCGGGCCATGATCCTCGCTTCTCTCGCCGATGGCCGGAGCGAGGTGACCGGATTTTTACGAGGGGACGATTGCCTTCGAACGGCCTCGGCCTTATCCTCTATGGGGGTCGAGATTCATGGGTTGGAAGGGGAGACCCTCTCGATTTATGGCAAGGGGTTCCACGGCTTAAAAGAGCCCCAGGGGATCCTGGACTGTGGGAACTCGGGGACGACCATCCGCCTCCTTTCCGGCCTGTTAGCCGGACAGCCTTTCTTCTCCGTCCTCACCGGCGATGGCTCGTTGCGAAAGCGGCCTATGAGGCGGGTGGTGGAGCCGTTAACGAGGATGGGGGCAACGATCCTGGGTCGTGATGGGGGCAACTTCCCGCCTTTGGCTATTCAAGGGGGTCCTCTCCGAGGGATCACCTACGAGAGCCCGGTTGCCTCTGCCCAAGTCAAATCAGCCCTCCTCCTGGCAGGTCTTTTCGCTTCCGGGGAGACGTCGGTCATAGAGCCAGCGCCGTCTAGGGATCATATGGAGCGGCTGCTTCAGGCCTTCGGGGCCTCCATCGTAAAGGATGGCACGCAGGTTACCCTCCGAGCCCCCGGGAGCCTCATCCCCCAACAGCTCCAGATCCCCGGAGACTTTTCCTCGGCCGCGTTCTTTCTCGTTGCAGCCCTCCTGATCCCCGATTCCGAGTTGATCGTTAGAGACGTAGGGGTCAACCCGACCAGGACCGGTCTGCTGGAGGCGCTCCAGGCTGCAGGAGCAGAGATCGTGGTCGAAAATCCCCGTCTGGTTTCGGGGGAGCCGGTGGCTGATCTTCGAGCAAGGACGAGCAGCTTAAAAGGTGTGGAGGTCTCAGGGGCCCTCATCCCTCGGATGATCGATGAACTGCCGGCCTTCGCCGTTGCCGCCTGCTTGGCCGACGGGGTAAGCGTGATCCGGGACGCCTCTGAACTCCGGGTGAAAGAGGTGGATCGACTTTCCGCGTTGACCTCGGAGCTCCGGAAGCTGGGGGCTCAGGTGGAAGAGCGACCTGACGGTCTCCTGATCGAAGGGGGCCATCCCCTGCGAGGGGCCGTATGCCAGAGCATGGGCGACCATCGGATGGCGATGACCCTGGCCCTGGCAGGCCTTGTCGCTGAAGGAACCACGATCATCCGGGATCCCTTTTGCGTGGATATTTCCTTTCCCGGCTTTTTTGACACCCTTGCCGCCTTGGCTCCTGGATGCCTCGCGGGGAGGGCGACCCGGTGACGATCCGTAAGACCAAGGGATTGATCATCGCCATTGATGGTCCTGTCGCCTCCGGGAAGAGCACTGCCGCCAAAGGCTTGGCCAAACGTCTCGGGTACCGGTATATTGATACAGGGGCTACGTATCGGGCTTTGGCGTGGAAGGCCTTGGCGCTGGGGCTTGACCTCCAAGATGGACCAGCCCTGGCCCGTCTCGCCAAGACCCTGGCGATCACGTTTGAAGGCCCTCCTGATGCCCTCAGGGTCTTGGTGGATGGCCAGGATGTGACCGAGGCAATCCGGGCCCCCGAGATTGATCTCGCCTCCTCGGTTGTCTCCGCCCATGGGGAGGTCCGCGAACCAATGGTTGCCCTCCAGCGAAGCTTGGCCCAAGAGGGGGGGGTGGTGATGGATGGTCGGGATGTGGGGACGGTGGTCTTCCCCGATGCCGATCTGAAATTCTATCTGGACGCCTCCCCGGAGACACGGGCCACCCGCCGATTCCAGGAGGTTTCCGGGAAAGGGCGGGAAACCACCCTCGAGGAGGTGGCGGAAGAGATCCGGATGCGGGATACCAGGGATGCTGGCCGGACGGTTTCACCCTTGCAAAAGGCCCCCGATGCCATTACCATTGACTCAACCGATCTGGATGTTGAACAGGTCATCTACCGTATGTGGGCAGCCATCTGGGAACGGTTCCGGGGGACGGGCAGGTAGAGGTTCCCATCGTTTTTTTCTTGCATTGATGACCTGAGGTTGTCTATGATGGAACTCCCTAAGGGAGGGAAGGTCCTATGTTCTATGCTCTTCTCCAGGCCCTGTTGCTCCCTGTGGCCAAGCTCCTGTTCCGGCTTCGGGTGGAAGGGGCCGAGAACGTTCCGACGACGGGGGGGGTTATCCTCGCGGCCAACCATGTGAGCTTTGCCGATCCCCTTATCCTGGGCCTGGCTGTGAGGAGGCCCCTCTACTTCGTGGCCAAGGAGGAGCTGTTTCGCCACAGGGCTTTTGCCTGGCTCATCCGGTCCTTAAACGCCTTTCCGGTTGGAAAAGAGCAGAGGAGCGCCGCAGCCCTGAAGAAGACCTTGGCCCTCTTGAAGGCAGGGGAGCCTGTGGTCATCTTTCCGGAGGGGACCAGAGGTGATGGTCTGACGTTTGGAGAACCAAAGCCCGGGATTGGCCTCGTAGCCAAGAAAAGTGGGGCCCCGGTCATCCCGGTCTATCACCAAGGAGCGGAGAAGATCCTCCCTCGGGGGACTGTCTTCCCCCGCATCCATCCAGTGGTGGTTTGCTTCGGTCGGGCCATCCATTTTCCTGAGGGGTCCAGAGAGGGGAGGGAAGCCCTGGATCTCTTCGGCCAGCGGGTAATGGGGGCCATTGCCTCTCTCAAGGAAGCTCTGGAGAGGAGGAAGGATGTTTGTAACAGTTCACCAAATGAAACGACAGTAGGAGGTGCGACAGCAGATGCCTTTTGAGCCACACGGGACAGAGGAACTTGAGATCCAGGGACAAGGTCACCAAGGCGATGACCGTTCACCCGCTGAGCTTGACGCCTCGAAGATCGCCGAGTTCTACGAGAGGACCGTCCGAGACATCGTCGAGGGGGAGATCGTCAAGGGGACCGTGATAGAGATCAAGGGGGATTCGGTCATCGTTGACATCGGTTACAAATCTGAAGGGATCATCCCTATCCGGGAGTTTTACTCTCCCTCGGGTGAGCTAACGGTTAAGCCGGGCGACGTCGTTGATGTCTACCTCGATCAGAAAGAAGATAGTGAAGGACTCATCGTCCTTTCCAGGGAAAAAGCTGAGAAGATCAAAATCTGGGACGATCTCGCCAGGATCTATGAGAAGGGTGAGGTCGTTCAGGGCACCATCCTGGGAAAAACCAAGGGCGGGCTGATGGTGGATATCGGGGTGAAGGCCTTCCTCCCAGGCTCCCAAGTGGATCTCCGTCCCGTGAAGGATCTGGACAAGCTCATTGGCAAGACCTTCTCGATGAAGGTGATCAAGCTGAATCAAAAGCGGGGGAACATCGTCCTCTCACGACGGGAGCTGCTGGAGCAGGAGCGAAAGGCCTTGAAGGAGGCGACCATCGCCAGCCTAGAAGAGGGAAAGCTTGTTAAGGGAAAGGTCAAGAACATCACCGACTACGGGGCCTTCATCGACCTTGGGGGAATTGACGGGTTGCTGCACATCACCGATATGTCCTGGGGTCGGTTGTCCCATCCGACGGAGCTCTTCAACGTTGGAGACGAGATCGAGGTTGTGGTCTTGAAATTCGATCGTCAGACCGAGCGGGTTTCCCTGGGCTATAAACAGAAATTCCCCGATCCCTGGGAGGCGGTGGACCAGAAGTATCCAGCCGGTTCCAGGGTCCGGGGCAAGGTGGTCTCCATGACTGATTACGGCGCCTTCGTGGAACTGGAACCAGGGGTGGAAGGGCTGGTCCATATCTCGGAGATGTCCTGGACCCAACGAGTCAAGCATCCTTCAAAGGTGGTCTCTATCGGCGATGTGGTTGACGTGGTGGTGCTGGACGTGGACAAGGAGAACCGTCGGATCTCCTTGGGAATGCGTCAGGCAGAGCCTAACCCTTGGGACTCTATCGAGGAGCGCTATCCTGTCGGGGCCAGGGTATCTGGAAAGGTTCGGAACCTGACGGAATTCGGTGCCTTTGTTGAGCTGGAGGAGGGGATCGACGGTCTGATCCACGTCTCGGACCTGGCCTGGAAACGGGTGAAGCACCCTTCAGAGGTCTTGAAGAAAGGGGATCGGATTGAAGCCATCGTTCTCCACGTGGATAAGGAGAATCACCGGATCTCTTTAGGGCTCAAGCAGGTCCAGGCCGATCCATGGCAGACTGTTGTTCCCGAGAAGTACCAGGTCGGAATGGACGTGAAGGGGAAAGTGGTTCGGCTCACAGAGTTTGGCGCCTTTGTTGAGCTGGAGGAGGGGATCGAGGGGCTCCTCCACGTTTCTGAGATGAGCCATCAACGGGTTGCGAGGCCTGAGGATGTGGTGGCCGTCGGCCAAGAGTTGATGCTGAAGATCATTCGGTTGGACACCGAGGATCGGAAGCTTGGGTTAAGCCTTAAAGCCTATACCGACGCCAAGGGGCCGTCTGATACGGAGTGGGACCTGGGCCGGTCAAAACGGAAGCGAAAGCGGGACACCGCCAAGGACGAATAGGGGACCTAAGGATCCGGTGGGGAAGGGTGGAAAGCTTTGGCTGTTTCTCGGCGGGTTGATTCTTCTCTTCTTCCTCTTGGTAGGGGGGATGGTTTGGTTCCTGGGCCGGGTGGAGCTTCTCGGCAGGGACAAGGTGGCCCTTATCACCATTGACGGCGTCATCCTGGACTCTAAGGATGTAATTGATCAATTGGAACAGTACCGTAGATCCCCCTCCGTTAAGGCTATTGTGATCAGGATTAACAGTCCGGGTGGAGGAGTGGTGGCTTCCCAGGAGATCCACGAGGAAATCCTGAAGGTGCGCCAGCTTGGAAAACCGGTGATCGCCTCTATGGCCGGGGTAGCCGCCTCAGGCGGCTACTATATCGCTGCCGCCGCTGACCGGATTGTGGCGAACCCCGGGTCGATCACCGGTTCCATCGGTGTCATCATGCAGATCCCGAATATTGCCGGGCTTCTCCAGAAAGTCGGGATCAAGACAGCCGTCATCAAAAGCGGTGAGCACAAGGATCTCGCCTCGAGCACTCGCGAGCTCACCCCTGAAGAACGGAGGATCCTCCAAGGTGTCCTCGATGATGTCCACCAACAGTTTATCCAAGCTGTAGCCCAAGGCCGTCGGATGGAGAGAACCCGGGTCGAAGCCCTCGCCGATGGCCGGATCTTCAGCGGCCGACAGGCCCTTTCCCTGGGTCTGGTGGATGAGCTCGGAAACCTCCAGGATGCCATCGAGCGGGCAGGACAGCTCGGAGGGATTCTTGGAGAGCCGGAGGTGATTCAAGAGCGAAAACGCCGGTTTTCCCTATGGGATCTCCTTACCCAGATTCTTGGTTCCAGCCATCTCCACCCTCCCACCGGTTCCTCTTCAGGCGTTTCCCTGGACTATCTCCTTTACTAGGGTACCCGAGTTGTAAGGAGGATCCCCCAATGACCAAAGCCGATCTCATCGAGAAGGTGGCAGCCGCGGTGAATCTGACCAAGAAAGACACCGAGGTCGTCATCGAGACCATTTTGCAGGGTATTGCCAGGGCTCTGGCCTCGAGAGACGATGGAAAGGTGGAGCTCCGAAGATTTGGGAGCTTCAGGGTGAGAAGTCGAAGGGCCCGTCAAGGGCGAAATCCTCAGACAGGTCAACCCGTTCAGGTCCCGCCGAAGCGGGTTCCGTACTTCAAACCAGGGAAGGAGCTCAAGGCCCTCATCGAGGGTTAATTGTTCCTGAACCCGGTCCAGGATCCGATGAGAAGGTTCTCCCAGCTTTCCGCAAAGCTGGCTGAGCGCTTCCGCTTCACCGATGGCACCACCCGGGAGGCTGAAGAGCTGTTTGGGAGCCCTCTTCCGCAGTTGCCGGAAGGGCACCTGGGATCGGAGGGTGAGGAGCAGCTCCTGGTTGAACTTCATCCCTCCCTGCAACGGTTCGCACGGGAGGTGATCGCCTATTTTTACCGAACCTTGACAAGCAAGGATCCGGCTATCCTTCCCCCATGGGCTTCCGGAACGGGAGCTGATCCATATTCCCGATACTTTGACCTCCTCTCCGAGATCCTCACCAACATCATCGAAAGTGAGCGCCGTCAGGGGCTCCTGAACCTTTTCTGGCTTGCTCACTCCAAACAGGTCGTCCAAACTATCAACGATTTCTTTGACTCCTCGAGCATCAAAGCTTATGTGAAGTACCAAATGCATCCTCTGTTAGCCGGTCTCTACCGGGGTGTGTTGACAAGCGTCTGGCAACGATTCAGAAGCCTCAGGGAAGAAACCCTCTCTTACAATCTCGGTTCTGACTTTAACACGGCGCTGATTGACAGCATCATTGATGATCAACTTCCCTTGACCGAGCTGGATCTTAGCAAGCTTACCGTCGTTGAACTGGCCGGTCAAATCCTTGTAGAGCAAAATAAGCGTTTTCGGATCAGCTTCAAGGAGTTTAAGGAGATTTTCGCCATCTGCCGTGACCGGTTGAGAGAGGGGATTCAGAGAAAGGAGGAACCCCTTCTCTCCTTGATCCGCCGGTTTCTCCCTTCAACCTTCCACGAGCGGAACCTGGAAGATGAAAGATCCATGCTCAGGATCCTCTTCAACCCCCGTATCCTCACCTATCTCTTCATGGACTACGGAGGAGTGGGTCAGAGGATCATGGCTAACTCCACCTTAAAGGCTGGTCTGGCCAGGGGCAGGGGGTGGCTTGATCTTCTGAACGCTTACCTGGATTTCGTCCAGGCGCTGAGGCGAACGGAGATGATTGGAGTCCTCAGGGACATAATCACCCTCATCCCCCCAGGGCTAGACGAGGCGGAGCTAAAGCGGCTCTTCGCGGAAGGGAAGCTGTACCGTTTTCAGGAATCGGCCGAGATCCTCAACGCTGCTAGAAAGGTCACGATCCTCTTTGCCGACCTTCGAGGCTTCACGAGAACCTCCGAGGGGGGAGTTTCAGAAGGGGAGCTCGTCTCCTCCCTTTATCGAGTTTTTGATCCCTTGGTTCCAATCGTAAAGCGGTGTGGGGGAAAGATTGATAAGTTCACCGGTGATGGGGCAATGGTGATCTACGGGGCGACCAAGCTCTCGAGGGACGACGAGCTCAATGCCATACGGACGGCCCTATCCCTTCAAGCGATGATGGAGGAGCTCCGCCGCTCCGGCAGAACCCGGTTCCAGATGGGAATCGCTATCCATACAGGTAGAGCTCAGGTGGCCCACTTTATCGTCGATGAGAAGGATATGGATGTCACCGTCATAGGCAGGAATGTGAATATCGCTGGACGCCTTTCCGGCTCCGGGGACAAAGCGAAGGAAGAAGAGGCGTATCAGGATGGCCTGGGGGGGTCATATGCATCCCAGGTCGTTGGGCCAAGAAAGGTTTGGGTTGATGAGAAAGGGGTTTTGTATAACACGGGCATCGCTGTGAGCCAGGATACCGTAGACGGGTTGGCCCGGGTTGTCCCCTTGGAACCGTTGGAGGATCAAGGGAAGGTCGGGTACCGGTTCTTCGACGAGTCCCTGCAAAAAAAAATCTTGCTAGAATACGTTGGTGATGCTAAGTTTAAAGGTATAGAACGTTCCATCCCTATCTACAGTGTTGATATCGGCTGAGGAACCTCCTTGATGGATGTTCTGTGGGCACCGTGGAGGATGGCTTACATTACCGGGGTGAAACCCCAGGGGTGCATCTTTTGCGAGAAGGCCAGGGGGGAAGACGACGCTAAGCACTTCGTGCTCTTTCGAGCAAAGCTCGCTTTTGTCCTTCTGAACATCTATCCTTACAATAACGGTCATCTCATGATCGCGCCATACCGCCATCTCGATGGACTCGAAAAGCTAAATGAGGATGAGCTCTTGGATATGATGAGCCTGGCCCAGCGGGCGATCGTCATCCTCATGGAGGGCCTGAAAGCCGAAGGGTTCAACCTGGGGATTAATCAGGGAAGGATTGCTGGGGCAGGTATCGAAGAGCATATCCACCTCCATGTTGTCCCGCGCTGGGGAGGAGATACGAACTTTATGCCAGTTTTGGCAGATACCAAGGTGATGCCTGAACACCTTGAAGCCACTTATGCGAAGCTTTACCCTCTCTTTCGAGAGGAGCTGGGATGAGGAGGATCAGATGTTGATCAAGATGACGGTCAAAGGCATAGTCCTCGATCCCATCACCAACATGCCCATCGTCATCCTCAAGGACCCTGAGGAGAGACGAGCCCTTCCCATCTGGGTTGGAATCTTTGAGGCGAACGCCATCGCCTTGGAGCTGGAGAAGGTGACGACACCACGACCGATGACCCATGACCTCCTCAAGAACATTCTGGAAGGGTTAGGGGTCAGTGTTCGGCAAATCATTGTCAACGACCTTAAGGACAACACCTTTTATGCGGTCATCGAACTGCAATACAACGGGAATATCTTTACCATTGACTCCCGTCCCAGCGATGCGATCGCCCTGGCCCTTCGAGTGGGGGCCCCGATCTACGTGACCGAACACGTGGTCAGCCAGGCGAAGAGTATCGAGGTCTCCGAGGAAAAGGATGAAACAGACCGATGGCGGGAGTGGCTCGAGAATCTGAAGCCTGAGGATTTCGGGAAGTACAAAATGTAGCTGACGGGGATAGGGAGAGGGGAGAGCTAGGTGGAAGGCCCGGTCGAGATGTTCGATCGGGTCTTTTGTCGTAGTTTTTAGTTTACATAAGGTTTCTTATCATCCAAACTGGCAAGCTGGGATTTGGCCATCTCAGCCCAAGTGGTTCTTGGCCACTGTTCGACGACCTTTTGAAAGAACCGTCTTGCTTCCTCAACCCTCCCGAGAGCAGTCTGTACCCTTGCAAAGGCCAGATAAGCCTCAGGAAGTAAGGGATCCGCTGAGGTGCTTTCGAGAGCTGCCTGGTACGCGTGGCTAGCCTTTTCGAAATCCCCTTTTTCTTCATAGCAATAGCCGGCCCCTAACCTAGCAAGGAAGCCAAAGCGGCCCTTCGGGTAACGGTTGAGGTAATCGGTGAAGGTCGAAAGGGCCTCATCGTATCGCTCAAGCTGATAGTAGAGATTCCCCAGGCGGATGGCAGCTTCTTCCGCGCTCTTGGTCTTGGGGAAGCGCTCCATGATCTCTCGATAGGTTTTGATCGGGCCTTCTAGCCGCTCCAGGGCCTTTGGATCTGAACGTCTGATCGGTATCGAAATGGCCTGCCGGAAGAGGGCATCCGCCCTGGTCAGAAGGGTTTGAGCCTGCCTCTCCATCCTCGTTCGGATGATCAAAAGACCACCGGCTGCGGCGCCAAGCCCAACCAGCACCAGAGTCAAGACCACGAGGGGTTTCCAATGATTTCTCATCCACACGAGGCCTCTATGCATCCTCCGAAAGAAGCTATCTTGTCGCACCTCAACTTTTACACCAGGCATCCGGAGGCTCCTCTTGGTGGTTATGGGAACCCTATGCGGTCAGAGCGGAGAAGCACCAGGTATTGGAGGGATCGGCTGAAGAAGTGGTGCGCCCGGGAGGACTCGAACCCCCGACACAGGGC
>CAZHST010000014.1:0-13196 GCA_964535215.1 uncultured bacterium
AGCGGGGGACTGGAAGCGGGCGGTGAGCAGGTCAGTTCCTGTTCCTGGGACAGGGACGGCTGTATGAAAGGGGTACACACTTTTGTACAGTTTTTCGAACCAGGAAGGAGGGTTGTCCCCTTCCTCGGACTGATCGTCCTGGCCATCGTCATCTCTGCCTGGGAGGCCCGGAGCGGCTCCCACAGCCTTCAACAGGAAGGAGGACTCCACGACCCGCGGGAGTCCCACCTCAGAAACATCCGGCAGCTCACCTTCGGCGGCCAGAACGCCGAGGCCTACTTCTCCGCCGATGGCACCAGGCTCATCTTCCAGGCGACCCGGGACGGCTTCCGGTGTGACCAGATCTTCACCATGGACATCAACGGAGGCCACATCCGGCTGGTCAGCACGGGGAAAGGGCGGACCACCTGCGCCTTCTTCTTCCCCGACGGGAAGCGGTTCATCTACGCCTCCACCCACCTTGGCGATCCCGAGTGCCCGCCGAAGCCGGACATGAGCCAGGGCTACGTCTGGCCGATCTACCCCACCTATGATCTCTTCAGCGCCGACCTGGACGGTTCCCGCCTCGTCCGTCTTACGGACACCTGGGGCTACGACGCCGAGGGGGCCATCTCCCCCGATGGGAAACGGATCGTCTTTACCTCCATGAGGGATGGGGACCTGGACCTCTACACGATGGACGCCGACGGGAAGGATGTCAAACGCCTCACCTATGAGAAGGGCTACGACGGGGGGGCCTTTTACTCGTACGATGGGAAGTCCATCGTGTACCGGGCCTATCATCCGAAGACCGGGGAAGAGTTGAGGGCCTACGAGGATCTCTTGAGGAGGCATCTGGTCAGGCCTTCCCGGATGGAGCTTTTCCTGATGGACGCTGACGGGGGGAACAAACGGCAGATCACGGACAACGGGGCGGCGAACTTCGCCCCCTTCCTGCACCCGAACGGCCGCCAGATCATCTTCGCCTCGAACCTCCATGACCCGACGGGCCGGACCTTTGCCCTCTACCTCATCAACACCGACGGGACCGGGCTGGAGCGGGTCACCTATGCCGAGCGCTTCGCCAGCTTCCCCATGTTCTCCCCCGATGGGAAGAAGCTGGTCTTCGCCTCGACGAGGAACGCCAGGACCCCTCAGGAGATGAACATCTTCATCGCCGATTGGGTTCCCTGAGGGGCCGACCACTACGGCGGGACAAGATCCCCTTCGACCCTCACCGTCATCCGGGTGATGGTGACGATCCCGGTGAGGAGGCTGATCAGGACGTCGAGGGCCGAGAATTCGCTTCTGATCGTTAAGTTCTCGATGGCAGCCTGCCGCGCCCGCCGATCCAAGACCTCCCGGGTCACATCGTTTTCGCTGATCGGGACGAGGCCAAAGAGGGCATACCAGATCGGCATCTCCTCGACAAAATGGGTCCGGTCCCTCCCCTCCGCCTTGGGGAGGGATGCGGTGAAGGTGATGGGTCCGGGGGTGAGGGGCTTCGTGTACGTGACCGTGTAACAGCCTGTCGCCAGGAGCGGGATGCTGAGGAAGAGGGCCAGGAGCCTTTTCATCGGGGTCTCCTTGGAATCGGGTCGCCAGCCGGAGGTCTCTTGAGCGCTTAGCGGCATGGTACCACAGGACCATGGGAAAGGCAAGGAAGCGATCGGGAGCCGGTGAGGGATGAGGTTGCAGGGTAAGGTCGCGATGATTACCGGAGGCGCGAGGGGGATCGGCCGGACCGTGGCCGAAGCCTTTGCGAAGGAAGGGGCGTCTGTCGCCATCTGCGCCAGGACCGCCTCGGAGCTTCAGGAGACCGAGGACACCATCAGGAGGGAGGGGGGACGGGTCCTCGCCCTCGTGTGTGACGTCTCCCGGGTGGAGCCCGTGGAGGCCTTTGTGAAGCAGACCCTGGAGGCCTTCGGTCGGATTGACATCCTTGTCAACAACGCGGGGGTGCTCACCCGGCGGGCCTCCTTAAAGGATGTGACGGTCGAGGAGTGGGACTACGTCATGGCCGTGAACCTCCGGGGGCCGTTCCTGATGACAAGGGCCGTCCTCCCTCACATGCTTGAGAGACGGCAGGGGAGCATCATCAACGTCTCCTCCGGTTTGGGGAGGATGAGCCTGCCTGGCTGGGGGCCCTACGGGGTTTCGAAGTGGGGGTTGGAAGGGTTGACCCGGTACTTAGCCGATGAGCTCGAGGGGTCTGGGATTCGGGTCAACGCCGTGAGTCCTGGGATGGTCAGGACCAGGATGACAAACTTCGCCGGCGCCCCTGTCGAGACCGTGATTGACCTCTTCGTCTTCTTAGCCTCCGATGCCTCGAGGCGGATCACCGGCCGGTCCCTGGACGTGGGGACATGGCGCTCTGCCGTCGGTCTCAGAGGGTAGGGGCTCAGACTCCCGGTTCAGGCAGGGGACCTTCGGGGGGTCGAGCGGGAGGCTGGATGAAAACCTCGGGGATCGCCTGGGGGTCTTCGGGGGAAGAGGTTTGACCGGTGTTCCGGTTCACCCAGTGGGTGGTAATCCCCGGCGGCACCGGGAACTCCTCGGGAGGCATCCCCTTCAAGGCTTCCCTCATAAAGGCCACCCAGATGGGGGCGGCCAGGCGGCCGGCGCTCTCATGGGAGCCTAAGGATCGGGGGGTATCGTAGCCGATCCAGAGGCCGGCCACGAGGCTCGGGGTGTAGCCGATGAACCAGAGGTCCTGGGCCTCCTGGCTCGTCCCCGTCTTCGCCGCAACGGGTCGGCCAAGGGCCTTTGCCCGTTTGGCCGTTCCCCGCTCCACCGCCCCCTGGAGGACGGAGGTCACGGTGTAGGCCACTTCTTCGCTCAGGGCCTGGACCAGCCTAGGGATGGACTCCTCGACCGGCTCCCCGTTCGGGCCGAGAATCTTCAGGATCGTAAAGGGCTTTGCCCAGATCCCTCCGTTCGCGAAGGCCCCGTAGGCCGCTGTCAGCTCGAGAAGGGTGACCTCTGAGGTCCCGAGGGCTAGGGCGTATTCGGGGCGGAGGTCGCTTCTGATCCCCAGGTCGCGGGCCAGTCTGATGACGGAATCAACCCCCACCTGTTCCATCAGGCGGACCGTGGGGACGTTGATGGACTCCTCCAGGGCCCTCCGGAGCGTCACGACCCCCCGGAAGGTCCGGTCGAAGTTCTCGGGGGTCCAGACCTCTTGTCGGCTTCCTGACCCGATGAGGTAGCGGACCGGCTCATCCACCAGGAGGTCAGCCGGGGTGAACCCAAGGTTAAAGGCGGCGGCGTAGACGAAAGGCTTGAAGGCCGACCCCGGCTGCCGCCTCGCCTGGACAACCCGGTTGAACTGGCTCCGCCGGTACTCGGCCCCGCCGACCATGGCCTTGATCGCCCCCGTTTTGGGATCCAGGGCGACAAGGGCCCCTTCAAGGGGCGGGTGGGGAGGTCTCTTCAGACTCCTCTCGATCTGCCGGAGGCCGGCCTTCAGGGCCGAAACGGCGGCCTGTTGCATCTCAAGGTTTAAGGTTGTGAAGATCCGGAGGCCCCCTTTCAAGAGGACCTCGTGGGTGTAGCGACGCTCCAGCTCCTGCCGGACATAATCTACAAAGAAAGGGGCAAGGCCCGAGGCCCGAAAGTACGGGTTAACCTTGATCGGCACCTTCATGGCCGCCCGGGCCTCGGCGGGTCGGATCAGCTTCAGCTCCATCATCCGCTTCAGGACCATGTCCCGCCGCTCCTTGGCCTTCTTTGGGTGGAGGAAGGGGGAGTAGAGGGCCGGGGCTCTGATCAAACCGGCGATCAAAGCAGCCTCAGGGAGCGTGACCCTTGTGACCGGCTTGGAAAAGTAGGTCCGGGCGGCGGCCTCGACCCCATAAGCGCCGTGGCCGAGGTAGACCACGTTCAGGTACATCTCAAGGATCTTGTTCTTCGAGTACCGGTTCTCGAGCTCGTTAGCAAGTTTTAGCTCCTTGAGCTTCCTGGTGAGGGTCCGCTCCGGGGTTAAGAAGAGGACCTTGGCAAGCTGCTGCGTGATGGTGCTCCCCCCCTCCTTGACCCGTAAAGCGGTCAGGTTCCTCAGGGTGGCCCGGGCGATCCCTTTCACATCCACCGGCCCATGCTGGTAGAACCGGGCATCTTCGATGGCCAAAACGGCGTTCCTGAGGACCATCGGGATCCTGTGGAGGGGGACAAAGATCCGGTAGGGGCTGGCCAGGGTGGCGAAGGGTCTTCCGTCGTCGGAGAGGAGGATCGCCGGCTCCCCGGGCTGGAAAAGGTCCAGCTTGTCCAGACGGGGGAGGTCCGCCTCGTCGGCCAGGGGGGCCGCTTCCCCCTTCAGGGGAAGCCAGAGGAAGATGAGGGCCAACGCCGTAAGGGTCGAGAGGAGAAGGCGGTGTCCCTTTTGGATCATCGGCGGCTTCATCCCTGCCACACTTCAGGATTGAGCAGGTTGGGCGGGCGCTTTCCTGTCAGCCCGGCCACGCAGTTCTCCGCGGCCACGCTGGCCATCTTGATCCTGGTCTCCATCGTCGCGCTTCCGATGTGGGGGGCCATGACCACGTTCTTCAAGGAGAGAAGCCCCCGCTCGATCTTCGGTTCCCGCTCGAAGACATCCAGGCCCGCACCAGCGATCCATCCCTCCCTCAGGGCCTTGACCAGGGCCTTCTCGTCCACGACGGGACCCCGGGCGGCATTGACCAGGATGGCCGTCCTCTTCATGGTTTTCAGCTCTTTCTCGCCGATGTAGTGGACGGTCTCGGGGGTTAAAGGGACATGGAGGCAGACGAAATCCGATTCCTGAAGGAGGGTCTCTTTGTCCACATACGTCGCGTTCAGCGCCTCTTCAACGGCATGGTCGGCCCGATGGCGCTGGGTGTAGAGGATCCGCATCTCGAAACCCTTGGCCCGCCGGGCGACGGCCTGGCCGATCCTCCCGAAGCCGACGATTCCTAAGGTCTTGTGGTGAACATCCTGCCCGAGGAGGAGGAGAAACTGCCAGTGTTTCCACTTCCTGTCCCGGATGAACGTATCCCCCTCGACGATCCTCCTGGCCGTGGCGAGGAGAAGGGCCCAGGTCAGATCGGCGGTGGTGTCGGTCAGGACCCCCGGGGTGTTGGTGACCATCACCCTGTGACGGGTGGCGGCCTGGACATCAATGTTATCATACCCAACGGCCACGGTGCTCACAATCTTCAGGTGGGGAGCTTGGCGGAAGACCTCCTCGTCGAAAAGGTCTGTGGCGAAGGCGATGACCCCCTCCTTCCCTTGAAGACGGCGGATCAGCTCCCGTTTCGGCGTGGGCCGATCCCGCTTCAGCAGCAGAACCTCGCACTCCCGTTGGACAATGTCAAGGGCTTCCTTGGGGATCGTTCTGGTGATCAGGACCTTTGGCTTCAACGTTTCCCTCCATCCCAAGTGTGGGTTTTCAAAGAGATCCCTCCGTCTCCCCTCCCCAGGCCCCTTTAATAAGGAGAGAGGGCCCTCTCCGGTATCGTTTGAAATCTAGCCAGGGGGGGAACCTTTGTCAAGGGGGCTAGGGTTTCCAGAGTTTCCCTTGACATCTTGGAGAGCGAAGTGTAAAAATCAGCCTGCATTGGATGGTCCTGATCGCCTGGAGCGGAGGAGGGGGCGATGCCGGTTGAGAAGGGGGAGAAGGGGGAGATCGAGCGGACGGTGACGAAGGAGGAGGCGGCCAGCCGGTTCGGGAATCCAGGGGTGGAGGT
The DNA here is from genome assembly GCA_964535215.1 of uncultured bacterium. Classification (GTDB taxonomy): domain Bacteria; phylum Methylomirabilota; class Methylomirabilia; order Methylomirabilales; family JACQHM01; genus JACQHM01. The sequence continues at coordinate 5,682 of CAZHST010000014.1, forward strand.
CCTCGCCACACCGGTCCTGGTCGCCTGGATGGAGGAGGCGGCCATCGCCGCCATCCATCGGCATCTGGAGCCCGGCCAGGGGACGGTCGGGACGATGGTGGCGATCCGGCACCTGGCCGCGACCCCTGTCGGGATGAGGGTGAAGGTCATGGCCCAGGTCAAGGAGGTCGAGGGCCGCCGCCTCCTCTTCACGGTCGAGGCCTACGATCAAAAGGAGAAAATCGCCGAAGGGGAGCACGAGCGCTTCGTGGTGAACCTTTCCAGGTTTCTGGACAAGGCTACCAGGAAAGTCCAGGGGTTAGGAACTGCTCAAGAGATTGTTGACATTCATGGACGTATGGGGCATGAGATGGATGGATGAAGCTGAGCCCGTAGGCCGGGAAGCCAGGCGTCAGCGACAAGACCGCCTGGCGGTGGTTTCGCGCGGCGGAGTCGTGAGGGGGCTGATGGTGGCTTGAGGGAAGAGGCCGGCCGGTGAAAGCGACCTTTGAGGCGAAGCTGAAAGACGAGCGCCTCTCCCCGGTGCTGGAGGCCATCGCCGACCTGTTTGGCCGGGTGGAGCGTTGCCTCTTCCGCGATCACTACGTTCGAGGACAATCTCTCCCGAGCTTGAAACGGGACTACCTCCGCCGCTTCGGCCTGACGGCCCGGTGGTTCAATGCCATCGCCATGGACCTCCGGGAGAAGGTCGAGGCCGCCCGCCGGAATGCCCAACGGCGGGTGACGACCCTCACCCGGCAGGGGCAGGCCGTCCGCCAGACGCTCATTCAGCTGACCCGTCGGCTGAGGGATCCCCACGAGCCTCCTCGCGATCCTCAGGCCTGTCTGCCCAACAGGCAGGGGCTCCGCGTCGTGCTCCATCAGAAAAAGCGGCGGCTTTCCCTCTTGGAGGCCCGCCTTCAGCAGGCGGAGCAGGCCACCCTCCGGCGGGTGCCCCAGCTCTGCTTTGGAAGTCGTCACCTGTTTCGCGCCCAATTCCATCTCGACGAGAACGGCTACCGCTCCCCCGAGGAGTGGCTCAAGGACTGGAGGGCCACCTGCAGCAACCAGTTCCTGTGCCTGGGCTCGAAGGAGGAAACCGGCGGCAATCAGACCTGCACCCTCTTCAGCAATGGCACCCTCCGGCTCCGGGTGCCCGAGGCCCTGGTTCCCCGGTTCGGGCGGTGGGTCCTCCTCCGGGACATCGCCTCCCCCTACGGCCAGGAGGTGATCGAGCAGGCGCTCCTTACCGGCCAGGCCCTCACGTACCGGTTCGTCCGGCGGACCCGGAAGGGGAAGGCTGTCTGGTATCTCCAGGTGACGGCGGACCGCCCTCCGGCCCCGATCCTCACGTCCCGGAAGCACGGGGCCCTCGGGGTGGATTTGAACCCCCATAGTGTCATCGGCTTTGTCAAGTTTGGCCGCGGCTATGGGCTCTCGCCGGATGCCGCCGCAGCGGTGGCGATTGCCCGACGAGGCTTAGGATTCGGAGAACGGCTCTCTTCCAGGGGGCACCCTGGGGATCGCGAAGGGTCCGCCTTCCCCCTACCCGTGAGGACTCGGGGGAAGCACGTCTGGAGCGATTGGGGTCGTTTGAACCGAAGGCTGCGGAGGAGGGGCGGCCTCTCCGCCCTTCTTCCCGGTCGGCGTCCCTCCGAGGGAGACCGGGGTCGGGTCCGGACCCGATCCCCGGGGGCACCGGCCCTCTTGCACGGCCCCCCGAGGGATGGCGAGGCCCCGGGACCGGGGTGGGACTCCCCGGCGCCAAGGGTCGGGAGCGCTGTTCGCCCGGCCTGCATGGGATAAATGTCCATGCTTAGAGGAACGGTAGCTATGGGACTCAAAGGGCTCATCTACCGGCTGTACGAAAAGGCCCTCCTCCGGGAGGTGAGGCGGGGCGAGATGCCCCGTCATATCGGGTTAATCCTCGATGGCAACCGGCGGTTCGCGAGGGAGCAGGGCCTGGAGGATGTCCTGGAGGGCCACCGCCGGGGGGCCGAGAAGCTGGAGCAGACCCTCCTGTGGTGTGAGGAGCTGAACATCCGGATGGTGACCATCTGGATCCTTTCGACCGAGAACCTAAACCGGAGCCCTCGGGAGACCCAGGGCCTCCTCGCCCTGATCGAGCGGAAGATGCGGGAGCTGACCACGGACCCCCGGGTCCACCAGCGCCGGATGCGGATCAGGGCGATTGGCCAGTTGGAGCTTCTGCCGGAATCGACCCGCCAGGCGATCCGCGAGGCGGAGGAGGCGACCAAGACCTACGAGGCCTTCTTCTTGAACGTCGCCGTTGGCTACGGGGGAAGGCAGGAGATCGTGGATGCGGTGAAAAGCCTCCTCCGGGATCGGATGGAGCGAAACGAGCCCCTTTCCCGGATCATTGAGGAGCTCTCCCCTGACGAGATCAGCAAGCATCTCTACACCTACGACCTCCCCGACCCCGATCTGATCATCAGGACGAGCGGGGAGATCCGGTTGAGCGGCTTCCTCCTGTGGCAGAGTGCCTACAGCGAGTTCTACTTCTGCGACGTCTTCTGGCCGGCGTTCCGGAAGATCGATCTCTTGAGGGCGATCCGAAGCTACCAGCAGCGCCAGCGCCGCTTTGGGGTGTGAGGACGGTGATCCGGATCGATGGGGCTTACGGGGAGGGGGGAGGGCAGGTCTTGAGGACGGCCCTCGCCCTCTCGGCCATCTTAGCGGTACCCGTTGAGGTGACAAATATCAGGGCTGGCCGGAAGAACCCCGGGCTTCAGCCCCAGCACCTGACCGCGGTGAACGCCCTGGCCGCGATCACGGGGGCAGAGGTCCAGGGGGCGGTGTTGGGCTCCACCCATCTTCGCTTCTCCCCCGGGGTGGGGCGGGAAAACGCGTACCGCTTCGCCGTGGGCACCGCCGGGTCCATCTCCCTCGTCCTCCAGGCGGTCCTCCTCCCCCTGGCCTTCGCCAAAGGTCCCTCCCGGCTGGCCCTTTCCGGCGGAACCCATGTCCCGTGGAGCCCTCCCTACCAGTATACGACAGAGGTCTTCCTTCCCACCCTGGCCCGGATGGGGGTGAAGGCGGAGATGGAGCTTCTCCGGTGGGGGTTCTACCCCAAAGGGGGAGGCGAGGTCCAGGGGATCGTTTACCCGGTCCATACCCTCCAGCCGCTCGATTCCACCCTCCGGGGGGCCCTGGTCGGGATCCGGGGCCTCTCCGCCGTGGCGAACCTCCCGGTCTCCATCGCCAAGCGGCAAAAAGATCAGGCTGAGATGAGGCTGAGGGAGGTCGGGCTTGAGGCCCGGATTGACCTGCTCGAGGTCGGGGCGAAGGGGCCCGGGACGTTCTTCTTCCTCTTGGCGGAATTCGAGGGGGCCCGGGCCGGGTTCAGCGCCTTGGGCGAGCGGGGAAAGCCAGCCGAGCGCGTGGCCGATGCGGCGGTCGAGGCCTTCCTGACCTATTGGAGGAGCGGGGCCGCCCTCGACCCCTATCTCGCCGATCAGCTCCTCCTCCCTATGGCCCTTGCCGAGGGGGGTTCCGCGATGACCACTTCCCGGATCAGCCAGCACCTCCTCACAAACGTTTGGCTAATCCAGCAGTTCCTCCCGATCCCGATCCGGGTCGAGGGGAAAGGGGGCGGCCCGGGACGGGTGACCGTGGAAGGTGCCGGTGTCAGGAACCGTTCCCTTGATCCATCGTCCATCTGCGATGAACGCCGAGTCTCTTGAGTTCGTCCAGCGGATCCTCGAGGAAGCCCTCAGGGCGGGGGCCGAGGAGGCGGAAGGCTTCCTCCTCCGCTCCAGGGCAACGGTGGTGGATGTCAAGGACGGCCAGGTGGAAACCTTCGCCCTGGCGGATGAGGCCGGCCTCGGCCTCCGGGTCCTGCGGGATCAACGGATGGGCTTCACCTTCACCTCCGATCTCTCGGCGGGGGGCATCCGCCTGTTGATCGAAAACGCCCTTCAGGAGGCCCAGGTCTCGGCCCCCGATCCTGCCCACCAGTTCCCCGGGCCTTTCCCCGAATACCCGGAGCTTCCCACCCACGATCCTTCATTGCGGAGGGTTCCGGTTGAAGGGAAGATTCAACGGGCCCTTGCCTTAGAGCAGGCGGCCCGGAGCTTCGATAGGAGGGTCACAAAGGTTCGGAAGGCCTCCTACCGGGATGCCGACTATTCTGTCGTGATCGTCAATTCTCTCGGGCTTCAGGCCTCCTTCACGGGAACGTCCTGCACCACATCGGCCTCCGTCGTCGCCGAGGAGGGTGGGGCCGCCGAGGTCGGGTGGGAGTTCGATTTCAGCCGGTCCTTTCAGGGGCTTCAGGTGGAGGAGGTGGGGAGGAAGGCGGCGGAGCGGGCCGTCCGGATGCTGGGGGCCCGGTCTCTCCCCTCCCGGCAGGTAGATGTCCTCCTTGATCCGGGGGTGGCCTCAGAGCTTTTAGGCCTCCTGGCCTCCGCCTTGAGCGGGGAGGTTGTCCGGAAGGGGAAATCCCTCCTCGCCGGCAAAGTCGGCCAGAGGGTTGGCTCAGAGCAGGTCACGCTGATTGATGACGGGACCCTGTTGATGGGCCTGTTTGCCGCCCCCTGTGATGGGGAAGGGGTGCCTTCCCGCCGGACGGTCCTGATCGAGGCCGGGATCTTACGGGGCTACCTCTACGACACCATTAATGCAGCGAAGGATGGGGTCTCCTCAACGGCCAGTGCCAGGAGGTCCAGCTACCGGACCCCTCCCGAGGTGGGGCCTTCAAATCTCTTTCTCGAGCCCCGTCGGGCCTCACCGGAGGAGCTGATGCAGGCGTTAGGGAAAGGCCTCTTGATCCTCTCGGCCTTAGGCGTGCACACCGCCAACCCGATCTCGGGTGACTTTTCCATCGGCGTGCAGGGGTTCTGGATCGAGGGGGGGAAGGTGGCGTTTCCCGTCAGGGGGGTGACCATCGCCGGGAACGTTGTCGGCCTCCTCCAGCAGGTGGAGGGGGTAGGGTCCGATCTTCGCTTCTTCGGGCGAACGGGCTCCCCCACCCTCCTGGTGCGAGGCCTTCAGCTGGCTGGCGGGTGATGGGGAGGTCAGGGGAGGCATGGCCATGGTGAAGACGGGCTGGAAAGGGGGATCGAGTGACTGGGGCTGGTGATGGTCTGGGGGAGAGGGTGACTGTTCTCAAAACGCTTGGCCTCTTCGTCCTGATCTTCCTCCTGGCCTTCACCACCTCCTCCTTTGCCCAAGAGGAGGCCGAGGTTGGGGTGGAGGTCGAGCTGCTCCTCTCCGCGGGGATCCTGGATTACACCGAAGGGCGGTTCGAGGAAGCCCGGGAGAGCCTTTTAAAGGCCTATGGGTTGAACCCGAACCACAGGGAGGTCCTCTACTATCTCGGCCTGACATCTCTGGCCTTGGGGGAGTCCCGTCAGGCCGCGCAGTACCTGGAACAGGCGAGGGACCTTGCCCCCGAAAACCTGGATATCCGGCAGCAGCTCGGGGTGGCGTATCTCACAGCGGGGGAGCTGGAGAAGGCGGAGGAGGAGCTTCGCTTCGTCCAGGAGAGGGAGCCGAACCGGGAGAATCTCGGGTTTTTCCTGGGCTCCGTCGCCTTCCAGAAAGGCGAGTATGAGAAGGCCCTGGCCTTCCTTCGTCAGAATGTCTCGTCGGACCCCGAGTTTCAACAGCTCGCCCGCTATTATGAGGGGTTGAGCCTGGAGCGCTTGGGGAGGAGGAGGGAGGCGGAGGAGACCTTAAGGCAGGCCGTCCAGGTGGGCCCTACCACCCCCGTGGGCCTCTCGGCTCAAAAGTTCCTGGAGGTCCTGAGGGCCCGGAGGAAGGAGGAGAGGAGGCTGAGGGTCTCGGCCACGTTCAACGTCCAGTACGACGACAATGTGCTCGCGGCCCCGACGGAGAATGTCTTTGGGCTCCGGGAGCGGGAGCGGAGGAGCGCCGGTGAGCTCCTCTTCCTCCGGGGGGAGTATGCCTTCGTCAAGACGAGGGCTTGGGAGGGAAGCCTGGTCTACGCCTTCCTCCAGACGATCAACCATGATGTGGAGGGCTTCGACCTCCAGGACCATTATGTGGCCCTTTCAGGACTCCGCCGGGGCACCCTGGGGAAGCTGCCGTACCAGGTGGGGTTTCAGGGGAGCTTCGACTACACGTTCCTAAGCGGAAGCTCCTATCTCAAGCGGTACACGGTCCTCCCCTCCGTGACCCTGTTCGCCACCCGGGAGGTAATCTCCACCCTCGAGTACCGGCTCTGGAGGAAGGACTTCAGCCGGGCCCCTGCAGACCCGGCCAATGATCAGGATGCGATCAACCACATGATTGGCCTGGTCCAGTTCATCAGGTCAGCCAACGGTCGTCACTTCCTGAAGCTGGGGTACCAGTTCGATGTCGAGGAGGCGGAAGGGCGAAACTTCGATTACGTGGGCCATAAACTCCTGGGGGGCTTCCAGGTCTCGCTCCCCCTGGAGGTCATCCTGGCCTTTCAGGCGGAGTTCCACTTCAGGGACTACCGTCATGCGCCCCCGGCCGGGGTCCCTCCTTTTTTCGGGCGGGAGCGAAGGGACATCGAGCAGACCTACCTTCTGACCATCGTGCGAAAGCTCCCCATCGAGAACCTGACCCTGGCCTTTGAGTACCTCGGGACCCTTCACGGGTCGAACATCGAGGTCTTCGACTTCAAGAGGAATGTCGTGAGCCTGGGTCTCCGGTGGGAGTATTGACGGGGAGGCGAGGGGAGGAGCCATGCCGGGAAAATGGATCGGTCGGGGCGGATGGTTCATCCTGGTCGGGATCATGGGGTTCTGCCTGGGCCTTGGGGCCCCTGCCGTCTACAGCGCCGAGAAGGCCGGGGGGGTTGTGGCCCTCCGGGGGCAGGTCACGGTCCTCCACGAGGGGGTTGGAGCCCGGGAGGCCCTGCGGTTCAAGGATGATGTCTTCTGGAAGGATGAGATCAACACGGCCAGGCAGTCCGGGGCCAAGCTCCTGATCCTCCGGAGGAGCCTCCTCACCCTCCGGGAGGAATCCCGGGTGGTGTTGAGAGAGGCGGATTTCCGGGACCCGGCCCGGGGTCGGTCGGTCCTGGAGATGGCCACGGGGAAGGTCCGGGCCCTGATCCAGAAGGGGGCCTTCGGGCCCGAGGGGGTCTTTGAGATCCGGACGCCGAACGCGGTCGCGGCCGTCAGGGGGACGGATGTGATCGTCAACATCCTGAGCCCCCGGCTGACCCAGATCGTCGTCGTGAGCGGGCGGGCCCTCGTCCGGAACCTCCTGAAGGTGGCCGAGGTGCTGGTCAATCCGATGCAGATGACCGAGGTGATCGAGGACCGGGATCCGACCCCCCCTGTCCAGGTCTCCGCTGAATTCATCAGGGACCTGGTGAAGGACCTGGAGATTGACGAGCTGGCCGTGAAGGGGGATCAGCCCCCGCCTCCGGTGAAGGCCTGGGTGATGCAGCAGGCCGAGGACATTGAGACCCGGAGAGAGCAAAGGGACGAGACCCGGAGAGAGCAAAGGGACGAGACCCGGAGAGAGCCAAGAGAGCAAATCAAAGAGATTAGCAGGAGTATCAGCGACACCGGCGGG
>CAZHST010000014.1:13296-72401 GCA_964535215.1 uncultured bacterium
GGAGGTTTGTCGAGGCTGTTCGGTGAAACAGGGTCCAGGGGAGGTTCAAGATGTCCCGTACCCTAAGGCGAATCGCCCCCAGGGGGAAGCGAAGGGGCGGTGAGCTGAAGCGGGCCCTTGTCCTCGGCTCTGGGACAGCCTTCCTGGTCCTTGCCCAGGTCTTTGGCCTCTTTGAGACCCTGGAGCTGAAAAGCCTTGACGTCCGTTTTATATTTAGGGGGCCCAGGCAGCCTCGTTCTCCGATCCTCCTTGTCACCATTGACGAGGACTCCTTCGATGAGCTGGGCCAGGCCTGGCCCTGGCCCCGGGATCTCCATGCCCGTCTCCTGGATCGGATCAGCGAGGGAAGACCGAAGGTCATCGGCCTGGACCTCCTCTTCGACGAGACCAAGGGGGAGGCTGAGGATCGGGCCTTGACCCGGGCTGTCAAGCGGGCCGGAAACGTCGTCCTGGCCGGGATCTTCACGCAGGTTCAAGGCCCGTATGCGGTGAAGGAAGCCTTCAAGGGCCCGTTCCCGGAGCTCCGGGAGGCGGCGGCAGGCATCGGCTTCGTGAACATTGACCTGGATCGGGATGCCCTGGTCCGGCGGGTTTCTCTGGCCAGGACCTACCAGGATCGGCTCTACGGAAGCTTTGCTTGGCAGCTTGCTACTTTGATCGGGGATCGGCCCCCCGGACCTCCCCCCCATCGGCCGGTCCTCATCAACTTCCGGGGCCCGGCCGGGACCTTCGAGACCATCCCCTACTACATCGTCTTGCGCGGGGAGGTGGATTCTTCCCGCTTCAAGGACAGGATCGTCCTGATCGGGGCGGCCGCCCCTATCCTCCAGGACCTGCACCCGACCCCTTTCTCCCTCCAGCACCGGATGCCGGGGGTCGAGGTCCAGGCCAACCTCCTGGATACCCTCCTTCAAGGGGACCCCATCGTCGAGACACCCCTGGGGCTTCAGCTCCTGATCCTGGTGGTGTTGGTCATGATGGCCTCGTTCACCACCATCCGCTTCCGCCCCCTCCTTGCCTTCTTCTCCTCCCTTGTCCTGGTCCTTATCTATTCTGGAGCGACCTTCTACGCCTTTACCAGATATGATCTCTGGCTCCCCCTGGTCCCCCCCCTGGGGGGGATCGGCCTTGCCTTCGCGGGCCTCACCGTCGTCCGGTACATTGAGGAGGAGCGGGAGAAGCGGAGGCTCTCGCGCTACTTCTCCCCCCAGGTGGTGGAGGCGATCCTCCGGGAGGGGAAGGACGAGGCCTTGGCCAGCCGCCGGCGAGAGGTCACGGTCCTCTTCGCCGATATCCGTGATTTCACCACCATCTCCGAGAAGCTGGCCCCCGAGGAGGTGGTGACCCTCCTCCGGGAGTACCTGACCGCCATGACGGAGATCGTCTTGAGGTATGATGGAACCCTGGACAAGTATGTGGGGGACGCCATCATGGCCCTGTTCGGCGCCCCCTTCAGCCACGGCGATGATGCGGTCCGGGCGGTCCGGGCGGCCCTGGAGATGCAGGAGCGGGCCCTGGCCCTCTCCCCCTCCTGGGAGGCCCGCTGCGACCGCCCTCTACGGATCGGGGTCGGGATCAACACAGGCGAGGCGGTGGTGGGGACCATCGGCTCCAAGCAGCGGTTAGAGTACACGGCCGTCGGGGACCCGGTGAACCTGGCCTCGCGGCTGGAAGGGATCACGAAGGAGTTTCAGGCCTCCATCGTGATCAGCCAGACGACTTACGAGGCGGTCCAGGGACTCTTCCCCACCCGGTTGCTGGGGGAGATCAGGGTGAAGGGACGGGAGGCCCCCGTCAAGGTCTACACCGTGGAAAAGCCGGAGAAGCGGAAGGCCCCGAGGGTTGCCGTTGAGCTCCCGATCCTGTTTGAAGGGGGGGAGATCTCCTGGTATGGCTCCGTGAAAACCCTCAGCAAGGGTGGGGTTTGTGTGCGGAGCCCCAAGCCCTTGACCCTCCAGCAGGAGATCACCCTCCGCTTCAACCTGCCCCGCATCCCTCGGACCTTCTCCGTCCGCGGGAGGGTGGTCTGGAGCCGGGAGGAGGAGGCAGGGATCGAATTCCTCGACCTGATGGCCGAGGAGGTGGAGGCCCTTGCGGAGTTCGTGAAGGGGCAGGGGGCGGGAAAGGCCAACCCTAAGATGCCCCTCACCCCGGGGCCCTTGAACCCGGAGCGCCCATGATGACCAGGATGCTGTTCCCCCTCTTGGGAGGGATCGCCCTCTTCCTGTACGGGCTTCGGTTGGCCGGCGAGGGGTTCCAACGGACCGCCGCCGGGAGGCTCCGCCACCTCCTGTCCGCGATCACCCGGAACCGGTTGATGGCGGCGGGGATGGGGGTGCTGATCACCCTGGTCCTCCAGTCCTCAGGGGCGATGGTGGGGATGCTGGTCCGATTTGCCGGATCAGGGCTCCTCCAGCTCCCCCAGGCGATGGGGGTCATCCTGGGGGCGGATATCGGCACCACCTTGACCGTCCAGCTCATCGCCTTCCGGTTCTTCGACCTTTCCTTTCTCTTCATCGGCTTCGGCTTCTTTACCATCTACCTGGCCAAGCGGCGGCGGTTCGCCGACCTCGGCCAGGGCCTCCTGGGCTTCGGGTTGCTCTTCTTGGGGATGAAGGTCATGGTGGAAGCCCTGGAACCTTTCAAGGGGGGCGGGCTTTTCCAGGAGGTGCTCCTTTCCCTGGGGGAGCAGCCTTTTCTGGTCATCCTCCTTTCGGCCATCTTCACAGGCCTTGTCGCCAGCTCGGCCGCGACCATTGGCTTCGCCCTGACCCTGGCCCATCAGGGGCTCCTCCCGCTTTCCGTCGCCATCCCCTGGATCTTTGGGGCAAACATCGGCACCTGCACCAGCTCGTTGGCCGCCAGCATGGGGGGAGGCACCGAGGCCAAGCGGGTGGCCGTTGCCCATATCCTCTTCAAGGTCCTGGGTGTCCTCCTTTTCCTCCCTTTGACCCACCCCTTTGCCCGGTTCGTCGGGATGACCGCCACCGACCCGGCCCGGCAGGTCGCCAATGCCCACACCCTGTTTAATGTCCTGATTGCTGTCCTGTTCCTGCCCTTTATCGGCTTGGGGGCAAAGGTGATCGCCAGGCTCGTCCCGGAGGAGCGGAGGGCCGAGGATCCGTTCAAACCCCGGTACCTGGACGAGCATCTCCTTGAGGCCCCGGCCCTGGCCCTGGCCCAGGCCACCCGGGAGGCCCTCCGGATCGCCGATATCGTCTCCGAGATGCTCCACCGAACCGGCGAGGCCCTCTTCCAGGACGACCAGGAGCTGATCGAGGCCATCGAGCGGAAGGATGATCAGGTGGATGCCCTGGAGCGGGAGGTGAAGCGGTACCTCACCAAGCTCTCCCAGCAGTTGTTGACCGACGAGCAGTCCAGGAGGGAGGTGGCCATCCTCGCCTTTGTCAATGACCTGGAGAACATCGGGGATATCGTGGAGCGGAACCTGATGGAGCTGGCGAAGAAGCGGCTGTCCCAGGGGGCCACGTTCTCCGAGGAGGGGGTGAAGGAGCTCCGGGCGCTCCATGCCAAGGTTTGCCAGAACCTGGAGACGGCCATCTCGGCCTTCGCCAGCCACGACCCCTTCCTGGCCCAGAAGGTGCTGGACCGGCGCTCGGAGATTGGCCAGATGGAGCGAAGCTTCCGCCAATCCCACATCCAGCGCCTCCACGAGGGGCTGCCGGAGTCTATCGAGACCAGCGAGATCCACCTGGACATCCTGACGAACCTGAAGCGGATCAACTCCCACGTGAGCGCCATCGCCCACTCGATCCTGGAGGCCCTCTGATGGGGCAGAACCAGCACATCTTTGTCGTCTCCGATGCCACAGGGCAGACGGCCGAGATGGTCCTTCAGGCGGCCCTCGTCCAGTTCCAGGGAGCGAAGGTGGAGATCCACCGCCTGGGCCAGATCAGGACCCGGGAGCAGATCGCGGAGGTGGTAAGGGAGGCGGCCAGGGTGAAAGGGTTCATCGTGCACACCTTCGTGTCGGAGGAGCTTCGCCAGGTGATCCTCTCCGAGGGGATGCGCTGGGATGTGGCCACCATTGACCTCTTGGGCCCCCTCCTCTTCCGGTTGGAGGATCTCCTGAAGGTGCCTCCGTTGGCCAAGCCAGGCCTCTTCCGCCAACTGCAAGAGGACTACCACCGGAGGATCGAGGTCTTAGAGTTCGCCGTGAAGCACGATGACGGGCAGAACGTCAAGGACCTGGTCCAGGCGGACATTGTCCTGATCGGCGTCTCCCGCACCTCCAAGACCCCGTTGAGCATCTACCTGGCCGGCAGGGGGTGGAAGGTGGCCAACATCCCCGTGATCTTGCGAATGCCCCTCCCCGAGGAGGTGTTGAGGATCGAGCAGCAGAAGATCGTGGGCTTGACCATCAAGGCGGAGCGGCTCCTGGAGCTTCGGAGGGCCAGGCTGGCCCGGATGGAGGCGGGCCTGGACTTGGCCTACGCTGACCCGGAACAGATCAGGGAGGAGCTGGATTACAGCCGATCCCTCTTCCGGCGGTTCGGCTGGCCGGTCATTGACGTGACGAATAAGGCCATCGAGGAGACGGCCTCCGAGATCCTCGCCATGAGGCAGCGGGAGGGTGAAGGCCGGAGGCCGATTGGGAGGACGAGACGTCCCATCAGCTCCGAGTAGAGGAGGACGCGTCTATGCGGGAACGATTCGCGGAGATCAGCATCCAGAACCGGTTCGGGGGGATCTCGCGGGCGGCGAAGACCGGCCTGCTCCTGGCGGCCCTGGTCGGGCTCCTTCTCAGCCTGAGCCCGGTGGCGCTCATCCCGGCCGGGCATCGGGGGGTGGTCTTCAACCGGATCACCGGGGTTCAGCCTTCCATCCTGCCCGAAGGGCTGAACTTCCGGATCCCCCTGGTCCAGCAGGTCATCCCCGTGGACGTCCGGGCCCAGAAGCACGAGGGGACGTACGATGCGGCGTCCAAGGACCTCCAGGCGGTCCGGGTCCACGCGATCCTGAACTACCGCCTGGTGGCGGACCGGGTGAACGAGGTGTACCAGAAGATCGGGCTGGACTATGCCAGGAAGATCCTGGACCCGGCCACCCAGGAGGTCATCAAGGCCAACACCGCCCTGCACAACGCCGGGGAGATCCTGGCGAAGCGGCCGCTGATCAAAGACGAGATCAAGCAGGATCTGACCCGCTGGCTCAAGGCGTACAACATCGAGCTCCTGGAGGTCTCGCTGGCCGACATCCGCTTCAGCCAGGAGTATGAGCGCGCCATCGAGCAGAAGCAGGTGGCCGAGCAGCGGGCGGAGCAGAAGCGCTACGAGCTGCTCCAGGCCCAGCGGCAGGCGGAGATTGAGGTGGCCCAGGCGGAAGGGCACGCCAGGGCCTTGAGGGTCAAGGCTGATGCGGAGGCCTACTATAACGAGAAGGTGACCCGCTCCCTGACCCCCTTGCTGGTCCAGCAGCGGTTCCTGGAGAAGTGGGAGGGGAAGCTGCCCCAGATCATGGGGGGAAACAGTGTGGTGCCGTTCATCAACCTCCCCCTCCCCGGGCAGGGGCGCTGAGGCTGGGGGGCAGGAGAGGCTTGACGAAAGGGGGCAGAGTGTATTAGAAGGGTACCGCTGAGGAGGATGGGGTGAAAGGGAGCCGTCGGTCCCGAGAACCTGTCCCCCCAAGGGATGACCTCATCGTAGTTCAAGAAGGGACAGGCTACGCCACGATCCTCTTCAACCGCCCGGAGGTGATGAACGCGATCACCGCCAGGATGTGGGAAGAGCTTTCCCGGGTGGTGAAGGATCTGGGAGCGGAGCCTTCAGTCCACGTCCTTATCTTCTGCGGGGTTGGAGGGAAGGCCTTTGCCGCCGGTGCCGATATCTCCGAGCTTTTGACCTTCGCCACTTCTGGGAAGGCCCCGGTCTATTATCACCTCCTGGAGGAGGCCTTGGAGGCGATTGCCTCCTGTCCCCTCCCGACCATCGCCATGATTGATGGGTACGCCTTGGGGGGAGGGTTCGAGGTGGCCCTCGCCTGTGATCTGAGGGTGGCCTCCACCCGGTCAAGGCTCGGGATCCCGGCCGCCAAACTCGGGGCGGCGGTGGATCCGGGGAGCCTCCTTCGGCTGATGAGCCTGGTCGGGCCCGGCCACGCCAAGGAGCTTCTCTTCACGGGGAGGCCCATTGAGGCCACCAGGGCCTTCGAGATCGGCCTGGTCAACCACGTCGTGCCGCCCGAGGCCCTGGAAAGGACCGTCTTGGAGATCACCGAGGCGATCGCCCGAAATGCCCCTCGGACGGTGAAGACCTTGAAGGGACTCCTCTCGAAGCTCGCGGGTCCGTTCACTTCGGGACTTCGGCGGGAAGCCAAGGCCTTTTTCATCACCTGTTTCGAGTCGCTTGACTTCCGGGAAGGCGTGGAGGCCTTCCTGGAGAAGCGCCCCCCCCGGTTCACAGGGCGCTGAGGCACCATTCGTAGGAGGTGGTAAGGGTAGCTCCCCAGGTTGGGTTCTGGAAAGGAGGGGGAAGAGTGGACCGGATCAGATACCTTGTCTTGCGTGAACTGTCTACGGGCCCGAAGAGCTACTGGCAGCTCCTGGCCCAGGGTGGAGTTCATCCTCCCTCCCTGATCCGGCTCATCCAGGAGCTTCAAGAGGAAGGGGTTGTCTCCGGCGATGCTTTGGCCTTTACCTTGACGGACAAAGGGGAGGAGCTTGTCAAGGGCTTTGGCCCCTATGGGCGGCTCTCCGGTCTTTGCCCCCGATGCCGGGGGAGGACCTTGGTGGTCCCCCCCGCCTTTGAGGGGGTGCTGGAACAATTGACCAGGATTGCCAAGGAGAGGCCCCCGGCCTCCCCGGAGTTCGATCAGGGATCCATCCCCCCGGAGAATTCTGTCCTGCGGGTGGTGGCCTTGTACGAGCGGGGGGATCTGGAGGGGAAGGATCTCCTCGTCTTGGGGGATGATGATCTCACCTCGGTGGCTGCGGCCTTAACGGGTCTTCCCCGCCGGATCCAGGTCCTGGAGGCCGACCCCCGCCTCGTCGAGTTTTTGAACACCCTCGCCCAACGGTACTGGTGGAAAGACTTTCGGGTGGCCCGCTACGACGTCCGGTGGCCTCTCCCCCTGGAGTACCGCCGCTCCTTTGATACCTTCTTCACCGACCCTACCGAGACCCTCCCAGGCTTCAGCCTCTTCCTCTCCCGAACGGCGGCGTGTCTTCGGGGGAAAGGGTCTGCGGGCTACTTCGGGTTGAGTTATCTGGAGGCCTCTTTGGAGAAGTGGCAGGAGATTCAGCGGAGGCTGCTCTCCATGAACTTTGTCATCACCGATGCCCTTCGGGGGTTCCACGAGTACGCCCTTGATCCCCAGACGATCATGGCCGGAAACTACCGCGTGGTGACGGAATGTCCCTTCCCGGTGGGAAGGCCGGACTTGAACTGGTACACCTCGACCCTCTTCAGGCTGGAGCTGCTCGGAGACCCCAGACCCTCCGTTGAGGAAGCCGTTTCCCTCGGGCGGGACCTCTACTACGACGAGGAGGCCTACGTCACCTTGGCATGAAAAGGTTCCCCCCCATCCTGAACGCTGGGTTCTGCATAATCCTCGCCCTGGCCCCGGATGCCTGGGGAGAAAAGGGCCTCTACCACATTGTCGAACCGGGTCAGAACCTCTTTCGGATCAGCCAGGCCTACCAGGTGCCCTTGAAGGTCCTGATGGAGAGAAACCGGCTGACCTCTTCTCACCTTTCCATCGGGCAGCGGCTGTTCATCCCAGGAGCCCAGGCCCGTATGAAAGTCGAACCCTTTAAGCCCCTTTCCTCAAGGGAGCGGGCTGCCCTCGAGGGTTCTCTCCGGGAGGAGAGATCTTCCCTGGCTCCTCTCCCAGGGAAGTCTGGGGATCGTCAACCTCCCCCTGACCTGATCTGGCCGCTCATCGGGCCCATCAATTCCCCCTTCGGTCCAAGGGGGGGAAGGCTCCATGCCGGGCTGGATATCGGTTCCCCCTTCTACCAGGAGGTCCTCTCGGCGGCCGATGGGGAGGTCATCTTTGCGGGGAACACGAACAACGGATTGGGAAGGGCGGTCCTGATCCGACACGGTGGGGAGGTGATCACCGTCTACGGCCATCTGTCCATTATCATCGCCCGGGAAGGGGAGGCGGTGAAGCAGGGGCAGGCCATCGGAGGGGTAGGGAGCACAGGGAATGCCACCGGTCCCCACCTCCACTTCGAGGTCCGCCGTCATGGCCGGCCTGTCGACCCCATGCCCTTCCTGCCTCCCACCCTGGACGATCTGGTGGAAAAGCTCATCCGTCCCTAGAGGGGGCTGGTCGCCGGTGGCTGATCGTCCTGGTTCATCGGCCGGTTTCACCCCACGAGGGTTTGGTCAGGGCTTCGGCGACCAGGTCCCCCATCCTCTTGGTGCCTACCGGCGTCGTGCCTGGCTGGACCAGGTCTCCCGTCCGATAGCCCTGGTGGAGGACGTCTTCCACGGCCCTTTCCACGGCCAGGGCGGCCTCCTCGTGATTGAGCGAGTACCTGAGCAGCATGGCCGCCGAGAGGATGGCCGCCAGCGGGTTTGCCAGATCCCTGCCGGCGATGTCCGGGGCACTCCCGTGGACCGGTTCGTAGAGTCCCGGTCCGGTCCCCAGGCTTGCCGAGGGGAGGAGACCGATGGAGCCCACAATCATGGCCGCCTCGTCGCTTAACAGGTCCCCGAAGAGGTTGTCCGCCAGGATGACATCGAAGGGCTTAGGATCCCTGACAAGTTGCATGGCACAGTTGTCCGCGTACATGTGTTCGAGGGTCACCCCAGGGTAGCCCTCACCGACCTCCCGGACGACCCCCCGCCACAGCTCCGAGGTGGCCATCACGTTGGCCTTGTCCACGGAGGTGACCTTGCGCCTTCGTCTCAAGGCTGCCTGGAAGGCGACCTCAGCGATCCGTTTCACCTCGTGGGTCGTGTAGATGCAGGTATCCACCGCCCGCTCCCCTTCCCGGGTCTTCTCGATGCCTTTAGGCTCTCCGTAGTAGATCCCCCCGGTCAGCTCCCTGACCACCAGGAGATCTGCCCCTTCCACCACTTCTCGTTTTAAGGGGGAAGCGTCAATCAGGGCGGGAAAGACCTTGGCCGGGCGGAGGTTGGCGTAGAGGCCCAGTTCTCGACGGAGGTTTAAGAGGCCTCGCTCAGGCCGGATGGGCGTTGAAAGGCCGTCCCATTTCGGTCCCCCAACAGCCCCAAAGAGGATGGCGTCTGATCCCTTGCAGAGGGTCAAGGTCTCCTCGGGAAGGGGGGAGCCTGTTGCGTCAATGGCCGATCCTCCCAAGAGACCCTCTTGGAACGTTAAAGACAGGTCAAAACGTTCGGCGGCGACCTTCAGCACCTTTACGGCCTCCTGGATGACCTCGGGGCCGATGCCGTCGCCGGGCAAGACCGCGATCTTGGGCATCCTTATTCTCCTGGTTCAAAAAAGCTAACTGTTGTTCACAGCAGCCGGCCTCCCCCTGACCAGGCGTTCGCCCCCTTTCCGGATACTTGATTTGCCCCCGAGGGCAGGGCGACAGGGAGACCTTGGCCCGGGAGTCCCACCCGGACGGAAGTGCTGCGCCGGAAGGGCACACCCGGCACGGACCGCCAAGCCGCGGGGAAGCTTTAAGCTTCCGCCGAGCTGTGTGGGCCTTCCAGCGGGGAATTGCTCCCGCCTCCCGCGTCCTGTGAGGACGCCTACCGGTTTGTCCGACACCGGCGAAACGGGGTCACCGCAGAGCCAGGGCCAACACCTTCAGGTCATGCCAGACAGAGGAATACGCCTCCTGCTGCCACACGGCAAGGCCGTTGTGCCCAGGAAGCTTCCCCTCCAGCCGCTTCAGGCAAGCCCTGACCCCACGGGTCATCCCTCCTCCTTCCCTCGGGGTATCAGCATTGACCTTCTGGGTCAGGCTTTGCTTGATTTGGGCTACGAATTGTTGAAGCTCTTTCGTGACCCGTTCCTTAAAGCCCATCGCCCGGCGGCCTATGACCAGGGCCGCCGCGCCGTGCACCGGAACCCCATACCGCGCCCTGTACTTCCAGTACCCGATGGTGGAGGTGTGCCGGGCGGGCACAAGTCTCAAGGGCACCCTTTCCTTCACCGCCCTCCGGCACACCGCTTCTACCATCCTGGCAAAGGGAAAGTTGGAAGCCAGGCGGTTAAACGTTTTGTTGGTCTCCAGCCGGTCCTTGCCAAAGGCCAGCTCCTCCAGGACAAGGGGTTTGCCCAGGAAGGAGGCTGTGTCTCCCACGACTTTGGCTAAAACGCCGATCAGGTAGTCCCGCCGGAACCCCGACGCATAGGCCAGGTCGGGGAGTCTGATGGAGAGAAAGCCGTTGGGGGACGTGATGACCTGAAACTCCCCCTCATACTTCCCCAAGTTGCCGGGGTAAGGGACCCTGAACCCTTCCGGCCACGGCTCCGGCTGGCCTGAAGCGCTGACCTGGCACAGGGCCACGCCGTCGGGGTTCGTGTCCAAAGCCAAACAGCCCTCCGTAAGGTCAGCCTCCGGCCCCTCCCCCAGAGCAAACGTCAGATGGACCAAATATCGCCCTTCCGGGGTGCGGATCAACTCCCCCGTGTAGGGCCGCTTCATGGCCAACCCTAGCCGCACCAGGTCCCGGTGCTTCTCCGGCAGCCACAACTTGCCCTCTACCCTGGGAGCGCGGCGCATCTTCGGCCGATGGCGTTGATCTTCGCCCACCTGCTCCGAAAGGTGTGAGACGGTCACCGCCAGACGAAACTCCCCATCCCGGAAGGACACCTTCAGGTTCGGGTTGCCGCCTTTGGTTTCGTCTCCCCGGGCATAAAGCCGGTTTTGGCGGGCGGCCCGCCACTCCTCCCGCGCGGCCCGGCCTTTGCAGACCCTCCTCCAGAGCTTCCGGCCGCCGAAGATCACCTTCGGGATGGTGCCGTTGTCCCGGTAAGCTCTCAGTTCGGCCAGCTTCTCCTCCAGGGACCCCGCACGCCTCTGGCGCCCCCTGACTGTAAGGCGCAGCTTCTCCAGTTCAGCAGGAGCAACCCCCTTCTTTTCGGCCTTGGCCAGCTTCTTCATGGCCAGGCCGAGCTTCTTCCTGGCCCGGCCAGCTTCTTTTCCGTCTCCTCTATCTCCAGCTCCAGCAGCTCTTTCTGAGAGTCCAGCAGGGCCTGCGCTTTCAACCGCGCGTCGTCCGCATACCGGGAGTTCAGCCCGAAGAGCTCCTGCCCCCGCTTCTTGACCTCATCGCGGGAGACGCCTTCCAGGAGCCGGTTGAAGGCCCACCGCTGGCAGGCACAGAAAAGCCGCATCTCCGTAACAAGAGGGTCTTCCTCACCCCGGCTCCACTCTGGCGACCGGAAGGCCGGGTAACTCTCCGGGAAGAACTCCCCACAGACGGTCAAGCTAACTTTGTCCTTCACCGGCTTCTTCGGCATTCCTTATCAGCTCCCGAAAGCCCTGCCGGATTTTCTTCCCACCCCTCGCCCCATACAGCCGGGCCGAAAACGAGGTGACGACGGCCAGCAGGTCCCTCACCAGTTCGGCATGCGCGTCTTCCGGCTCTTGCTCGGCGGTGGCGACGATCGCTACACCACAGTACCGCAGGTGCCCCTCAAGGTATTCGTCCCCGAACCTCGCCAGCCTGTCGGGATCTTCGAGAAGCAGCTTTTTGAACTCACCCCGTTCGGCGCTTTTTAGCACCCGTTCCAGGCCCCGGCGGTTCTGGGTTAACCCCGAAGCCACATCCGAATACTCTGCCACGACACGGTAGCCCTTCCCCCGTGCGTAGGCCCGCAGCCGCTCCCGTTGCCGTTCCAAATTTCCGGCCTCGGCCTGCTTCTTCGTAGACACCCGGGCATAGAGGACAACCGCGTCCGGCTCTGCCTTTATCCCTAAATATACGGTTGATTTCCCCCACCGGGTATCTCCGCTGGCCGCTGGGCAACCGTACTGGCCTAATCAGGCCCTGTTTTTCCCATGCCCGAAGCCTGTTCGGGTGTACACCTAGTCTCTTTGCTGCTTCTCCAATGGACATATGTATCAGAATAGTTAACCACAGTCAATTACAGTCAAATCCAGCGAAGCTGCTGCAATCCTCCTTCCGGTGAAAGGCCTGTCCTCAACTAGCACAGGTCCTCTTTCCCAGTCAAGAGAAAAGGGGCCTTGCTCCCCCTTGGGGTGTTCGAGTATGTTGTTCTGGATGAGGATCACGTCGGCGGAGTTTGTGAGAAGCGTCGGTTCCCCAGGAGACCTCCCCCGGGGGGACCTCCCCGAGATCGCCTTCGCCGGGCGGTCCAACGTGGGGAAGTCCTCCGTCATCAACCGGCTTTTGAACCGGAAGGGCCTGGCCAAGGTGGGTAAAACCCCAGGCCTGACCCGGACGATCAACTTCTTCAAGGTCAATGGGGCCTTCTACTTCGTTGATCTTCCGGGCTACGGCTATGCCGCCCTTCCCCGGGAGGTTCGGAGAGGATGGGGCCCCCTGATCGAAGGGTACCTGGTCTCCCCCCGCCCGCTGAAGGCGGCTGTCCTGATCCTGGACGCCCGGCACGGCCCGCAGCCTGCCGACCGGGATCTGAAGGCCTTTCTGGATCATCACCGCATCCCGGCCATCATCACCCTGACCAAGGTGGACAAGCTCCCTCGGGGACGGTGGAGGGATCAGTCCCGGCGGACCGGTGAGCTGTTGCAGGTTCCCCTTGAAGAGGTGATCCTGTTCTCGGCCGTGACCGGAGAGGGGGTGAAGGAGCTTCTGGCCGCCATCGCTTCCCACCTCTCTTCACCCCGGCGTTTCTAAATCACCGTTGACTCCTCCCCGGAACCCTGCTAAGCTTGCGCTAAACGGGTCAAAAAGGAGTGGAATTCGATGCAGAGATCCCGCAGGCACGTGCACATCGTGGTGGCCATCCTCACCTTCGTGGCCTTTGGCTGCGCCCAAACAGCCCGGTCGCTGGAAAAGACCCCTTCTATCTTGAGCGCCAGGGACCCCGGAGGGGTCCCACCCGTTGGGGACGTCAGGGGGATTGACCAGCGTTCGTATTATGCCTATACCTTGAGCGTCCTCGCCGAGCTGAAAGGGGATGTCCAGGAGGCTATCCGCTGGCAGCGGGAGGCCTTGAAGTATGATCCCCAATCGCTCTACATGCAGGTGAACCTTGCCTCCCTCTACTTGAAGGCTGGGGACTTTAAGGCCGCCATTGACATCGGGGAGGAGATCGTGGCGAGGGAGCCCGATTACCTCCCCGCGCACCTTCTCCTGGCCACGGCCTACCGGAACCTTCGGAATTTTCGGAAGGCTGAGCACTACTATCGGCAGGTGATCCGGTTGGATCCCACCCACGGGGAGGCGTATCAGGCCCTTGGGAACCTGTACATCGAGGCCAGGAGCTTCCCGGAGGCCATCGAGATCTACAAGAAGCTGGTAGAGATCGAACCTGGCTCTCATCTGATCCGCTACAACCTGGGCCGCCTGTACCTCGAGATGAAGGACCAGGAGGAGGCGCGGCGGTACTTCCGGGAGGCCCTCTCCCTAGAGCCGGATTTTGAGCCAGCCGTCATCGCCCTGGCCTCGAGCTTCGAGGGCGAGGGCCGGTATGATGAAGCGTTGCAGGTGTATGAGGAGGCGCTGAAAGCGGACCCGGATCGCCGTGAGCTCAGGGAGCGGCTCGCCCAGCTCCTTTTCCGCCAGGGGAATCTCGATGCCGCGAGGAGGGAATACGAGACGCTCCTGGAGCAGGAGCCTGGCAATACGAACCTGAGGCTCCGGGTTGGGTTCCTCTACTACGAGCAGCAGGCTTACCCCGAGGCCCTGGCGACCTTCCGGGAGATCCTGAACCAGGAGCCCGCCAACAAGGAGGCCCTCTACTATCTTGCGGTCACGTTGGAGGAGATGAAACAGTTTGACCAGGCCCTTGAAGCCTTCCAGAAGTTTGTCCCTCAGGATGCCCATTACGCCGATGCCCTGCTGCACCGAGGATACATCTACGGTCAGAAGGGGATGTACCAGGAGGCCCTGGACACCCTTTCAACGGCTGAGAAGCTGAAGCCGGGAGAGGCCAGTATCCCTTACCTTATCGGTGTGGTCTACATGCAGCGGAAGGAGTATGGGGCGGCCATCAAGAGCTTGGAGAAGGCCGTTTCCCTGGACAAGGACAACGCCAACTACTATTACCAGCTCGGGGCGGCCTTCGAGCGGGATCACAAGATCGAGCAGGCGGAGGAGGCCTTTAGGCGGGTCTTGGAGCTCAACCCGAAACATGCCGATGCCTATAATTACCTCGGGTATATGTTTGCCGAGGCGGGGATCAAGCTGGACGAGTCCATCGCCTTGATCAAGAAGGCCTTGGAGCTGGATCCAGACAACGGGGCCTTTGTGGATTCTCTCGGCTGGGCCTACTTTAAAAAGGGGATGGTGGAAGAGGCCCTGGCCGAGCTTCAACGGGCCGTTCGCCTTCTGAAGCAGCCAGACCCTGTCGTCCTGGAGCACCTAGGCGATGTCTACTTCCAGAAGGGGATGATCAGGGAGGCGATCCAGGAGTGGGAAAAGGCGGTGAAGCTCGATCCGAGCAATGAAGGCCTCCTCAAGAAGCTAAAGCAGGCCAAGGAGCTCATTTCCAGGGAGGGGAGATGACGGTCAGGGCTCGGCTTCTCCCCTGGGGGGTCTTGGTGCTCATCGCCGGATGTGCCACCGTCCCCAGGATGCAGGAACTTCAGGGGACGATCCTTCCTGAAGGCCCGGTTCTGGAAAAGCTCCGGGCCTACGAGGAGCGGATCACCTCCCTGAAAGCCTTCGCCGACATCAAGATCACGAGAGGGGGGGAGAGCCTCAGGCTTCAGGAGGTCGCCCTGCTCTCCCCCCCCTCCCATCTCCGGCTGGAGGCGTTAGGGTTTGGGGGGCTTCCCACCTTTATCCTGGCCACCGATGGAGAGTGGCTGTACGCCCATTTCCTTCTCTCCCAGGAGTTCGTCAGGGCACGGGTGACCCCGAATAACCTTTTTGCGCTTACCGGTGTACGAGCCGCCCCCGAGCATGTCATCAGGATCCTCTCAGGGCTCCCCCCCCTCCCGCCCCAAAAGGGGGTTCTCAGATCCCTTGACGGCGGAAGGCGGACCTGGCTCGAGACCGATGCGGGATCCTTCCAGCAGAGGATCTGGCTGGAGGGGGAGGCCTCCATCCAAGGCGGCGAGCTTTATCAGGATAAGGTCCTTACGTTAACCTTTACCTTCAAGGAGAAGATGAACCAGCAAGGGATCCCCTTCCCCTCCCAGATCACGTTCGAAAAACCCCGAGAGGGGCTCATGGTCGAGGTCACGTATCACCGGGTGGACCTGGGCGCCCCCATCCCTCCTGCCGCCTTCACCCTGCCCCTGCCCAATGACGGCTCTACCCGCATCCTTGAGCTTGGATCGTAGGTATGGAGACCCTCGCCTTGCCCTCCCCTGCCAAGATCAACCTCTTCTTGGAGGTTTTGGCCAAACGGGATGATGGCTACCACGAGATCCGTTCTGCCCTCCAGTTGATCGATCTTTCTGACCAGGTGACCTTGACCAGGACAGAGGGGGGGATCGTTGTGAAGGTCAAGGGGGAGGCCGCCCCATCCGGGCAGGAGAACTTGGCCTATCGGGCTGCGGAGCTGTTGCTCAAGGAAGCGGGGATCAGAGGAGGAGCAGAGGTGACCATTGAGAAACGGATCCCTGTCGGAGGAGGGTTAGGGGGGGGATCGAGTAATGCGGCGACGACCCTTTGGGGGTTGAACCTCCTCTTCGGTTTGAGGCTTTCCCTGGAAACCTTGATGGACCTGGGGGCTCGGCTCGGGGCCGATGTGCCGTTTTTCTTCTCGGGAGGTCTTGCCTTCGCCACCGGTCGGGGGGAAAGGCTTCAGCCCCTCCCCCCTCTCCCCCCCTGGTGGGTAGTGGTGGCCAATCCCGGTCTCTCCATTTCAACGGGCTGGGTCTATCAGACCTTGACGCTGCCGTTGACAGACGAGGCGTTAGCCCTTACCATAAAAGATCTCTTGCTGCGTGGTGAGGGAGGGAGAGCCCTCTCCCTCTCGTTCAACCGTCTGGAGGAGGTGGTCCTTCCCCGCTATCCGGAGGTCGCCCAGTTGAAAGGGCTCCTCACCTCGTGGGGGGCCAAGCCTGTCCTGATGGCGGGGAGTGGGTCATCCGTCTTTGGCATGGTGCCGGAGCGCCGGCAGGGGGAGGCGATGGTGGAAAGGTTACGGGAGGCCGGCATTAGGGCCTTCCTTAGCCGGACCTTGGACCATAATCCCCTGTTCAAGGTTCCGTAGCGTTCGGCCAATCGGCAATCCGCTAACGGTGGGGCGTGGCCAAGCGGTAAGGCGCGGGACTTTGGATCCCGTATCCGGAGGTTCGAATCCTCCCGCCCCAGCCCCAGCTTACCCTTCATCCCGATCCGCAAAACGGATTGGAGGGGTGGACAAGTTCATGAGGAGCGATTACAATGGTAGGTTGGTGAGCTGGACAAGGAGAACCAATCGCCACAAGAGGGGGGAGATGGCCCAGCTGATCGTTTTTTCCGGCAATGCAAATCTTCCGCTTGCTCACGAGATCGCTGATTACCTGGGGATCCCGCTGGGGAAGGCCGAGGTCTCCCAGTTCGCCGATGGAGAGGTCTTCGTCCAGATCTTCGAGAATGTTCGGGGGGCTGACGTCTTCGTCATCCAGCCGACCTGTCCGCCTGTGGATCATCATCTCATGGAACTGTTGATCATGGTTGATGCCCTGAAACGGGCCTCGGCTTCCCGGATCACGGCCGTCCTCCCCTACTACGGTTACGCCAGACAGGACCGGAAGGTCCAGCCCAGGGTTCCTATCACCGCCAAGCTGGTGGCAGACCTCATCACGGCGGCAGGGGCCCATCGGATCTTGACCCTGGATCTCCACGCCGGCCAGATCCAAGGCTTCTTCAACATCCCGGTGGATCATCTCTACGCCACCCCGGTCCAGCTCGAGTACTTTAAGGAACGGACATGGCAGGAGGAAACGGTGGTGGTCTCTCCCGATGCCGGCGGCGTGGAACGGGCCCGGGCCTTCGCGAAACGCCTGGGGGCGTCCTTGGCCATCATTGATAAAAGACGGGTCGGCCCCAACGAGGCCCAGATCATGAACGTTATCGGCGAGGTCGAGGGGAAGGATGTGATCATCATTGATGACATTGTGGATACGGCCGGCACCCTGACCAAGGCCTCCGAGGCCCTGAAGGGTAAAGGGGCACGGCGGATTTACGCAAGCTGCACCCATGCGGTCCTCTCGGGGCAGGCCATTGATCGGATCGAGGCCTCGCCGATTGACGAGGTGGTGGTGACGAATACCATCCCCCTCGGGGAGAAGTCCTCAAAGAAGCTGACCGTGCTCTCGGTGGCGTCCCTGCTGGGGGAGGCCATTAGGCGGATCCATCGCGAGGAGTCGGTCAGTTCGCTCTTCGTCTGAGAAAAGACACGGGCCTTCAGCCATCCGCCATCAGCCAGGATTTAATGGAGGTTATGATGCAGTTCGTGGACCTGAAGGGAGAGGTTCGACAGGGGAAAGGGAAAGGGGCTTGCCGGAAGCTCCGTCAGAGGAATCTCCTCCCGGCCGTCGTCTACGGGGGGGGAGGGGGAGGGCTTCCCATTGTGGTCAACCCCCGGGAGCTCCTGAAGGTTCTGGGGCATGGGGAGAATGTCCTCATCAGGCTCTCCCTGGAAGGGGGTGGGGGCACCAGAACGGTGATCCTCAAGGAGCTCCAACGGCACCCGGTCCGGGGCAGTCTGCTCCACGCGGATTTTCAGGAGATCTCCATGGAGCGGAAGATTACCGTTGCCGTCCCCCTGGTCTTGGTGGGCGAGGCGATAGGGAAGCTCAAAGGAGGGATCGTGGATCAGAGCCTCCGGGAGGTTGAGGTGGAGTGCCTGCCCTTGACCATCCCTGAGCGGATTGAGGTGGACGTGAGTGGTCTTGATCTGGGCGACACCCTCCATGTGCGGGATCTGAAGGTGCCGGAAGGGATCCGGGTCCTGGAGGACCCGGAGCTGACGGTAGCCTCTGTGGTGGCCCCGGAGGTGGAGGCGGTGGAGGAGACGGCGCCGGTGGCCACCCCCGAGGCTGTGAAGGCGCCGACCAAGCCTGTTGAGTGAGGGATGCGTTGTGGCTGATCGTGGGATTGGGGAATCCAGGTCCGGATTACGAAAACACCCGGCACAACCTGGGGTTCATGGTGGTGGATGAGTTGGCCCAGCGCCTCCAGCCTGGGAAGTGGGGGAGGCGGTACGATGCCCGCTATCTGGCCGCGCGGCTCCGGGGGAAGGAGGTGGTTCTGGTCGAACCTTTGACCTTCATGAACAATAGCGGGGGACCTGTTCGGGCCTGGCTCCAGGCCTTAGGCCTTCCCACCTCCGGCTTGATCGTGGTCCACGATGACCTGGATCTCCCGTGGGGGAGGTTGAAGGTCGTTGCCGGCGGGGGTCATGGGGGTCACCGAGGGGTGCGCTCCATCCAGGAAGAGCTTCAAGCCTCTGACTTCATCCGGGTGAAGCTTGGGATCGGCCATCCTGGCCGAGGGGTTGATCCAACCGGTTACGTCCTGGCCCCCTTCGGGGAGGATGAAAAGGAGACGGTAATGGAGGTCGTCAAGCGGGGGGCCGATGCTGTCGAGGTCATTGTGGCCGACGGAATCGAGGTGGCCCAGAACCGCTTCAATCGCCGCCCCTCCGGACAGGGACTCGGGGCGAGCGATCAGAGGTGCTGAAAGCCGACGGCTGAAAACTGAATGCTTACAAGGAGGTGAGGCATTGAGATCATACGAGTTTGTCTTCATCCTGGACCCGGCCCTTCCGGAAGAGGCGGTAGAGGCTGAGGTCAGGGTGGCCCAGGATCTCATCCTCCGCGAGGGGGGGGAGATCCTGGAAGTCCAGCGGTGGGGCAAGAAACGTCTGGCCTACGAGATTCGAAAACGGAAAGAGGGGTCTTATGCCCTGATCCGCTTCAGAGGTGGCCCCAGGTTGATCGAGGAGCTGGAGAGGCATGCCAAGCTGAACGAGGCGATCTTGAGGCACCTCATGGTGAGGGTCACGGAGCCGAAGAAGGCCCCCTCGGAGATAAGCCCGGTGGAGGAGGTGGCGGCCCCGGCAGAGGAGGCGTCGTAAGATGGCCAGCTTCAACAAGGTGATCTTGCTTGGCAACCTGACGAGGGATCCTGAACTCCGTTACACCCCGAACGGCTCTCCCGTCTGTAGCTTCGACCTCGCGGTGGATCGCACCTACACGACCCAGGCCGGTGAGCGGCGCGATGAGGTGTGTTACATCACGATCGTTGTCTGGGGAAAGCAGGCGGAGCTGTGTGCCGAATACCTGGCCAAAGGTCGGACGACCTTGGTGGAGGGGCGCCTCCAGCAACGCTCCTGGGAAACCCCTGAAGGTCAGCGGCGGACCAAGCACGAGGTGGTGGCGGAGCGGATCCAGTTTATTGGGGGCCGAAAGGGCCCTGCTCCGGAACCTTCTGAACCGGACGAGGAGCATCGGAGCCTGGAGGAAGACGAACCCCCCTTTTAAGACCTTGCGGTTTGCGGTCAGCGGGCTCGGGCTCCCGGGGCAGGGTGCTGGGCATGACCCGCTTGGGTCAACCGCGGAGCGCCTGGTGGATGGAGGAGGAGATGCTGAGGAGACGGAGGAACCTGCGCCGTCAAAAGATCTGTAAGTTCTGTTTAGACAAGGTTGAGTCCATTGATTACAAAGATGTGAAGCGCCTGAGGAACTTCATCACCGACCGGGGAAAGATCGTTCCCCGTCGTATCTCCGGTAACTGTGCCTACCATCAACGGCAACTGACCACCGCCATCAAGCGGGCGAGGAACCTCGCCCTCCTTCCCTTTGCAGCCGAGATGGCCTAGTGGAACATCGGAGGGCAACATGAAGGTGATCCTCTTAGAGGAGGTGGCCAAGCTGGGGAAGGCCGGGATGACCGTGGACGTGGCCGATGGCTATGCCCGTAACTTCCTCATCCCAAGGAAGATGGCCGTTGTGGCATCCCGGGCAAACTTGAAAGCCCTTGAGGAGCTGATCGCCCAGGGGAAACTCAGGCAGGAACGGGTGAGGAAAGAAGCGGAGGCCCTGTCCCAGAGGATTGCTGCCTTAACCGTCGTCCTGCACCGGCAGGCCGGGGGGCAGGGGAAGCTTTTTGGCTCCGTCACCAAGGTGGACATTGCTCAAGCCCTCGAAAAGCAGGGGATCGTGGTGGATCGGAAGAACATCCTCCTGGAGGAGCCTATCAAGGCCGTTGGCGAGTACCGGATCCCCATCAAGGTTCACCCCGAGATCAAGGCCTCCCTGACCCTTGTCGTCGAGGCGGCCTGAGGAGGCTCAGATGGCTGGGCAGCTTCGAGATCGCCGGACAGGGACCTTTGATCCGGTTCAAGAGCGGGTCCCCCCGCAGGCCCTCGAAGCCGAGGTGGCGGTCCTGGGGGCCATCCTGCAGGAGCGGGAGGCGCTGCTCAAGAGCCTGGAGGTCCTCAAGCCGGAACACTTCTACCGGGAGGCCCACCGGAAGATCTACGCCGCCGCCATCAGCCTCTTTGAGCGAAACGAGCCGGTGGACCTCATCACCTTGACCCACGAGCTCAGCCGTCGGGGGGAGCTGGAGGCGGTGGGGGGCGCCGCCTTCCTGACCCAGCTCCTGGAGGCGGTCCCCACGGCCGCCAACGTGGTCTACCATGCCAGGATCGTTCGGGACAAGGCCGTTCTCCGGGAGCTGATCCGGGTGGCCACTGACCTGGTGGCGGAGGGGTATGCGGAGCGGGAGGATGTGGATGGGCTCCTCGACCTAGCAGAACGAAAGGTGTTCGAGATCTCCCAGGATCGGGTCTCCCGTACCTTCACCCCCCTGAAGCATGTCCTGAAGGAGACCTTCGAGTTAATCGAGAGGCTTCACGGTCGGAAAAGCCTGGTCACCGGTGTCCCGACAGGGTTCCGGGAGTTTGACGAGAAAACGGCCGGGCTCCAGCCTTCAGATCTCATCGTCATTGCCGGACGGCCCTCGATGGGGAAGACAAGTTTCGCCTTGGGGATCGCCCAGCACGCGGCCATCGTGGAACGGTACCCGGTGGCGATCTTCAGCCTGGAGATGTCCATGGAGCAGGTGGCCCTCAGGATGCTCTGCTCCGAGGCCCGTGTGGATTCGAACAAGGTAAGGACAGGCTATTTGAGCGGCGAGAAGGACTGGCGGCCCCTGATTGATGCCGCCAGTCGTCTCTCAGAGGCTCCCATCTTTATCGACGACACCCCGGGGAACACGGTCCTCGAGATGCGGGCCAAGGCGAGAAGGCTGAAGGCCGAGCAGAATCTTCAACTGGTGATCATCGATTATCTTCAGCTCATCCAAGGGAGGGGGAGGGCCGAGAACCGCCAGCAGGAGATCGCCGAGATCTGCCGGGGGCTGAAGGCCATGGCCAAGGAGCTGAACGTCCCGGTGGTGGCCCTTTCCCAGCTCTCCCGACGGGTCGAGGAGCGGGAGGAGGGGAGGCCTCAGCTAGCGGATCTCCGGGAGTCAGGAGCCATCGAGCAGGACGCGGATCTGGTCGCCTTCCTCTACCGACCAGGCCTCTACAAGAAGCCGAAGGACCCATCGGCCGCCGACGACCGGACGACGGAGGTCATTATCGCCAAGCAGCGAAATGGCCCCACCGGGACGGTGAAGCTGGCCTTCCTGCGAGAGTATGCCAGGTTTGAACCGCTGGAGGAGGTCTACGGGGAACCCGCTTGAAGATCAGGGATCCGGGAGGAGCAGGCTTTTCAGCCACACGTGGAGGGCGATCAGGAACCTTCGGGATCGGGGCAGGGTGATCCGCTGTTGGAACACGTTGTACGAGGCCTCCTCGATCTCCTGGAGGAGCTTGAAGTAGATCCCTCGCATGATCTCCGCGGCCGGCATCGAGCGGCGATCCTTCTCGGCCAAGGCAGCTTCGGCCTTTCGGAAGTATTCTCTGGCCCTGCTCCCCTGAAACCTCATCAGCTCCACAAAAGAAGCGTTGTAGCGACCCTTGAGGAGATCCTCCTCAGAATAGCCAAATCGCCGGAGTTCTCCCTGGGGGAGGTAGATCCTTCCCCGCGTGGCATCAACGGCAAGATCCCGCATGATGTTCGTCAGCTGGAAGGCGATGCCTAGGTTCTCAGCGTACACCTTGGCGGTAGGGCTTGTGTAGCCGAAGATCTCGATGCAGATGAGCCCGACGGCTGAGGCGACCCGGTAGCAGTATTCGTAAAGCTCCTCGAAGGTCTCATACCGGGCCTTCCTGAGATCCATCTCCACCCCATCCACCACCAGCTCGAAATACGCCTTCGGAATCGCGAACCATCTCAGGACCTCCGAAAGCTTCATCGTGATGGGGTGGGCCGCCTCCCCACGGAAGCACCGGTCCAGCTCCTCCCGCCACCGCTTGAGTTGCTCCTCTGCCTCCTCGGGCCGTGGATTTTCATCAACGATGTCATCCAGGTGGCGGCAGAAGGCATAGACGGCATAGATGGCGTCCCGCTTTTTCTTCGGCAGGAAGAGGAAGGCGTAGTAGAAGTTGGAGCGGCTCCCCTTTGTCAATTTCCTGCTGTAGCTTCCAACGTCCAAGGGGATTTCCTCCCTCTTCAGACCCTTTTCCAAGCCCGTTTCAAGCCGGGAATTGTCACAAATTGTAGTATGGGTGGGGGGGAAGTCAAGGGAAAATCGGCCTGCTATGGGCATCCTCCTTGACCGGGGAAAGGGGAACTTGCTATCGTAGGTGCGTTTGCCAACCCTTTTCCAGGTTCCCCGGGTTGATCCGGTTTGTTGGGTTCCTGGGGACCGGGTCAGCCCTGGGAGGACGGAGGTGTCTGATGGCCGGAAGCAGCGCTCCCCAACCTCGGGTGTTTCCCCCTCCACCCCCCACGGAGAGCCCCTTGGAGGGGGTCATTGACTTTCATGTGCATACCGGTCCCGATGTGTTCGGCCGGAGTTTGAATGATCTGGAGGTGGCCCGGAAGGCGGCCGAAGCCAGGATGGGGGCTCTCGTTTTGAAGAACCACGTGACCGAGACCTCCGGGCGGGCCTACCTCGCCAGGCTCCAGGTTTCGGGGGTCAAGATCTTTGGCGGCATCGTTTTGAACAGAGCCGTGGGTGGGATCAACCCCGATGCGGTCCGGTGGATGATCCGGATGGAAGGGGGGTTGGGGAAGGTGGTGTGGCTTCCCACTTTCGACGCGGACCATCACGTCAAGTACTTTCAGGAGGCCTCTGACGGCATCCGGGTCGTCGAGGGGGGGAAGGTCCTCACCCAGGTCGAAGAGGTCATGCGGATCTGTGCCGATCACGATCTCGTCCTCCACACCGGTCACGCCTCGGCCCAGGAGGCCCTGATCCTGATCGAGCGGGCCAGGGAGCTAAATGTTCGTAACATCGTCGTCACCCATGCCCAACTGGCCGTCGTGGGCATGTCTGTCCCGGAGATGAAACAGGCCGCTCAGATGGGGGCCTACCTGGAGATCGCCTACATCGGTGACCTGATGGGGGAAACTGCTCACCTGGAGTGGATGCGTCAGTGGAAGCGGGTCAGCATCGTCGAATACGCCAAGGCCATTAAGGCGGTAGGGGCCAGGCACTTCATCTTAAGCACCGACCTCGGTCAAACGGGCAATCCTTCCCATGTGGACGGGTACAAGGTCCTGATCGCCGGTCTCCTGAAAGAGGGGATTTCGGCGAAAGAGATTGACCTGATGGCCAGGAAGAACCCTGCCCGGCTTCTGGGGCTCAAGCTCTAACCTTTCCCCTGGGGCGCGCTGGAGATCACCCTCCAACACCAGGGTAGAAGGTCCTGGGAGAGGAAGCGTCCGCCTCGAGAGGCAGCCAGGAGAGGAAGTGGAGGAGAAAGGGCGCAAGGGCCCGAAGGGCAGCTCCGCTCGTCTCTTTAAGGCGCCAGAGGGAAGGGCCAACCTTTGGGCAGGCCAGAAGGGTCAGAAGGACCTTAAGGGGAGACACTTCCCCTTTCCTCCCCGTGAGCCGGTTAAAGTCCATCCCCAATCGTTGATCGGAGGTGTCAGAGACGACACGGATAGCCAGGAAGGGGAGACGGGCTTGAAAGGCGATCTGGGCCACGGCGGCACTCTCCAGATCAGCGGCAAGGGCTCCCGATCGGCCGGCCCCTCGTTTCTCCTCAGGTTCTATGAGGATCCGAGCCGACGTAAGCAGGGTCCCCTGACGGTAAGGGATCTCAAGGGCCTCGGCCGTTTCCCTGGCAAGCCTGAGCAAAAGGGGGGATGAGGGGAGCGGGCAGGGATCGGAGGAGGTCTGGTCGAGGATCTGTTCACCCAGGATGATCTCACCGGGCCGGAGGTCCGGCTGAAGGGCCCCGGCGAGGCCAGTGGAAAGGAGGGTTGAAGGGCTAAAGCCTTCTACCAAAGTGGTGGCGGCGTGTCGGGTCCGCCCTCTGCCCATGCCGCTTGCCACGAGGACGATCCTCTGGCCTCCCAAGCTTCCGGTGAGAAACGAAAACCCTTGACGGTCCTCCCTCTTCCTCCCCTCAAGCTTCTTCCCCAGACCTCTCGTCTCCCGCTTGAGGGCCATCACGATGCCGATCGGCCGGTCCATAGGGATGCACGCCCCAGGGCCAGTAAGGGGAAGTAGACCCGGTAGAGGTGATAGCGAAGGTAGAAGAACCTCGGGAAGCCGGTCCCGGTGAAGGCCTCCTCCGCCCAGTCCCCCTCTTCTCGCTGGGACTCAACCAGGTAATGGATCCCTCTCTTGACGGCTTCGGAGGCGCCCTCACCGGCGGCGAGGAGGGCGAGGAGGGCCCAGGCCGTTTGGGAAGGGGTGCTCTCACCGATCCCGGCGAAGGCCTTCCCCTCGTAGCTCTTGCACGATTCTCCCCACCCCCCATCGGGGTTTTGTTGGGCTTTAAGCCAGTGGACGGCCTTCCTGATCCAGGGCTGGTCCATGTCTTCGCCGATAGCCTTCAAGGCGCTTAGGACAGACCAGGTGCCGTAGATGTAGTTCACCCCCCACCTTCCGAACCAGCACCCCTCCGGTTCTTGCTCATTTTTAAGGAAGTTGAGGGCCTTGGAAGCCGGGGGGAATGTAGGGTCATAGCCCAATGTCCCCATTAGCTCTAGGACCCGGGCCGTCACGTCAGCTGTCGGTGGGTCGAGCAGGGCTTTGTGATCGGCGAACGGGATCTCGTTCAGAAACAGCTTGGTGTTGTCAGCGTCGTAGGCCCCCCATCCACCGTTCTTACTCTGCATCCCCAGGAGCCAGCGGAGGCCCCTTTCGATGCTTGCCTGCTGGATCTCGTGTTCCCCAGGCGGGAGCTTCACCCGGTGGAGGGCCATGAGGACCATGGCCGTATCGTCACAATCCGGGTAGAAGCCATTTTCATACTGGAAGCACCATCCGCCAGGTCTCAAGCCCGGTCGTTTCACGGCCCAATCCCCCACGGTATCAATCTGCTGGGAAAGGAGCCAGCGGGCTCCCCTTTGGAGGGCAGGGTGGGAGGGATCGAGGCCGCTGTCTACCAAGGCGATGATAGTGTTGGCCGTATCCCAGACGGGGGAGAAGCAGGGCTGGAGGTGAAGGGTGTCCTCGTCCTCAACCTTTAGCTCATCAATCTCCCGAAGCGCCTTGGTGACGAGGGGATGGTCCATCGGATACCCAAGGGCCATAAGAGCCCAAACGGAATTGGCCATCGCCGGGTAGATGGCCCCCAGGCCTCCTGATCCTTTCATCCGTTCGAGCATCCAGGCCTCAGCCCTTTTGAGGGCCTTCCCCCTTACCCATTCCAACGGGTGGGCATCGTAGGCCCTGAGGAGACGGTCAAGGGTCAGGAAGAAGGTCCGCCAGCTCAGCCCTGTTCCATCTTCCTCGAACCACCGGGTGACCTCCTCCGGGGGGGTGACGTAAAGCTCGCGGATCCCCTGCTCCGGCGGGATCCTTTTCAGGGGACGTTTGGCGAAGATGATGAGGAGGGGCATCAGGACAGTCCTGGACCAGTAGGAGATCTCGTAAAGAAAAGCCCGGGGCAGCAGGGCGAGTTCTACGGGCATCGCCGGGATTCCCTTCCAGGGGTACTGGCCGAAGAGGGCCAAGGCGATCCTGGTGAAGATGTTCACCTTTGCCGCTCCCCCCTTGCCCAAGATGTTTGCCCTCGCCCTTCTCATGTGGGGGGCTTCGGGGGACTCCCCCGCCAGTTTCAGGGCGAAGTAGGCCTTGACGGTGCAGGAAAGCTCACCCGGTCCCCCATGGTAGATGGGCCAGCCCCCATCGGGAAGCTGCTTCCTCAGGAGATACCGGACTACCTTTTGATCCCGTGTCGGATCCAGCCGCCCGAGGAAGTGGTTTAACATCAGGTACTCGGAGGTCAGGGTGGAGTCCGCTTCCAGTTCAGCCACCCAGAACCCTTGAGGGGCCTGTCGCTTCAACAGATATTCTTGGGTCGTGAGGATCGCTGCTTTCAAGTGTTCCATCTCGCGTGAACCGTTACAACTTTTGACCGTGAAGCCCGACCCTCAGATCGCTGATGGCGACCGTCTGGGAGCCGGGGTCTGGACCCTTCTGTCCGTTCTTCACCCGGACGATGGAGAACCCGAGCAGGGGGAGGGAGAGGGCGAGGCCGATGCCCCCCAGGATCGGCTCGCCGATCCAGAAGGTCATGCCAACCCCGGAGAGAAGGATGAAGAAGTAGAGGAAAGGACCTCCAAGCCCGGGGGGCTTCGCCCCTGCCGGTACCCCGCTCAGGGACCGATCCATTACCTCGAAGAGCAGGAAGATCACCGCCCCCACGACCCCCCACCCCAGGAAGTTCGAGAGGGGAACCCCGAAATAGATCCCTCCTCCTGGATAGTCATAGATCTTCCCTAAGAACCATCGGTCCCCCCGGAGGGCCAGGGGATCAATGATGAGATCCAAGAGGACGAACAGGAGGGTGGCTAGGGAGAGGATCCTCCAGCGCCGGAGCCCTTTCCAAGCGGGTTGGAGGAGGCGGAGGGCAAGGGTGTAGCTGGCATAGGCGAGGAAGGTAAAGGAGAGGGAGTCCATAAAAGGGATATTCAGAATCCAGAGTTCCCTCCCCTTCGTCCCGGGGATGTACACGTAGAGGCCGAAAGGGAAACCGATCCTGGTGGAGGAGAATTCGGCGGCGAAGGCGACTCCCCAGCCCAGGAAGGTGAGGAGGAGGGTCCGCTTCCAGCCCCAGGATCGGATCCCTGAGACGAAGAAGATCGCAAAAAAGATGAAGACATACGGCCTGAGCATCAGGGTAGAGAGCAAAAGCTTCAGGGACTCCATCGTCCTCCCGCATCCCTTCTCAGTGGCGCCGGGTGGCGAGATATTCCGCAATGGCGTGGAGGGCCCATGCCCGCCCGCCGAAAGGTTGGAGGGCCTCTTTGGCCTCCGCCGTCAGACGCTCAACCTCTATCTCCGACCGCTCTTTCCCTAAGAGGGCGGGATAGGTCGCCTTTCCATGCCTCAGGTCGCTCTTCGCCGGCTTCCCCAGCTCCTCCGTCGTCCCGGTGACATCGAGGAGGTCATCCACGATCTGGAAGGCAAGGCCGATCCGCTCCCCGTACCGGCTTAAGGCCCCGATCTGTTCTTCGGAGGCCCCCGCGACCAACCCTCCGGCGATGACCGACGCCCGGATGAGGGCCCCTGTCTTGTGGGTGTGGAGGTAGAGGAGCGTCTCCTGGTCAATCACTTTCCCCTGCGAGAGGATATCAACCGACTGCCCCCCGACCATCCCGCGGCTTCCCGCGGCCCGGGCGATCTCCTGGATCAGGGTGGAATGCCTCTCGGCGTTCATCCTTTGGGCAACAGCACCCTGGGAGAGGAGCTCAAAGGCCAGGGTGAGGAGGGCATCCCCGGCCAGGATGGCCAGGGCCTCGCCGTAGACCTTGTGGCAGGTTGGCTTTCCCCGTCGGAAGTCGTCATCGTCCATGCTGGGCAGATCATCGTGGATGAGAGAGTAGGTGTGGATGCATTCTAGAGCAGCGGCAATGGGGAGGACACCTTCGACCTCCCCTCCCACCGCCTCGGCCGCGGCGATGGCGAGGATCGGCCGGAGGCGTTTCCCTCCGGCGAAGACGCTGTAGCGGATCGCTTCGTGGAGGAGGCGGGGGTAGGTCTCGGCCGGAGGGAGGAGCCGATCCAGGGCCTGATCAATTAGCCTTCGCCGTTCTGCCAGATAGGCCTCTAGCTGCGTCATCACGCGCCTCGCTCTTAGGTCATGCCGCCAGGGCCTGGGGCTCGACCGCTTCACCGACCCGGGGAGCCCGGTACCAGCTCCAGTAAAAGATCAGCTCGCTCCACTGGTGGATGACGGAGATGTGGAGGAACAGCTCCGCCACAGGGAAAAAGGCCTGGGGCCCGTTCAGCAGGGCCCTCATGGACCCATAGAGCCAGTAGAGGGAGAAGGCCAACGTCGAGCCCCACCGGATCATCCTGGCCCTCCCCGAGTCCAGGGGGTTGTTCCCCCGGGCCCGGGCCTTGACCGTGATGGTGGTGTTCCAGGTGAGGGCATGGGCGAACCCGTTAAAGCCCAAGGAGGCAACGATCCATCGGTTCGGGGTCGTCTTCCACTGACCGGGGACACCCTGCCCCGAGGCCTCCCAGAGGGCCTTGAGGATGGCATCAACGATCCCGGTGACGAGGAGAAAGAGGGCCGGGTACGTGAGGAGCCAGCGCTCCAGGCCGTCCATCCCCCGCTCCTCCCCAAGCTCTTTCTTCAGGACCAGTTGGGGCATGAGACCGTTATGGACGACCCCGTTAAAGAGCGAGTAGGCGATCAGGAAGCTTCCGTAGTGGTGGTGGAGCGGGGTGCCCTCCTTGGGCCAGAAGAAGATGGCAAGGGGGAGGATGATGAGAAGCCACTGCCAGAAGGTCAAGCGGTTCCTATGCCGTTCGGCATCCCGGTTCAGACCATACCAGAAAAACTGGGCCTCCCGCACCTGGTGGTGGAAGCCGTAGACCATGAACAGGGCGGCAAACGGATACGGAAGGGTGAGGGCCACGACGAGGGCGGGGAGGAGGAGGTAGCACCTCCGCCGGAGGAGGGCCGTCGTGGTGAAAGAACCATATCCCCAGAGGAGCTTCACACCTTCCTTCATGGCAAAGACCTCTTACGGGCGTGAGAGGGCAGGGACCCTTCGCTTCACGTAGCCGTTCTCCACGAACCACCGGACGGCCTTCTCCAGGGCCTCCTCGACAGGGGTCTGGGGCAGGCCCAGTTCCTTCACCGCCTTGGAGGCGTCGAAGAACATATACCTCTTGGCCATCTTGACCCCCTCCAGGGGGATCAGGGGTGGGCGCTTTGTGATCCAGTCGGCGATCCCCTTGTTCATGTAGGCGAGGGGGAGGACGGCCCAGTATGGGAGCTTCAGGGTAGGGGCTTTCAGTCCCGTGATCCGGGAGAGGATGGCGAAGATCTCGTGGAGGGTCAGGTTCTTGTGGCCGAGGATGTATCGCTCTCCCACCTTTCCCCTCTCGGCGGCGAGGAGGTGACCTTCCGCCACGTCATCCACGGCAATCAGGTTCAGGCCGGTGTCGAGGTAGCCGAACATCCTGCCGTTTAGGAAATCCACGATCAGCTTTCCGGTTGGGGTAGGCTTGACATCCCTTGGCCCGACGGGGGTGCTGGGATTGACGATGACAACGGGGAGATCTTCGTTGGCGAAGCGGCGGGCGACCTCCTCGGCGAGGAATTTCGATCGTTTGTAGTGCCCGATCATGTCTTGAAGAGAGACCGGGGTCTCTTCCGTTCCAGGGCCTCCTTCCCTGGGGAGCCCAAGGACCCCGACGGTGCTGGTATAGACGACCCGGGCGACCCGGGCCTTCCGCGCCGCCTCCAGGATGTTCTTCGTCCCCTCAACGTTCGTTTCGTAGAGCTCCCGAGGGTCGGGGGCCCAAAGCTTATAGCACGCCGCCACATGGTACAGTCGGTGACAGCCGTCCAGGGCCCTGTCCAGGGACCTGGGGTCCCGCAGGTCGCCTTGAACGCTCTCTACCCGGAGCCCTTGGAGGTTTCGAAGATCGGAGCCCGGTCGAACGAGGACCCGGACGGCTTCCCCCCGTTTAAGGAGGTGGAGGACGACGGCCGATCCGACAAAGCCGGTGGCCCCTGTTACCAGGTTCATGGTCCCTGCGGCTCCTAGAAACGATAGTCCAGGTTTGTGAAGATGGTGACGTCGGCATCAGCCCCTGGGCTGTTGAAGACATCCTCGGCGGCCCCCACCTGCCAGGAAAGGTCTCTGGCGAGCCTGACGTTCAGGCCGAGGACCACTTCCAGGAGCTCCCGATCGAAGATCTTGTTCCCCACGTTCCTGAAGGGCCTCGTCGCCGCGTCCAGTTGGAGGACGGCCGAGAGCCGGGGGGAGAAGCGGTACTCGACGGCGATGGCCCCGGAGAAGAAGGGACCAAAGTCCAGACCGGAGAACCTTTCAGGTTTGAAAGGGACCACAAGGCTCCCGTTGACGTAGAGGATGAAGGGCCCCACCCCTTTTTCCACGATCACGCCAAAACCTAGGTCAGGCTCGCCGCTACTGAAGGCCAGGTCGGGATCCCCTGTCGGGATCTTGATCCCCACCCGGGCTGTCACCGCCGGGAGGTACCTCTGCTCCTGGAGGATCTCCCCTTTCACCCGGAGGACGAGGTCACCGGGGCTTAGAACATGGTCGTTCTTGTCGAAGAGGGAGACGCCATCTTTCCGGATATCAAATGTCACGGTGAAGTCGGGGAACTCTTCTCTGCGGCGCCTGAGCTTGGCCTCCGCGCCGAAGGCCCGCTCGACACCCCTGATGATCTGATCCAGGAAGCCCCCGGAGATGTAGTAAAAGGGAACCTCCAAACCGACTTCGAACCTGTGGCCAAGGCCGTAGGCCACGTTCAGATCGATCCTCGTCATCTCCAGGTCGAGGGTGGCATCGATCCCCCCTCCCTTCTTTTGAAGGAGGACATTGGTCTGGGAGAGGGCCAGCCGGACATCCCCTTTCCCCTTTGGGAGGACCGTTGCCTGTTCCGCGTCGAAGCCAAGGAACAGGAGCTGAAGGGGCTGTTGGTTCCTAATCGCCAGGGGACCGGCACGGACCCCGGACTCCTGAACGTCGTCGGTAAAGCCAGCGGTCGATGTGGCAAGCAGGAAAGTAAGGACCCAGGGGAACGCTGTCCAAAAACGTTTGGGCATCTTGCACCTTAGGACATGTTCCAGCGGATCATGGTCCACAGATCCTTCCAACTCTTCCCCAGGGCTCGGACGGCCGAGGCCTCGAAGCCGGAATGCATCATGCAGTTCTGGCAGCGCCGATCCCTTCGGGACTCCCAATAATCCCAATCAACTCCCCGCCAGAACTCCTCCCAGGTTTTAAAGTATTTCTCCCCGATCAGGTAGCAGGGTCCCTTCCAGCCCAGAGGGGTATAGGTGACGGTGCTCCACGGGGAACAGGGATAGTCGCGCAGGCCGGCGGCGAACTCGAGGAACATCGGGGTGGAGGTCAACCGGTATCGCTTGGACAAGTCCAGCACCTGCCTGAACTTTCGATGGATGTCCTGGCGGGTCAGGAAGATGTTCCGATCTACGGACTCGTAATGGTAACCCGGGGAGATCAGCATCCCGTCCACCCTCAGGTCGTGGAGCAGCTCGCAGAGCTTCTCTACCTCGTTGATATCGGTCTCCTTAAAGACCGTGGTGTTGGTCATCACGTGATAGCCGAGACGCTTCCCTTCCCTGATCATGGCGATGGCTTTCTCAAAAACCCCATCCCGATCGCAGACGTAGTCGTGGGTGTGTTTCAGCCCATCCAGATGGACGTTGATGGTCAGTCTCTTGTGAGGGGGGATGACGCCATAGACCTTCTTGTCAAGCAGGAGACCGTTGGTGCACAGGTAGATGTGCCGCTTCCTGGCGATGATTCCTGCGATTAACTCCCTTAGCTCCGGGTAGATGGTCGGCTCACCGCCGCAAATGGAAACGGCGGGTGCTCCGCACTCGTCTACCGCCTTGAGGCATTGCTCAACCGTTAACCGGTCTTCCAGCTTCCCCGTATGCCGCTCCAGCGCACAGCCCAGGCAGGCCAGGTTGCAGGTGTAGAGCGGTTCAAGCATTAAGACGAAGGGATAGCGTCGGTTACCTTTCAACAGGTTTCGGATCTGGTGCTTCACCATACCCGTGGTGATATGCAGTGGAAACCGCATCCCCAAGCTCCCATCCACCGCTGACGTCCGCAGGTCATCGGCAGTCAACGTCTGGTTTACCGGTCTTCAAGGCCTTTCGGCTCGGACCCGCCTAAGGGCCTGTTATCCCTCGTGGGGCAACCCCAGCCCCTCACCTCATAGTGGGTGAGCGCCAACAGGCCAAAGCCCACCCATAAAAGCTCCCGTCCCCTCCGGACCAGGCTGAAGGTCATCGCGGCCTCGGAGGGGAGGGAGAACGCGAGAAAGATGAGGACGTTCCCTCCTTCCTGGAGGCCAAGGCTCCCCGGGATGAAGAAGGCGGCAGCCTTGGTGAGCGTTGAAAGGGCTTCAATGGCGACGGCCGTGGAAAGCCTAACGGGTATCCCGAGGAAGGCGAGGAGGAAGTAGACTTCTAAGCTGCCGATCATCCATCCTGAGAAGAAGAAGGTAAACGAGGTCGTGAAGGACCACCGGTTCTTCAGGTAGAAATCGGCGATCATCCGATCGAGGGAGCCAAGCTCCGCCTCCCGCTTTTCCAAAGGTGGGAGCGAAAGCTTGACAGCCTTGGTGAGTTTTAAGAGGCCGGAGAAGAGGCCCCGTCGTTGGGCGAGGAGAAAGAGGGCGATGGCCGGGATCCCCGTCGCCGTTAGGGCCATCGAGGCCACGATGAAGGGACCCCCGGCCCCCCCTGGGCGGATGGC
Source organism: uncultured bacterium (assembly GCA_964535215.1). Lineage (GTDB taxonomy): Bacteria > Methylomirabilota > Methylomirabilia > Methylomirabilales > JACQHM01 > JACQHM01. The sequence continues at coordinate 46,133 of CAZHST010000014.1, forward strand.
CATGAGCAATCCTAGGACGATGAAGACCAGATGGGCCATGGCCATAATGGTCTTGGTCACCACCAGCGAGGCAAGGCCCTGGTCCTGGGGAATCCCCTGCCGGTTCAGGAGATAGGCCTTTAACGGTTCCCCCCCGAGGGAGGCCAGGGGGGTTAGGTAGTTCAGAGCCTCCCCAGCCATCCTGATGGAAAAGATCGTGGAGGCGGGGATGGAGCGGGCCTTTGTCCCCAGCACACACCTCCACCCGAGAGTGTCAAAGATATACACCATGAGGTACGGTGTGAGGAGGATCGGCAACCTCCAGCCCAACCGTTTCAGACGGGAGAAGAGGATGCCTGGGCCTGTCTGGAAGATCAGGAAGGCAAAGAGGGCAATCCCGATGACCAGGAAGAGTAAGGTGACTTTCTTAGGGGGCCTCATCCAAGAATTCCCCCCGAGGAGAGGGCCGTCGTCCCCGAAGGATCGGGGTGACAGCTCCCGTGATCTCAGAGAAGCTCCAGGGGTGCATCACCGAACACCGATTGTGGTCAATTCTTCGAGAAGTGTCAAGCGAAAAGGGCATCCGGTGGCGTTGGTCACCCCTTATATAGCATATTGATCAGCGAAGGACAAGCCGTTAAGCACCTCACCCGTAAAGGCGACGGGGAGGGACGTCGGCTGGCATTTCCGTTTGACAGCTCCGCCGGGCAACGGTATCATAGCGTTCATGGACGGGGCTTGTCGGCCATGACAGGGGAAGACATGCAGGGTGGGGCAAAACGGTTCGTGGCCCTCCTGGAGGCGGCGGGCTTCAACTTCTTCACAGGGGTCCCCTGTTCCCTCCTTGAAGGCATCCTGGCCGTTCTGGAGAGACACCCCCGCCTCCCCTACATCCCTGCCGTCCGGGAGGATGCGGCGGTCGGGATGGCGAGTGGAGCGTTCCTGGCCGGGAAACGGCCGGTTGTCCTTATGCAGAATTCCGGTCTCGGCACATCCTTAAATGCCCTGGTCTCCTTGAACCTCCTCTACAAGATCCCGCTCCTCCTGGTGGTAAGCTGGCGGGGGTATCGGGGGAAGGATGCCCCTGAACACCTCATCATGGGGGATGTGTCGCCTCGACTTCTGGAGGATCTCAGCCTGCCCTACCTTGCTCTGGACGAGGAGAAGTTGGAGGACGCCCTCTCCTGGGCGAAAGGGGTGCTGGAGGGGCAGGGGCTCCCGGCAACCTTCCTCGTCCGTCCCGGGGTCTTACGATGACGAGAGCCGAGGCCATCCGACTGATCGTTTCCCACCTCACCCATGAGCTGGTTGTCCACGCCAACGGGATGATCTGTCGGGAATCCTTCACCGTCCGGGATCGGCCTGAGAATTTCTACATGATCGGGTCCATGGGGTTGGCCTCCTCCATCGCCTTGGGAGTTGCCCTCTGCCGTCCCGATCGGAGGGTGGTCATCTTCGACGGGGACGGAAACGTCCTGATGAACCTGGGAGGCGTGGCGATGGTCGGTGCCCTCCAGCCGAAGAACCTGGTCCATGTCGTCTTCGACAATGAGGCTTATGGTTCCACGGGGGGGCAGGCCAGCCTTTCCAAGCACCTCCCCCTCCAGGAGATCGCAAGGGCTTCCGGCTACCGGTGGGCCGGGCGGGTTGAGGATCAGGAGGCCCTCGTCACGACCGTTCGAAAGCTTCTCAATTCGGAAGGTCCTTCCTTCCTCCTGGTCAAGGTCTCCCTTCATGAGGAGGAGGGGATCCCGCGGGTCTCCCATCCCCCTGAGGTGATCCGTGACCGCTTCATCGCCGCCCTTCAGGGGACCGGCGTTGGGGGTTAGGTGTGTTCCCTTACGCGATCCCCCTATCCCACCTCTGACCTTATCCGTTTGAGGCCATAACGGGCCAGCGTGGCGAGACCTAGGCTGACCCAGAAAAGCTCCCTGCCCCGTCTCACCAAGCTGAACGTCATCCCTGCCTCCATGGGAAGGGAGAAGCCAAGGAAGATCAGCATATTCCCCCCCTCTTGGGCTCCTAGAGCTCCTGGGATGACGAAGGCTACGGCTTTGGTGAGGACCGAGAGACCTTGGATAGCAAAGGCCGTCGGAAGGTCCACGGGCAGCTTTAGAAAGGAGAGCAGCAGGTAGACCTCCAGGCTCTGAACCATCCAACCACCCAGGTGGAACCCCCAGGAGAGGAGAAAGCTTCGGGCATCTTTGGTGTAAAAGGCGGCGATCTGACGGTCCAGGCTCCGGATCCGTTCCTCCCACCGCTGGAGCCGGGTCTTCAGGAAGGTTACGGCTCTGGCAGGCAAGAGAAGCCAGGTGAACAGGCCCTGTCGCTGGAGCACAATCAAGAACGCCATGGCGGGGATCCAAGCGAGGATCAGCACGACTGAAAAGGTGAGGAAGGGGCTCTTTGCCCCTATCTGGTGTATGGCCAGGATGATCCCGATGACGGTGAAGGTCATCTGGGCCAGGGTCATGGCGGTCTTGGTGACGACGACAGAGGTCAGGCCCTTCTCAAGGGGGATCTCGTGGGATTTTAGCAAATACGCCTTGACCGGCTCGCCTCCAAGGGAGGCTGAGAAGGTCAGGTAGTTTACGGCCTCACCGGCCGCTCGGATAAGAAAGAGCCTTGAAAACGGGATTGATGCGCCATCCGCCAACGTCACTCTCCACCCCAGGGTAAAGAAGAAATAACCGAACGCATACGGCAGGAGGAGGAGGGTCAGCTTCCAGCCCAGGGCCCGAAGGTGGAGGGCGATGGTCAAGGGACCGACCCGGTACACGAGGAAGGCAAACAAGAGAAGGCCGAGGCTTAGCACCAAAACGTTTAGGGTCTTCGTCTTGATCACGGCCTTGGTCCTTGGGCTTTCTCGGAGCGCCGACGGGCCTTAACCCTTCTCCGGAAGGCAGCGTAGAGGACGAGGGGCCAGAAGAGATTTGTCCCGATGGCCCCAACCCAGAAGAACCAGTGGATCTTGTTCACAACCGCGAGGAGGAGGAAGAGGAGGGAGAAATCCCGGTGTCTGATCGCCTCGACGATCCCCTCAAGCCTTCGATCGAGGTTTTCTGTCTCCCCGGGCCCTCCACTCCTGGTCTTGGGGCCCATCATGTGGAGGGTAAAGGCCAGACCGGAAAGGAGAGTCCCTCCTATCAACAGGATCCCGAAGGTAAGGACCTGCCAGCTGGGGGAGCGGAGGTAGACGACCCGGGTGAGACCCGCGAAGATCCCCAGATGGACGGCGTTATCCAGGATGAAGTCCAACCACCCTCCCCCTCGGCTTTCCAGGAACTTGATCCGGGCCAGCATCCCGTCCGCTAAGTCCATCACGAAGGAAAGGACGAGGAGAAGGGCCCCTGTCAGGACGCTGGCATACCCAGCCTGCCACAGGAAGGCGGCGGCCGCTATCCCTGAGAGGAAGCTGAGGAAGGTAAGCTGGTTGGGGGTGGCTTGAGTCTCGACGAGGGCCTTCACCACCAGGGCCGCCACCTTCCGGGTCTCTCGGATCACGATGGTGTCGGTTGGCTTTCCCAAGGAGCGGTATAACGCCCTCTCGGCTTCGTCAGTCGGGAGGGAAGAGGTGTCAAAGACGTAGGCGTATTCGTCTGGGAGGGTCAGAAGGTACTTTCGGTGGTCCTTGAAGGTCAGGAGGAGCTCTTCCCATCCCTTTGGTCCTTCCCGGTCCAGGGCTTCGGCGATGAGGCGTATGATCCGTGAGGAGACCAGGGCGATCCCGTGATGGCCTTCCGAGGCCCCCCGGGCAGGAATCAGAATGTCCAGATCCTCTTCAAAGGCGGCGTGCATCCGTTCCAGCACGACGGGGGCAAAGATCGTCCCCCCATCGAGCAGGAACACTGGGGGTCGTTCCTCTTCCAACCACTCCTCTAGGGTTCCCCCTTGGGGGTGGAGCGGAGGACAGAACCATGAGACCTGGGCCTTGATCCCGGACCTCTCCGCCAGGAGGGTCTGGAGCTTGGGGGTCTCAGGTCCCGAGAGGACAAGGAACCGGTGAACCCCCGCTCGTTGTGCCGCAAGGATGATCCTGATGAAGACAGGCACCCCGGCTAACGGGTGGAGGGCAGGGGTCCAGTCCCCTCCTGGGGGGGGAACGATCAGGGCTGAGAGGGTGATCGCTTTCATAGCGCTCTTCCCCGTTCCCGATCCACGGGGTGGGCGTTTGTTCACCAGGAAGCAAAGCTGTCATCCTTTGTATCACTGCCGGCCTGAAAAGTAAAGGAGATACCCAGGACAGGGGCTTCAGGGGTCCGGTCTGAGCTGGGGCCTTCATGGCCACCGCCTGACGCCCCTGGTCGGGGGCCACATCTAAGCCTGTTGCGAGAATGGGGGCGGGTTGCTACAATCTTTTACCTGAAACGCCGTCAGGGGGGGAAATCGTGCTGGTCCGGTTCCTAAAGTTCATCTATCGGCATCCGCGAAGTGTCATCGTTGTCTCTCTGGCAGTAGCCGTCGTCTCTGTCCTCTATGCCGCGACCCACTTGAGCTTTAAGACCAGCCGCCTTGACCTCGTTTCCTCCAAGGACAGGTATAGCCTGCTCCACCGGGAGCATAGCAGGGAGTTTGAGTCCCTGGATCGGATTGTCATTGTGGTTCAAAGCCATCATCCAGAGCGGGCCAAGGCCTTCGCCAGCCTGTTGGGAAGACGGTTGGAGGCGGACAGGGAGGATTTCGAAAAGGTCTTTTATCGAATCGACATCGAACCCTTGAAAAACAGAGGCCTCCTTTACCTATCCGCTGACGACCTCCTCGCCCTCAGGCGGAAGCTCCAAAGGCATGCGGAGCTGATCAGAGACCTGGCCGCCTCCCCCACCCTCCCCGGCCTCTTCTCCCTGATCAATCGGGAGATGACCTCGGCGATGATCAGCCATACCTTCACCGGTTTCTTGCTGGAGGAGGAGCAGGGGGGGGAAAAGGAACCTGTTGATCTCGGCCTGCTGATCTCCATCCTGAGAGCGATGGACGAGTGGGTTGAGGGTCAACACGCCTACGTCTCCCCCTGGGAGGCCTTTTTCACCAAGGAGAAGTGGAAGACATCGGAGGATGGGTTCCTCTGGTCAGAGGATAAGACGTTTCTCTTCCTCCTGGTCACCCCCCGGCAGGTCTCCGGGACCTTCGACCGGTTCAGGAAGGCCGTTGAGCGTGTCCGGCAGGAGGTCCGGGAGCTTCGCAAAGCTTTTCCAGACCTCGAGGTCGGGGTCACGGGGCAATCGGTCCTGGATTCGGATGAGATGGGGGCGGCCCAGCGGGATACCGCCATGGCGGCTTTGATCTCCCTCGTAGGGGTCGGGCTTCTCTATTTCGTCATGTTCAGAGGGGTCATGAGACCCCTCTTCGCCCTCGTGACGCTGGTCATTGGTCTGGGCTGGTCCATCGGCTTCACCGCCCTGACGGTGGGGCATCTGAACATCATCACCATGACCTTTGCGCCGCTTTTGATCGGCCTGGGGATTGATTACGGCAGCTACTTTATCGGTCGGTACATGGAAGAGAGGATGCCAGGGGTTGGGGTGCCTTTCGTCATGGAGCGGACCACCGCTGCCGTTGGGCCGGGGATAGCGGCGACCGCCCTCATCACCGCGTTCTCCTTCTTCACCCTCGTCTTCACCGACTTCAAAGGTCTGGTCGAGCTGGGCTTCATCAGCGGGACCGGCATCCTCCTCATCCTGCTCGCCACCTTCACGGTTCTTCCGGCGTTCCTCATCCTCTATGATGGCCGGAGAGGGGCAACCTTCGATCTCCGCGGAATGAGGGGCGGTGAGGCCCGCTCCGGCTACCTGGAAGGGCTGTACCGCTATCCGCTGGTCACCCTCTCGGCGAGTGCCCTCCTTGTCCTCCTTTCCCTCGCGTTTCTCGGGAGGGTTGGGGCTGACTTTAACCTCCTCCACATGCAGGCCGAAGGGACCGAGTCCGTTGTCTGGGAGCTTAAGATCCTGGAGAACGCCAAGCGGTCGGCCTGGTTTGCGGTGAGCGTCGCCGACTCTCTGGAGGAGGTGAGGCGAAGGGAGAAGGCCTTTAAGGCCCTTCCTTTGGTGGCAGGGGTCCAGAGCCTTGCCTCCCTGATCCCTCAGGACCAGGAGCGGAAGCTCCGCCTTCTCAAAAGCCTCCGTCCCTTCCTGGCCGATATCCCCATCCCTCAGGTCAAGCCCGGGCCCCTGGACCTGGAGGTCCTCCTGTCCACCTTGGAGAGGATCAAGTTCAAGATGGTAGAGGATGGTGGCGAAACCTGGGACCCCAGGAAGAGGCCACCCGTGGAGGCGATGCGTGAGGTGCGCCGCCTCATTGACCAGTTCTTAACATGGGCCAAGCAAACGGAGCCTGAGGAAGTCCATCGGGCCCTTCAAGGGTTCGAGAGGGAGATTTTCGGGGACTTGAAGGACAAGCTGGATTTCCTGAAACGGGGCCTCGACGCCGGACCGGTAACGCTCCAGACCATTCCCCCTGAGCTTAAGGAGCGCTTCGTGGGCAGGACGGGAAGGTACCGGGTATTGATCTTTCCCGCCGAGAACATCTGGGAGCCTGAGCACCTGGCGAAGTTCGTCCGGGCGATCAGGGCTGTGGACCCTGATGCCATCGGTGATCCGGTCCTGGGCTTTGAGCACATGCAGGCGATGAAGACGGCCTACAAGAAAGCCGGGTTGTATTCGGTCGTCGGTCTCCTCCTCCTGGTCTTTCTCACGTTTAAGGAGGTGAAGGCTTCCCTCTTGGCCCTGATCCCTTTGGTCCTTGGTTCCCTGTGGACCTTAGGCTTCATGGGGGCCTTTCAGGTGAAGTTCAACCTGGCCAACCTTATCGTCCTCCCCTTGATAGGGGCTCCTGGGATCGAAGGTGGCATCATGGTCCTCACCCGTTACCGCGAGGAGAGGACCACCAGGAAGCTCCCCCTTCCCCTCCCCAAGAGCACCGGGAGGGCCATGGCGTTCTCGGCCTTGTCCACGATGGTCGGATTCGGGAGCTTGATGATCTCCCGCCATCGGGGGATTTACAGCATCGGCCTCCTCCTCATGGTTGGGGTGGGGTGTATCCTCCTGGCTTCCGTCACCGCCCTTCCTGCCGTCCTGCGACTCCGCTTATCAAAGCAGGCGAAGGTTTCGGGGGAGGATCAAGAGATGCCTCAAACCGTTGGGGCCAAGGAAGGAGGCTGGAAAGGCAGGGGGGGGTAAACAGGCGTCCCGGGGAAAGGCGTTTCTCCAGGCCTTCTGGCCGGATCGTCAGGACCCCTCGTCCAGCTTTCTCCCCAGGGCCCTTGCCTGCTCCAGTTCTTCCGGCGTGTCAATGTCCATCCAGGGAAGCCCCCCGGTGAGGGAATAGCCGACCGGGACCCCCCGGGCGATCAAGGCTTCAATGGCTGCCGTGAAATAGAGATCCGTTCTCGCCTGCTGGATGAATCCTCTCATCTCCTCAAAGAAGAGGCGGCTGCCTCGTCCTGAGAATCTGGCGATGCCGATGAAGGTTCCCGTGGCTTCACCGGGGAGGATGGATTTGCTGACGGCGGTGATCCGGTCCCCTTGGGAGGTCACCTTCATCGTCTCCCCGAGGATCTCGCGATCAATGACCAGGCAGATATCTCCTGGAAATGCCAGGCATCCAGGGAGGATCGCCTTGTGAAAGAGGACATCGGCATGGAGGATGAAACAGGGCAGGCCTTCCACTTGCTCCCGCGCGATCCATGCTGAATAGAGATTGTTGGTCTCGGCGTAGAGAGGGTTGTGGAGGAGGGTAAGGCGAAAGGGGTAGCGGCGAGCAGCCCTAGCGGCAAAGCGGTGGATGGCATCAGCCCGATGGCCGGTGACGATCAGGACCTCGGCGACTCCCGATCCCGCCAGGGCGTCAAGTTGGTATTCCAACAGGGACCTTCCCCCAACATCCAAAAGGCACTTCGGCGTGTCGGCCGTCAGCGGGTGAAGCCTGGTGGCCCTCCCCGCTGCGAGGATCAGGGCCTTCATGACCACCTCCCAAAGCTTAGAGACCTGTCAGGGGGGTCCCATCTTATGTACCACGGTTTTGCCGAAAAGCAAGGAAAAAATCCCGGGTCGAGGATCGGAGGCGTTTGACAAACCCCCGGGCCTACGCTATCATGCTCCCCGATCTCCAGTCCCATGGCATTTTTTGAACCATGGGGCCCCAGCCGACGTATCTGGAGGGAGGGAACAATCTGGGAAGAGGTGGTGTTCTGTAAGGGAGGGGTGGGTCAGCCTGGGAGGCCCATGGAGGGGGAGCGAGCCGGTGGGATTTATCATCGGGGTCCCTGGTTCCGAAAGGAGGGTTCGATGAACTGGAGGCGAGGACCGAGGGTGGTGCTAGGACTCCTGGGAGCTTTTGGGCTCTTTGCCTTTCCCCCTCCCCTGAAGGCGCAAGAGGTGCCGAGAACAGGGACGGTCATCCTTGACCTCAAGCAGGCCATTGAAATGGCGGTCATGACAAGCCCTGACATCAAGCGGGTGCAGGCGGGTGTGGACGCTGCCCAGGCCAAGAAGGATCAGGCCGATGCCGGACGACTCCCCCAGTTCGAGTTCACGAGCGTCTTGGGCCCCTCGCCCGAGGCCCGGGTCTTCACCACGGAATTGGGCGATGTCCGATCAACCGATCGAACGGACCGGCCAACCATCAACGGGATCTTCGGGCGGAGTGACTTTACGTTGATCCAGCCCTTGTACACCTTTGGTAGGATCTCGGGGCTCCGGGAGGCCGCCGGCCATGGGGTTCGGGTCGAGCAGGCGCGGGTGGAAGAAAAGACCTCGGAGGTCATCTTGAAGGTCAAGGAGGCCTATTACAGCCTCCTCCTCGGGATGGAGCTCCAGAACCTCCTCCTCGATATCCAGGAGCAGTTGGAGCGGGCCCTGGAGAAGGTGGAACGGATCCTGGAGGCTGGGGCGCCCGGGGCGGATGAGGTGGATCGGTACAAGCTCAGGACCTTCCGGGGGGAGCTTCAGCGGAACCTGAATGAGGTGGCGAAGGTGATTGATGTGGCCACCGCCGGGCTCAAGACCTTGACCGGCTTGGCGCCCGATCAGGTGGTCGAGCCAGCGGTGAAAACGCTGGAACCGGATCCCAGGCCCGTCCCTCCTCTCGAGCAGGCCCTTAAGGAGGCCCAGGAGCGGCGGCCGGAGTTCGTTCAGATCCGCGAAGGCCTGTTGGCCACCCAGGCCTTGGTGGCGGCCGCGAGGGCAGAACGCTATCCCCAGCTGTTCATGGCCGTCACAGGTTCCGTGTCCCGGGCCACCAACCGTACCCCCCTCACCAACCCGTTCGTCTTCGACGAGCTGAATCATACGGTGGTAGTCCCGCTGATCGGCTTCAAGTGGCACTTCGACTTCGGCATCCTTGCCGGCAAGGTTCGAGAAGCCCAGGCCGAGCATCAGAAGGTGGTTCACGCCAAGGAACTGGCGGAGCAGGGGGTCCCCTTTCAGGTGAGAAAAGCCTACCGGGAGCTGGAGGAGGCCCGGCAGAGCATCAAGGCGACGGAGGAGGCGTATGCCAACGCGAGGAGGTGGCTGGTGGCCGCGGTGGCCAACTTCGATTTGGGCGTGGGCGAGGCCAAGGAGGTAGCCGATGCCCTTGTCGCCTTCGTCAAGATGCGGGCGGAGAATTTCAAGGCGATCTTTAACTACAACATGGCCCTTGCCGCCCTGGACCAGGCGACCGGCAAGGCCGTCCAAGAAGTGGGAAGACCCTGAGGGGAAGGCAACGGGGGAGGCGTGGCTCCGGGAACACGGGGAGAGAGGAGGTTTTTGAGGATGGGACGACGATGGGGGCACACCAAGAGGATGGCTTGGGCAGGGTCCTGGTTGGGGATCCTCTTCCTGGCTCAAGGGTTCCTTTCCACCGCCGTGGCCGGGGAACCCTTGGAACAGGTCAAGGCAACCCTGGAGGCTGCTTCGGCGATCCTGGGGGACCCGAAGCTTGCTGGGCCGGAAAAGGAGGAGGAGCGGAGGGAGGCGGTCAAGAAGATCATCTTCGATCGCTTTGATCTTCGGGAGATGGCGGCCCGCTCCCTGGGGGATCAGTGGGCCAAGCTGACCCCATCCCAACAGGAGGAGTTTGTCCAGGTCTTTGGCGACCTCTTCCAAAGGTCCTACACCCGCCTGGTGCTCAGGTTTCTCCCGGAAAGGCGGACCCTTTATGGGCAGGAGAGGCTGGATGGGTCAACGGCCCTGGTGAAAACGACCCTGGTCAGTCAGCGGAACGAGCGGTTGCCGGTTGATTACCGACTCATCAAGAAGGGGCCCCGGTGGGCCTTTTTCGACGTGATCATTGATGGGGTCAGCATCGTTGGGAACTATCGAACCCAGTTCAGCAAAATTATCCGAAACTCCTCCTATGAGAGCCTCGTCCGCCGCATGAAACTCAAACAGGAACAGGAGTCCTTTTAGATCGGCTCTGGGGATGGGCTTTTCGCTCTTCCCGCGCCGCGGGTTACCGCTCCCGGTAGAAGATCAGCAACACGCCGAAGGCGATCACCAGGAACCGCCAGAGGAGCTTGGGGATGGAGGAACCAGGGTCCCGGTCCCAGAGGAGCTTTGTTCCCCCGATGAGGATGGCCAGGAGGCCCATCGCGGCGTGTTGGAGATAGATCTTGAAGCCGGAAAGGCCCCAGGTGAGCTGCTGGGTGATGAAGGCGAAAAGGTGTCCAGACTTACCGTGGCCCCCATGAGAGACCAGGAGGGCCCCTGAGACAATGGCCAGACCAGGGAAGAGGTAACCCCAGGCCGGGTGGAGGAGCCATCCCTCCTTCCTGAAAAGCTCGATCAACCCGATGGCCAACATGGCGAGGCCGAGGACCTTATGCTGCCAGACCGAGGGGATGGCCAACCCTTCCAGGAGGGGGATCGGGCCTAGCGGCCAGACCTGCGGGTCACTCCGGACGAGGACCCAGAGGCTTAAGCCGATGGCTCCAAGGGGCCAGAGGGATTTCAGCCAGCGACGGCCCGGGAGGAAGACCTCAATCACGGCCAGGATCCCGACCAGCAGGAGGAGGAACCCCGAGGAGCGGTGGTTAAACTCGGAGAACGCAATCTGCCCCGGGGTCCGTTGCCAGCCCCCGTGCTCGTGGCCTCCTCCCGGGAGGCCCTCGCTCCCCCCATAGGAGGCGAGGAACGGGTTGGTCTCCGCGAAAAGGCCGCTCGGGTTGGGGAACCAGGCCCAGACGTGGAGACTCCAGAGACTGGGATGCCAGACTTCGAAGGGAGCTCCCGTTTTGGGATGGGTCTTTGGGCAGAGATCGGCGGCGGAGGCTTCCTCCTCGCTCCCGTCAGCGTAATGACAACTGGCTTTATGCCGGAACCAGGGAGCCCTGGGAAAGAAGGTGCGGGGAGGGGTTGGGCCTCCGGCCACGTACTCCACGCCGGCCAACTGCCATTGACCCCTCTCCTCCACGTAGAGGAGCATCTGGGGCCGGGTGAGGTCGAAGTCGGTGATGGAAGGGTTGAAGTAGTGATAGCCATGGAGGCGGATCATGCCGGTCATCTGGCGGTACCCATGCTTCCTGGCCTGATCGATGTCGAGGAACTGGATGGTCGCCGTGCGGATCTGGGCGACGATCTGGCTCAGATCCCCTTCAGCAGCCTGGCCGGGGAGCACCCCCCAGACCAAGCCCCCGACGATCAAGCCCCCAAGCCAGCGCTTCATTTCGTTCCTCCTTTCCATGGCTGAACGGAGAGGCCTTGCTCGAGAACGATAGGGGAATCATAGCATTCCTCCTCCAAAACCGCAAAGGCTGGCGGGGGCTCGGGGAGTCTGCGATTTCCTTGACCTCCCCCGGTGTTTGTGCTACCATTTGCTCCAGTTTTGGAGGTGCCGATGAGACGATCCCCGCCGGCTAGACTGGAGACGATGGGGGCCATCCTGACCGCGGTGGTCTTGGTGCTTGGGTCCCTCCTGATTGAAAGGGTTGGCTCTTTCCAGGAGGCCCAGGCCTGCGAAAGCTCCCCCTTCGAAGAGGTGCTCCAGTTGGTCCGGTCTGATGGATCCTCTGCCCGAAGTTTCCCCCCTGCCCATCTCCAACCTCTTTCCCCCCTTCTGCCATGGGTTGCCCTTGGTCCCGGCACGACCCCTCGTCCCTCGGAATTCTATGCCGTTACCTTACCTCTCCAGGCATCCTCCCGCGAATTCTCTTCCCACCTCCCCCTTCGCCTGTGATCCGGACCTTCCTCCTCCCGGCTTCGGACCTCATCACGCTCCTTAAGGGGCAGACAGGTTTCCCTTACCTTGGAGAGGACATGGCAGAATGGAGCTGGACTCCCATCGGAACCGGCGATCCCTGGAGGAACGGCCCAGGTTGGCTGTGGGGGTGCTCGTTGACCTAAAGTGGCGTCCTGAGGCCGGTGGACAGGTCAAGTGCTGGGAGCGCTTGGCCAGGGCCGCCGCCGCGTTCAAAGATCAGGTGGACCTGACCATCCATTTCCTGGGGGATCAGGAGGAGAGGGACAGCATCTCCGAGAACGTGCGCTACATTACCCACCCGCCCCTCCTCAGTACGGGACGGCTTCGCTTCCTGGGCCAGATCCCGGAACATACCGACCTCGCCCCTTTGCACCCGAGGCTTCTTCCCTACCTGGGCTGCTACCAGGTGATCCACACCACCGACGCCTTCTTCGCCTTCGCCAAAACGGCCCTTGCCTTCACGAGGCGATCCCGGGTGCCGTTGGTCACTTCGATCCACACCGATACCCCCCGGTATACCCGGCTCTACACCCAAGCGGTCATCCGCCGGCTCTTCAAAGAGGGGCGATTGGCTCGCTTCCTCCTCGACCGGTTCCGTTTCGACGAACGCTGTTACGTCTCCACGTTGCGGAAGCTCGACCGGTATCTCGAGCGGTGCGACTGGATCCTGGTCTCGAACCGGGAGGATTGGGAACGGGTTTCAAGGGTGTTGCCGGAAAAGCGGATTTCTTTCCTCCGGCGGGGGATTGACAAGGAGGCCTTCCACCCCCGGTGGCGGCATCGGGCGAAGCTGGAGGCGGCCTTCGGCATCCCCCCGGATCGGTTCCTGTTGCTCTTTGTGGGGCGGGTGGACCAGGGGAAGAACGTGATGACCCTGGCCCAGGCGGCCAAGCGGTTACTGGATCAGGGGGAGCCTATCCATGTCATGATCGTTGGGGAGGGGAGCCAGAAAGAGGCGGTCCGCACCCTCCTTGGTCCTCATGTCACCCTTCCAGGGGTGGTCTCGCCCTCGACCCTCGCCTGGCTGTATGCCAGTGCCGATCTCTTCGTGTTCCCTTCGGAAATCGAGGTCTGCCCCAACGTGGTGATCGAAGCAAAGGCGTCAGGGCTTCCCGTCCTGGTCTCGGCAAAGGGGGGGGCGGCCCAGTGTCTCAAACAGCCCGGCGTGGACGGAGTCATCGTCGAGGCGAACAACCCTGCCCTCTGGGCCCGGGCTGTTGCCTTCTTGAGGAGGGATTTAACGCTCCGGGTCCGGATGGGGCAAGAGGCGAGGCGGCATATCGAAACGGAGTGGCCTTCGTGGGAGGAGGTCCTGGCTCAGGATCTCCTCCCGGTCTGGCAGACGGTGGCCAAGAAAGGCCAGGTCTTCTCGGATCCACACGCCTGAGCCACCCGGAGGGGGAAATGGGGAAGCCGGTCTCGGTCCTGAAACAGGTCAGGGCAGGATGGCAGCTCCTGGCGGGCGGTGGGCCGGGGATCTGCAACATCGCCATCACCAATGCCTGTAACGCCAGGTGTGACTTCTGTAACTACGCGTACGATAAACCGTTTGTCACCAAGAAGGTCATGGTGGGCTTTCAGGAGCTATGCGAGGCCATTGATATCCTTTACGAGAGAGGGATCCGGTACCTCACTTTTTCAGGGGGCGAGCCCCTCCTCCATCCGAGGCTCAAGGATATGGTGGCGTACGCGGTGGAGAAGAGGATGAGGCCCTCCATCTGCACTAACGGCTTCCTCCTTACGCCCCGGATGATTCGCGACCTCAAGGCCAGCGGCCTTCAGACGCTCTTCATCTCCATTGATGCCACCTCATCCCAGGAGCACGAGCAGAACCGAGGGCTCCCTGGCGTCTGCGGGCGGATCAAGGAGGCAAACCATGAACTCAAAGGCCTCGGGATCAAGACCGTGGCCTCGGTGACCATCAACAAATTGGTTAAGGACTTTGCCCGACTCCTCCGCTTTCTTCAAGAGCTTGGGTTCGAGACCGTGACCTTCTCCTACCCGAAGCGGGTCCTGGGCTCGTCCTCCCTGGTCTTTTCCGAGACCTCGCCCCTTGTCGATTACACCCCTGAGGAGCTGATCGTGGCCTTTGAGGAGATCAGGCGGCTCAAGGGTCAGTTCCGCATCCTGAACCCAGGGGAATCCCTGGCGGAGATGGTCCGGTTCCTCAAGAGAGAGCCGCAGCGCTTCCCCTGCTTCGGGGGGTACAAGTACTTCTTCCTGGATTGGAACCTGGACGTCTACCGGTGCGACTTCTGGCCGACGCGGATGGGCTCCATCTATGAGTTCCGGGAGACGCCGTTCATTCGGGACAACTGCACCCTCTGCATGAGCGATTGCTACCGGGACTCTAGCGTCTTGCTGCATGTGGCCGTCTCCCTGGGGGATGCCATCGGCCACCTGAGGCAGGGCCACCTGTTAAGGGCCATGCGTGCCCTCGTGACCCGGAGCAACGCCTGGTCTCTCAAGGCCCTGGTCCAGGAGTGGGGAACGCTTAGGAGCCTGGCGAAGCGGAGGTGAACCCCTCGGTGTTCGGGAAGCGAATCCTCCTGCTCATCCCCCACCCGGACGACGAGGTGGTGGGGTGCTCGGCAGCGGTAGGGCGGGCGCGAGTCCAGGGGGCGGAGATTTTTGGGTTTTACCTGACCACGGGGGTCCCGCCTCGGGAGGCGCTCTGGTGGTGGCAGCGGAGAGGCTACCCACGTCTCGTCGAGCGACGCCGAAAGGAGGCCGAGCAGGTGGCGGCGCTCCTCGGGATCGAGGCCGTCGAGTTCCAGGAGATCCCCTCCCGGACGTTAAAAAGCTTTCTCGGTCCAACCCGGGAGAAGCTCATCAGGGCAATTCGGGGGCATCAGATCGACACCCTCTGGGCTCCGACCTACGAGGGGGGGCACCAGGATCACGATGCCGCCAGCTTCCTCTCGAGTACGCTTAAAGGCTCCGTCCAGGTCTGGGAGTTCAGCGAGTACCACTACTTCGGGGGAAGGGTGCGGTGTCACGAATTTTTCGCCCCCAACGGGACAGAATGGGTTCTTCTCCTGGACGACGGGGAGCGGGAGGTGAAGCGGAAGGCCCTCGCCCTTTACCGGTCGGAACGGAAGAACCTTCGGCACATCGAGATTGCCCGCGAGGCCTTCCGCCCGTTGGCCAGCTACGACTACCGTCAGCCCCCGTATCGGGGAAAGCTGTTCTACCAGCGCTTTCAATGGGTTCCGGCCCATCCCCGGATCGATCCCTGTCGGCCTGAAGCCGTGTGTCAGGCCTTTGACCGCTTCATGTTAGAGGGGGGAGACCGGGGAGAGGGATAGGCCGGTCAACCTCTTCACCAGAGGCGCTCTATTCCTTGATCTCGGCCCAAGCCCGCTGGTAGTCCTCGAAGGTGTTGATCTCCATCCAGCCTTTGTAGATCTCGACACAGGAGACCTTGACCCCTTCGTCGATCATCGCCTGAAGGAGGTCGGTCAACGAGGCCTTCTCGATGGATTCAGCCTCATAGAACCTCTGATGCCGGTATCGGTCCAGGGCCCGTCGGTAGGCTTCTTTGAGGCTTTGAGCCCCTTTCTCCGAGAACATCGCCATGCCGATGAACTCCCCGTGGGCCTCGTCAGGGTCGATGTCATGACCGATC
Organism: uncultured bacterium; assembly: GCA_964535215.1. GTDB lineage: Bacteria > Methylomirabilota > Methylomirabilia > Methylomirabilales > JACQHM01 > JACQHM01. Next base: position 61,911 of record CAZHST010000014.1, read on the forward strand.
CTGACCACGGTGTTTTCCCCTTCAGGGGGAAGGAAGCGGTAACCATGAACCGGGGGGGTTTTCATCACGACCAGGGCCGGCTTTGCCTTGTACGTCGGAGGGTCGATGCCGTCCCGACGATTATGGTACCAGGCCCGATCCACGGCCAGCACGATGTCCCCTTTGCTCTTCAAGAGCTTCTCCAAGACCCCCCGGTCAAAGATGATGTCCCCGTAAAGGAAGATAAAACGACCCTCGATCTCAGGTTCAGCGCAGAAGAGAGAATACAGGATGTGGGTTTCCTGGAACCGGTCATTCTCATAGTAGCGGATATTTGGGTAATCGATGCTTTCCTTCTTATACCCCCGGACAACGGCGATCTCCTTGATGGAACACTCGTTGAGCCTGGCGATCTGGCGCTCCAGGATGGTTTTCCCTTTGATGTCCAGCATCGTCTTGGGCCGGTCCTTGATCAGCGGGAGGAGTTCCTTCTCGAATCCGGCCGCGAGGATGATGGCCTTAACCTTCTCCGCGCCCACGGGGAGGAACCGTTCTTCCCGATCTTTTAGCTCACTCACCCCTACCAGGTCGTAGACCTTTTCCAAAGGGACGATCCGGGCGGAGACGGCCTCCGCCGAGCCTTTCTCCTTCAAGAGGTGGAGGGTCTCCTCCATGGCCTTGATGGCCGCCCGGATGGCCTGATTGGCGAAGATGACGACCTTGAACCCCGACTCCTGAAGCTCCTCCAGGGTCACCGAGGGGAACAGGGTCGGAACGACAACCAGGGGTGCGGTTCCACTCCAGACCCTGGCGAACTCGCGAAGCTCGTGGAAAGAGCTGGCCTTGGAGTGGACGAGGATGGCGTCAGCGCCGGCCTCAGCGTACGCCTTGGCCCTCTTCAAGGCCTCTTCCATCCCCCAGCCGGCGATCAACGCCTCGGTCCTGGCAATGATCACAAAATCCCCCGTTCTCTGGACCTCCTTGGCCGCCCTGATCTTTCCGACATGTTCCTCGATGGAGACAAGCTCCCGGCGGACTCCCGGGTAAAAGCTACACCGCTTTGGAAAGACGTTGTCCTCGATGCAGATCCCTGCAATTCCCGCCGCTTCGAACTCGATGGTGGTCCGCATGACGTTGATGGCGTTGCCATACCCATCATCGCAATCGGCGATGACAGGAATCGAGACGGCCTGATTGATCTTCTTGACGATCTCCAGGTTCTCGGTCATGGTTAAAAGCCCCGCGTCGGGGAGACCCATCTGGGCTGTGGAGATCCCGAAGCTCGAGGTCCAGACCGCATCAAAGCCGGCCCGCTCGATGAGTTTGGCACTGATGGCATCATGGGCCCCGGCCACCAAGATCATCCCAGGCCGTCGCAGGAGCTCTCGGAGCCTGATGGTTTTCTGCACGGGTGAAGACCTCCTTCTGGCCAACGAAGCGGACGAACCCTCCGAGGTGACCCACAAAAGATACCCTATGATACTTCAGGGGTCCTGGTCGGACAAGCCTTTTTCGAGTCCCCGTTCTGCCGAGGCAACACCCCGGGCTCCCCGAGACCTCGGGAAACGGGAGAACCCCGGCGATCCCCTGGGTTTTTCCGGAGAATTTGCTTGACCTTTTTTCGGGATTTCATCTATAAAAAAACTAATGCAAGGGTTTGGTCGTTGGTGTTCAAGCGATGGAGGAGGACCGCCTGACGGTGAGGGAAAAGATCAGGTTCGTCTGTCAACAGTGCGGCTACTGGAGCCCGAGATGGATGGGCCGCTGCCCGGAGTGTGGAACATGGGGTGGCCTGCTCGAAGAGCGGGAGGTCAGGATGCATCCCCCCCCCTTGGGGCCCCATGGTCCCGGAGAAGGGCCAAAGCCGATTACGGGGATTGATGCGACCGCCTTTCCCCGGCTTCCCACCGATGTTCAAGAGTTCGACCGGGTCCTGGGAGGAGGGATCGTGCCCGGGTCCCTCATCTTGATCGGTGGAGAACCGGGGGTGGGCAAATCGACCCTCTTGCTCCAAGCGTGTGCCGGGGTGGCGTCAAGGGGGGAGAAGGTCCTCTATGTTTCAGGCGAGGAATCCTTGGAACAGGTCAGGGGGCGTGGGGAGCGCCTGAAGGCTCTGCATAGGGAGCTGCTGCTTATGGCCGAGACTAACCTTGGTCGGATCCTGGAGGCGGCGGAGGCTGTCAGCCCGCGTTTCCTCGTCATGGACTCCGTCCAAACGACCTATACGGAGGAGATGGAGTCCCCACCGGGGAGCCTGAGCCAGATCCGGGAGGTGGCCGCTCGTCTCATGCGGTTTGCCAAAGAGACCAAGGTGAGTGTCTTGCTGATTGGGCATGTCACCAAAGACGGCTCCCTGGCTGGGCCGAAGGCCTTGGAACATATCGTTGATGCCGTCCTCTCCTTTGAGGGGGAGCGCCAGTTGCCTTACCGCATCCTCCGAGCCACCAAAAACCGCTTTGGGTCCACCGAGGAGATCGGGGTTTTCGAGATGACCGAGGAGGGTCTTCTGGAGGTCACGAACCCTTCTGAACTCTTTCTCGCCGAACGCTCCCTCCAGGCCCCCGGGTCCGTAGTGGTCCCGACGATGGAGGGGACGAGGCCGATCCTGGTGGAGCTCCAAGCCTTGGTCACCTCGACGGGGGCAGCGATCCCTCGTCGGGTCTTCGGGGGGTTGGACTTTCAGCGGGCCTCGTTGATCCTGGCCATCGTCGAGAAGCGTCTCGGGCTTCCCCTGGCCGCTTGCGATGTCTATTTGAACGTGGCCGGCGGGGTGAGGGTCTCTGAACCAGCGGCCGACCTCGCCATCGCCGCGGCCGTCGTGTCCAGCTTCAAAAACGCACCAGTTGATCCCTCCGCTGTGATTTTCGGAGAAGTGGGGCTGGGAGGCGAGGTGCGGGCGGTCCGTTCGGCAGAACGGCGCCTCATGGAGGGTGTCCGCTTGGGCTTCGCCAGGGGCCTGTTACCCCAGGCCAATCTGGAGCGGCAGCGGATGGCCGTCTCCATGCAGCTCACGGGACTCCGGAGCGTCTTGGATTTGGTCAGGGAACTCTTTAACGGATAGCATCAAATAAATAAAGCTTTGACTCTGATCGGTTTCTTCAGGTATGATGGTGACGAGGTACGACCATGTTTGAGATCGGGACGAAGGTCATTTATCCGACTCATGGGGTGGGCGTCATCGAGGCCATCGAGAGGCGGGAGGTCGCAGGAAGGCGGCAGAACTTCTACATCCTACGGATTCTGGGGAATGGGATGACCATCATGATCCCCACCCAGAATGCCAAGAAGGTGGGCCTCCGGAAAGTGATCCATCCCTCCGAGCTCTCCAAGGTTATGGAGATCCTGAGGCGAGACGACCTGGAGATCTGTCCGAACTGGAACCGAAGGTTTAAGGACAACCTGGAGCGGATCAAGACCGGATCCCTCTACGAGATCGCCCTCGTCCTGCGTCGGCTTCTCCTCTTGCAGAAAGGGCGTAACCTTTCCTTCGGGGAAAAACGGATGTTGGAAACCGTTCGGAACCTGATGGTGACGGAGATCGCCCACGCCATAGGTGTCTGCGAAGACGAGGCCAGGGCGATGATCGACAGGACCATCGCCCAGGCCTGATCTCAAAGCGTTCGACCCTCGAAGGGAAAGGAGATGAGGTTCGGTGCAGGAGAAACTGCTGCGGGCATCCTTTGTCATCCTCTGCGCCTTGGCGGGATACCTGCTGGTTTCCTTTCACGCCCCTTGGGGAGGCCGCCCCTTTCTCGGGTTGGCCCTGGGGATGGTTATTGGCCTCTTGATCATGGTCCTGGAAGAGATGCTGAGAAAGGTCCCTTCCCGGCTGCTCACCGCCGGCCTCTTCGGCTTCTTCCTGGGCCTGATTTTGGCGAAGGTCCTCCTGGTTCTCCTCTCGACCTTCCTCCCCTCCCAGGGGCTCCTGGCCCTGGCCGTGCAGGGTACCCTGATGGTGGCCGGGGGATACCTCGGTACCATCCTGGCTGTGGACAAGGGGCGAGAGTTTAACATTGCCAACTTTATCCGGCTCCTCAAGGAACAACCCCGGGCGAAGAGCTATAAGATTCTGGACACCTCCGTGATCATTGACGGGCGGATTGCCGACGTGTGCGAGACAGGGTTTCTGGAGGGGAGCCTGGTCATTCCCCAGTTCATCCTCCGGGAGCTCCAGCACATTGCCGACTCCTCCGATCCTCTGAAGCGGAACCGGGGGAGGCGGGGGCTGGATATCCTCCAAAAGATGCAGAAGAAGGTGGACGTCCATGTGGAAATTAGCGACATGGACTTTCCTGAGATCCGGGAGGTGGATGCCAAGATCGTCGCCCTGGCCAAGGCCTTGAACGCCAAGATCGTGACCAATGACTTCAACTTGAACAAGGTGGCTGAGCTCCACGGTGTCGCCGTTTTGAACATCAATGAGCTGGCGAATGCCTTACGGCCGGTCGTACTGCCTGGGGAGGAGATCCGGGTGTATGTCCTCAAGGAGGGGAAGGAATACAATCAGGGCGTGGCCTACCTTGACGACGGGACCATGGTGGTCATTGACAACGGCCGTCGCTACATCGGTCAGACCATTGATGTCTGTGTCACCTCGGTCCTCCAGACAACGGCCGGCCGGATGATCTTCTCCCGGCTAAAGGAGGAGGCAGAAGCCGCCTAGCCCATGTTCGTGACCGCCATTGTTCCGGCCGCCGGCGGGGGGGCCAGATTTGGAGGCAACCTCCCCAAGCAGTTCGTTCCTTTGGGGGGTGTTCCTGTCCTCATCCGGACCCTTACCGCCCTGACCCACAACGATCTTATCCAGCATCTTATCGTTGTCGTGCCTCCCGGGGAGGAGGCATGGGTAGAGGATCTTGTCCGTCGTTTCGAGATCCACCGGCCTGTTGAGTTTGTGGGAGGTGGAAGGGAACGCCAGGAGTCTGTGTATTTGGGGCTGATGCGGGCGAAGGCCACCACGGATCTCGTGGTGATCCATGATGGTGTTCGCCCCTTTCTTTCCCCAACCCTCTTAGAGGCGTGTGTTCGGGAGGCGGAGAGGTGGGGAGCCGCCGTGGTTGCTGTCCCGGTTAAGGAAACCATCAAGGAGGTTGAGGGAGACTTCGTCCTTGGGACGCCGGGGCGGGACAAGCTGTGGGTAGCCCAGACCCCTCAAGCCTTCCACTACCCGTTGATCCTTGAGGCTCATCGTCTCGCTCGAGCGCAAGGGTTCCTGGGAACCGACGACACCTCGCTGGTGGAGCGGCTCGGGGCCAAGGTCAGGGTCGTGCCAGGTTCCTACGAGAACATTAAGATCACGACCCCTGAGGATTTGCTCTTAGCCGAGCGGTTCATCGAGAGGGAGGTCATGGGAGGGTGAGGGTCGGGCTTGGGTTTGATGCCCATCCCCTGGTGGAAGGGAAGCGGCTGATCCTGGGAGGGATCGAGATCCCTTACGGCAGAGGACTCCACGGCCATTCGGATGCCGATGTCCTCCTCCATGCGATCATTGACGCCTTGCTAGGAGCGGCCGGATTGGGGGATATCGGGGCCCACTTTGGGACCGCTGATCCCCGGTACGAAGGGGTGTCAAGCCTCCTCTTCCTGAAAGCGATTTGGGAGCAGATCTCGGCGAAGGGGTTCGTCATAGGGAACATTGACGCAACCATTATTGCCGAGGCCCCAGTGCTCGCCCCTTTTAGAGAGCCGATGCGCCAGACCATCGCCCGCTCCCTGGAGGTCCCCCCGGAGCGGATCAATATCAAGGCCTCAAGTACAAACGGGCAGGGCTTCATCGGACGGGGGGAGGGGATCGCAGCCTTTGCCGTCGCCTCCTTGAATCTGAAGGTTGAGGAGAGGTGATGAGCCCCGTGCGGGTCCGCTTTGCCCCTTCCCCCACAGGGCCCCTCCATCTGGGAGGGGCCAGGACCGCTCTCGTCAACTGGCTCTTCGCCAGAAAGCACGGTGGTGCCTTTCTCCTTCGGATCGAGGACACAGATCCTGATCGTTCGAGTCCTGAGTGGGAGAAGCTCATCCTGCAGGATCTGAGCTGGCTTGGACTCGATCCGGATGAAGGGCCTGACCAGGGTGGACCCTATGGGCCGTATCGTCAGTCGGAGCGTCTTTCCCTCTACCGATCTTACGCTGAGCGGCTCCTGAAAGAGGGGAAAGCCTATCGGTGTTTCTGTACCCCTAAGGAGTTAGAGCAGGAGCGGGAGGCCCGGCGGAAAGCGGGGAGGGCGCCCCGCTATTCGGGCCGGTGCCGTACCTTGTCGTCGGAACAGGTGCGGGCCTGTCTCACAGAAGGTCTGTCTTACACCCTTCGCTTTCAGGTGGAGACGGGCGACCCCATCGTTTTCAGAGATTTGATCCACGGAGAGATGCGTTTCGAGCGGGAGGAGCTCAGCGACTTCATCATCCTAAAGGGGGATGGGTGGCCGACCTACTTGTTTGCCGGCGTCGTGGACGACCATCTCATGGAGATTAGCCACGTCATCCGGGGTGAGGATCATCTCCCCAACACGCCGCGCCAGCTCCTCCTGTACCAGGCCTTGGGCTTCGAGACCCCAACCTTTGCCCATCTTCCTTTGCTTCTCGGTTTGGATCGGACCCCTCTCTCCAAGCGTCATGGTACGACGGCCGTCGCCGAGTTCAGAGAGGCGGGCTATCTCCCGGAGGCATTGATCAACTACCTGGCCCTCCTCGGCTGGTCACCCGGGGGCGGTGAGGAAGTCCTTTTGCGAGAAGACCTGATCGAACGGTTCGATCTGGCCAGGGTTGGCAGAGCAGCGGCCATCTTTGACAGGAAGAAGCTCGACTGGCTGAACGGTCAGCATATGAGAAGGGCGGATCTGAAGAGGCTTGTGGAGCTCGCCGTTCCTTACCTTCGGAAGGCGGGTCTCTTCAGCGAATTCCCCGAACCTGGTTACCTCGCCCGCGTCATCGAGGCTGTCCGGGATAGTCTCTCCACCCTGTCAGAGCTTCCCGAAGGGGTTCAGATCTTCTTCCGCTTCGATCCTTCCGAGGCCCTGTCCCTCCTCTCCGGCCTCCCGTCCCCGGTCCCTCGTCTCCGGAGGATCCTGGAGGCCCTTCGGGAGGAACTTTCGAACCGGGAGGTTCTGACACCCGAGGACTACCCTGCGCTCGTCAAGGCCCTTGAGCAGAAGACCGGTCTCAAGGGGAAAGCCCTCTTCCGCCCTCTCCGCGCTGCCCTTACCGGGAAGATGTCCGGCCCTGAACTCAGCGTGTTAATCCCTACCCTTGGGAAAGAGGAGTGTCTGAGAAGGCTTGAGTTGGTGGTAAAGACTTGGGAGCAAGGCTCCTTCCCGGCGGCGATCTTTTGATCGAGTGTCCCTGTCAGGCCCAAGATGGCCCTCAGGATCTACAACACGCTGACAAGGAAAAAGGAACTCTTTGAGCCCCTGGTGCCGGGCAAGGTCGGGATGTACGCCTGCGGGGTGACGGTGTACGACATCTGTCACATCGGCCACGCCCGACAGGCCTTGATCTTCGATGTGATCCGTCGCTACCTGGAGTACAAGGGGTACCAGGTGACCTATGTCCGGAACTTCACCGATATTGATGACAAGATCCTCGTCCGGGCGAGGGAGCTGGGGATTTCCTGGGATCAGGTAGCGAAGAGAAATATTGAGGCTTACTATCAGGATATGGATCGTCTGGAGATCCGGAGGGCGACGATCGAACCGAGGGCGACGGAGCATATCCCGGAGATGATCTGGATCATTGAGGGCCTCCTTCAGAAAGGCTACGCGTATCAGGTAAACGGCGACATCTACTTTGAGGTGAAACGGTTCCCCGACTACGGCAAGCTCTCCCATCGGGACCCTGATGAGATGTTAGCCGGGGCCCGGGTCGAGGTGGACCCTCGGAAGCGGGATCCCCTGGATTTTGCCCTCTGGAAGGCTTCGAAGAAGGGTGAACCCGCCTGGGAAAGCCCCTGGGGTCCTGGCCGGCCCGGCTGGCACATCGAGTGCTCGGCGATGTCCATGAAGTACCTTGGTGAGAGTTTCGACATCCATGGTGGTGGAGAAGACCTCATCTTCCCTCACCATGAGAACGAGATTGCCCAATCGGAGGCCTTGACCGGGAAACCTTTCGCCCGTTACTGGATCCATAATGGCTTTGTCAAGATCCGCCAGGAGAAGATGTCCAAGTCCCTCGGCAACGTCTTCACGATCCGAGAGCTTCTGGACCGCTACAGCCCCGGGGCCCTCAAGCTCTTCCTCCTCTCGACCCACTACCGGAGCCCCGTGGATTTTACCGAAGAGAAACTGGAGGAGGCGGAGAAGGCCGCCGAGAGGATCCAGACGCTCCTCAGGAGGATTGCTGATCTGGAAGCCGTTGCCAAGGTTTGGCCTTCCCCATCGCCGATGGGAGAAGTGGAGGGGTTTCGTCGCTTGTTCGAGGCCAAGCAAACGGCTTTCGAAGAGGCGATGGATGACGATTTTAATACAGCTCAGGCTCTTGGGGTTCTCTTCGAGGTCGTCGAAGTTCTGAACCGGCTCTGTGATAGGCTGATCTCCCGGGGTATCGGGGTTGCCTCTGAAGACCTTTCCTTGCTCCGCCAGGGTAAAGCCCTGGTGCATAGAGTCGGAGACGTTTTTGGCTTATCGTTTAAAGCCAGCCCCAACGAATCGTTCTACAGTTCCATTTCCGGCATCGCCGAGGTTGATCAGGCCCTAGAATCGTCCAAGCGGGCGATTTTGACCAAGCGATTTGAGGAGGCCGTGGAGATCATCGGGGGTCTCCTCAAGCGAAGGGAACAGGTGCGGGCCGCCGGGTTGTATGAGGAGGCTGATCGGATCCGGAGGGAACTTGAAGCTATGGGTATCAAGGTTGATGACACAAGGTTCTTCACGGCGGTCACCACCCCTTTTCCCAGTGGTCCTCAAGGTTCCCTGTACGTGACCTTGATCAAAGATGAGAACTTTTCGCCCTCGTCGGCAAAGGATGGATGAGGTTTTGATCGGCTTCAATGCCGTTTTGGAGGCTCTCAAGGCTGGCCGGAGGGATGTGGATCACCTTTATCTCAGCGAGGATCGCCATGATGGACGGATCCGTGAACTGCTCTCCCTCGCCAGGGCAAAGGGGGTTCCGTTCACGCGGGAGCCTAAAGCTCGTTTGACGATACGGGCTGGAACCCCCAACCATCAGGGGGTGGTTGCCCTCGTTGCTGGAGCGAAATATCTCGAGGTTGAAGAACTCCTCGATCTGGCGAAAAGGAAAGGTGAATCCCCCTTTTTCCTGGTCCTCGATGGTGTGGAGGATCCCAGGAATTTCGGCTCCATTCTGAGGACGGCCGAGGCGGCTGGGGTTGAGGGGGTTATTGTCCCGAAGCATCGGGCTGTTGGGCTGAATCAGACGGTGGCGAAGGTAGCCTGTGGGGCCTTAGAATATATAGGGGTGGCCCGTGTGGCTAACATCCCCTCTTGCCTCGAACGCTTGAAAGCGGAGGGATTTTGGATCATTGGGGCGGATCCAAGGTCTCCTCGGGTTCTCTACGAAGCTGACTTCCGGGGGCCGCTCGCTTTGGTAGTTGGAGGAGAAGACGTAGGCTTAAGGCCGATGGTCAAGGCCCGGTGCGATCTCCTTGTCTCCATTCCCATGAAGGGGCAGATCTCCTCCCTGAACACGGCTGTTGCTACCGCGATCCTGGTATTTGAGGCAATTCGGCAAAGGGGCTACTGGTAGCTTTAAAAATTCACGATTTTTTTAAAAATTTTTGAAAAAATTGTAAATTTTGGAAAATTTTTTGAAAATTCACCAATTTTTGGTATTTGCTAAAAGGAATATGATAAGGTAATGTATAAGTTTACGTGCTGGCGTAGCTCAGCGGTAGAGCGGCTGATTTGTAATCAGCGGGTCGGGGGTTCAAATCCCTCCGCCAGCTTACCGCTCATCCGGTGTAGGGTTCCCGCGGTTGGCTCGGGGCATAAGGGTGGGAACCCAAAGAGAGGGGAGATACCCAAGTGGCCAAAGGGGGCAGACTGTAAATCTGCTGGCGGATGCCTTCGGGGGTTCAAATCCTCCTCTCCCCACCAAATATTGGGAAACGGCATTCAGGTCGAGGACAGAAAAGCCTGGCAACCTCATCGATCTATCCCACGTTATCTCCTCTGGATGATACGTCTCTTGCACACCGGAGCACTCCTGGGGCGGGAATAGCTCAGTGGGTAGAGCGTCAGCCTTCCAAGCTGAGGGTCGCGGGTTCGAATCCCGTTTCCCGCTCCATCAGGAAAGCTGCCCCAGGCATTCGTTGGGTTTCCGAAAACCATTGTCCTGGGCTGAAGGCTGATGGTGGATAGCTAAGCGCTTAATGATAAAGAGCCCACGTGGCGCAGTCGGTAGCGCACCTCATTGGTAATGAGGAGGTCACCGGTTCAATCCCGGTCGTGGGCTCCCCTTCCGAGGTGAAGCCTCAGAGGAGACCTACTCCCTACGACCTAGAGGAGGACATCCATGGCGAAGCCGAAGTTTGAGCGGACGAAGGAGCACATGAACGTGGGGACGATT
>CAZHST010000015.1:0-71750 GCA_964535215.1 uncultured bacterium
AGCTGTCTTCGTCCTGGAACCGGGCCGCCTTTCGCTTCAGCGTTTCTCCTTGCAACGGGAGAAAGAAGAGGTAGCTGGCTTGGGGGAGATGCGGGGGGACTCATACGCAGTCCAGCTCTGGTCCAAGGCCCTGGATCTCGGTCGGCTGAAGCCCTTGGCTGGAACCGGCGTCAGCGGGGTGATCCGGGTGAACGTCCAAGGGTGGGGGAGGTGGGAGGATCCTTATTTCACAGGCCGGTTCGGCGTGGCCGGGCTTTCTTACCGGGATCTCACCCTTGGAGCGGCCGAAGGGAACTTTGCTTGGCGGGGGGGGAGCTTGTTCTTAGACCTCTCCTTCCCAGAGGGGCACTACCGCCTGCGGGGCCTCTTGAATACGAAGACCTCCTCATACCAGGCCGATCTCATCCTGTCCCAGGCGTCCCTGGCCCCCTTCCTCAAGCTGGTCAGGGACTCTCCGTTACAGGCGCTCAAGGGGGAGGCCTCGGGAAGGGTCCGGCTTCGAGGTCTCCTGGACTCCGGGATGCCGGTCGGGTCCGCTGAGCTGTCGTCCCTTGTCCTGTTCTTCCAGGGCCAGCGGTGGCAGAATGTGGAGCCTGTCCGGTTCTCCTGGCAGGGAAACCGGGTCACGCTTTCCCCGATCAGGATGGGGAGTAGGGGGAAGGAGTTCACCCTCCGGGGGGACCTGGAGGTCGAGCGGTGGCTCAGGCTGAAGCTGGAGGGGAGCCTCCCCCTTGCCGCCCTGAAGCCGTTTGTCGAAGAGATCGTCTTCGCCGATGGGATGGCCGACGTTGCCTTGGATATCGGAGGCTCCTGGCATGATGTGGAGGTTAAGGGAAGGATCGCGACGGGAAGGACCAGGTTACGCCTCTCCTTCCTCCCCTGGTCCCTGGAGGATGTTCAGGGGGTCCTGGTCCTTAAGGAGGAGGGGGTCTATGGTGAGGGACTGAAAGGCTCACTGGGCGGAGGTCAGACCGAGGTCCGGTGGATCGGGCGGAGGTACCCTGGGGGTTGGTTTCACACGGTGATCTTCCACCTGGAGCGGGCGAGGGCGGAGCGATTCTTCGGCGAGCCCGGGTGGAGCAGCCTTATCACCGGCCGGCTCTCGGCCCAAGGGCGTCTGCTCATCGAGAACAAGAAAGGAGAGGGTGATGTGCCCCTCTCCACCCTCGAAGGGGAGTTTTCCCTGGAGATGCGCGATGGCAATATCAAGCGGTTTACGGTCCTCTCCCGAATCTTCTCCCTCCTGAACCCCACGATGCTCCTCGAGTTGAAGCTTCCAGATCTCACCTCAACCGGGATGAACTACAAGAGCCTCAAGGGAAGCTTCACGGTCCAACGAGGGATCGCGGCGACAGAGGATCTCTTCCTGGACAGCTTCTCCCTCAGGATGGGGGCGGTGGGGAAGCTGGATCTCGTCAAGGAGGAGGTGGACTTCAAGGTCGGGGTCAGGCCGCTCCAGACGGTGGATAAGTTCTTAAGCTCGATCCCCTTGATCGGGAGGATCCTGACCGGCAAGGAGAAGAGCCTGGTGGTAAGCTATTATGATGTCAAAGGGAAGATAGCCGATCCCCAGGTCAAGGCGGTCCCGTTCGAGTCCCTGGGCCGGGGAATCGTTGGGCTTCTCACCAGGATCCTGACCTTTCCCGTTCAGCTCTTTTCCCCCTCCCGCTGACCGGTCGGTCCAGGTCCGGCTCCTGGCCTGGGTCTTCGAGAGTTCGTTGATCGTGGTCATCCTGGCTTCTGGAGCCTTTGAGCTGGGAGGCTTTAACAAGGTGGTTCCTGTACAAGTGTTTCCTCGACATCTCCACAAAGCTCTTCAGATCAGCTTCCTCCGTCTTGTCGGTCGCCTCAAGATTCCCCAGGGTCCTACCCTCATCCTCATCTCTATCATCGTGGGCCTGATCACGGGCTTAGGCTCGGTGGCCTTCATCAGGCTCCTCCAGCTCACGACATGGCTTTTCTTCGAGAAGGGCAGGATGGCCCTTTCCCGGCTGGGGGACTTCTACGTGATCCTGCTCCCGATCCTTGGTGGCGCGATCGTTGGTCCGTTAATCTCCCTCTTTGCTCAGGAGACCAAGGGTCATGGGGTCCCCGAGGTCATGACGGCCATCACGTTGAGGGGTGGGAGGATCCGGAATCGGGTGGCCTTTGTGAAGATCCTGGCCTCGGCGCTCACCATCGGGTCCGGGGGATCGGCCGGTCGGGAGGGGCCGATGATCCAGATCGGATCAGGGGTGGGCTCTACCGTCGGACAGTTCCTCAAGATGTCGGACGAACGGATCATCACCCTGGTCGCCTGCGGGGCGGCAGGAGGGGTGGCGGCTACCTTCAACGCCCCTATCGCAGGGGCGATGTTCGCCCTGGAGATCCTGGTCGGGCGCTTCACCCTGGACTTCAGCATGATCGTTCTCTCGGCGGTGACGTCGGCCATTGTCTCAAGGGCCATGCTGGGGAACTTCCCGGCCTTCAAGGTCCCCCCCTACGATCTCATCAGCGAAAAGGAGATGCTCTTCTATATCATCCTGGGGCTCCTGGCCGCCGGTGCCGCGACGGCCTTTGTCCGGGCGCTCTACACGCTCGAGGACCTCTTCGACGGGTGGAAATTCCCTGATCCTTTGAAACCGGCCGTGGGGGGTGCCCTGGTCGGTCTCATGGGCTTCTTCCTCCCCCAGCTTTTCGGGACCGGGTTCCCCGCCATGGAGGCAACCTTGAAGACGAAGCTCCCTTTCACCCTCCTCCTTCTCCTGATCCCTATGAAGATCCTGGCAACCTCCGTGACGCTGGCCTCGGGGGGCTCGGGAGGGGTCTTTGCGCCGGCCCTCTTCATCGGGGCGATGCTGGGGGGAGCGTACGGGTTCATTGTCCATCATCTCTTCCCCAACTTCACCGCCTCTTACGGGGCCTACGCCCTGGTGGGGATGGGGGCGGTCTTCGGGGCGGCGGCCCAGGCCCCTCTGACCTCCATCATTATCCTCTTTGAGATGACGAATGACTACCGGATCATCCTCCCTTTGATGACGGCCACGGTGATCAGCACCTTCTTGTACCGGGCCGTGAACGAGGAATCTATCTACACCCTGAAGCTTAAAAAGCGGGGGATCAGCTACCGGGCCGGGCAGGACATGGACCTCATGACCTCGATCCAGGTCCGGGAGGCCCTGACCCACCGGTGGATCTCCGTTGGGGAGGGAGCAACCGTCAAGGAGCTTTTAGAGCTGATGCACAAGACGGACCACGAATGGTTCCCCATTGTGAACAAGGATGGCGAGCTGGTAGGCGTCGTCACCGCCCAGGATGTGCGGGAGGCGATTGAACGGGGGGAGCTTTCGGCCAAAGTGACGGACTATGCAACGAAGGATGTCATCGTCGCCTATCCCGATGAGAGCCTCCGGGAGGTGTTGATGCGCTTTGGCGTCCGGGATATCGGCCACCTTCCTGTCGTTCAGCGGGGAAACCCCAGGAGGGTCGTTGGGATCATCTCCCGGCGACATGCCATCATGGCTTACAATCGCGCCCTCCGAGAGAAGATCCGGCTGGGAAAGCCCATGGGATAACTGCCCCTTCCCTCTTTTGGTTCTCCTACGTGGCCTTGACCAACCTCCCATAAACCAGGTCTTTAGAAGCTGGAACGCCACAACGGCCAAAGCGGTTTCGAGCCCTTCAAGGCCATGCGTCATGACGTGGAGGGGTCCTGATCAAAGATCGCTTGCACCGGCATCCGCTTCAGGACTTAGCAACAAGGTCAGAACTGTGCTAGATTCTTGCATGCGAATCCTCCTTAGGGTGTTCAGCGTCTCCGCACCAGTAGACCTGGTGCACAAGCGGATCCGCCTGATTTTCGGCTTCGTGGCTGGGTCAGTAACGAGTTTTCTCAACCCAGACACACTCTTCGGTGATCTGTTGCTTCCGGTGGTGTCGCTCTCGGTAGCGGTCATTCTGTTTGAAGGGGGTTTAAACCTAAAGATTGTTGAACTGCGCAGGATCGGCGGTGTCGTTCGCAACTTAGTCACAGTTGGTGCGTTGGTTACCTGGCTGATCAGCGCTGGTGCTGCCCATCTCATCCTCGGCCTCGATGTTCGCCGAGGCCCGTCTCCTCTCCCAGTGGGGGCTGAACCTGATCGGGATCAAGCAGAAGGTCGAGGTCCCTTCCAAGGAGGGGGAGCTTCAGGTGCTGGAGCGGATGGAGCTGGTCCCTCGGCCTGATTATGTCTTCCAGAAGGGGGATGTCCTCGTCCTGGTCGGTCAGGAGAAGGACCTCGAGGCCTTCACCCGTTAGGGAAGGACGGCGTGACCCGTTGGGAAGGGAGGAATAAGGATGCAGCTCTATTTTCTCTTCGTCTTGGTCCTGGCGGTAGCGGTGGCCCTCTTCGCCATCCAGAACAACGCCCCCGTCCAGGTCCGGCTTCTGGTCTGGACGTTCGAGAGTTCTCTGGTCGTGGTCATTCTGTCCTCGGCAGCCTTGGGGGCGGCCTTAGCCGTGTTCCTGGGACTTCCCGGAGCTTTCCGGATCCGCTGGAGGCTCAAAGAGCAATTGGCGAAGGTGCGGGAGCTGGAACAGAAGCTTCAGGATCTTCAAGCCAGGAGCCGGGAAAAACCTCTCCAAGAACCCTCTCCAGAGAAGGAGGTGGGATGAAAGGTTTCCGTCCCTTGGCATTCGCGCCCGTGGTCATCCTCCTCCTGGAATATGGAACCGACGCCCTGGAGATCCACCAGGATGCTATTACGCCGGGGCAGAAGGTCTTGATCGTCGATGACCTGATCGCCACTGGTGGGACGGCTGCGGCAGCGGTGGAATTGGTCAAGCGATTAGGCGGGGAGGTCATTGGGTTAGCGTTCCTTGTCGAGCTGACAGATCTGAAGGGAAGGGAGCGGCTGAAAGATCAGGAAATCTACTCTTTGATCCAGTTCTAATCCCCTAAAAGGGTGAGTTCGGCCTGACCTTCTCTTGACAGATCGTCTCGGACATGGTACAAGAACTCACGATTTCTCAAGGTGCGCCCGTAGTTCAGTTGGATAGAACAAGGGCGTCCTAAGCCCTGTGTCGGGGGTTCGAGTCCTCCCGGGCGCACCACTTCTTCAGCCGATCCCCGCTTCGATAGCGATCCCCAACCAGGAGTCAAGAAAAACGACCTGACCTTTCGCTCCTCCGTGGTCTGGACCTTTTAAGACCTCAGGTCTGTGGCGGCAGATGGGGCTGACACATTTCCTTAGGATGTGTTAAGCTTAACATACGTCTTCCTATGGGGCAAGGTCCACACCTGTTCGTGAAGGTGCTTGAGAAGCTCCAGGCGGGGGAGTTGGGGGAAAGGGAGAAGGCCTGTGAGGATCGGGACGAAGCTCGTCATCTCCTTGGTCTTGAGCGTTATAGTCATTATGGGTCTCTATCACTATTGGCGCCTGGCCAGATGGCGCGAAACCCTCTTCGAGCAGCAAGCGCGAGAGGTCAGGATCATTGCCAGGACCTTGGAGGTGGCCATCGAGAATGCCATCAGGCGGGATCAGTGGGAAGATGTGGAGAACCTCTTCCAGGAGATCCATGGCTTAAGCGGTATTGATCGGGTGACGCTCTTTCGCGCCGACGGCAGCATCCTGGTGGCAAGTGACCCCTCAACTCCCGGAGGGATGGCTGACGCCCCTGG
Organism: uncultured bacterium; assembly: GCA_964535215.1. Classification (GTDB taxonomy): domain Bacteria; phylum Methylomirabilota; class Methylomirabilia; order Methylomirabilales; family JACQHM01; genus JACQHM01. The sequence continues at coordinate 5,640 of CAZHST010000015.1, forward strand.
GTTCCAGCAGGTCCTGAAGACGAAGAGGCCTACCGGCTTCTTTTTGCAGGAGAGGGGCCGGAGGAGTTTCCATTACCTGATCCCGATGCGTCTCGCGTGGCGGGGGACCTCTTCGGTCCTAGAGGTAGTGGCCTCGGCCTCTTTCATCGAGCAGGACCTGGCCAGGAGACAGAACGAGATTGTCCTCACCGGGATCTTCATCGTGATCGCCATCGCCTTCGCCGCCTGGTACCTCACCCGCCGGAACATCTCCCAGCCCATCGAGGACCTGATCCAGGGGGCCATGGCCATCGGGAGCGGGGATCTCTCGCGCCGGATCCTGGTCAAGCGGAAGGATGAGTTGGGCCACCTAGCCGCCGAGTTCAACAGGATGGCGGAGAACCTGGAGCGGGCCCGGGACCGGCTCCTGGAGGAGACGAGGAGGAAACTCGACCTGGAACGGCAACTGCAACATTCGGAGAAGCTGGCCGCTGTGGGGCGCCTGGCGGCAGGTTTAGCCCACGAGGTGGGCACCCCCTTGAACGTTGTCTCCGGTCGGGCGGAGTATCTCCTTCTGGAGCTTCCCCAGGGCGATCCTAAAGCGAAAAGCCTTCAGATCATCGTCGAGCAGATCGAGCGGATTAAGCGGATCATTGAGCGGCTCCTGGGGTATGCCAGACTCCACAAGCCCCAGATGATCCCCGTCCACCTTCCGGAGGTTTTGAAGAACGTCCTGGCCCTCCTCGATCATGAGATCAGGAAGCAAGGGATCACCGTGGGGGTTGGCCTCCCTGATCTCCTTCCACCGGTGGCCGGGGATCCCCACCTGTTGCAGCAGGTCTTTTTAAATCTCTTCCTGAACGCCGTAGATGCCATGCCCGAAGGGGGCCGATTAGCGGTCAACGCTGTTCATCATTCGGTGTTCCCCGTGAACCGTGGGGACCAGAGGAAGGACCGCGGTTTCATAGAAATCAGCGTCTCGGATACGGGGGTTGGCATCCCGCCTGAACATCTCCCTCGGATCTTCGATCCCTTCTTTACGACCAAGAAGCCAGGAGAGGGGACCGGTTTGGGGCTCTCGGTGGTCTACGGGATCGTTCGGGACCATGGAGGGAAAATCGAGGTCAAAAGCGAGGTGGGTGTTGGGACAACCTTCGTGGTGCGTTTGCCAGTCTATCGGGCCGAAGTCCAAAGCGATGAGCGGAGCCGGCATGGAGCGGATCAAGATCCTGATCGTCGAGGATGACCAGGAGATGGTTGCCCTCCTTCGGGAGTATCTCCACCGGGAGGGCTTTCAGGTCGGGACGGCTTCAAGCGGGGAGGAGGCCATCGAGAGGATCGGCGATGTGGCCTTCGACTTAGTTGTCGCCGACGTGAAGCTGGAGGGGACCGACGGGATGAGTGTCCTTCGGGCGGTGAAGGAGCTACGGCCCGAGACCCCCGTCATCCTCATCACCGCCTTCGGTTCCATCGAATCGGCCGTCGAGGCGGTGAAAGAAGGGGCGTTTCACTATCTGACGAAGCCCTTCAAGTTGAAGGAACTCCGGTTGATCATCGAGAGGGCCCTCGAGGACAAGAGGCTCCGGGAGGAGAACGTCCGCCTCCGGAAGGAGGTGGAGGGTCGGTACCGGTTCGGAACCCTCGTCGGGAAAAGCCAAAGGATGCGGGAGGTCTTTGAGCTGATCCCCCTTGTGGCCCAGTCCTCAAGCCCCGTCCTCATCTCGGGGGAGAGTGGGACGGGGAAGGAGCTGGTGGCCAAGGCGATCCACTACAACAGCCCTAGGAGGACAAAGCCCTTCATCCCTGTCAACTGCGCCGCCATCCCTACCGAACTTTTGGAATCAGAGCTGTTCGGGCATCTGAAGGGGGCCTTCACCGGCGCCTACCTCTCCCGAAAAGGGCTGATCGAAGCGGCTGAAGGGGGCACGCTCTTTCTCGATGAAATTGCTGACCTTTCCCCTCCTCTTCAGGCCAAGCTCCTTCGAGTCATCCAGGACAAGGAGGTCTGGCCTGTCGGGGGACGGGAGGGGATCAAGGTTGATGTCCGCTTCATTGCTGCCACAAACCGGGACCTCTGGAGGCTGGTTCAGGAGGGGGCCTTCCGCGAGGACCTTTACTTCCGACTGGCCGTCATCCGGATCCAGCTCCCTCCTCTCAGGGAACGGCCGGAGGATATCCCCCTCTTCGTCGATCACTTCCTCAAGCAATACGCCGAGGCTTCCGGGAAGGAAGTGCGGGGGATTTCGGAGGAAGCCTTGGCTTATCTCTTAAAGCATCCCTGGCGGGGGAACGTCCGGGAGCTGGAGAACGTCATCGAAGCCGCGGTGACGCTGGCCAAAGGCCCAATCCTCAGCCTGGACGACCTTAGCCCTCTCCTCCCCGGTGCGGCCGTGGTCGAGGCCACCGGACCTTGGCCCACTTTGGCAGAGCTGGAAAAGGTCCACATCGTTCAGGCCCTTCAAAAGACCGGAGGGAACGTGACGAAGGCCGCAACGCTTTTGGGCATCAGCCGGAAGACCCTCTACCGGAAGAAGAAGCGATACGGCCTGGACGCCGTTTCCTCTTGACCCAGGAGCGTCCCAAAAGGACCCACTGATGAATCCCTTTTAAGCTAAGCAAAGATCCTTCTTCCCATCTTCAAATGGGACAAAATGTCCCTCCTTCTTATCTTAATGCTCTAATGCTTTTCCCTCTTTTTTCTCAGTAAAATCAAAGGATTACGTTCACATAGCGTCTGGCATGGGGCCTGCATGAAGATCCCATGAATTATGTTAAATTGAACAGGCCGAAGATTCTGGTCGTTGACAATGATCAGGAGATACGCTAGCTCCTGGTGGACGTCCTCACCCGGGAAGGTTATATCGTGTTTCACGCGAAGAATGGGGCAGAAGATTGGCGGAAAGCAGCGGCCGTGAGGAGAGTCTTCTTTTCAGCCATGAGGAGGGGGATGCGGTGACGCTGGCCCTCCGCCGGTATGAGCCGTTCGTGGAGGACCCCGTGATCGAGCGGGTCGGAAAGCAGGAGCCCACGCACCGGCCAGAGGGTACCAAGCCTTCACCTCCCACTGGAGAAGAGGGCCTCAAATAGAAGGCACCGCAATGAAGGAGGATACTACCTTCAACTCGGTCTGCGAGGTGGTGTGAATGACCCGAAGACCGCCGGTTTTGTTCGAGGTCACGTTGCTTAGCGATCAGGACCTCTACCTCTTCAACGAGGGGAGCCATTTCCGCCTGTACGAGAAGCTGGGGGCCCACCCTCTGACCGTCGACGGGGTCGAAGGGACCTACTTTGCCGTGTGGGCCCCCAACGCCGAGCAGGTGTTCGTGATGGGGACCTTTAACGGTTGGGACAAGACAAGCCACCCGCTGCGGCCCCGAGAGCAGTCGGGGATCTGGGAGGGCTTCATCCCCGGCGTAGGCCAGGGGACCCTGTACAAGTACCACATCGTCTCCCGGTACCACGGCTACCGGGTGGACAAGGCGGATCCGTTCGCGGTCTTCAACGAGGTCCCGCCCAAGACGGCCTCGATCGTCTGGGATCTTGAGTATGCATGGGGGGACCAGGAATGGATGGCAGGACGGAAGAGGCGGAACGCCCTGGACGCCCCCATCGCCATCTACGAAGTCCACGTGGGCTCCTGGAGGCGGGTGCCCGAGGAGGGGAACCGGTCGTTAAGCTACCGGGAGCTGGCTTTGAGGTTGGCGGAGTACGTGAAGCGGATGGGCTTCACCCATGTGGAGTTCCTCCCCGTCATGGACCACCCCTTCTTCGGCTCGTGGGGCTACCAGGTTACCGGGTACTTCGCTCCCTCGGGCTTTTACGGCACCCCCCAGGACCTGATGTCCCTGATCGATTCCCTCCACCAGCACGGCATCGGCGTGATCCTCGATTGGGTGCCCTCGCATTTTCCCACCGACGAGCATGGGCTCGGCTTCTTCGACGGGACCCACCTCTTTGAGCACGCCGACCCCAGGAAGGGCCTTCACCCTGACTGGAACACCTTCATCTTCAACTACGGGCGGAACGAGGTCCGGAGCTTCTTGATCTCCAGCGCCCTCTTCTGGCTGGACAAGTACCACGCCGATGGCCTCCGGGTGGATGCGGTCGCCTCGATGCTCTACCTGGACTACGGCCGAAGAGAGGGAGAGTGGATCCCCAACGCGTACGGGGGGAAGGAGAACCTCGAGGCCATCGCCTTTTTGCGGCGGTTCAACGAGGAGGTGTACCGAAACTTTCCCGACGTCCAGACGATCGCCGAGGAGTCCACGGCCTGGCCGATGGTCTCCCGGCCGACCTACGTGGGGGGGTTGGGGTTTGGGCTCAAATGGGACATGGGCTGGATGCACGACACCCTGGAGTACATGGCCCAGGATCCGATCTTCAGGAAGTACCATCACAACAAGTTGACCTTTCGCATGCTCTACGCCTTCCACGAGAACTTCATCCTCCCCCTCTCCCACGACGAGGTCGTCTACGGCAAGGGGTCGCTGCTTCGGAAGATGCCTGGGGATGACTGGCAGAGGTTCGCCAGCTTACGGCTCCTGTTCGGGTACATGTACGCCCAACCGGGCAAGAAGCTGCTGTTCATGGGGGGGGAGTTCGGCCAGTGGCGGGAGTGGGTCCACGACGACAGCCTGGACTGGGACCTCCTGGATTTGGTCCCTCATGCCGGTGTCCAGCGGTGGGTGGCGGACCTCAACCGGCTCTACCGGGATGAGCCGGCCCTCCACGAGCTCGACTGCAGTCCGGGAGGCTTCGAGTGGGTTGACTGTCACGATGCCGACTCAAGCGTTGTCAGCCTGATCCGGAAGGGGAGGTCCCCGGACAGCATCGTGCTCGTCGTCTTGAACTTCACCCCCGTCCCCCGGTTCAACTACCGGGTGGGGGCGCCGCGTGGAGGGTTCTGGAAAGAGATCCTCAACAGCGATGCCCGGGAGTACGGGGGGAGCGGCCATGGCAACCTGGGCGGGGTGGAGGCAACGCCCATCCCTTATCACGGCCGCCCCTACTCCCTGAACCTCACCCTGCCCCCCCTTTCCGCCGTGTTCTTCAAGCTTTTTCCTGTCCCCCAGCTTTCAGGTTCAGGCGAGGAGGGTTCAGAGCATGGAAAGGGTTGACCTCAACAGGCCAAAGATCCTGGTGGTTGACGACGATCCGGAGATGCGCCGGCTCCTGGAGGATGTCCTCAGCCGGGAAGGCTATACCGTGTTTCAGGCGGAGAACGGGTCGGAGGCTCTTCTCAAGCTTCGGGAGAGGTCCTACGATGTGATCATCCTGGATAAGATCATGACCGGCTTGAGTGGTCTGGAGATCCTGCCCGGCATTAAGGTGGTCCAGCCGGAAGCCCGCGTGATCCTGATCACCGCCTTCGGCGATCGGGAGACCTACCTCGAAGCCTTAGGGAAAGGGGCGACCGCGTATCTGGCCAAACCCTTCGGCATGTCGGTCCTCGTCCAGATGGTCAAGAAGGCCCTCGAGCAGAAGACCTGCCCTGAGCGTTAGCGAGGGGGGAATGGGGAGGGAAGAGGCCATGAGTGACTTCCATCAGACGGGCGTGATTACGACGCTCCACCGACTGGGGAAGCCGAACCTGGATCAGTTGGAGAAGGAGCTGGAGGAGACCCTCCTCCTTCGACCTATTGCCCTTGTCCTTCCTTGCCTCTATACTGAGTTGGAGGGGGAGGCGATGTCCCGGATCATCCGGGAGCTGGCCCGGGTCCGCTACCTCCGGGAGATCGTCATCTCGCTGGGGCGGGCCGGGAAGGAGGAGTTCGAGCGGGCCAAGGCGTTTTTCGCCGTCCTCCCCCAGAGTCCCAGGATTGTGTGGAATGACGGCCCCCGGGTCCAGGCCCTCTACCAACTGCTCCAGGAGCATGGCATCTCCGCTGGACCTGATGGGAAAGGGCGATCAGCCTGGATGGCCTTCGGCTACGTCTTGGCCCGCGGTCAGAGTGATGTCATCGCCCTTCACGACTGTGACATCGTGACCTACACCCGGGAGCTTCTGGCCAGACTCTGCTATCCCGTAGCCAACCCGAAGCTGGCCTTCGAGTTCTGCAAGGGCTACTACAGCCGGGTGACGGATCGGCTGCACGGTCGGGCTACCAGGCTCCTGGTCACGCCCTTGATCCGGGCCCTTCAGCGGATGGTCGGGTACCAACCCTTCCTGATCTATCTCGACAGCTTCCGGTACCCGCTGGCCGGGGAGTTCGCCATGCTGGCGGATCTGGCCCGGGTGAACCGGATCCCCTGGGATTGGGGGTTAGAGGTGGGGGTCTTGGCCGAGGTCTACCGGAACTGTGCCATCGGCCGGGTCTGTCAGGTGGACCTCCTGGATACCTACGAGCATAAGCACCAGGTCCTCTCCCTGGACGATCCGACGAAGGGCCTCATGCGGATGGCCGTGGACATCACCAAAAGCCTGCTCAGAACCCTGGCGGAGGAGGGAATCCCCATCTCCGAAGGTTTTCTCAAGACCCTGCCGGTCGGCTACCTCCGCTCCGCCAGGGAGATGATGAGCCGCTACCAGAATGATGCCTACATCAATAGTCTCCGCTTTGACCAGCATGAGGAGGGGATGGCGGTGGAAGCCTTCGCCCAGGCGATCCGTCTCGCCAGCGAAGAGTTCGTGGCCGATCCCCTGAGTGTGCCTTTGATCCCCAACTGGAACCGGGTCCTCGCCGCCATCCCGGACTTCTTCGTCAGGCTCCGGGAGGCGGTGGATCTGGACAACGCTTCAGGATGAGGGTGGCTGTAGAGGAGGGGGGAGCCATGGAGCTATCGTTCCAGCATTATCGTCGGCAGACCGAGAAGAGGCTCAGGGAGTATGAGCAGAGACTTCGGGAGTGCGAGGCGCGCATCAGGAGCCTGCAGCGGAAGATCCAGCAGACCGAGGGAGAAGACCGGGCCGCCATTCAGAGGATCCTCGACGACCTCCAGGATCGGTACAGCCAGGCGAAGACCGTATGGGGCAAGGCCCTGGAGCAGGTCGAGCGAACCTTGAGCGAGGGGAGGACGGCGATCGAGGCAGCCCTGGCCACCGCGGGAGAGGTCGGGACCCGATCGGCAAAGACGGCCCGGGGGCTCCTGAAGGCCACCCGCATCCGGATCCGGGCCGTGCGGGAGGGGGTGAAGGCCGGGATTCAGGCCGCCAAAGAGGTCAGGAAGCGTCGAAGGGAGCGGGGGTGAGCAAGGTGGAGCAGAGGTCTGAGGAACCCTTCGTCTTCGTGGGATGCATCGAGCTCCAGGAGCTCCTGGGGGAGTGGGCCGAGGATGAGAAACAGCTCGTGGATCTCTTGGAGCAGGTGCCTTTGGATTCGATCTACTACCACACCCACAGCTACTTCCTCCGGCACCGGTACATCCCGACCCCTTTCACCAACGATTTCGCCAACTGGGCAGCCCTTGAGGTCCGGGATCAGGTGCTGGCGGAGAAGCTGGCCGTGGTGGATCCCTTCGAGTTCGATGGGTTGGAGCCGTTAAGGGATGAGCTGATCTCCATCATTGACGAACATCTCTCGCGGATGGCCATCGTGCCCAGGGTGGTCTTCGGCGAGCCTTTCTACTTCAAGCAATCCAGGATCATCGAAGTCCCTACAGGGCGAGAGGCTTGGACCTTGCGAGAGTTCCGGAACGCCCTTTCCGAGGTGGACATTAGCGCTATCTACTACCACATGTTCGAGGCCCGGATCCGGCTCGACCGGAGGGAGAGTGATTTCTCCATCTGGCTCCAGAAGGGTTTAGGGCTCCCGGAGTTGGCGGAAAAGGTCAGGACCCTTCACCCATACCTGGGGAGTCTGGAGCGCCTCCGCTCCAGACTCCTCGTGGTCTGCGACGAGTTCCTGGCGAAGGAAGGTGTCGGGTAAACAAGGAGGGAGAGCCTGCGGTGCTGAACACCGATGAGCTGTGGTACAAGGATGCCATCTTTTACGAACTCCATGTCAAGGCCTTCTACGACAGCAACGGGGATGGCATCGGGGATTTTCGCGGCTTGACGGAGAAACTCGATTACCTCCAGTGGCTGGGGGTGGATTGTCTCTGGCTTCTGCCCTTTTATCCATCACCGCTTAAGGACGATGGCTATGATATCTCCGATTACTACGGGATTTGCCCCGATTATGGCTCCATCAGGGACTTCCAGGAATTTCTCGGAGAGGCCCACCGCCGGGGCATCCGGGTGATCGCCGATCTGGTGATGAACCACACCTCGGATCAGCATCCCTGGTTCCAGGAGGCGAGAAGTTCTCCCGATTCCCCCAAGCGCCATTACTATGTCTGGAGCGACACCGATCGGAAGTATGAAAAAGCCAGGATCATCTTCATTGATACGGAGAAGTCTAACTGGACCTGGGATCCGGTGGCCCAGGCGTATTACTGGCATCGGTTCTTCAGCCATCAGCCGGACCTGAACTATGAGAATCCTGAGGTCCGGCAGGCCATGCTCGACGTGATGACCTACTGGCTTGACATGGGGCTCGACGGGTTCCGGTGCGATGCCGTGCCCTACCTGTTCGAGCGGGAGGGGACGCTCTGTGAGAACCTTCCCGAGACCCACGCGTACCTGAAGGAGATCCGCCGGAGGATTGATGAGGCCTACAAGGGTCGCATCCTCCTGGCAGAGGCCAATCAGTGGCCGACCGACGTTCGTTCCTACTTTGGGAATGGGGACGAATTCCACATGGCCTTCCATTTTCCCTTAATGCCCCGGATGTTCATGGCCTTAAGAAGCGAGGACCGACAGCCGATCATGGATATCTTCACCCATACCCCTCCTCTCCCAGAAAGCTGTCAGTGGTGCCTCTTCTTAAGGAATCACGATGAGCTGACCTTGGAGATGTGTACGGGTGAGGAGAGGGACTACATGTATTACGCCTATGCGAGGGATCCGCTGATGAGGCGGAATATTGGGATCTGTCGCCGTCTGGCCCCCCTGGTGGACAACGATCGCCGCAAGATCGAGCTTTTAAACAGCCTGCTCTTCACGTTGCCCGGCAGCCCCATCATCTACTACGGGGATGAGATTGGGATGGGCGACAACATCCACCTCGGGGACCGAAATGGTGTCCGCACCCCTATGCAGTGGTCAGGGGATCGGAATGCGGGCTTCTCAAAGGCCGATCCCTCGAGGCTCTACCTCCCGGTGATCACGGACCCCGTCTATGGCTATGAGGCGGTCAATGTGGAGGCCCAGATCCAAACTCCCCATTCGCTGTTGCACTGGATGAGGCGGCTCATCGCCATTCGGAAGAAACACCCGGTGTTTGGCCGTGGTTCGATCGAATTCCTCCATCCGGCAAACGAGAAGGTCTTAGCCCACATCAGACAGTATCAAGGGGAAACGGTTCTGCTGGTTCATAACCTGGCCGGTTCCGCCCAGCCGGTCGCCCTGGACTTAAGACGATTTGCGGGGGCGGTCCCTGTTGAGCTGTTTGGGGGGACCCGTTTCCCACCGATTGACGATCGTCCTTATGTGCTGAGCCTTGGCCCTTACGGGTTTTACTGGTTCCGGCTCCAGAGGAGCATGGAGGAGGAGGGGTCCTATGGGATTGAGGGCACCGCGATATAGGGGTGCGATGGATTCTTACGGAAGGAGAGGGTAGGGAAGGATGTCCATCCAGTTGGACGACTACCGGGAGGTCGCACCCAAGGGGTCTGTGGACTTCCTCTACCGTTTAAGCGAGCTGGTGAAGGGGAGGAGCTTCCTCCACGTGAGCGCCACCCGGTACGGGGGGGGTGCCGCCGAGATCCTCCGTCGTTTGGTACCGATGATGAAGGCCCTGGGGGTGGAGGCCCGGTGGGAGGTGATCACAGGGGTTCAGGAGTTCTTCACGTTCACGAAAAGCCTCTACAACGCCCTCCAGGGTCAGGAGCAGGTGATCACCGAGGAGATGTTAAAGACCTATCTCGAGGTCAACCGGCAGAACGCCCAGGCCCTGGACCTGGAGGCCGATCTGGTCATGATCCATGATCCCCAGCCGGCCGCCCTGATTGAGCATCGGAAGCGAGGACGATGGGTCTGGCGCTGCCATCTCGACGTCTCCCAGCCCCAGCGAAGGGCGTGGAACTTCCTCCGTCAGTTCGTCGGCCGATACGATGCCGCCGTCTTCTCCCTTCCCAGGTTTGCCCAGCGCCTCAGGATCCCCCAGTTTCTGATCTATCCCTCCATTGATCCCTTGAGCGACAAGAACCGGGAGCTGGCCAGGGGCGAGGTCAACCGGATCCTCGACCGTCTGGAGATCCCCAGGGACAAACCGATCCTCCTCCAGGTCTCCCCCTTCGACCGGTTTCAGGACCCCTTGGGGGTCATCAACGCTTACCGGCTTGTGAAGAAGTACCACAATTGTCGGCTGGTCCTGGCCGGGGGAGGGGTGGTCCATGACCCCGAGCGGGAGGCGCTTTTGGCTGAGGTCCAGGAGGCGGCCGGACGGGACCCCGACATCCATGTCCTTCAGCTTCCTCCCGAGGCCGACCTGGAGATCAACGCCCTCCAGCGGGCGGCCACCATTGTCCTCCAGAAGTCCCTTAGGGAGGGCTTCGGCCTGACCGTCTCCGAGGCCATGTGGAAGGGGAAGCCCGTCATCGGGGGGATCGCCGGAGGGATCACGGTCCAGATCTTAAACGACGTCACCGGGTACACGGTGCACTCGGTGGAGGGGGCCGCCTTCAGGATCCGCTATCTCTTGGACAACCCGGAGCTGATCGGGAGGATGGGCGGGGCGGCCCGGGAGCACGTCCGCCGGAACTTCCTGATCACCAGGCACCTGGGGGATTACCTGGCCCTCCTGGTGATCTTCAGCAGAGGTCAGTAGGGATGGGGACCTTTGTCGTCTTCACCGACCTTGACGGGACCCTTTTGGATCATCAGACCTATGCCTTCGAGGCGGCCCGACCGGCCCTGAAGCTCCTCAAGGATCGGGAGATCCCTCTCATCTTTTGTTCCAGCAAGACCCGGGCCGAGGTGGAGCGCTACCGGAGGCTCTTCCACGACGGGGATCCCTTCATCGTGGAGAATGGAGGGGCTATCTTTATCCCAAGGGGCTATTTCCCCTTTTCCTTTCCCTATCAGCGGACGGTCGGGAACTATTTGGTGATCGAGCTGGGGGTTCCCTACTTTCACTTGGTCAGGGCCTTGGATCAGGCCAAGAGGGAAAGCGGGGTGAAGGTCCTCGCCTTCTCGGATCTGGGGATCCGGGAGGTGGCGATGCTGACCGGGCTTCCCCTGGAAGAGGCCACCTTGGCCAAACGGAGGGAGTATGATGAACCCTTTCAAGTGAAGGGAGGTCCAGAAGAGCTGGCCCGTCTCGCAGCCCTCCTTGAGGAAAAGGGTCTCCATGTGACGCGTGGTGGAAGGTTCCACCATCTGACGGGAGGATGTGACAAGGGCAGGGCGGTGGCGATGCTGATCGAGCTTTTTCGGAGAAAGCTTGGTTCCTTGACCACCGTAGCCCTGGGGGACAGCTTAAGCGATCGGCCGATGCTGGAAGTGGTGGACCTCCCCATCCTGGTCCAGAAGGAGGGTGGGCGGTACGATCCCGAGGTCCAGCTCTCGACGCTGATTTACGCTCCTGGGGTAGGGCCGGAGGGCTGGAATGCGACCCTCCTGGAGCTCTTTGCCCGAGAGGGGGGAAATGGCCGGTGAGAAGGCGGAGGTCCTCTTGAGCGAGGCGGCTCAGGAGGCGGTCAAGAAGATTGGGAGGGCTGAGATCCTGGTGGGGGTCCCGAGCTACAACAACGCCAGGACCATCGGGCACGTCGTCCGGATGGTTGCCGCAGGGCTGGCCAGGTACTTCCCCCAGGCCCGCTCGGTGATCGTGAACTCCGATGGGGGTTCCAGGGATGGGACCCCGGAGGTGGTGGAGCAGGTCCTTGGGGAAAACCCCACCACCTCTCCTGTCCCATCGGCGCTTCCCATCGAGAAGATCGTCACCCCCTATCAGGGCATCCCCGGCAAGGGGAGCGCCTTCAGGACCATCTTCAAGATCGCCGAGGAGCTTCAGGTGTCGGCATGCGCCGTCTTTGATGCGGACCTTCGCTCCATCACCCCTGAGTGGGTGGAGATGCTGATCAGGCCCGTCTACGAGGGAAGCTTCGATTACGTGGCCCCCCTCTATCGTCGCCACAAGTACGATGGGACCATCACGAACAGCATTGTCTATCCTCTCACCAGGGCCCTCTACGGCAAGAGGATCCGCCAGCCCATCGGAGGTGACTTCGGCTTCTCGGGGAGCCTGGCCGTCCACTATTTGAGCCAGGACGTGTGGGAGACGGACGTGGCCCGCTTCGGCATCGACATCTGGATGACGACCACCGCCATCGCCGAGGGGTACCGGGTCTGCCAGGCCTTTCTTGGGGCCAAGGTTCACGACCCCAAGGATCCGGGGACCGACCTGGCGGCGATGCTCATGCAGGTGGTGGGATCCGTGTTCAGCCTGATGGAGGAGCATCAGACCCTGTGGCAGCAGGTCACGAAAAGCGAGCCGGTTCCGACCTTCGGTGTCCCGCACGAGGTCAGCGTCGAGCCGGTCCAGGTGAACGTGGAGCGGATGGTGAAGGCTCTCCGCCAGGGACTTCGAGACCTCCTCCCCGTCTGGGAGATCATCCTCTCTCCCGAGACCCTCTCAGAACTTTTGCCCTTGGGCTTGAAGGATCCGGAGGAGTTCCGGTTCCCTCCCGATCTCTGGGTGCGGGTGATCTATGACTTTGCCCTTGCCTATCATGAGCGGGTCCTCCACCGGGAGCATCTCCTGAAGTCCCTGACCCCCCTTTACCTGGGGAAGACGGCTTCCTTTGTGATGGAGACGAGGGCCAGCACGGCTGCGGAGGTCGAGGAGAGCATCGAAGCCCTCTGCGAGCGGTATGAGGCGATGAAGCCCTATCTGGTGGGACGATGGAGGTAAGCCATGAGCGAGTTGTTGCAGGAAGCGATCGTGGAGGCCTTCCGGGAGACGGTAAAGGGGATTGGCGTGTTCCTCCCGAGACTCTTGCTCCTGATCTCCCTCCTGGTGGTTGGGACCATGGTGGGGTGGGTCCTCAAGGCCCTTTTGCTTCGGATCCTGAAGGCCGTGCGGTTCGACTCGATCAGCGAGCGTTCGGGCCTGACCTCGGCCCTGACGCGGGGTGGGGTCAGGCGAGCGCCATCCCAGATCCTGGGGCTGATCGCCTTCTGGGTGGTCTTCCTCTTCTTTGCCTTCGCGGGGGTGAACCTTCTGAACCTCCCGGCGGCGACGGACCTCATGGGTCTGGTCCTCCGCTTCTTCCCCCACCTCCTGGCCGCGTTGCTGGTCCTCTTGGTAGGGTGGCTCTTGGCCAACTTCTTCGCCCAGGCGGCCTTGATCGCCGGGGTGAACGCCCAGTTCCCTGGGGCCCGCTTTGTGGCCAGCGCCGTCCGCTGGGGGATCTTGAGTTTGACCCTGGCGATGGTCCTGACGCAACTGGGGATCGCCAAGGAGATCGTGGTGGCCGCCTTCTCCATCGCCTTTGGCGGCGTGGTCCTGGCCTTGGCCATCGCCTTCGGCCTGGGGGGAAGGGACCTGGCCAAGGAGCTGCTGGAGCGGAGTTTCCAGGAGCGGGTGAAACCCGGGGACGAGCTCTCCCATCTCTAAAGGGTGAACCAATGACCCAAGAGCGAGTGGTGGGTTTCCTCACGGTTGCTGCCATCGGTCTCGGCCTCGGGGCTGCGCTCCTGTTGGTGAGGAGCCTGGTCTTCAGGGCCCTTCACCGTTGGGCCGCCCGGACCGACACCCATCTGGATGACCTCATCATCAAGATGATCAAGGGGCCAAGCCTCTTCTGGGCCTTGGCCGTGGGCCTCTACGGCATCCTGGAAGCTGCCCCCATCCCGGGAAACCTGGCGAAGTTTGCCCACACGCTGTTAAGCGCCGTCGTGATCCTTTCCGTCTCCTGGGCCCTGGCGAACCTCCTGGCAGGGCTGATCACCTATTATGCTGACCGGGTCCGGCTGGATGTCCCCGTCACGGGCCTGGGGCGGACGCTGACGAAGGTTCTTGTCCTCCTCCTGGGCGGGTTCATCCTGTTAAACAGCTTGGGGATCTCCATCACCCCCCTTCTCACCGCCCTGGGCGTCGGGGGTCTGGCCGTTGCCCTTGCCCTTCAGGATACCCTCTCTAACCTCTTTGCCGGCCTCCATATCCTGATTGAGAAGTCAATCCGGGTTGGCGACTACGTGAAGCTGGACTCAGGGCAGGAGGGGTACGTGGTGGACATCGGCTGGCGGACCACCCGGATCAGGATGCTCCCGAACAACATGATCATTGTCCCCAACGCGAAGCTGGCTCAGGCCATCGTGACCAACTACTACCTCCCCGAGAAACGGATGGCCCTCTTGGTGCCCATCAGCGTCAGCTATGGCTCTGATCCGGAGCATATCGAGCGGGTCCTGGTCGAGGAGGCCAAGAAGGCGACTTCAGAGGTTCCAGGGCTTTTGGCCGATCCCCCCCCTTTTGTGCGGTTCATCCCGGGCTTCGGTGATTCCTCCCTGGACTTCACCCTGATCTGTCAGGTGGAGGAGTTTGTGGACCAGTACCTGGCTCAGCATGAACTGCGCAAGCGGATCTTCAAACGGTTTAGGGAAGAGGGGATCGAGATCCCGTTCCCGCAGCGGACCGTCCACGTGCGGTACGAGGATAGGCGGGAAGGGGGTGCCGTTGGGAAACCGCCATCTTGACCGGCCAACGAGCCGGCGGGGATCTGTAAGCTTATGGTAGCCTTTCTCATCATGCGAAGGCGTGGGCGGGAGGAGCGTAAGCCCCGGCCCCCACCGGGAGGGGATCCGGGTCAGCTTTGATTCCGAGGATCGCCTAGAATAAGGAGAAGGATCATGGACGGCTTCGAGAGTTTGAAGGATCTCGTCCGAACCAAGCTCCGGGACACCCTCCTCGTTGTGGCCTCCAACCGGGAGCCGTACATCCACCTCTACGGGGAGGAGGGGATCAGCGAGATCAGGCCGCCCAGCGGCCTGGTGACGGCGCTGGATCCTGTCATGCGGGCGGTTGGAGGGGTCTGGGTGGCCTCCAACTGGGACCTTCAGGTGGAGGAAGAGCGCGTTCAGATCCCGATCGCCGACCCTTCCTACACCCTCAGGCGGATCCATCTCTCGAAGGCCCAGCAGGATGGCTTCTACTACGGGTTCTCCAACGAGATGCTCTGGCCCCTTTGCCACATCGTCCACATCCGTCCCAGCTTCCGGAGGACCGACTGGGAACAGTACGTGGAGGTCAACAGGCTCTTCGCCAAAACAATCCTGGAGGAGGTTGAGGGTCGGGATGCCCTCGTGTGGGTCCAGGACTTTCACCTGGCCCTGGTCCCGCGGTTTTTGAAGGAGGAGAGGCCGGATCTCCTGGTTGGTCACTTCTGGCACATCCCCTGGCCCAACCCTGAGGCGTTCCGGATTTGTCCCTGGAAGCGGGAGATCCTGGAAGGGCTGCTGGGGGCGGATCTGTTGGGGTTCCACATCCGGTACCACTGCGACAATTTTTTGAAGACGGTCGGGATGGAGCTGGAGGCGCGGGTGATTGATGAGGCCTCGGCGGTCCAGTACCAGAACCACACGACGTATGTGAAGCCCTTCCCCATCAGCATTGACTACCGGGAGATCCGGCGCCAGCTCGAGGGGCCTGAGGTGAAGGATGAGCTGGCGAAGATCCAGAAGCTCTTGAGAAAGAGGCCGGAGTTCTTGGCCGTAGGGGTCGATCGGGTCGATTACACCAAGGGGATCCTGGAGCGGATCCAGGCCATTGACCGGTTCCTGGAGAAGTATCCTGAGTACCAGGGGCGCTTTGTCTACCTCGGGATTGGTTCCCCCAGTCGGATCCACCTCCACGAGTACAAACGCCTCTGGAGCAATGTCCTGGATCTGATCGAGACGGTCAACTGGCGCTACCGTTCCGATCAGTACCGTCCCATCCTCTTCCGGGATGAACACGTGAGCTATCCCCGGATCCTGGCCTATTTCATGAGCGCTGATCTTGCCCTGGTCAGTGCCCTCCACGACGGGATGAACCTGGTGGCCAAAGAGTTCATCGCCTCCCAGCCTGAGGAGGACCCGGGGATCTTGATCTTGAGCCAGTTCACCGGGGCCGCCCGGGAGCTCCACGAGGCCGTCCTGGTGAACCCTTACGACACCGAGGTCTTCGCTGACACGATCAAGATGGTCCTGGAGATGCCGAAGGAGGAGAAGGAGCGGAGGAACCGGTGGCTCCAGGAGTGGATCAGGGAGCATGACATCTACTGGTGGGCCTTCTCGTTCCTGAACGAGATGGTTTCCCTGAAGCGGGGCTAAGGTGCGATCGTTGTTCGAGGTTTGGGAGGAGGTAGCCCCCCGTCTCGTCTCGGCCTCTTTCCTCCTGGCCCTTTTCGACTTCGACGGCACCTTAGCCCCCATCGTTGAGCGGCCCGAGGAGGCGTCCCTCCCGACCCCGGTCAGGCGGCTCCTGGCCGAGCTTGTCCTGGACCCGTCTCTCCAGGTCGGGGTTATCAGTGGCCGGTCCCTCGAAGATGTGAAGGACAGGGTGGGGTTGGAAGGGATCTTCTACGCCGGGAACCACGGGTTGGAGGTTGAAGGACCGGGATTTCACTTCGTCCATCCTTTAGCCGTGGCTTCCCGCCCCCTCCTGGAGGAGGCGAAGAGGCGGCTGGCCGAGGTTGTCACGCACTTTCCCGGAGCGCTCGTGGAGGACAAGGGGCTGACGCTCGCCTTCCATCTCCGTCCCCTCCCTGGGGACCTGCAGGTCCAGGCGAAGGCCAGGGCCGAAGCGGTGTTGGCTCCCTTCTTCGCCTCCGGACGCCTGTGGAGGGCCGAGGGGAAGCTGGTCCTCGAGGCCAGGCCGCCTGTTGCCTGGGACAAAGGGTGGACCGTCCGGTTTCTCACGGAGAGGATCAGGGCCCGGGGGATGGAACCGCTGGTTCTTTACGCCGGTGATGATGAAACGGATGAGGCGGCCTTTGCCGCTGTGGGAGATGGGGGGATAGGGATCTACGTTGGTGAGCCTTGGGAGGGAGGGAAGGCCTCTTTTTTTCTAAGGCGATCGGAGGAGATGGTCCATTTCTTGAAACGGCTTTTGACGCTCCGGAGGAGGAGAGGGGATGCCCATCCCACCGGGTGAACTCAGGAGGCTTCGTGATGAAGAACGGCGTCGGGCAGCCGCCCACCGCCGGATCCGGCGGGAGCGGCTTCTGAAACGGCTCTTCTGGATCCTCTTCGGGGTCCTGTTTCTTGTCTCCCTCTTCCTGGCCATGCCCCACATCAGCTCGTGGTTGATGGCCCTCGGGGCTCTTTAAGCAGGGAGGAGAGCTGGCCGGGCAGGGATGGGTCAGTCGCTTTCAGCCCCCGGGACGTTCCCGGCGGCTTTGCCCTGGGATCGTCAGGTAATCGCCCCCGAGGAGGGGGCTTTTTGTCAAATCCCAATCTGGGTTCCCTTTGAAAGGAGGAGAGGATGCTCAAGAAGATCGTGTCGAGGTTGGGGGAGCGTTTCCAGGTTCCTGAGGTTGAGGCCCACTGCGACGGACCCTGCGGGATCTACGATCCCGCATCGGCCCGGATTGCGGCGGAGGCTGTCCTTTCCATGACGAAGAAGCTGAACGCCCTTGAACCCCCGGTAGAAGGTGACCGGGCAGCCTTGATCGCTTACCAGAACACCCTCTCCCGCTATGTCAAGATCAAGGAGGAGCAGGCAGAGATCGCCAAGCGGGAGCTCCTCATCCTCTGGACCGACTACTTTAAGCCGGAGCACCTGGAGATGTTCCCGAACCTCCACGACCTCTTCTGGAGGGCAGCGAAGCTCTGTTCGGCCTGCAAGGTGAATGTGAGTGAGCAGCATGCGATGGATCTCCTGAAGGCTGTTCAAGAGATCCATGACATCTTCTGGAAGACCAAAAAGCGTGAGGTGGCATGGTACACCGCTGGGTAGGAGAAGGGCTCGTCCATCTGCTGCTCTGGCTCGTGGGGCGCAGGCGCCGCTACCGGATCAGGGGCGGCAGCATGCGCCCCACGCTTTCTCCGGGCGACCAGATCCTGGTTGATCCCCTGGCCTATACCCAGACCGGCCCCAAGGAGGGGGACATTGTTGTCACCCGTCACCTCTACCGGACTGATGTTTGGATGGTCAAGCGGGTCGTCGGCGTCTTGGAGGATGGCCGCTTTTTCCTGGTCGGCGACAACCCGGATGAGAGTACGGACAGCCGTTTCTTCGGGACCGTTCCAAGATCCCTTATCCTCGGGCGCGTGGTCTTCCGCCTTCCCCGGTTTCCTTTGTCCCGAGGTTGGCAGCGATCCGACGGTGGATGGCTTGGGAGGCCTCCTGATCGCCGAAGAGGCCGATCCGGATCTTGACGGTGGTCGTATCGGGCCCCGCAGGGGCGACCGACAGCGTAACCTTGGTCCCGTCGGCCCTCCTTGCCTCGATGACCCCTCCGGCGTCATCCTTTTCAGCCCTGGAGACCTGGATGTCGAGGGATTCCAGGGCCTCCAGGGAAGCCTTCCAGGTTCGTTCAAGGGAGGCCGCATAGGTGGCCTTCAGCTCCCCTTTCACGTACGCGACGGTACCCGCCCCAGCGCCCCCGGCCGCCCCGGCGACGAGCAGCACGCACCCCTCCAGCATGAGGCTTAAGGAGAGCAAGGCGAGCCAGATCCCTTTGGCCGATTCCATGGTGGACACCTCCTCCCTGAACAGGTCAGGGTTGATAGAAAACACCCCCTGTTGAGAATGCAAAAAGCGAGCCATTTCCAGCCTCCTGTCAGGCCCTTTGGTCCCGTCCCACGGCACCAGATCCCGAGAGGTTGCCCTTGACAAGATCGGCCGTTTCCCTTTGGTCTTGAAGGGGGAGGTGGTTTATGGTAAGGTGAGGCTCTTTAGAGACGATGTTATCCCGGTGAGACCTCGAAAAGGGGGATGGGATGTCTTTCGAAGAGGACCTTCGAGAGGAAAACAGGAAGCTTCGGCATCTTAAGCTGGTCGTCGCTCTCGCCTTAAACGTTATCCGCCAGACCGATATCTCTGTGGACGAGGCCCTGGACCTCGTGTCTGGCGTCCGGGAGCTGGCCTTGAGGCTCTTCCCGGGGAAGGAGCTGGCTTTCGAGCTGATCTATCAGCCCCGTTTCCAGCGGGCCCTGGAGGAGCGCTTCAGTCGGCCTTAAAGCCCATAGACCCTGAAGGGGAGGTACGCTTTTGATCATGGGGAGAGGCCCAGGGGCCGCTTTGATGAGCCCTAAAGACCCTGTCGCGAGATGAAAAGGGAACGACTAGGTCCCGGTCGCCTGGGAAGCGCTCACCAGGCGGCGGAGGACTGTCGGCAGGATGCCGCCGTTTCGGTAGTAGTCCACCTCCACGGGCGTGTCCACCCTGGCATAGGCCTTAAACCGGATCTCACCCCCGTTATCCCCCCGGGCCACCACGGTCAGTGCCTTCCCTGGCGTTAAGCCCTCCTCCAGACCCAGGATGTCGTAGACCTCCCGGCCGGTGAGGCCTAACGTCTGGACGCTCTCCCCCGGCTTGAACTCTAGGGGCAGGACGCCCATCCCCACGAGGTTCGAGCGGTGGATCCGCTCAAAGGAGGAGGCGAGGACCGCCTTGACACCTAAAAGAGAGGGGCCCTTGGCGGCCCAGTCCCGGCTGGAGCCAGAACCATACTCCTTCCCCGCGAGGACGATCAGGGGTGTGCCCTCCGCCCGGTACCTCATCGCCGCCTCATAGATCGGCATCTTTTCCCCCTCGGGGAACTTTAAGGTGTCCCACCCCTCCACGCCATCCAGCAGGAGGTTCTTCAGGCGGATGCTGGCAAAGGTCCCCCGCATCATGACCTCGTGGTTGCCCCGGCGGGCGCCGTAGGAGTTGAAGTCCTGAGGGGAGACGCCTTTGGTGACCAGGTACCGACCCGCCGGACTTTCTACCGGGATGGACCCGGCAGGGGAGATATGGTCGGTGGTCACCGAGTCGCCCAGGACGACCAGCACCCGGGCCCCCCGGATGTCCCGGATGGGGGGGGGCTCCAAGGTCAGGTCTTGGAAGAAGGGCGGCTCCTGGATGTAAGTGGAAGTAGGATCCCATGGGTACAGCTCACTCTCCGAGGCAGGAAGAGCCTTCCAGTGTTCATCCCCCTCAAAGATCCTGGCGTACTCCGCCTTGAACATCTCCGGATCGAGGGTCCGCCGGATGGTCTCCCGGATCTCCTCCTGGGTGGGCCAGATATCCCGTAGGTAGACGGGCCTGCCCGTAGGATGGTAACCCAGGGGCTCGCTCCTGAAGTCAATGTCAATCCGCCCGGCGAGGGCGTAGGCTACAACCAGCATGGGGGAGGCCAGGTAGCTGGCCCGAACCTGCGGATGGATCCGCCCTTCGAAGTTTCGGTTCCCGGAGAGGACGGCCACCGCCACCAGGTTCCCCTCCTCGACGGCCTTGGCCACCTCCTCCGGGAGGGGGCCCGAGTTGCCGATGCAGGTGGTACAGCCGTACCCGACCAGGTGGAAGCGGAGGGCCTGTAAGAAGGGCAAAAGATGAGAGGTCTGAAGGTAATCGGTCACGACTTTAGAGCCGGGGGCCAGGGAGGTCTTGACCCAGGGCGGGACGTGAAGACCGGCCTCCACCGCCTTCTTGGCTAAAAGCCCGGCCCCCAGCATGACCGAGGGGTTGGAGGTATTCGTACAGGAGGTGATGGCAGCGATCACCACCGACCCGTGGGTCAGCGTAAACTCCTGACCGTTCCGCCTGACGGCGACCTCCCTCTTCAGCTCCTCCTCCTTGAGCCCAAAACCCTGCTCCGGGGAAGGTTTCCTGAGGTGGACGAGGAAGTTCTTCTTCACCTCAGGAAGCGCCACCCGGTCCTGGGGGCGCTTCGGCCCGGCGAGGGAGGGCTCTACGGTGGACATGTCCAGCTCCAGGGTCTCGGAGAACAGGGGCTCCGGCGTCTCGGTCGTTCGGAAGAGGCCCATCACTTTGGTGTACCGCTCCACCAGGTCCACCAGCTCCGGGTCCCGACCTGTCAGGTGAAGATAGGTCAGGGTCTCCTCATCCACGGGGAAGAAGCCCATGGTGGCTCCGTACTCGGGGGCCATGTTGGCGATGGTGGCCCGGTCTGCCACCGGGAGCTTGCCGAGCCCCGGGCCGTAGAACTCGACGAACTTGCCCACCACCCCGTGCTGGCGGAGTACCTGGGTGATCGTCAGGACCAGATCGGTGGCGGTAGCCCCCTCGACGAGTTCCCCGGTGAGCTTGAAACCGACGACTTTGGGAGCCAGCATGGAGTAGGGCTGGCCTAGCATCACCGCCTCGGCCTCAATGCCCCCCACCCCCCAGCCCAGCACCCCCAACCCGTTGACCATGGTCGTGTGGGAATCGGTCCCCACCAGGGTGTCGGGGAAGGCGTAGGTCTCCCCATCCCGGCGGAGGGAACAGACCACCTGGGCCAGGTACTCCAAGTTGACCTGGTGGACGATGCCGGCCCCGGGCGGCACCACCCGGAAGTTGGTGAGGGATCGCTGGGCCCATTTCAGGAGGGTGTACCGCTCCCGGTTCCGCTCGTACTCCTTCGCCACGTTCAACCGGAAGGCGTCTTTGGTCCCGAAATAGTCCACCTGGACCGAGTGATCAACCACCAGGTCCACAGGGACCAGGGGGTTGATCCGCTTCGGGTCGGCTCCCAGACGGGCCATGGCGCTCCGCATGGCCGCCAGATCCACCACCGCCGGCACACCGGTGAAGTCCTGGAGGATGACCCGAGCCAGCTTCAGGGGGACGTTGATCTCCCCCGGATCCGGACGCCAGCGGGCCAAGTTGACCACGTCCTCGGAGAGCACCTGGTACCCATCAACGTTCCTTAGGAGGCTCTCCAGCATGATCTTGATGGAGAAGGGAAGCCGGGAAATGAGGGCGATGCCCTGCTCCTCCAGGGTGTTGATGTCAAAGTACGAGACCTTCCCCCCTTTGCTTTCCAGGACCCGCTTCGCCCCGAATTCGTCCTTGTACCCCATGGCCTCTCCCTCCTCATGGTAAACTGTAAAATGGCGATCCTGTCAGGATGCCGTCGTGTCTCTCCTCCTCCAGGAGGTTACACCTCCTGGGGCAGGGATGCAACTCCTGATTTCTTTTTGGATAAAGATCGGTCCTCATTTAGAGGGGGATCTTATGCTGTTTGCAGTAGGTGTGGAGGACAAGGATGGCCTGGTTCAGGCGTTGGAGGCGGAGGTTCTTGTGACGGATGGCGGGGATATCATCCTGGGGGACCCCTTGGCCCCGGACCTCCCGGAGGAGGAGGTTCAGGTTGATGTGGATGGTCTTGATCTCGGCCTGGGTGAACTTCTTCAGGACGAGGGGGGTGAGGTCAACGTAGCCTTCAGCGATATCCCTGGCAAAGGCTTTAGGGCTGCCAGCGAGGGGCATGATACGATCCTCAGAGAAGAGATGAATCGCTCGGAGCAGGAATACTATACCATGACGTTCACCATCTTCCAAGGGGTTTGTGGAGGGTCCTCGAAAGGCATTGAGGGGAGCGGTCGTTTGTGATACTATGCGGCCATGTTGAATGTCAGGCCGACTCCCCTCACGCGGTTCTCTCCCCTTCTCTTCTCGGCCGTCTCGTTCTTCCTTCTGATCTTCCTGACCTCCTTTTCTTCGTCGTGGGGCGAGAAGAAAGGCTTCAGGAAGAAGAGGGGCGTGAGCTTCTCCGGCACCATCGTCAAAGGGGAGACCTTTACAGGGGCCCTCTCGAAGCAAGGGCTTGATCAAAAGACGATCCACCACCTGATCCGGGTCCTCTCGCCTTTTCTGGACTTCCGCCGGATCCGTCCTGGCCACTCGTTTACGCTGACGCTTGACCGGCAAGGGAGGCTGCAACGCTTCCGCTACCAGCGAAGCCCGTTGGAGGTCTACGAGGTAACCGTCCAAGACGGGAACTGGCATGCTGCCAAGCGGAAGGTTGTTCTCCTGCGGAAAGTGGTGGCGGTTTCGGGAACGATCAGTTCTTCCCTTTTTGAGAGCATGGAGGCCCTCGGAGAGAAACCTCAGGTCGCCTCGGCCTTTGCCGGGATCTTCGCGTGGGATGTTGATTTCCACGATTCTCAGCCGGGGGATCGGTTCCGCTTCCTGGTGGAAAAGTTCTACAAAGGGAAGACCTTCGTGAAGTACGGCAGGATCCTGATTGCCCAGTACGAAAGGGGGTCCAGGCGCTACACCGGTGTCTACTTCCAGGGGCGCTATTACGACCTGAATGGCCGATCTTTGAAAAAGGCCTTTCTCCGTTCTCCCCTCCGGTTCACGCGGATCAGCTCCGGATATAACAAGGCCCGGCCCCATCCCATCCTGGGCGGGGTACGGCCCCATCTCGCCATTGACTACGCTGCGCCTCATGGGACCCCCGTCTGGGCCGTGGCCGACGGTGTGGTGGAGTTTGCCGGGCGGCAGAGAGGGAACGGACTCTCGATCACCCTCCGCCACAGGGGAGGCTATAAGACCCAGTACAACCACCTTTCCCGCTTCGCCAAAAGGATCCGGCGAGGGGCCCCCGTCAAACAGGGGCAGGTCATCGGGTACGTCGGGGCCACAGGTTTGGCCACAGGCCCCCACCTGGATTACCGGGTCATGAAAAGGGGTCGGTTCGTGAATCCTTTGACCCACCAGTTCCCCAGGGGCTCCTCAGTCCCTCCTGACAAGCGTCGAGCCTTCTTCAAGGAACGGAGCCCCCTCCTGGCCCGCCTCGAGGCTGGGGCACCGTTTTAGCGAGCATGATAAGTTCTCGGGCCACCTTTTTTCCCCGGAGGTGCTTCCTCACCTCCTCCGGTGGGAGGAGCCCCTCCTCGGAGATGACCCCTGTCAAGAGCTGGAGGGGCGTCGGCTCAAAGAGGCGGTTGATCACCGTGACAGCCTTCGGCGGCCGCCTCCAGATCTCCCCCGGCTTCTCTCCCCTGATCCTGAAGAACCGCTCTAGGGGCTTCGGGAGGAACTTTTGGGTGTCACACAGGACGTAGGAGGGAACCTGTTTAACATGGGCGGCCAGGGCCAGGGCGTAGGTCCCGACCTTGTTGATGACACCGGCGGTTTGGACCGCGTCGGCCCCCACCAAACAGAGGTCCGCTTGGTGCACGAGGCCGGGAAGGGCCGCATCCACAACCAGGGTGACGGGGATGCCCTTCGCCGCCAGGAGCTTCGCCAGGTTCCGACCTTCTCCCCCCGGCCTCCCCTCGGAGCAGAGGACGGAGAATCGGACCCCCTGTCGTCGGGTCAGGAGGAAGGTGTTCAGGATCGTCGAGCTGTACGAGTAGGTGAGCACGGTTTCGGCCCTCTGGAGAAGGCCCGCTCCCCTTTTGGCCACCTGCTCTGACGCCGCCTGCATCCTGGCGAGGAAATTGCAGGCTTCCTCTTCGATGACCTCGGGGGTGACCCTTTTCCTCGTCCCCTCCAGCGCGAGCCACAGGGTGTTCACGAGGTTTAGGAGAGGGGCCATGGAAGGTTGGGCTTGAAGCAGCCTTCTGGTAAAGGTGGAGAATCGGGCGAGAAAGCGTTCAGGGGAAAGATCCCGTGACCCTTCCACGAACAGGAGGGTGGCCTGAACAGCCTTTCCCGCCAGCTCCAAGGCCCCCGAGGTCTGATCCCGTTCAATGGCCTGAAGGAGCCTCATCCACTCCATGATCAGTACCCCTTTCCCCCCTCAGGGCGGGGATGGGTGAGGGGGTGGAATGAGGGGCTTGCCGCTCACAGCCACGTTATAATAATACAGGGGAAGTACGGTGCTCAAGGTTGCCATCATCGCTATCGGCAGGGAGCTTCTCACCGGACGGGTCCGGGATGCGAACGCTTCCTGGCTGGCCCGTCGGGTGACCAGGTTGGGTGGTCGGGTTCAGCGGATGACCATTGTGGACGACGACCCAGCCCAGATCGCCCGAGAGCTTCAACGCTCCTTGGAGGACGGGGTTTCTGTTGTCCTCACGGCGGGAGGCCTGGGGCCGACGGCCGACGATCGGACGCTTCAAGGGATCGCCCTCGCCTTCGGCCGGGCCCTGGTCCTTCACCAGGGGGCCCTCCAGATGGTCAAGGAACGATATGAAGCCCTGGCGGCTGGAGGGGCTGTTCAGGAGACCGACCTGACCGAGAGCCGAAAGAAGATGGCCATCCTCCCCGAGGGCGCCATCCCCCTCCCAAACCCGGTGGGGGCTGCCCCTGCTGTTCTTTTCCAGCTCCAGGGACTGACCACCATCGCCCTTCCGGGTGTCCCGGCAGAACTCATGGCGATCTTCGAGGCTTCGGTCCTCCATCTCCTCTTGAAGATGACCCCCGAAACAGCCTATCAGGAGCGGGCGTTGGTCACCCCCATCGGGGACGAATCCCTCTTAGCCCCCCTCCTGGAGGAGGTCATGAGGAGGATTCCCCAGGTTTACCTCAAATCCCGGGCGACCCATTTCGGCCCCCAGGTGAAGCTGGAGGTGGTCTTGAGCACGTCGGCTCGGACAAAAGAGGAGGCCGAAGCCGTCCTTCAAGCGGCGGAGGCTGCCCTGGAGCAGGCCATCAGGGCTCAAACAGGGCTCTCACCGGCTCTTGGTCTCCACAAGGAAAAGGAACAGCAGGGCGGCGAAGAAGGCTAGCGAAGCGCCGACGGTGAAGGCGAAGGGGGCGCCAAAGTGCTCCCAGAGGAAGCCCATAAGGAGACTCGCCGGAAGGGCGGTGAAGCCGATGGTTGCGTGGTACAGGCCAAAGGCTGTGGCCTGGGCCCGGGCGGGGACCAGATCTGCCACCAGCGCCCGCTCCACCCCTTCGGTCAAGCCGAAGAAGAGGCCGTAGAAGGCGAAGAGGCCCCAGATCTGCCAGGCCGCTTCCGCGTTCGCGAAGCCAAGATACGCGGCCCCGTACACGATCCACCCGCTCAGAATCCCGACCTTTCGACCGAAGCGATCCGAGAGCATCCCTCCAGGCACCGAGCTGCCACTCTTGACGATGTGGAGGAGGAGCCAGAGGAGGGGGAGGTGGGCGCTGGCGATCCCGACCTGTTCCGCCCTGAGAAGCAGAAAGGCGTCGCTGGAGTTTCCCAGGGTGAAGAGGGCAACGATCAGGAGGAAGATTGTGAAACGGCGGTCGAAGGGCTTCAGGGGAGGGCCAGGGGCGGGAGCCCCCCTTGAAGTCTTCAGCGGGCCCTCTTGGACCAAGCTGACGAGGAGCGCGACCGAGAGGGCGGCTGGGATGGAGGAGAGCCAAAAGATCGCCCGTAAGCTTCCCCGAACGAGGGGAAGCAGGAGGAAGGCGATCAGAGGGCCGAAGACGGCCCCCAGGTGGTCCATCGCCCGGTGGAGGCCGAAGGCCTTGCCCCGGATCGTCTCGTCGGTGGAGTCGGCGATGAGGGCATCCCGGGGCGAAGTCCGGAGACCCTTCCCCATCCGATCCACGAAGCGTAACACCAGGACATGCCAGGGGAAGGTCGCCATGGCCATGAAGGGCCTGGTCGAGGAGGAGAGGGTGTAGCCAACGACCACGAGGGCCTTCCGTCGCTTCAAACGATCCGAGAGCCAGCCGGAGAGGAGCTTCAACAGGCTCGCGGTGGTCTCGGCAATCCCTTCCACGAGCCCTACGAAGGTGGTGCTGGCCCCCAAGACCTTGGTCAGAAAGGCCGGGAGGAAGGGGTAGATCATCTCGGTGCTCACGTCGGTCAGGAGGCTGACCCCTCCCAGGACGTATACGTTACGCCCTACCTTCTTCAAGGGCTCCCTCCCATCCGCGGTCGTTCCTGGAACCGGCTTCTCGGCGATCATGCCCTGTCCTCCTCCCTGCCCCGCACAGTAAAGGGTGGTCAGCCCCTTTGTCAAGCCCTTTCTCCTGGAGGAGCCGAGGTTTCCCTTGCAAAGTCCTCCAGATCTGCTAAAATCCATTTCCGATCTTCACCCTGGAATCAGGCATAAGTCTTGCAACAAAGGGGGGAGGAGGACGGCGGGAGTCGTGATCCAGATGTTCCATGTCTCCAAGATCTACGGGAGGGATGTTGAAGCCCTCTCCGACATCACCCTTTCCGTCAAGAAGGGGGAGTTTGTGTTCATCGCCGGGGCGAGCGGGGCGGGGAAAACGACCCTCTTACGGCTGATCTACCGGGACGAGCTCCCTACCTCCGGCCAGATCCTGGTGAACGGTCGGAACGTGGTAAAGCTCCCTCAGCGTCACATCCCCTCCCTTCGCCGGAGCATCGGGATTATCTTCCAGGACTTTAAGCTTGTGAAGGACTGGTCGGTCTTTGAAAACCTGGCCCTCGTCTACCGGATCAGAGGACTCCCGGCCTGGATCGGCCAGCGCAAGGTCAAGCAACTGCTAAAAGCTGTCGGGCTCTCCCACAAGGCCCATCTCTTCCCCTACCAGCTCTCCGGAGGGGAGCAGCAGCGGGTGGCCATCGCCCGGGCCTTGATGAACGATCCCTCGATCCTCCTGGCCGACGAGCCCACGGGAAACCTGGATGAAGAGTTTGCCGCCGACGTGATGCGGTTCCTCCGGGAGATCAACGCCCGCGGGACCACCGTCATCGTCGCCACCCACAACCTCCGGATCGTCGAGGAGATGGGGAAGCGGGCCATCTTCCTGAAGAAGGGTCGGATTGTGGAGGAGCGGGCTTAAAAGTGGGCCATGGGGGATCGGGCGAGGTACATGCTGCGGGAAGCCCTGGTCAACCTCCGACGGAGTGGGTGGGTAGGCCTGGCCTCCATCAGCACCATCACCATCTCGTTTTTGATCATAGGGATCTTCCTGCTCTTGACCCTCCGCTTGAACGCCGTGGTGGCCGAGTGGAAGGAAGGGTTTCAGGTGGTGGTCTTCCTGGAAGATGGGATCACCCGGGAGCAGCTCGACCTTCTTCGAAAAAGGCTGGAGCGGGAGAACGCCGTCAAGGCCGTGGCCTATACGTCAAAGGAAGAGGCCCTGGCGAAGTTTCGTCAGGAATTCCGAGGGAACGAGAGCTTGCTGGAAGGGCTGGGGAACCCCCTCCCTGCCTCTTTCCAGCTTAAGATCAGGGAGGAGTACCAAACCCCGGAGGCCCTCAAGCAGCTCACCACGTTCTTAGGCCGGCTGGAAGGGGTGGAGGACGTCGTCTATGGCCAGGAGTGGGTGGAGCACCTCTCGATGATCGTCCAGGTGTTAAAGGTCTTGGGGGTCGGCATCGGGGGGGTGTTGGCCGTGGGTTCCCTCTTAATCGTTTCCAACACGATCCGCTTGGGCGTCTACGCCAGGGCTGAGGAGATCGAGATCATGCGGCTGGTGGGGGCCAGCCGTGCCTATATCGGGACCCCGTTTATCTTGGAAGGCTTCTTCCAGGGGCTGCTGGGTTCCACCGTGGCCCTCCTTTTCCTCTTCGGGGCCCATCAGCTTGCCCTCAGGCAATTGAACCTCTCGCCGGCGTCGTTTTACGGGTTGGGGATGGCATGGGCCCTCCCTCCGTGGATGAGCGTTGGGATGGTGGGTGCCGGGGCCCTGATCGGGGCCTTCGGGAGCCTCTTGGCGGTCATGCGGTTTCTAAAGCTGTAGGGGGTGTGAACGGTGCAGCCATGGGGGGGCTGTCGCCTCGTTTACGGACCGCCCAGGGAGCGGCATTCCTTGAGAGCAGCCTTCATGGTGGGATGTCTCCTCTTGCCCGGTTTTTTGCTGTTCCTTCCCCCGGCCTGGGCCCATGGGGCAAGCCCCCTCCTGGAGAAGCAGGAGAAGCTGAAGGAGCTGAAAAGCCGGATCCTCAAGGAACGGCAAAAGGCCAAGGAGGTTGCGGAGCAGGAGCGCTCCATTGCCCATCAACTGATCCGCATCGAGAGGGAGCTGAAGCTGAAGACGGCGGAGCTTCAGGAACTGGAGGCGAAGCTCGACAAGAGCGGTGAGCGGCTCAGACGTCTAAGCCGTGAGATCGCGGAGATCCAAGGCAAGCTCCAGAAGGCCAAGCTCCTTCTCGCCAGGCGCCTTCGGGCCCTTTACAAGCAGGGGCCTTTGGGAGGTGTCCGCTTCCTCTTTTCCTCCGATGGCTTTACGGAAACGGCTTTACGGATCAAGTACCTCATGACCGTTGCCTCCCAGGATCGGCGGCTTATCTCCGACTACACCGCTATTAGCTCGGAGCTCCAGGAGAAGCGAAAGGAGCTGGAAGCGTACAAGGCGGAGATCGCCCGAAACCAGGCCTTGGCCAGGGAGAAGCGCCAGGAGATCCTGGAGGAGCAACGGGTCCGCCGCCTGCTCTTGGCCCGGGTGAGGGAGGAGAAGGCCGGACACTTGGCCGCGCTTAAGGAGCTTGAGAAGGCCTCCCAGGAGCTTCAGTCCTTGATCGCCCGCCTGAAGGCCGAAGAGGCGGCCGCCCGACGGAAGGCGTTGCAGGGAGAGGGCCGGCCCCTGGATGGGAGCGCCTTCGCAACCCTTCGGGGGAAGCTCCCCTGGCCGACGGAGGGGGTCCTGACCTCGACCTTTGGCCGGAGGGAGCATCCCCGGTTTAAGACGGTAACCTTCAACAAAGGGATCGAGATCAAGGCCCCGGAGGGGCGGGAGATCGTGGCGGTCCACAATGCCACGGTCCTCTACGCCGATTGGTTCAAAGGCTATGGCCGGCTCCTGATCCTGGATCACGGCGGCGGGTATTTCACCATCTACGCCCACGCCTCGGAGCTCCTGGTCAAGGCAGGGGACCGGGTCTCCAAAGGCCAGGTCATCGCCCGGGTAGGGGATTCAGGTTCCCTGGAGGGGCCCAAGCTTTATTTTGAGCTTCGTTACCAGGGGAAGCCCCAGGATCCTTTGGCGTGGCTCGTTCCCAAGTAGCCTCCCCCCTCCCCTTTCAAGGGGGGTGAAGGCGGGGCTGTGGACTTTTCTGGAGAATCGGCTATAATTAGGTGGAGAGCAGAGAGGCGATAGCGTTTTCAGACCCCCTGAGGAGGTGCTGGCGATGGTTCCCGGTGCAGGAAGACGGTGGATGAAGTTCCCGTTGATAGTTTTGCTGTTGTTCCTCCTGATCATCCCCGGCGGTGTCTATCACGGCGTGACCGCCGGCGATGATACCTATGAACGGCTGAAGGTCTTCACCGAGGTCCTCTCGTTAATCCAGTCCAACTATGTCGAGAATGTCGATCCGAAGGACCTGGTCTACGGTGGGATCCGGGGGATGCTCGAGTCCCTCGATCCCCACAGCTCCTTCATGCCTCCTGAGGTCTTCAAGGAGATGCAGGTGGAGACCCAGGGGAGCTTCGGGGGGTTGGGGATCGAGATCACCGTCAAGGATCACCAGCTCACGGTGGTGGCCCCCATCGAGGGCACCCCGGCCGATCGGGCCGGGATCCAGCCTGGCGATCGCATTATCAAGATTGACGGGCAGCCGACGAAGGACATGACCCTCATGGAGGCGGTGCGGAAGATGCGGGGTCCGCGGGGGACGCAGGTCACCCTGACCATCGGGAGGGATGAGAGGGGAGTCTTTGACCTGACCCTCACCCGAGAGATCATCGAGATCAAGAGCGTCAAGAGCCAAGATCTCGGGGATGGGATCGGCTATGTCCGGATCATCTCGTTCCAAGAGCGGACGGCGCGGGATCTCCAGAATGCCCTGGAGCGGCTCAGGAAGAACGGGATGAATGCCCTCGTTCTGGATCTTCGGAACAACCCCGGCGGCCTCTTAAACCAGGCCGTTCAGGTGAGCGAGCTGTTCCTGGATAAGGGTCAGCTGATCGTGTACACCCAGGGAAGGGCCAAGGATCAGAACCTCCGGTTTGTGGCCGAGGGGCGGAACGGCCTCCCGAAGTTCCCCATGGTCGTCCTGGTCAACGGCGGATCAGCCTCTGCCTCGGAGATCGTGGCCGGGGCCCTGCAGGACTGGAAGCGGGCGGTGGTCCTCGGGACCAAGACCTTCGGGAAGGGATCTGTCCAAACGGTGATCCCTTTAAGCGACGGTTCGGGGCTTCGGCTGACGACGGCCAGGTACTTTACCCCTAAAGGCCGGTCCATTCATGGTTCGGGGATCGTTCCCGACATTGTGGTTGAATTGCCCCAGCCGGAGAAGGTAGCCAAGGCCCCCGAACGGGAGGAGCCCTCTACGACACCGCCTCGGGAGCGGAAGATCTCCGAAGAGGAGGATTCCTCCATCCAGATCGGGCGGAAGAACCTGGTCGATCTGAAGTCCGATCTTCAGCTCCAGCGGGCCATCGAGATCTTGAAGGCCAGCCGGATCCTGGAGGGGAGTACCACCGCTGCCGAGACGCCTGGCTCCTAGAAGGGTCAAGGTCATGGAGTTGATGCTGGGGATCGAGACCTCCTGCGACGAGACGGCTGCCGCCGTCCTGGAGAGGGGCCGCAGGATCCGGTCCAACGTCATCACCTCCCAGGTGGCAGTCCACGCCCCCTATGGCGGGATCGTGCCGGAGTTGGCCTCCCGCAAGCAACTGGAGGCCATCGGTCCTGTCGTTCAAGAGGCCATGGCTCAGGCCCGGATCACCCTCAAGGATCTGGACGCGGTGGCGGTCACGGCCGGTCCCGGCCTCATCGGGTCGCTCCTGGTCGGGGTCTCCGTGGCGAAGGCCCTTGCCTACACGAAGAAGATCCCATTGGTGGCGGTAAATCACCTGGAGGGCCATATCTACGGGGCTCTCTTGGAGCATCCGGCTCTGGAACCACCCTATGTGGCCCTGGTGGTCTCCGGCGGCCATACCCATCTCTACTTCGTGGAAGCCCCTCTGCGTTACCGTCTCTTGGGCCGGACCCGAGATGATGCTGCAGGGGAGGCCTTCGACAAGGTGGCGAAGCTCTTGGATCTGGGTTACCCTGGTGGGCCAATCATCGAGAAGGTCGCCGAAGATGGTGATGCCAAGGCGATCCCCTTCCCCCGGGCCCTTTTGAGCGACGGCTCGTTGGATTTCAGCTTCAGTGGCCTCAAAACCGCCGTGCGAAACTATGTCAAGAGTTTAGGGGTGAAGGGCAGGAAGGTGAGGGACCACCCGGCCCTGCTGGCGGATATCTGTGCCAGCTTCCAGCAGGCCGCTGTCGAGGTCTTGGTGCGAAACACCCTTCGGGCGGCCCGGCAAACGGCGGCTCGACGGATCATCTTGGCCGGAGGAGTTGCCTGCAACAGGCTCCTGAGGCGACTCCTCAAGGAGGAGGCGGCAACAGAGGGCTTCGAGGTCTTCTATCCGAGCCCCATCCTCTGCACCGACAATGCTGCCATGATTGGGGCGGCGGGATGGGAGCGGCTCTTGGCTGGGGAGCGGGCTTCGTTGGACTTGAACCCCTCTCCAGATCTCCCTCTCGCCTAATTTCGGAAGCGTTCAGCTTTCAGCCATCAGCGATCGGCGAAAATGCGGCAGGACAAAAACTTCGACCGAAGGGTTGCCCTTGATTGTCACGAGGTCACGCGTGGGTAAGCTTCCGATCCTCCTCTACGGATCGTCTATCCTTCGACAGAAATCCCTGCCGGTTCAAAAGATCGATGGGGAGCTTCAGACCTTCATCGATGACATGATCGAGACCATGTACGCCGCGCCGGGGGTGGGCCTTGCCGCCCCTCAGGTGGGGCGGCTCTCCCGGGTGATCGTCCTGAACCCCTCGGAGGACCAGGATCCCAAATCCCTTATGGTCTTGATCAACCCCGAGATCGTTCAGGCGGAAGGGGAGATCACGGCGGAGGAGGGGTGCCTCTGCATCCCGGACTTACGGGAGCCGGTCACCCGGTATGAGCGGGTGCTGGTCAAAGGATACGACAGGGATGAGCGGGAGGTCGAGGTGGAAGGGAAAGGGCTCCTCGCCCGGATTCTCCAGCACGAGGTTGATCACCTTGAAGGTCTCCTCTTCATCGATCGTCTGAGCCCGGCGAAGCGGGACATCCTCCGCCGTAGGCTCAAGAAGAGACGGATGGAGGAGCGCTGATCCCCCGGGTGGTGGGATGGGTCGGATCCTCATCCTCACCAACAGTCCTTTGATCGGCCGGATCGGTTCCGACATCTTGACAGACTACGGGCATCAGGTCTGGATCGTCGGGGAGATCGAAAGGGCCCTTCAAACCAGCGAGGAGCACCGGATCGAGGTCATTCTCCTTGATCTCGCCTCTCCTCGGTTTCCGGGGCTGGAGATCCTCGCCACCCTCCGGGAGCAGGTCCCTGACGTGCCGGTCATCGCCATCGCAGCCCATCCTGCCTCGAAGCCTGCCATTGATGCCCTTCGGGCCGGAGCCTACGACTTTATCTCCCGGGCCCTCCTCCGCGAGGAACTGATAAACGCCGTTGAGCGGGCGGGGGAGCGTCACCGGATGAACGTGGAAAACCGCCGCCTCCTCGCCTCCCTCCGGCATCGGGTGAATGAGCTCTCGGCCCTGAACGAGGTGGGGAGGGCCCTCTGCTCTACCCTGGAGCCCTCCCGGGTGCTCGACCTCCTGGTCAGAAAGGCCCAGGACCTGGTGGGGGCCGAGGCCGGTTCCCTTCTCCTTTTAGACGAGCAAACCAGGGAGCTTTCCTTTGTCGTCGCCCTGGGGGAGAAAGGGGAACAGGTCAAGGCCTTGAGGCTCAAGGTGGGGGAGGGGATCGCCGGTTGGGTGGTAAAGGAAGGGGTCCCTCTGCTGGTCCCCAACGCGAGGGAGGACCCCCGCTTCTTCGCCGAGGCCGATCGCTGGACCCACTTCGAGACCCGCTCGATCCTCTGCGTCCCCATCAAGCTGAAGGAGAAGGTGATCGGGGCCATCGAGGTGTTGAACAAGCAGGGCGGGCCGTTCCATGAGCAGGATCTGGAGCTTTTGACCGCCCTCTCCGATCAGGCCGGTGTTGCCATCGAAAATGCCAGGCTCTACCAGCGGGAGCAGGAGATGGTGAGGAAGCTCCAAAAGCTCTCCCAGTTGAAGGATGAGTTCATCGGGGCCATCTCGGAGGAGCTAAGACGCTTTTTGACCCACATCATCGGCTACGCCGAGCTCTTGGAGGCGAAAGAGGTCAGGGACGAGCGGACCCAGGAGGAATTCATCGCTGCCATTCGGGAGGAGAGCCATCGTCTCTGGTACCTGGTCGAGGAGTTCCTCGATTTCGACAGGCTGAAGCCGCCGCCGACGGCCGGGGGAGAGTAGGCCCGGCAAAGCGGGACATCAGCGGAAGCGGAGGACAATTCCAGTCTGGGAGCAGGAAGGGGAGATCATGACCAAAAGGAAGCTAGACTTGCCCAGGGCGAAGTGCATGGAACGGCTCGATCTCACCCCGGATCTGGCCATCTTCAAGTTCAAACCGGAGATCGAGTTCTCGTTTACCCCGGGACAGTACGCAACCATTGGGATGGAGGATGGGGGACGGCTCATCGAACGACCCTATTCCATCGTCTCCTCCCCTCACGAGGAGCTGTTGGAGCTTTTCGTCGAGCTGGTCCCTGAAGGGGAGCTCACCCCCCTTCTCTTTCACAAGCTGCGGGTGGGGGATTTTGTCACCTTGAGGCCCCGGGCCAAAGGGAGGTTCACCTTAGATCCCGGATCCCGGCGTCATCTCATGATCTGTACCGTGACCGGCATCGCCCCGTTTATCAGCATGATCAGGACCTATCGGGAGGAGATAGGGCGGCTTAAGATCCATCCTCACCTCGAGTTCTTCGTCATGCAGGGGGCTAGCCGCTCTTGGGAGTTCTGCTACAAAGACGAGCTGGAACAGCTCGCCCACGAGGCCCCGTGGCTAAAGTATGTGCCGACCGTCAGCCGACCCTGGGAGGATACCGCGTGGGGTGGTGAGACGGGGAGGGTAGAGACCCATATCCAGAAGTACGTGGCGGAATGGGGGTTACACCCTGATGACACCACCGCTTACGTGTGCGGCCATCCGGGGATGATCAAAAATGCGAAGACCCTCCTTACCACCCTGGGGTTCCCCAAGGAGAAGCTTCGGGAGGAACAGTACTGGACGGAGTCGTAAGGTCTAGGGCAAGCTCTTCACCTCAATGGCGGCCCTCGATTTCAAGGAATCAAGCCATTCCCTCATCTTCGCCTGGAGCTTCTGCTCGTAAAGGATGGTCCTGATGGCCCCCCGAACCTCGGCGAAGGGGATGTAGGGATCGGTCGTCCGCTCCTCCACCTTGATGATGTTGAAGCCGCTGGACGTCCTGATGAGATCGCTGATTCCCCCCACGGGAAGGCTGAAGGCGGCCCTATCCAGCTCCGGGGCCAGCTCCCCCTGCTTCATCTTCCCCAGCTCCCCCCCTTCCTTCGCCGTCGGCCCATCGGAGTAACGGGCGGCGGCTTCGGCGAAGTCCATCCCGGCCCTGAGGGCGGCTAAGGCCTCCTCTGCCCTGGCCTCGGCTTTGGAGGCCTCTTTCTCATCAGCTCCTTGAGGCACCCGGATCAGGATGTGGCGGAGCTTCACCTCCAGGGGCCTCTTGTACTGATCCCGGTGCTCTTGATAGTACCGCTGCAGCTCCTCCTCCGAGAGGATCACCTTGGATGTGACCTGTTTGTTCACGATCTTGGAGAGGAGGAGCTGTTCCTCGACCCCCTTTTTGAACCGCTCGAAGGTGATCCCTTCCTTGGCCAGGGCGGCCTTCAGCTCCTCATCGGTCTTGAAGCCACTCCGCCGTTTGATCTCTTCGATGGCTGCCGTCACCTCAGCCGGCGAGGTTTGCATCCCTTCCTTCCTCGCATCCTGCAGCTGGAGACGGCGGAGGATCACGGCCTCCAGGAGCTGCTGCTGGGTGGCTTTCATCTGCTCCTGTTGCTCCTCCCCGGTGAACTCCTGCACGATCCGGCGAAGGAGCGGTTTCCCCTCCTCCTGGAGCTCGGTCAGGGTGAGCACCTCCCCGTTGACCACCGCTACGATCTTCTCGATCAGGATGCCGGAGGCAGGCGTCGAGAAGGTGACAAGGGTCGCCACGATCAGGATGAATGCAAAGCTCGCCTTCCCTATCATGCAGAGGTCCTGTTGTAAGCGCTCGGCTTTCAGCCGTCACCTTTCAGGTTCTTTCTTTTCTTCAGCCTTGGGGGCCGCCTGGGCCTCCCCCACCGGCAGGAGGTCTTCCTGAATCTGGATCTTGGCCCCTTCCTTTAAAGAGGCTAAGAGTTCATCGAACCGCTTCCGCTGTTTCTCGTTCAGAAGTTTCTGCTTGAGCCGGTCCTTGACCTGCTCGAACTTGAGGGGGTCTGACGTCTTGCGGTCCACCAGTTTGATGATATGGTAGCCGAACTGGGTCTTCACGATACCGCTTACCTCACCCACCTTAAGGGCGAAGGCGGCCTTTTCGAACTCGGGCACCATCTGGCCCCGGCCGAAGTAGTTCAGGTCCCCCCCGTTGGCGCCGCTGGCCTTATCCAGCGAGACCTCCTTGGCCACGTCCTCGAACTTTTCCTTCTTCAAGCGGGCCAGGACCTTCTTGGCCTCTTCCTCCGTTTCGACCAGGATGTGCTTGGCCCGGATCCGTTCGTTGGAGAACTCTTCGGGATGGGCCTTGTAATAGGCCTCCACCTCCTGATCATCCACCGTGACCTTTTCCCCGATCTCCTCGTTCAGGAGGGTCTCCAGCAGCAGACGCCTTCTGAAATCCTTTGCCCGTTCCACGACCTCGGGCCGGTCCCCGATCTTCCTGCGCTCCGCCTCCTGCAGCAGGAGTTCCCGGTTCGCCAGCTCCTCGAGAAGCTGTTTCTGTCCCTCCCGGGTGGAGGTAATAGGCTTGAGTTGGGGGGGGAGCCGGTCCAACTCTCGCTCAAAGTCGGCCACCGTCATCTCCGTTTCGTTGACCTTGAGGATCACCTTGTCCTTGGCCTCGCTGGAGCTTCCGGGGCTCGCACTACAGCCCAAGGCGATGGTCGAGATGAACACCCACAAGCCAAGCTTCCGTCTCACCTTGTTCTCCTTTCTGTGACAGGTCAGCGGGGTTTCGTGGGAAACACTGCTACCCTAGCATATCACACGAGATGCAGCAAGAGGTTTCTTAAGGCGAAGAGGCGCTCCCTCGGCCCTCCCCGAACCTCGTAGACGAAAGCCTCCTCGGGGAGGTATCGAAGCCTTCCCTTCTCCTGGGTTAAAAGGGCTACGATCCGTTCGGGTTGGATCGGGGGATGCTCGGCGAAGGCGATCTTCACACTCCCCTTCCTGAGATCCAGCTCCTTGATCTTCAGGCGCTTTGCGAGGAGCTTTATCTCCATCGCCCAGAGGAGCCACCGGGCCGGTTCAGGGGGCTCTCCAAAGCGGTCGAGAAGCTCCTTCTCGAACTCGTGAAGCTGGTCTTGGTTCTCCACGGCGGCGAGGCGCTTGTAGAGGGTCAGACGAAGGTTCGGATCGGGGACATAGGCTTCGGGGAGGTACCCCTGGACAGGGAGCCTGAGGGTGGGCTCGACACCTGGTTCCTCGGGTTCCCCTTTCAGTTCCTTGATGGTCGAGGCGACCAGTTGACAGTAAAGATCAAACCCCACGGCTCTGATGTGACCGTGCTGCTCAGGGCCCAGAAGGTTTCCCGCCCCCCGGATCTCCAGGTCCCTCAGGGCGATCTTGAAACCTGAGCCAAGCTCCGTCAGTTCCAGCATGACCTGGAGCCTTTTTCTGGCCTGCTCCGTCAAAGGTTCATCGCCGGGGATCAAGAGGTACGCATAGGCCCGCTCCTTGTCACGGCCGACCCTCCCCCGGAGCTGGTAGAGCTGGGCCAGGCCCAACTGGTCAGCCCGGTTGATGATGATGGTGTTGGCCGTGGGGATGTCTAAGCCCGATTCGATGATGGTCGTGCAGAGGAGGACATCGTAGTTCCCCTGGTAGAAGTCGTACATGATCCGTTCCAGCCGCTCCTCGGACATCTCGCCGTGGGCCACGGCCAGCCTGGCCGACGGAACGATCCGTTTTAAGGTCTTGGCGACGGCCTGGATATCCTCCACCCGGTTGTGGACGAAGAAGACCTGCCCGCCTCGGGAAAGCTCCCTCTCGATGGCCTCCTGGATCAGGGCCGGGTCGTAGCGGGCGACGACGGTGTGGATCGAGAGGCGCTCGGGCGGCGGGGTCTCGATGGTGCTGATGTCCCGGACGCCTAAGAGGGCCATGTGGAGGGTCCTGGGGATCGGGGTCGCGGTCAGGGTCAGGACGTCCACGTCTTTCTTCAACTGCTTCAGCTTCTCCTTGGCGGCCACGCCGAAGCGGTGCTCCTCGTCCACGATGAGAAGGCCCAGGTCCCGAAACTTCACATCCGGCTGGAGGAGCCGGTGGGTGCCGATGACGATGTCCACGGTTCCCGCTTTGAGGCTGCTGACCACCTCGTGCTGTTCCTTCCTGGGGGTAAAGCGGGAAAGCATGGCGACGGTCACGGGGAAGGGGGCGAAGCGCTCGGAGAAAGTCTGGAAGTGCTGCAGGGCCAGGACGGTCGTCGGCACCAGGATGGCCACCTGCTTCCCGTCCATGACGGCCTTGAAGGCGGCCCGGAGGGCAACCTCCGTCTTTCCGTAGCCCACGTCCCCGCAGATCAGGCGGTCCATGGGACGGTCCTGCTCCATATCCCGTTTCACGTCCTCGATGGCCTTCAACTGATCAGCGGTCTCCTCGTAGGGAAAGGCCGCCTCAAACTCCTTCTGCCAGGGGGTGTCGGGGGAGAAGGCGTAGCCTTTAATGACTTGCCTGGCCGCGTAGAGCTCCAGCAGGGCCTTTGCCATCTCGCGGATACTTGCCTTCACCCGCTCCTTGGCCTTCGCCCAGGAGGTCCCGCCCAGCCGGTCCAGAGCGGGTGGGTGGCCATCGGCCCCGACATAGCGGTGGATCAGGGAGAGCTTGTCCACGGGGACGTAGAGCTTGTCCTGGTCAGCGTACTCCAGAAGGAGGTAGTCCCCCTCCTGCCCGCCCACGACAAGCTGGTGGAGGCCCAGGTAGCGGCCGATCCCGTGCTCCCCGTGGACGACGTAGTCCCCTTCCTTCAGGTCCTCAAAGGACTGGAAGGGGAGGGTCTCTTTGGGCTTAAGGGGTCGCCGGAGGGGCGGCCGGGGACCGAAGATCTCGGCCTCCGTCACGTAGATCACCCCAAGGGTTGGGAACAGGAAGCCGGCGCTTAACGGTCCGGTCAGGATCCCGATCCCCCCAGGGGTCGAGACCTCCCCGAGGGCTGCTCCCACCTCATGGTCCTTCAGGACCTCCTGAAGCCTCCTCCCCTGGGCCTCGCTCCGGGCCACCAGGTGGACGATCTTCCCCTCCCGTCTCCACGTTTGGAGATCCTTCGTCAGCTCCGTGAACCTCCCCCGGTACGGGGGGAGGCTCTTGGTCTCGAAGGTAAAGCTCACACCCTCCACTCTGCTCCGGGGGAAGGTCTCCAGCTTGAGGATCGGAAAGGCCTTCGCCCGTTCGACGAAGGCCTCCCAGGTCAGGAGGTGTTCATCCCAGGAGGCCCCCCCCGGGAGGGGCTCCTCTCCGGATCGCCTCCGGAAGAGGGTCTCTGCCTTCGCTCGCAGCTCTTCCGGCTCGTCAAAGGCCAGGATCGCCTCGGACGGGAGATGCTGGAAAAAGGTCGCGGTCAAGGGGGCCTCGAGGACGGGGAGGAGGGAGATCTTCGAGAGAGGTCCGATGGAACGCTGGGTCTCGGCATGGAATTCCCGGAGGGAGACGATCTCATCGCCGAAGAACTCGACCCTGACAGGATTTTCAGCCGAAGGCGGGAAGAAATCCAGGATGCCACCCCTCAAGCTGTACTCCCCCCGGTTGACCACCTGGGATCCATAGGTGTAACCCCCTTCCTGGAGGGCTTTGAGCACCTCTTCCATCGGGATGATCCGCTGGGGGTAGAGGGAAAGGGTGAGGGAGGCAAGGGTTTCAGGAGGGATCGTCCACGCCAACCCTCCGGCCAGGGTGGCCACGACGGCCGGGAGCTCGCCCAGGAGGAGGCCTTTTAACGTCCCAACCCGCTGGGAGCGTGCCTCGAGATCCTCCGTTTGCCCAGGGAAGTACCCTACCTCCTTCCCTAAGAAGAAGCGGAGGTCTCCTCTCAAGATCTCCGCCTCCTTCTCGGCTGAGGAGAACACGATCACCGGCCGGTTGGTGGCCTTCACCAACGCCGCCAGGATCAGAGCCTTGGAGGCCCCAAAGAGGCCGGAGAGGGTGGCCTCTCTGATCCCTGCTTTTAACTCCTTCACGAGATCGTGGATCTTTTGTTGGGTTAGCGAGGGGAAGAGACTCATGGGGCAAGGGTCATAAGAGCGGGGATGAGCGTTCGATGATTCTCCGGATGATCGCTGTGGTGGAGGAGCCCGGAACGAGGGGAAGGGCAACGACCTTCCCGCCTCTGTCCTCGACAATCTCCCTCCCCACGATCTGATCAGGGGTCCAGTCGCCCCCTTTGACGAGCACGTCGGGCCCAAGCTCGGCGATGATCCGTCCAGGATCCAGGTCGTCGAAGATCGTGACGTAGTCCACCGCGGCCAGGGCAGCCAGGATCTCGGCCCGCTCCTCGGCGGGAAGGATCGGGCGCCCCGGACCTTTGAGGGCCGTCACGGAGGCATCGCTGTTGAGGGCGACGATCAGGACATCCCCCAGGGCCTTCGCCATAGCGAGGGAGCGGACGTGGCCCCGGTGGAGCAGATCGAAGCATCCGTTGGTGAAGACCACGACCTTCCCGGAAGCCTGGAGGTTCTGCACGATGCTTTTGAGCTCATCGAGGGTCTTCAGCTTCTGGGCGGACATCGCTTCTTCACTCCCAGGGATCAGACCCCTGATCCCGGTCCACAGCTCAGGCGGAGGATGCTGAGTCAGGATTCGTGGCCCTGAGGATGTCTTGGACGTTCATTGACGGGTCCTCCCAGGGGCCAGAGGGCTTCATCGGCAATGGCCTGCTCGATCAGGCGGAGGGCCTTTTGGGCATACGACTTTGGAACGTAGATCCAGATCTCCCCCAAAGGGCCAATTCGGATCCCCTCGTAGCCCCCCACCCGCATGGAGCGGACCTGGCAGGCAATCCCTTCCCGCTCGAGGAGCTGCCGGATCAGGTCCGCGTGCATCTCTTCGTAGGTCGCATAGATCGGCGTGTAATCCATCCCACCCTGTTACAGCTTCAGCTCATCGAACCTTCCTTTGGCATGAGCCAGCGTCTCGAAGAAGGCTTCAAACTCGAGTCTGGTGAAGGCGATCTGGAAGAACTCGTATTGGACAACGAAGGTTTCTGTCTCGTCATCGTACCAGACGGCGTTCAGCTTTCCCGTCTTGGCCGTGCTTTGGGCAAGCTCGTGGATCGGCATGCAAGTCCTCCCCCCTTCGTCCGTTGACGAGGAAGCGGAAGGGCTAATGATCCTGAAAGATCCGTGAAAGCTTCTCGGTGGCCTTCAAGCCGGATCCGGTGAGGACGACCACCGTCGTCTCATCCTGTTGGATCCTCCCCTGGACAACCAGCCTCCTGAAGGCGGCTGGCGCGGTAGCTGCCGTTGGCTCCACGGAGAGCCCCTGGGCGGCCAGGTCTTTTAAGGAAGCAATGATCTCTTCCTCCTCGACCACCTCCACAGCCCCCTTTGACTCCCGAATGGCCGCCAGGAGCTCCCGTCCTCGGATGGGCTTCTGGCAGGCGATCCCCTCGGCGAGGGTTTCCTCTCCCTGGATGCCTTTGACCTCCTCATGGCCGCCGGCCCATGCGGGGTAGAGGGGACTGCACCGCTTCGCCTGGACGGCGAAGAGCCTGGGGAGCTTCGAGACCTCGCCGGCGTGGAGGAGGGAAGAGAAGGCGGCAAAAGCCCCCAGGACTTGGCTGCCGTAGCCTGTAGGGAGGATGAGATTATCAGGGGCCTGCCACCCGAGCTGCTCCCAGATCTCCAGAGCTTGGGTCTTGACCCCCTCGAGAAAGAGGGGATGCCAGTTGTGGCTGGCATAACAGGCCTCCGCGGCCGCCTTCAACGCCGCCTTTGCGGCCTCCTCCCGGGGGCCGGGGATTGGGATGACATCGGCCCCGTAGGTCCGGATCTGGACGAGCCGCTCCTTGGATGCGGAAACGGGGACGAAGATCGTACACCGGATACCGGCCCTGGCGGCATAGGCTGCTAAAGAGGCTCCCGCATTCCCCGAGGAGTCCTCGATCACGTGGCGGACCCCTGCCTGTTTCAGGAAGGAAACCAGGACCGAGGCCCCCCGGTCCTTGAAGGACCCTGTAGGCTGGAGAAAATCCAACTTAAAGAAGACGGGTGAGCCCCCGAACCGGGTTGGGACAAGGGGGGTGAAACCCTCACCCAGCGTGACGATGGCCTCCCCGGCAATGGACGGGATGGCTTCCTGGTAGCGCCAGAGGGAGCAGGGACCTTGGAGGATCTTCGGTCTTGTGAACCTATACGCGGCCTGGATCGAGAAAGGGCCCCCGCAGACGGGGCAGCGCCAGAGGGTCGGGTCAAGGGGACGTCGTTCGCTGCACCGTGAGCACACCATCGTCTCGTGAGAGGTCTCCACGGTGTTACCTCCCAGGGGTTCTTTGGTCCGATCCCCCCTTCGGTTCCTCAGAGGAGGCCTGCCTCCCGCAGGCTCAGAAACTTCTTGTGGCCAACGATGAGATGATCGAGGACCTCGATCCCCATGAGCTTCCCGGCCTCGATGAGCCTCCTGGTCAGCGCCAGGTCGTCCTGGCTTGGCTCGGTATGGCCCGACGGGTGGTTGTGGACCAGGATGACGCTGGCCGCCGACAGGCCGACGGCTGGCTGGAACACCTCCCGGGGATGGACCAGGCTG
Organism: uncultured bacterium; assembly: GCA_964535215.1. Lineage (GTDB taxonomy): Bacteria > Methylomirabilota > Methylomirabilia > Methylomirabilales > JACQHM01 > JACQHM01. The sequence goes on from CAZHST010000015.1 coordinate 48,199, forward strand.
GCCGTCAGCGTCCCGATGGAGATCGTTTCTTTCTTCAGGACCTTGTTCCGGGCGTCCAGGTAGAGGACGACGAAATGTTCCTTCTTGGCCGCCTGGAGGTCTTTGGTCAAGGTATAGGCATCCTGGGGTTCCCGGATAATGGTCTCCCCCTCGTCTTCCTTGGACAGGAGTCGCCGGGCCAGCTCAAAACAGGCCACCAGTTGACAGGCCTTGGCCACTCCCACCCCCTTGATCGCTTTGAGTTCATCCACGCTGAGCTTTGGGAGCGCCTTGGCACCGTGGCGCTTTAAGAGCCGCCCCGCCAGCTCTAGGACGTTCATGTCCTTGGTCCCCGAGCCCAAGAGGATAGCTAGAAGCTCCGTGTCACTCAGGGCGGCCGACCCCAGACGTTGAAGCTTCTCCCGGGGCCGGTCCACCAGGGGGAGCTCTTTCAGCGTCCTGCCCTTCATCCCTCCTCGCTCCGATGATGGCCGCTTTTTGTTCACATCAGACTACGAGATGATCCTTTTCACCATACCACGAACCGGCCGAAAAGACAACGAGCAGGCTCTTGACGCCGGAGGTCATCCGGGGCATCATGGAAAAGTAGGCCTCTACGACCTTAAAGGGGATCACCGCCAGGCTCAAGCCGAAGGAAGGTCACCATGAAACGGATTGCCGTCCTGACCAGCGGGGGCGATGCCCCGGGCATGAACGCAGCCATCCGGGCCGTCGTCCGCACGGGCATTGATCGAGGCTGGGAGGTCTTCGGCGTCCGTCACGGCTACGCCGGCCTGATCGCCGGTATGATGGGGCCGTTGACGGCCCGGGATGTGGGTGGCATCCTCCAGCGGGGTGGGACCATCCTGGGGAGTGCCCGGAGCCACGAGTTCTGCCAAGAGGCGGGACGACACATCGCCCTCCGCCAGCTTGCAGAGCGGGGGATCGAGGCCCTGGTCGTCATCGGGGGGGACGGGTCCCAGAGGGGGGCTTATGCCCTTGCCCAGATGGGCTTCCCGGTCATCGGGATCGCCTCGACCATCGACAACGACCTGCCCGGTTCCGACATCACCATCGGTGTGGATACGGCCCTGAACATCGCCCTGGAGGCCATTGACCGGCTGAAGACGACGGCTTCCTCCCATCAACGGGCCTTCCTGGTCGAGGTCATGGGCCGGGATTGTGGGTATCTGGCCTTGATGGCTGGCCTCGCGGGGGGGGCCGAGGCGGTGGTCATCCCCGAGCTGGACACTGACCCCGATGCGGTAGCGGCCGAACTCCGGGCGGCCTACGAGCGGGGGAAGTCCCATGCCCTGGTTGTCGTGGCCGAGGGGGCCAAGTACAACGCTGAGAGGATGGCCGCTCATTTCCGGGAGCATCGGGATACGATTGGCTTCGAGCTTCGGGTGACGACGCTGGGTCACGTGCAGCGAGGGGGGGCACCCGGGGCCTTTGACCGGATCCTGGCCACCCGACTGGGGGCGGGGGCGACGGAAGCCCTTGCCCGGGGTGAACAGGGGGTGCTGATTGGTCTTGTCAAGGGTGAGGTGACAGCCACCCCTCTGGCCGAGATCGTGGGGAAGAAAAAGTCCCTGGACCTCCGCCTCCTGGAACTCTCGCGGGTCCTCGCCGTGTGACCAGAAGAAGGAGGAGGGATGGCAGGGGTGCGACCATTCAGGGTCCTGACAGAGGGTGAGAGGGGATGGGGCCAGGAGAGGGTCAGGGAATGGGAGGAGCGGCTTCGCCGGATGCGGGCGGTCTCCCTCCGCCTGGAAGGGGAGACAGGAGCCCGGTACCGGCAGATCCTCAAAGACCTGGTGGTGAAGGAGCAAGAGTTCCTGACCCGGTGGGAGCAGGTCCGGAGCCGGCTCTACGTTGCCGAGGAAGAGTGGCGCGGGCTCCTGGAGGCCCTGGAGACCCTGGAGCGGACTTATGAAGAGGTCCGAGGCCAGGTGGAGCCCCTTTTCCCGTCTGAGGCCCAGGAAGGATTGGCCGCGTGAAGGCTTCAAGGCTTTGGAAATTGCTTGACCCTGATGGCAGGGAGTATTACCCTTACAGCAAAAGTAAAACTGAGGGGGTGATAATCTACTATGGCGATCGTTCGGGTGTCCACGAAGGGCCAGATCGTGATCCCTCATGAGATCAGACAGAAATACCATATCCAGCAGAAGGGGTGGGTCGAGGTTGTTGATCTGGACGGGAAGATCCTGATCGTCCCACTTCCCCACGATCCGGTCCGGGCCGCCAGGGGGATGTTACGGTGGAAAGAGTCCACGCTTGAACTCATGAAAGCGATGAGGGAGGAAGAACAGGCCCTGGAGGATGCCAAAGGGCGGGGACGGACCAGGAATGCCAAAAACACTTAAAAGCCGGTATATCCTGGATACCCATGCGATCTTTACCTACCTTAAAGATGAACCGGGCGCAGAAGAGGTCGGAAAGCTTCTCAGGGATGGAAAGCGGGGCAGGGTTGAGCTTCTCGTCAGTTGGGTGAGCATCACGGAGGTCTTCTATCAGACCTTAAGGCGAGACGGCCTGGAAGCCGCTCATGCAGTGGCTGCGACGATTAAGCGGTGGCCGGTGAAGCTGCTCCCCATCGGCGAGAAGGAAGCGCTGGCGGCAGGTTGGTTTAAAGGCATGTTTCGTCTCTCTCTGGGTGATGCCTTTGTTCTGGGAGCGGCGAAGGTCCATAGCGCGAAAGTGATGACCGGTGATCCAGAATTTGAACCGGTGGTGCAAGCGGGGACTATCGAGGTGAAGTGGCTCCCTATGAGGGAGAAGAGTCGGTAACCTCCTCCTGGAAATGTTGAACTTCATACCGAAGCTGGATGCCGGGGAGGCAGGGGTTAGGCGGGACGGGTTCGGCGCTGGCCTGGGGCAGGATGCGGGGTATGTCCTGGGGTGGTGGGGGCCGCATCCTGGCCTTGGCCTTCCTGGAATCAAGGGGTTCAGCGAGGCTTTCCAGAAGGCATTTGGGCGGCTGCCTGGTGATTTGGTTGCCTTGGGGGATGGGGCGGGGCAGGTCCTGGGAGCGGCGGTCACGCAGGGGAGGTCGTTAGACCGGGAGAAGATCCGGGCCGCCTTTTGCCTTCTCACCTCGAGGGTCTCCCTCGACTTCTGTTCGTTGACACCTTTCTCGCCCTTTGGTAGTGTTGGGCATGGGATAGGCCCGTATTGCCCTAACGCGGGGAGGAGTTGATGCCAAAGGTCAAGATTGGTGCGAAGCGCCAGGTAACACTCCCGAAGGACCTCATGGAGCAGTTGAAGCTTAAGCCCGGGGAGACATTGGAGGCGTACGCCACAGACGATCTGGGGATCGTCCTCGTCCCGACGAAGAAGATCCCGAAAGACCAGCGGTGGTTCTGGACAGAGGCGTGGCAGCGGCGCTACCGGGAGGCGCTAGAAGATGTGAAGGCGGGACGGCTCCTGGGTCCGTTTGAGAGCGTCGAGGCGTTCAAGGAGGAACTCCAGAAGCGCCGCTCCCGTCCATGAAACTCGAGTTCACCGAGCGCTTCGTTGAGGAGTACGAGGAGTTACCACAGCGCCTGCAGAAGCAGGTGGATAAGGTGCTGGGGCTTTTGCTCAACAACCCTCGCCATCCGTCCCTCCGGACGAAAAAGCTGGAAGGTATCCGTGATCCTGTGGGCCGAGACCTCTGGTCATGTCGGGTGACCAGAGGCTATCGGATCCTGTTTACGATCGTCGGGGACACCTACCTCCTCTACCAGGTTGGGTCACACAAGCTTGTGGAATAAATGGTAGGCTAGGCTGAGGGGCACCCTGACAAAAGGAGCGGAAGCATGCATCGGAGGTTAGACCAGTCATCGTCCTTGGCATCGCCCTCCCCAGACGAGCGTGTACAAAATGAGGTCCTGATCACGCACCAACTAAAGCAGTTGAACTTCATACCGAAGCTGGATGCCGGGGAGGCAGGGGTTAGGCGGGACGGGTTCGGCGCTGGCCTGGGGCAGGATGCGGGGTATGTCCTGGGGTGGTGGGGGCCGCATCCTGGCCTTGGCCTTCCTGGAATCAAGGGGTTCAGCGAGGCTTTCCAGAAGGCATTTGGGCGGCCGCCTGGTGATTTCGCTGCCGTATCAACCAGCGGGCCATGAGCAAGGTGGAACCCCTGGTCGAGGTCGAACCCCTCGGCAATCTCCAACTTAAAGGCTTTTCTCGACCGATCGGGGTGTTCAACATTCTGAGGGTGAAAGGCAGTGGGATCTGATGAGGGACCCCTTTAGAGGAGCCCCAGGAGCCTTGCCGGATTCTTCCGGGCCATGAGGTCAATCTGATCGTCTTGGAGGCCCTCCTTCTTCAGACCGGCCATCAAGGTCCGATAGCCGTCCATAGGGGTTGGATTCTCGGTCTGCCCCAGGTCACTTGAGAGGATGAAGTGCTCTGCCCCGATAGCCTTGATGGCCCTGGCATAGTCGGCGATGGAGGTCTGCTTCCAGCGGCGCATCCATTCGAGATGGGCCGTCGGACCCATTAGGTGGGTCAGGTAGATCACCTCCAGATATGCTCCCAGCTCGGCCGCTTCCTTCAGTTGCTCCAGGGACATATCCACGACGGCGGCCATGGCGTGGGTGACGACGATCTTCTGGACGCCTAGCTCCCTGGCCCGCTCGATCAAAAGCAACGCCTCTTCGGCTGAAGCATGTCCCGTCTCCAGGACGAGGTCGTTCTGGGCACAGATCTTCATGACCTCCTCGACCTGGGGGAGGACCCGGTTCCCCTCCACCACCTTGATCCCTTCGGGGGCCTCCTTGAAGAACTTCACGTGGTGGTCGGCCTCGAAGGTGGGGAGCCAGACCACCTTCCCGTACCGCCCCAGCATCCGCATCATCCATTCCACAGCGGCTGGATTCACTCCCCCTACCGCCCGGTTCAGGGTGATGCCCCCGTAGACCTGGATCCCCGGCACCGCCTTCCGGGCCAGATAGGCCCGGGCCGCCGTCTCGGCGACGTGGTTCTTCAGGACAATAGCCCCCATCCCCGCTTCGGCAGCCTTCCTGGCCACGTCAAAATCATCCAGGCTCCGTCCGAAGACATCCGGGGCACTATGGACATGGAAATCGATCACCCCTTTCAGGGGATCAATTAAAGGAGGCGGAGGGGGGAAGACCTGGGCCCGGGCCCCATCGGCCAGGGTGAGGCCAACCACTCCGGCGGCCGTCTTCGCCGCCCTCCCCAGGAACTGCCGCCGGCTCATCCCTTCTGCCTTCTTCTTTCCCTGATCGTTCATGTCGTCCTCCTTTGGTCAGGCCTGTGTGAAAGATCCCATACCAAGGTTTGGAGCCTCCGTCAAGCGGAAAGTGGTGGCGTTCTTTCTTGACTTCCTCTTCTACCCCCTGTTATTGTTCAGCGGTGAGCATCCCGGTGAGCACCGGTAAGGGGGAGATCATGGAGGGGGCGATCACCGATGTGGAGGGGATCCGGGTCGGCCAGGTGAGCGATCTCGAAGGACTCACCGGCTGTACAGCCATCCTCTGCGGGCAAGGGGCCGTCGGGGGGGTGGATGTCCGGGGCTCCGCTTCGGGGACCCGGGAGCTGGATGCCCTTCGGCCCCTCCACCTGGTTGAGGAGGTCCACGGACTCCTGCTGGCCGGGGGGTCGGCCTTCGGTCTGGAGGCCGCAGCCGGCGTCATGGAGTATCTGGAGGAGCAGGGGATTGGCTTTGATGTCGGCGTGACCAAGGTCCCCATCGTTCCTGCCGCTATCCTGTTTGATCTAACCATAGGGGATCCCAGGCGACGGCCCGATCGGGCCATGGGCTATCAAGCCGCCTTGAGGGCCTCCTCGGGACCGGTCGAGGAAGGGAGTGTCGGGGCCGGGACCGGGGCGACGGTGGGCAAGCTCTTCGGGATGCGGTACGCTATGAAAGGGGGGATCGGGACAGCGAGCGTGAGGCTCACCGGGGGGCTCATCGTGGGGGCCCTGGTGGTAGTCAATGCCTTCGGAGATGTTCTCGACCCCTCGACAGGGCAGATCCTGGCGGGGGCGAGGGATCCCAAGGACGGGAGGAGGCTTCCTGGGACCGTTTCCCTGATCAAGGCCGGGGTGAGGCGGAACAGGTTTGGCGGCGAAAGCACCACCCTGGCCGTCGTGGCCACCAATGCCATCTTGACCAAGGTGGAGGCGACGAAGGTCGCCCAGATGGGCCACGATGGGCTTGCCAGGACCATTGCCCCCGTCCATACGACCCTGGACGGGGATGTGGTGTTCTCGCTCGCCACCGGGAGGGTCCCCGGTGAGGTCAACGCTGTTGGCTCGGCCGCTGCCGAGGTCGTGGCCGAAGCCGTAGTCAGGGCAATAAAAAAGGCGAAGAGCCTGGGCGGCATCCCCGCCTATAGCGATCTCTTCGGGGGGTAAGGAGCGATCAGGCCTTTTTCTCCTCCCGCTTTCTCTCCTGCTCGCTCGCCTCATTCGTAGGGGTCACATCAATGGCGTCCTTGCCGGACACGGACTCTTTAAAGCCCTTGATCGCCTTCCCCAAGCTGCTCCCCAGCTCGGGGAGCCGGCTCGCCCCAAAGATGAGGAGGAAGATGATCAGGATGATCAACAGCTCCTGGACGCCTAACCCAAAAATGTACGCGACTTGAACCTCTTCCATGGTTCCATCCTTTCCTCAACAGAGACCTCTTTCAGGCCTCCCCGTCCCCTGCCGATAGCATCTCGCATCCTGGAGGCCCTGTCAACCAAAAAAATCAGGTCTAATAAGGGACCCGTTCGTCCCCCTGGCGGCGGGTGAGCTTCACGGCGTCAAAGTGCTCCAGGTAGGGGATGGCGTGCTTCCGGGTAATCCCCAGGAGGTCCTTAAAGGTGGCTACCGAAATGGCAGGATGGGTTTTGAAGTAGTCCAGGAGAAGGGCTTTGGCCTTCTCGTAGGCCTCCCGGTGCATGGAGATCTCAGGGGTGATCTTTACCAGGATGCCGTCGTCCACCAAACGCTGGAAGAGGGCAAGGACCTGCTTTCGATCCCCTCCGACCTGCCGGAGGGCCTCTGCCTGATCGGGCGGCTGGAAACCTGCCTGCCGGTAGATGCCCTCGAGCCTCGCTTTGACCCTCTCTTCTTCAGGGGTAAGCTGGATCTTATGTTCGGCGAGCCGGACCTTATCCTTCTCGACAGCCACCTTCCCAGCCAAGGTGAGATCGGTCAAGAGTCTCGAAAACAGTTGGGGGCTCACCCTGGGGGGAAGCTTGCTCCGAAGCTCCTCTTTCGGGAAGCCATCCTTCAGAGGTTCCTTGTCGTGGAACTCCCGGAGCCGCTCCAGGATCCCCTTCGTCAAACCCTCATAGAGGGTTCGATGCAGATACCCCTCCTCCCCCTTCTCCCCCAAGGCAATCACCTGCCCCTCCCTGAGCGATGCCTCTAGCGCCTGGTTCAAAAGGGCCGGCTCCAGGCCGGTCATGGAAGGGAGGTCTTCCAGGTGAAGCGGAACAGGGCCGGCCCCCAGGAGGACCTGTTCGAGCTGGGCTCGGGGGCTGCCCTGCCCCAGGATCTTCAGGCGCTCGAGGATCTGGGTCTTTGGCCGGCGGCCGGCGGGAGGGTTCGCGTCAAGGATCATTCCTCCACCGATGGTGGTGACAGGGGAGTAGCTCCGGAGGACGTAGCGATCCTTAGGGAGGGCCGCCACAGGAGACTCCAACCGGAGGTGCACGTAGGCCTCCTCGCCGGGGAGAAGCTCCTCCCGGTCGAGGAGGATGACCCGGGCGAGGAGCTCGCTTGTCCCCAGGTGGAAGTGGACCCGGGCCCGGTTCTTCAGGGGGCGGGGGGCTTCTTTCAGGAGGGAAAGGGTGGCATCGAGGCTGAAGGTGGGCTGTAACCGCCCGGGGGAGGAGAGGAGGTCCCCCCGCTCGATCTGGTCAACGTCAATCCCGGGAAGGTTCACGGCGGTCCGCTGGCCGGCAAAGGCTTCCTCAACCGCCCGTCCGTGGACCTGGAGCTTTCTGACCCGGGAGGTGAGCCCTTTCGGGAGGACAACCACCTCGTCCCCGACCTTGATGTGCCCCGACCACAGGGTCCCCGTCACGACGGTCCCGAAGCCCCTGATGGTGAAGACCCGGTCAATGGGGAGCCGGAAGATCCCATCCGTTGGTTTGGGGGGAACCTCCTTCGCCAAGGCGGCTAGGGTGTTGATCAGCTCACCCAAACCGGCTCCCGTCGTTGAGGAGACGGGGACGACCGGCGCTCCCTCCAGAAAGGTCCCTTTGAGGAAGGTTTGAAGATCCGAGGTGACCAGCTCCAGCCACTCCCCATCCACGAGATCCACCTTGGTGAGGGCGACCAGGCCTCGCTTGATCTTCAGAAGCTCGCAGATGGCCAGGTGCTCCCTCGTCTGGGGCATCACTCCCTCGTCAGCTGCGACGACCAGGATGACCAGATCAATCCCGCCGACCCCGGCCAGCATCGTCTTGACGAACCGCTCGTGGCCAGGGACGTCCACGATCCCCAGCGTGGTCCCGTCGGGGAGGGTCAGGTGGGCGAACCCCAGTTCAATGGAAATCCCCCGCTCCTTCTCCTCCTTGAGGCGGTCGGTGTCGATCCCCGTCAGGGCCTTGACAAGAGAGGTCTTCCCGTGATCAATGTGTCCGGCCGTACCAACGATGATGTGCTTCATGGGTGCCCCGCTGATAGCTGACGGCTAGCCCTCATTATACAGGAGGGGGTAATCCGGGGGAAGAGGGATTTGAGAACGGCTTCCTTGCCGATTCTCTCGCATGGCTCGGATCTTGCCTCCTTGGAGGGACGGCTACCGCTCCAGGTGGTAAGGAACCCGCACCACGATGGTCCGACGCTTGAAGAGAAAGGCCGCCTCGATCCAGAGGGCCGTCTGGCTGTGGAGGACATGCTGCCACCACCTGACGGGGATGAACTCGGGGATGACCAGGGTGACGAAGGTATCCTTGTCCTCCTGGTGGAGATGGTCAATGTACCCCAGGATCGGTTCGATGAGAGACCGGTAAGGGGAGTCGAGGACGGTGAGGGGGATGCCCTCCCCCCAGAAGACCCACTTCAGGCGGATCTGCTCGGCCTTCTCCGGGTCCACCGCCACATGGATGGCCTCCACATGGGGGGAGAGGAGCCTGGCGTATTTCAACGCCGGGAGGACCCCTTTATGGACATCGGCAATGAGGACCACCACCCGATGGGTAATGATCTTGGGGAAGTCAAAGGGCTTCAGACGGAGCTGCTCGGCGAGGGAGGCATAGTGATCGTAGATGGGACGGAAGAGGCCAAAGACCAGAAGGGGGATAAACAGGAGGACAAGCCAGGCCCCATGGGCGAATTTGGTGGCGGCGATGACGAGGGTGACAAGCCCGGTCGTGACCGCCCCGACCCCGTTGATCAGCATCCCCCGCCCCCATCCTTTCCCCTTCTTGACCAGCCAGTGCCTGACCATCCCGGCCTGGGAGAGGGTGAAGGAGGTGAAGACCCCGACGGCGTAGAGGGGGATGATGGCATGGGTGCTCCCGCCAAAGAGGACCAGGAGGAAAGAGGAGAAGATCCCCAGCAGGAGGATCCCGTTGGAGAAGACAAGCCGGTCGCCCCGGTTGGCAAGCTGGCGTGGAAGGAAGCCGTCCCGGGCCAGGAGGGAGGCCAGGCGGGGGAAGTCGGCGAAGCTGGTGTTGGCGGCCAAGAGGAGGATCAGGGCCGTTGCCCCCTGGACCAGGTAGTAAAGGGGGCTCGTCCCAAAGACGACCCTGGCCAGTTGGGAGACGACCGTTTCTCCCTCTTTGGGGAGGATACCGTACCAGGACGAGAGGCCGGTGATCCCCAGGAACAGGGTGAGGAGGATCGCCGACATCCAGCTCATGGTGGTGGCGGCGTTGGAGGATTCGGGCGGCTTGAACGCCGGGACGCCGTTGGAGATGGCCTCGATCCCGGTCAGGGCTGTACAGCCAGAGGCGAAGGCCCGGAGGAGGAGGAAGAGGCTTAACGGTCTGGCGGCTGTGACAGGTGGAACTTGGCCAGGGGTCACGGCCTCGGCCCCGAGAAGGAGCTTGATGAAACCGGTTACGATCAGGGTGAGGAGGCTTACGATGAAGACATAGGTGGGGATCGCAAAGATCCGACCAGATTCTCGAACCCCCCGGAGGTTTGCGACGGTCAGCAAGGCAACCCCCAGGGTGCAGAGGAGGACGCGGGAGGGGTACAAGGCGGGGAGGGCGGAGGTGATGGCCGCCACCCCGGCGGCGATGCTCACCGAGACGGTCAGGACGTAGTCAATCAGGAGGGCTGCGCCGGCGATGAGCCCCGGGTAAGGGCCCAGGTTTTCCTTGGTTACGATGTAGGCTCCCCCGCCCGTTGGATAGGCGTGGATTGTCTGGCGATAGGAGATCGTCACGATCACCAGGAGGAGGCCGATCAGGAAGGCAATGGGGGAGGCCCACGGCAGCCCTGCCGCTCCGGCCAGGATCAGGACAAGGAGGATCTCCTCGGTCGCATATGCGACGGAGGAGAGGGCGTCGGAGGAGAAGACGGCCAGGGCCACGGCCTTCCCGAGCCGCTCATGAGGGGCCAGGGCTGTGGCCTTGGGCCTCCCGATCAGGATTCGTTTCAGCGACGTGGGCATCAGGCTTTGTTCCGGCCGGGGCTCATCTCATCGGCCGGGTTGAAAAAACGGGCCCAGGCTCGAAAGAGAATCTCAAAGTTTGACGGTTCTGTCAAGAGGTTGGGGGGCCGCTTCGTGGTCAGAATTTTCTTGGCAGGGATCCGCCCTCGGAAAGGGCTTGAGGGGATGAGAGGTTCCAGGTAAGCTGTAAACAGAAGGAGGGAGAGAATGACGCCGCTCGAAGGGATCAGGGTTGTTGATCTTTCAAGGATCCTGGCAGGGCCGTATTGCTCCATGTTGCTGGCCGATATGGGGGCGGAGGTGATCAAGATCGAGCCGCTTCCCACCGGGGACGAGGCCAGGAATGTGGGGCCGTTCCTGGACGGCATGAGTGCATACTTCATCAGCCTGAATCGGGGAAAAAAGAGCGTTGCCCTCAATCTGAAGGACCCCCGGGGACGGGCTGTCCTTCTCGATCTGGTCAGAAAAGCCGATATCCTCCTGGAGAACTTCCGGCCGGGGACGATGAAGCGGCTCGGCCTCGATTTCCAGACCTTACGGGAGGTGAACCCCCGGTTGATTTACGCCTCCTGCTCGGGCTTTGGCCAGACCGGTCCCTACGCCCACCGGGGGGCCTATGACATGATCATCCAGGGGATGGGAGGGATTATCAGCATTACGGGGGAGCCAGGGCGGCCGCCGGTTCGGGTAGGGACTTCCATCGCCGATTTAGGCGGCGGTCTCTTTACCACCATCGGCATCCTGGCCGCGCTTCAAGCCCGGGAGCGGACGGGGCAGGGGCAGCATGTGGACGTCAGCATGCTGGACGCCTTGGTCGCCCTCCTGGAGAACGCCATCATCCGTTATACCGTGACCGGCGAGGTCCCCGGACCTTTAGGTGCCCGGCATCCCTCCATCACGCCCTTCGAGGTCTTCCCGGCCAGGGACGGGTACGTGGTCATGGCCGTGGGGACCAAGCTGTGGGAACCGTTCTGCCAGGCCCTCGGCCGGCCGGAACTCTTGCAGGATCCCCGGTTCACCACCAATGCCTTACGGACCGAGCATCAGGCCGAGCTCTTCCCGCTGATCGCGGAGGCGACCCGGACGAAGACGGTGGCGGACTGGATCCGGATCATGGAGGATGCCGGGGTTCCCTGCGGCCCCATCAATACGGTGGATAAGGTCGTCGAGGACCCTCAGATCAAGGCCAGGGGGATGATCGTCGAGATTGACCAGGGGGAGATCGGGAAAGTCCGGATAGCCGGCTTTCCCATCAAGTTCTCGATGACCCCTGGGGGTGTCCAGGGGAGGGCCCCTCGGTTAGGCGAACACACCGAGGAGGTGCTCACCGGGCTCCTTGGCTATTCAAAGGGGAGGCTCGCGGAGCTTCAGCGGGATGGTGTTGTCTGAGAGGCCCCGGTCGCTTGGGACGCCAAGGCTTTCAGCGCGGCGATAACTTCCTCCGTGTGCCCCTGCACCTTGACCTTGGGGAACACCTTCCGCACCTTACCTGTGCTGTCAATGATGAAGGTCGTGCGGACGATACCCTTAGTCGTCTTCCCGTAGAGGGTTTTCTCCTGCCACACCCCGTACTTCTCGGCGATGGCATGGTCCGGGTCGGAGAGGAGGGGAAACGGGAGCTGATACTTGGCGATAAACCTCTGGTGAGAGGAGGGACTATCGGGGCTGATGCCGAGGACGACGGCGTTCAGCTTCTCAAACTCCTGATAGGCATCGCGAAACCCGCAGGCCTCGGCCGTGCAACCTGGGGTCATATCCTTGGGGTAGAAGTACAGGACGACGTAGCGTCCCTTAAAGTCGGAGAGTCTCACCCGGCGACCTGCGGCGTCAACCGCCGTGAACGCCGGGGCCTGCTTACCAACCTCCACCATATCACGCCTCCCTCTGGCAGAAGTCCCCTGAGTCTCTGAATGGTCGTTTCCTCACCCTGAACCCTTGAGGGGCATTACGGTAAAATGGCAAGGATGCGGGCGGGGGCGGCGGAGCTCCCTTCAAGGGGGAGGGGGGCGATGATCAGCTTGACCCCTTTGGGAGGGAGCTTGTCCAGGTTGGCCAGGCCCTCGAGGGCGACTCGCCCTGCGGCAAAGAGGAGGCGGTGAACGGGGAAATCCTGCGAGGGGCCATGGTCCACACTTAACGTGTCAATGCCGATCCCCTTGATCTTCCGGCGGTTCAGGAGGAACGTGACGGCCTCCATCGAGAAGCCGGGGAAGTGCATGATCCCCTTCTCATCCAGGTTCCGATACCGCTCTTTCTCCCAGAAACGCCGCCCCCAGCCGGTGTAGGCCAGGACAAAGGCCCCCGAGGGGATCTTTCCGTATTTCCGTTCCCAGGCGCGGAGGTCTTCAAGGGTGAGGCGGTAATCCGGGTCCTTCTCCACTTTCCTGGTCACATCTACCAGGATGGTGGGTCCCATCAATTGCTGGGATGGGATCCGTTCAATGGTTGGTTTGCCCTCCAGGAGGTAGGCGGGGGCCTCGAGGTGGGTCCCGAGCTCTTCGAGATCGGCGAACCGGTGGAGGGGACCCTTGGCGGGTCTGGTCAGCTCGGGCCAGGCCGGGGTCCGGCCGTTCCAGGGGTAGGTCAGGTCGAGGACGGAGGAGGTTCCATTGATCGCCCGCTCCAGCGCCCCCGCCCACGACACCGTCGGGAGGGTGAGGAACACCATCGGCACCATCAGGGTGACCAATCGCCGGTGACGCCTGCCAGGTCCCAATGCTCAACCCTCCCGTTTCACGAAGATCAGCTCACCACCGGCCACGTCCACGGTGACGGCCTCCCCCTCCTGCACCTCCCCTTCCAGGAGCTTTCGAGCGAGGGGATCCTGGATCAAACGCTGGATTGTTCGCTTGAGCGGCCGGGCGCCGTAGACGGGATCGAAGCCTCGGCGGGCCAGGAGTTCCTTGGCCGGCTCCGTCAGGGTCAGCGTGATCTTCCGTTCCTCCAGCCGCTTTTGAAGCCTTTTGATCTGGATCTCCACGATCTGCTTCAGGTGGGAGAGGCTCAAGCGGTGGAAGATGATGACCTCATCAACCCGGTTCAGGAACTCGGGTCGGAAGTGGGCCCGGAGGGCCTCCATCACCCGCTCCCGGATCTCCTCCTCATCGGATAGTTCCTGGATCCACTGGCTCCCCAGGTTCGAGGTCATGATGATGATCGTGTTCCGGAAGTCCACCGTCCGGCCCTGGCCGTCGGTTAAGCGCCCATCGTCCAAGATCTGGAGGAGGAGGTTGAAGACATCGGCGTGGGCCTTCTCGATCTCGTCGAAGAGGATGACGGAGTAGGGGCGTCGCCTCACCGCCTCGGTCAACTGCCCCCCCTCCTCGTACCCGACGTACCCGGGCGGGGCCCCGATCAACCGCGAGACCGTGTGCTTCTCCATGTACTCGCTCATGTCGAGGCGGATCATCGCCCGCTCGTCGTCGAAGAGGAACTCGGCCAACGCCCGGGCCAGTTCCGTCTTCCCGACCCCGGTCGGGCCCAGGAAGATGAAAGAGCCCAGGGGGCGGTTCGGGTCCTGGAGGCCGGAGCGGGCCCGCCGGATGGCGTTGGAGACGGCCTCGATGGCCTCATGTTGGCCGACGACCCGTTCCTTCAGCTTCTCCTCCATCCTGAGGAGCTTCTGGGTCTCCCCTTCGAGGAGCTTCGTGACCGGGATACCGGTCCACTTGGAGACAACCTCGGCGATGTCCTCCTCGTCCACCTCTTCCTTCAGCATCATCCCCTGTTTCTGAAGCTCCTCCAGCTCCTTCTGGGCCTTCTCCAGCTCCTTCTGGAGGGAGACGATGGTCCCGTAGCGGAGTTCGGCCACCCGGCCTAAGTCCCCCTGCCGTTCGGCCCGCTGCTCCTCCAGCCTGGCCTGCTCCAACCGTTCCTTGAGATCCCGGACCTGCTGGATGACGGCCTTCTCCCGCTCCCACCGGGCCCGGAGCTCCGTCTCCTTCGCCTTCAGCTCCTTCAGTTCATCCTCCAGCCGCTGGAGGCGCTCCTTGGTGGGGGGATCCGTCTCCTTGGTCAGGGCGGTCCGCTCAACCTCCAGTTGCATGATCTTCCGCCGGACCTCGTCAATCTCCACCGGCATCGAGTCCAGCTCCGAGCGGAGCCTGGCCGCCGCCTCGTCAATCAGGTCAATGGCCTTGTCGGGGAGGAACCGGTCGGTGATGTAGCGGTTGGACAGGACGGCCGCCGCAATCAAGGCCGAGTCCTTGATCCGGACGCCGTGGTGGATCTCGTAGCGTTCCTTCAGGCCCCGGAGGATGGAGATGGTGTCCTCGACGTTCGGCTCCCGGACCAGGACCGGCTGGAACCGCCGCTCCAGGGCAGGGTCCTTCTCGATCCTTTTCCGGTACTCATCGAGGGTTGTGGCCCCGATACAGCGAAGCTCCCCCCTGGCCAAGGCCGGCTTCAGCATGTTGGAGGCATCCACCGCCCCCTCGGCCGCTCCCGCCCCGACTAGGGTATGCAGCTCGTCAATGAAGCAGACGATCTGCCCCTGGGAGTCGGTGATCTCCTTCAGGACCGCCTTCAGCCGCTCCTCGAATTCCCCCCGGAACTTGGTCCCGGCGACCAGGGCGCCGATGTCCAAGGCCACGAGCCGCTTGTTCTTCAGGGATTCGGGGACATCGCCGTTCACGATCCGCTGGGCCAGCCCCTCGACGATGGCCGTCTTCCCGACCCCCGGCTCCCCGATCAGGACCGGGTTGTTCTTTGTCCGCCGGGAGAGGACCTGGATGACCCGCCGGATCTCGTCATCCCGGCCGATGACGGGGTCCAGCTTCCCCTTCCTGGCCAGATCCGTGAGATCCCGGCTGAACCGCTCCAGGGCCTGGTAGGTCTCCTCCGGCGTCGGGGAGGTCACCCGCTGGCCGCCCCGGATCTCGGCCAGGGCGGTGTAGATCGTGTCCTTCGTGACCCCTGCCTCCTTCAGGATCCGGGCGGCAGCCCCTCCTGCCTCCTCAACAATGGCCAGGAGGAGGTGTTCGGTACTGACGTAGTCGTCCTTCAGGTGCTCGGCCTCCCTTACGGCTCCCTTCAGCACCCGGTCGAGTCTCACGGTGATCGTCCGGCCGGCGGGAGCGCCGTAAACCTTGGGAAGCCGGGAAAGCTCTTCCTTCAAACGTCGGCTGATGGCCTGGGGGTTCGCGCCAAGCTTCCCCAGGACCGAGGGGACGACCCCTTCGGGCTGCTCCAAGAGCGCGAGGAAGAGGTGCTCGACATCAATGTCCTGGTGCTGGTGCTCCTCGGCCAGTTTCTGGGCCTCCTGGATGGCCTCTTGGGCCTTAAACGTGAACTTGTCAAATCGCATCGAAGCCTCCTGATTTCCCAGCAGCCTGCGTAACCCACCCCTCGGAGGATAGCATGGAGGGGTCCCTCTGTCAACGCAGCCCCGTTTATGGAATACCAGGGGGGGTCTGGTGTCTGAGAGCCCCTTCGGGACTCTCCTGCCCTATCCGGCTAGGGAACGGAGGGGGGCTGACGGCAAAGGCGACAAGGGAGAGGAGGGTCAGGGCACTTAAGCTGATGTAGAGGTGCAGGGGGGTGAAGTGGGCCAGGGCCCAGGTGGCCAACAGGGGACCGGCCGCATTGGCCGCGAAGCGGGAGGTGTTGATGAAGCCGATGGTAGCGCCCTTCGAGCCCTCGGCCACCTCGGCAAAGATGATGGGGACCACCGCCGCGGCAAGGCCGGTCTGGAGGACCCGGACCAGCGTGAAGGTTCCAACGGATCCGGTGAAGCCCAGGAGGATCTGGAAGAGGGAGGCCGTGAGGCCGGCGAAGGCCACCACCCCCCGCCTCCCGAACCGGGCGGCGAGCCGGCTGAACCCATAAGCCCCGAGGGCGGCCGTGATGCCGGAGGCAAAGACGATCAATCCCGCCGCCCGAATGGCCTTCTCGCCGGGGATCTCCAGGGCGGCGAGGATCTCCGGCAGGATGCTGGGGAGGAAGACGATCTGGACGGCGGTGGTGAAGCAGACCAGCCAGCCGGAGAGGAGGCGCTTCCACGAGGCTTTTGTGGGGGAGGGCCCGGGGCGGAACACGGGGGTCGGGTTCAGGCGGAGGAGGACGTGGAGGAAGGTGAGACCCATGAGGCCGCCGCCCAGGAGGAAGGTCGCCCTGAACCCTAGAAGATCGGCCGAGATGGCGCCGGCGAAGGGGCCGGTGATCTGGCCGGTGGTCATCACCGACTGGAAGAGGCCGACGTTTTTCGTGAGGGTCCTCGCCGAGGAGGTGGAGGAGATGATGATCAGGGCCAGCGTGGAGAGGCCGCCGATGCAACCGACCAGCAGCCTCAAGATGAACAGAAGGGGGAGGCTGGTGGTAAAGCCCATCAGGGCGATGAAGAACCCCTGGAGGAGCATCCCTGTTTCGTAGAGATGCTTGGGGCTGAACCTGCTGGCCATGGCCCCCCAGATCGGGGCGAAGACCGTCGAGGCCACCCCCGTCACCCCCAGGATCAGACCGGTCCAGAGGAGGGTGGCCTCCCGGCCGTAGGGGCTGACCTCCTGGATGTAGAAGGGGAGGAAGACATAGACGTAGGTCCAGGTGAAGGTCGTCACGAACTGGGTCAGGACGACGGTCCGCGTATCCTGTTCCATTAGCGGCCTTTAGAGGCCACCGAGAGGCGGGTCAGGGCCCGCTGGAGGGCGCCCTGGGCCCTGGCGAAATCAATCGTCTCATCCCCCCGGCTCCAGCGGCTTAAGCGTTCCTCCGCCCGTCTCCGGGCCGCCTCGGCCCGCTCGACGTCAATCTCCTCCGCCCGCTCTGCCACATCGGCCAGGATGATCACCTTATCGGGCCGGACCTCGGCGTAGCCCCAGCTTACCGCCAGATGCCGCTCCTCCCGTCCTTTCCGGTAGGTCAGCTCGCCGATCTTTAACGTGGTGATGAAAGGCAGGTGGCCGGGGAGGACCCCGAAATACCCCTCGCTTCCCGGGGCGACGACCTCGTCCACCTCTTCACTCACCATGAGCCGCTGGGGCGTCACCACCTCCAACAGCAACTTCCGTGGGATCTCGAGAGCCATGATGACAATCGGCGTTCAGAGGCTGATCGCTGACGGTTGATGGCTGACAGCGTTTTCTACTTCCCGGCTTTCAGCCGCTCCGCCTTCTCCTTCGCCTCGTCAATGGTCCCCACCATGTAGAAGGCCTGCTCCGGGAGATCGTCGCATTTGCCCTCGACCAACTCCTTGAAGCCCTTGATCGTATCCTTGACCGTTACGTAGCGGCCTGGGATCCCCGTGAACTGCTCGGCGACGAAGAAGGGCTGGGAGAGGAAGCGCTGGATCTTCCTCGCCCGGGAGACGATCAGCCGGTCCTCCTCGGAAAGCTCCTCCATCCCCAGGATAGCGATGATGTCCTGGAGGTCCTTGTACCGCTGGAGGATCTTCTGGACGGTCCGGGCTACCTGGTAATGCTCCTCCCCAACGACCCGGGGGTCCAGGATCCGGGAGGTGGAGGCCAGCGGATCCACCGCCGGGTAGATCCCCAGCTCGGCGAGCTGCCGGGAGAGGACCGTGGTCGCATCCAGATGGGCAAAGGTCGTCGCGGGGGCCGGATCCGTGATGTCATCGGCCGGGACGTAGATGGCCTGGACGGAGGTGATCGAACCCCTTTTCGTCGAGGTGATCCGCTCCTGCAGCTCGCCCATCTCCGTCCCGAGGGTCGGCTGGTAGCCGACGGCCGAGGGCATCCGTCCCAAGAGGGCCGAGACCTCGGAACCCGCCTGGGTGAAGCGGAAGATGTTGTCAATGAAGAGGAGCACATCCTGCCCTTCCACATCCCGGAAGTACTCGGCCACCGTCAAGCCCGTTAGACCGACCCGGAGCCTGGCCCCCGGGGGCTCCGTCATCTGGCCGTAGATCAGGGCCACCTTCGGGAGGACGCCGGAGTGTTTCATCTCGAGCCAGAGGTCGTTTCCCTCCCGGGTCCGCTCCCCCACGCCGCTGAAGACCGAGATGCCGCCATGCTGCATGGCGATGTTATGGATCAGCTCCATGATGACAACGGTCTTCCCCACACCGGCCCCGCCGAAGAGACCGGTCTTCCCACCCCTGGTGTAGGGTTCCAGCAGATCCACGACCTTGATCCCCGTCTCCAGCATCTCGACCTTCGTCTCCTGCTCTTCAAAGGGCGGGGCGGGGCGGTGGATTGGATAATAGGTGTCGGCCTCAATGGGGCCCTGCTTATCCACCGGCTCACCGATGACGTTCATGATCCGGCCAAGGGTCGCCCGCCCGACGGGGACGGTGATCGGGGTCCCCGTGTCCACCACCTTCATCCCACGCTTGAGGCCATCGGTGGCGGCCAGGGCAATGGTCCGGACCCGGCTCTCACCCAGGTGCTGGGCCACCTCCAGGACCAGCCTCTGGCTGTAGGAAAAAATATCCGTGATCTTTTGGTCGGGGACCTCCAAGGCGTTGTAGATGGCCGGGAGCTTCCCCGGCGGAAACTCGCAGTCCACCACCGGTCCGATGACCTGGACGATCCTGCCTTCGTTCATCTCCTTACCTCACCTTTGAGAGGGTTCAAGGTGTAGGGTGGAACTTTGAACGTTGAACCTTGAACGTTGAACTTTGAACAAGGCCGTTAACTGCCTCGGGTTTTTCTGAGGGCCTCGGCCCCGCCGACAATGTCCATCAGCTCCTTCGTGATCCGCTCCTGGCGTGCCTTGTTGTACTGGATGGTCAACAGCTCGATCATGTCCTGGGCGTTCTTGGTCGCGGCGTCCATGGCCGTCATCCTGGCCCCGTACTCGGCCGCCAGGGACTCCATCAGGGCCCGGTAAACCTGGACCTCCACGTGCTTCGGAAGGAGCCGTTCCAGGACGATCGTGGGGGAGGGCTCGTAGATGAAACCAACGGGGGCCATATCGGGAGGAGGGGGCATCGGCTCGATGGGGAGAAGCCGCTCCACCTGAACCCGCTGGACGGTGGGGGATTTGAATTCGTTGTAGATGAGGAGGACCTCGTCGTACTCCTCCTCGGTGTAGGCCTTCACCAGCTCCCTCCCGATCATCGCGGCATGCTCGTAGGCAAGGCCGTCGAGGAAGCCCGCATGCTCCGAGTGGATGTGGAACTCGCCCCTCCGACGGCGGTAGTACTCCCGCACCTTGCGCCCGATGGTGATGAGGGAGAAGGTGACCTCCTTGGCCCCCTGGAGGATCTCCAGCGATCGTCGGATGACGTTGGCGTTAAAGGCCCCGCAGAGGCCCCGGTCGGCGCTGATGACGACCAGGAGCTTCTTCCCCGTCTCCCGGCGCTTCAGAAGGGGATGGCGCTCCGGGTCCGAGCGGAGGGCGAGGCTGGAGAGGACCTCCTGCATCTTGTAGGCGTAAGGCCTGGCCTGTTGGATCCGCTCCTGGGCCCGCCGAAGCTTCACGGCGGCCACCAGCTTCATGGCCCGCGTGATCTTCTGCGTTCCCTCGACGCTTCTGATCCGCCGTCTGATGTCTCGTAAGGTTGCCATCTCGGAAGTTCAAAGTTCAAGGTGCAAAGTTCAACGTACAAGGTGTAACGTCTAAACCTTGAACCTTGCACTGTTTACTTCGTGAGGAACTCCGCCTTGCACTCCCGGATGGCCGTGTCCATCTTGGCCCGGAGCTCATCGCTGATCTCCTTCTTCTCCCGGAGCTCCTGGAAGATGCTGGGGTATTTGGCCTCCACAAACCGGTACAGCCCTTCCTCGAAGGGCCGGATGGCCTCAAGAGGCATGTCGTCCAGGTGCCCAGCCGTCCCGGCGTAGATGATCAGGATCTGCTTTTCGACCGGGAGCGGCTGATACTGGTCCTGCTTCAGGACCTCCACCATCCGCTCCCCCCGGGCGAGCTGGGCCTGGGTGGCTTTATCCAGCTCCTGGCCGAACTGGGCAAAGGCGGCCAGCTCCCGGTACTGGGCCAGATCGAGCCGTAAGCGCCCCGCCACCTGCCGCATGGCCTTGATCTGGGCGCTCCCCCCGACCCGGGAGACCGAGAGGCCCACGTTGATGGCCGGGCGGATGCCGGCGTAGAAGAGGTCCGTTTCGAGATAGATCTGGCCGTCGGTGATGGAGATGACGTTGGTCGGGATGTAGGCGGAGACATCGCCCAACTGGGTCTCGATCAGGGGAAGGGCGGTCAGGGATCCCCCGCCCAGCTCATCGTTCAGCTTCGCCGCCCGTTCCAGGAGCCGGGAGTGGAGGTAGAAGACATCGCCGGGGTAGGCCTCCCGCCCCGGGGGCCTTCTTAAGAGGAGGCTAAGCTGACGGTAGGCCTGGGCATGCTTCGAGAGGTCGTCGTAGACGACCAAGGCATGCTGGCCCTTATCCCGGAAGTATTCGCCCATGGCGCATCCGGCATAAGGGGCGATGTACTGGAGGGGGGCCGGGTCTGAGGCCGTGGCCGAGACCACCGTGGTGTAGGCCATGGCCCCATGATCCTCCAGGGTCTTCACCACCCGGGCGACGGTGGAACGCTTCTGACCGATGGCGACGTAGATGCAGAAGACCCCCTGGCCCTTCTGGTTGATGATCGTGTCCACGACGATGGCCGTCTTCCCCGTCTGCCTGTCACCGATGATCAGCTCCCGCTGACCCCTCCCGATCGGGATCATGGAGTCAATGGCCTTGATCCCGGTCTGGAGCGGCTCCTTGACCGGAAGACGGTCCACGACGCCGGGGGCATAGCGCTCGATGGGCTTGAACTCCCGGGCGTGGATCGGGCCCTTCCCGTCAATGGGCTGGCCCAGGGCGTTCACGACCCGGCCGATCAGGGCCTCGCCCACAGGGACCTGGGCGATCCTGCCCGTCCGCTTCACCAGATCCCCTTCCTTGATGTGGGTGTCCTCCCCCATGAGGACGGCCCCCACGTTGTCCTCCTCCAGGTTCAGGACGATGCCGTAGATCTCATGCGGGAACTCCAGGAGCTCGCCGGCCATGGCGTTTTCCAGGCCGTAGATCCTGGCGATCCCGTCCCCCACCTCAATGACGGTCCCTACCTCGGCCACATCAACGGCGACCTGGTACCCCTGGAGTTGACGCCTGATCAGCTCGCTGATCTCTTCTGCCTTAATCTGGACCATCATCACCCCTTTGAAAAGCTGGAAAGGCTTCTTTACCTTTAAGAAGCCCTCAAGAGCTGTTCCCGGATCTTTGTGAGCCTGGACCGTAACGTTCCGTCGTACACCGTGCTTTTGAGCTGGACCTTTAACCCTCCCAGGAGGGAGGGATCCACCCGCTCGTCGAGGTAGACCCTCTTCCCGGTGAGGAGGGTGAACTGCTCGATGACCTGCTGCCGTTCCCAGTCGGCCAGGGGGACGGCTGAGGTCACGACGGCCTTCACCCGATTGAGCCGCTCGTCAGCCATCTCCTCGTAGGTCCTGAGGATGCCTGAGAGCAGTGGGATCTCCCCCTTTTCCAGGAGGAACTCGAGGAAGCTTCGGACGACAGGGGAGAGATCGAGACGCTCCGCCAGCGGGTCAAGGACCTCTTTCTTGTCCTCCAACCGGATGGCTGGATTCCGGAAGAAGGTCAAGAGGTCCGGGTTTGTGGTGAGGATCTCGGCGAAGCCTCGAAGCTCGTCTCCAACCTCTTGAAGGGCCCCGCTCTTCTCGGCCACCTCGACCAGGGCCCGGGCATAACGCTTCGAGGAGACTCGCCCCCTCATGCGCCCCTCCCGACCTCCGCAATGAACTGTTCGGCCAGCCGCCGGTGATCCTCATCCGTCAGGTCCCGTCGGAGGACCCGCTCGGCGATTTGAAGGGAGAGGGTCACCGCCTCTTCCCGTAACACGGCCTTGGCCCGCTCCACCTCCCGCTCGATCTGGACCCGGGCCTCCCCGACCAGACGCTCGGCCTCTTCCCGGGAGGCCGCGAGGAGCCGACGGCGTTCCTCCTCCACCTGACGGAGGGCCTCCTCCCGTTTCGCCTCAGCCTCCCGCTGGATGGCCAGCATGCGGGCCTGGTATTCCTGTTGCATCCTTGCCGCTTCTTCCCGGGCCGCCTTGGCCTCCTCCAGGGATTGCCTGATCCCTTCAGCCCGTTTGGTCAGGAAGGCTGACAGGGGCTTAAAGAGGAAACGGTTCAGGATCCAGACGAGGATGAGGAAGTTGAGAATCTGGAGGATGAGGCTGAAATCCAGGTTGATGATCCCGGGTTTGTGGGCCGCCTCCTCAGCCGCCCGGGCGAGGGAAGCGAAGGCCAGGAGAAAAAGGGGAAACGTTCCCGTCCATCCAAGGACCCCTTTTCGGCGCATCCTTTCTTGCCTCATCGAAGGGTTGATGACTCAGCCGGCCTTCGCCACCTTTGCGATCAGGAGGACCAGGATCATGAGCTGGGCAAACAGGAGCCCGAAGGCCAGACCAAAGAGATTCGCATGGAGGTAGCGGAAGGCCAGGAAGAACGACAGGCCAACCAGTAACAGACGCAGCAGCGACCCCTTCCACAGGTGCCGGGGTCGCTTGGAACGCTCAGGTGCCATCGCCTTAAAAACAGCCCAGGCGATGAGCTGGAAGTTCCCAATGCCAAGGAGGGTGCCCAGGGAGAACCCCAGGGCCCACCTTTTCCCACCCAGGAGGAGCAGGAGGCCTGCCCCTCCCAGCCCCAGGAGAAGGGCATCTCTGACGATGCCCTGGATAATGCGTGTGGTGTCGATGGCGATTGTAGGGTGGCAAAAAAGCCCGATGGACTGTGCCTTAGGCCCTTTCCGACATTGTGGAACTTTTCACTTAGTAACACGAACAACCTGTCCTGTCAAGCCTTTTCTCCACTGACCGCTTCTTGCTCTGTCGAAAACCTCGCTGAAAGGCCCTGAAAGACCCGATGGGCCAGCCGGCGCCCCAAAAGGCCGAGTGGCACCGCCCGATGCCGGTTGGAGCCGCTCCCCCGCCGCAAGGCTTGCTTGACCTGGTGCCAGGAGCGACGCGCCGTGATGGCTTCGCTGAAGCGCTGCTGGACGACCGAGCTGCCCGTTTCCGCTTTCCAGGGCTGGCCGGAGGTCTGCTGGGGAAAGGCCACCTGCCTCGGGC
>CAZHST010000016.1:0-71457 GCA_964535215.1 uncultured bacterium
CATGACCAGCAGCCGGTTGTAGCAGACCACGAGCCGCCGGAAGTGGCCCAGCCAGTGCTCCGGTTTCCGGCGGGGGCGCCCCAGGCCTGGCCGGGGGACGGCACTCGCCTGGAGGGTCGGCTCCATCAGCCGGACTTCCGCTTTGGGCCTTGCCCCCTCTTGGTCGTGCCCACGGCGGGCCCCCTTGTTTGGCCGGAGCAACGCTCCCATCGCTGAAGGCCTCGCTCCCCTGGAGCCAGTGCTGGCCCTCCAGTTCGGCCAAAAAGGCGCGCCAGAGCCGTCGCCAAACACCCTGCTCTTCCCACCAGCGCAGGCGCCGCCAGCAGGTCGAGGGACTGGGATACGCCTTGGGCAACGCCTTCCACTGGGCCCCTGTCCGCAGGACCCCCAGGATGCCCTCCAGACAGGCGCGGTTGTCTCGCCAGGGCCGCAGCGGTTCGATCTTCGCCCCCTGGGCATCGGTTAAGAGGGGTCCTAAGGCCATCGACGCTTCCTCGGCACCAAGCTTGGTGCCTGGATGACTTGCGGCCCTTTCCACAAAGGAGGCAAACTGCTAGCCGGGGCCGTGAGTCAACAAACTTCTGAGGGCTCCTACGTGCAATAGGAAAAGGCTGGCATGCCGGTGGCCCATCACCGCTGAGAGGTGCTGCCGGTACGGGATGCCCTGACGCAACAGCGGTTTTTTCATCGACATGTGCAGCTTGCAGCGCCCGCTCGATACAAGGACACAGGTACGGATCGCTGTAGAAGCTGAAGCCATTCTGGGTATCCTCGCCTTATGTGAAGCTGGTCAGGTTGAATTGGTGGCTTCGGACACGCTTGTGTTTGAGGCAGAACGAAACTCACATCCTGGGCGGAAAAGGTACGCTTTCGAGGTGTTGGCGAAAGCGAAAGTGTTCGTGCAGACCAATGCTCAAGTCGAAGAACGAGCACGGGCCTTGCACGCAGAAGGGATCAAGCCGCTAGACGCTCTGCACCTGGCGTCGGCGGAGGAAGCGCAAGCGGACTACTTCTGCATGTGCGACGATAGACTCTTGAAGCGAGCAAAGACCTGACGCTCGATGAAATCCTGTCGGCGGTGGCAGCAGCTTCTCCGGGAGACACGATCCTTGTTTGTCCTGGGACGTATACCGAGCAGGTAACCGTCACAACAGACGACTTGACCCTGCAATCTCAGACGCCGCTAGCGGCAACCATCAAAGCCCCATCACCGATGACGGGCTCGGCATCCTTGTGGGCCGGGCCTTCGAGGCGACGACCGGGAGCGCGACCATCACGGACAACGAGATTGTCGGCTACCAGAAGGGCGGGATCGTCGTGGACAATACAGGCTCCACCGCGACGATCACGGGGAACCGGGTGACCGGTGCTGGTCCGACAAAGATCATCGGGCGGAATGGCATTCAGGTGAGCAGAGGGGCGACGGCCACGATCACGGATAACGAGGTTCGGAATAACTTCTATCTCAACTCGCGTGCTGCCGACCCCGGTTGTCCGTTTCGGCTAGCAAGGCTGAAGAAAGGACACGGTCATGCCCCGCGGGAAACCGTCAAAGGGGAGGTGCAGGTACTGCGGAGCCGAGATTGCCAAGCATGTCGTCACAAAGCACCTCTCGGCCTGCATCAGGCGCCAGGAGGTGATCGAACAGGCCGAGCGGCTCCGACTTGATCCGGCTGCCCTATCTGCCAGTAGGCAGGAGTGATAAGCAGTCAGCCCCGAAGTCGATTGACCCTCTTAGTGTGTAACCGTAACAGGATGACGATGCAGCCTAAAAATGCACGAAGCCGGGGTAGTTGGCCCCATGGCGTTCATAGCGCACCAGCAGGCGGAAGTTCTGCAGCCAAGCGAAGAGCCGCTCCACCTTCAGCAACGCCGGTACCGCCGCAGCGACCGGCCTGGGTGCGGGGTTTCCTGCGGTTCTTCCGGTGTGGCGCCATCATCTCGATCCCCTGAGCTGCCAGGCGCTCGTCCAGCGGGTCGCGGTCATCGGCGCGGTCGCCGATCAGTCGCCGGGGGGCCTCTTCCACAAAGCGGGCTTCCAGGGTGGACTCGACGAGGGTGACCGCTCGGGGCTGGAATCGGCTCTCCTCGGTTGTCCTTCAAGGCTGGGACGAGATCACCGGCCGACAAACGGCCGCTGGATGATCTGAATCGGGCGTTTACCGCTCGGGGCTATGGGGTGACGCCGGAGCACCGGGAGTGGGTCCCGGTCGGGCAGCTCCTCAACCAGTACGGTCGGCGTCATGGGTTTGTGGATCCAATCGGATCAGGTCCAGGTGAGGTCACGCTCGGCGTGGATCTTCGCTTCATCCAGCGTGACCCCAAGGCCCGGCTCTTTGGGCAGGGGGACAACGCCCCCCTTTGGACGGATCGGGTCCTTCTCGAAGAACTGGCGGATCTCATTGAATTTGACGAGGTACTCGAGAAGGGGGCAGACACTGGGGGGCTGGGCGGCAATCAGCTGGACGCTCGCCGGGACCGACAGGCCATGGGGGATGACCGGGAGATCATGGGCGGAGGCCAAGGCGCAGATCTTCACGGCCTCCGTCAGGCCCCCGGTCCAGTAGATGTCAGGCTGGAGGATGTCCAGGGCCCCAGCCTCGATCAGCGCCTGGAATCCCCACCGGGTGTACTCATGCTCTCCTCCGGCAACGGGGATCTTGATCGCCTTCCTGATCCGGGCGTAGCTCTCGATCTTGTCCGGCATGACCGGCTCCTCCAGCCACCGGAGGCGCAGGTCGAAAAGCCGCTCGGCCATGGCAATCGTGTAGGGGACATCCCAGCTCATCCAGGCATCGGCCATGATGTCCACCCCTTCCCCCGCCGCCTCCCGAACGGTTCTCATCATGGCCAGGTTCCTTCTCATCCCCTCTTCCCCCGCCGAGGGGCCGTAGCGGAAGAACCACTTGGTGGCCCGAAAGCCCTCCTGGACGAAGCCTTTGACCCGGGTCCGGATGGCCTCCGGCTCCAGGGAAAACCCGTAGGCGCTGGCATAGGCCGGGATGGTGTCACGGGTCGGGCCCCCTAAGAGCCGGTAGACCGGAACGCCTGCCCACCTGCCTCGAAGGTCCCATAGGGCGCAATCGAGGGCGCTGATGGCGTGCATCAGGAGACCTTTCCTCGCATGGTAGGCATACCGGTAGAGCTTGTCCCAGATCGCCTCGACGGCGAGAGGATCCTCCCGGAGCACCACCGGTTTCAGATGCCGGTCAATCAAGAAGGCCTCTGTCTGGGTGATCGGACCGGCCAGGCCGATCACCCCCTCGTCCGTCTCCAGCTGGACGTAAACCGCCTCGACCCTGAAGCGGCCCTCCCCGATCCTGACCGGCTCGGTGAAGTGGGGGAAGTCCCAGTAGTCGGGGTAGAGGTCAACGGGACGGGCAAGCCGCTCCTCCCAGAACTCCCCCTCGTGCTCCAGGATGCCCTCCAGGTGACGGAGGCGAATGGCGGTGATCTTCAAGGGTTCCCCCCTTCCCTTGAAGGGTCCTGCTTCTCGGCCTCGTAGAGGAGGCCCCAGACCCCCCTCACCCGTTCGCTGAAGCCCTTCCAGTGCGCGTCGTAGTCCCGGATCAGGGCCTGCAGGGCCTCCCCCTCCAGGAAGGCCTTCAAGGAGGCCTCGGAGTCAAACTCGTAGACGGCCATGTAGGGGTACTCTTCCTTTCCCGTGAGGTCCTTGTACCGGCGGGCGCTGAGGCATCCAGGCACCTTCAGCACGTCATGCACATGCTCCCGGTTGTACCATTCATTGAACGCCTCTTCCTTTTCGGGGACGATCTTCGCCCGGACGACGAAGAGGGCCTTTCCAGCCATCATCAAACCTCCTGACCCCGCAGAGAGGGGTCTCTTTTGCGGTGGAGATGTATGCCCGCCTGGCTCTCTTCCCAGGACGGCTTCAGATTCACCCGTTGACCCGGGGCCGGATCTCCTCGGCCACAAGGTCCATGGACCTGATCAGCGTTGGGAAGGAGAGATAGGCCAGTTCCAGGACGAGGTGCTCGCAGCCGAGGGCCTGGTATCCCCTGATGTCGTTGACGACCTGATCCACCGAACCCCGGAGGTGGGGATGGCTGGAGAGACGGGTGGTGTCAACGGCTGCCTCGGCGACGCCGTCCAGCCAGAGGGGGAGCCTTAACGACCAGGTGGGGGTTCCCTCCCGACCCTCCTCGGCCCAGAACCGGGAGACCGCCTCCATCCCTTTCCTGAAGGCCTCGGGGGTGGTCCCGGTCGCATGCCAACCATCGCCGTAGCGGGCCACCCGCCGGAAGGCCCCCTCGCTGTAGCCTCCGACCCAGATCGGGGGGTGGGGTTTCTGGACGGGGAGGGGGGAGAATTTCATCCCCTCGATCCGGTGGTAGCGGGTCTGGAGGTGGGGGTACTCCTGGGTCCACAGGGTCCGGATCACCTGGAGGGCCTCGTCGGCCCGGCGTCCCCGTTCGCGGAAGGGCACCCCGAGGGCTTTAAACTCCTCCTCCATCCAGCCGGTCGCCGCCCCGAAGATCAGACGGCCGCCTGACAGCACGTCCACACTGGCCAGGACCTTTGCCACCACGATGGGGGAACGGTAGGGGAGGACGATCACGCTCGTCCCCAGGGTGATCCGGGTGGTCACCCCGGCCAGCCAGGGCAGGACGGCTAAAGGGTCCAGCATATGGTCCCGGTAGAGGATGTTGAGATCCTTCGGGACGATGATGTGGTCGGTCACCCACACCGAGTCGAAGCCCCGTTCCTCCGCCCGCCGGGCGACCTCCAGAAGCCGGTCCACCTCCATCGGCCGACCGTAGTGGGGAATGCAGATGCCAAATTTCATCCTGCCTCCCCTTTCCCGAGCCGCTTGGCCCGGTTGACCAGCTTCCCGATCCCCTCGGCCTCGATCTCCACCAGGTCGCCGTCGGCCAGGGCGAACTCGTTGGGGACCATAATCCCCGTTCCCGTGGTGACGGTGGTGCCGACAGGGATAACATTGTCCCGGCAGAGGAACCGGGCCAGCTCCTCGAAGGTCCGCTTCATCTGGGAGGTGCTGACGGTCCCTTCGAAGAGGACCCGGCCTTCCCGGATGATCCGGCAGGTGAGGGTCAGGTGGTAGGGATCGCCGAGCTGGGCGGGGGTGACGAGGACGGGGCCCAGGGCACAGCAGCCTGAAAAGATCTTCGACTGGGGCAGGAAGAGGGGATTCTCCCGCTCGATGTCCCAGGCGGAGACGTCATTACAGAGGGTGAAGCCCAGGATCCTCCCCTCCTTCCCCACGACGAAGGCGACCTCAGGCTCGGCCGCCGTGAGCTTGGAATCGGAGCGGATCCCGATGAAGTCATTCGGCCCCGTGCACCGGGCGGCCGTTGCCTTGAAGAACAGCTCCGGCCGTTCGCTCTCGTAGACGTAATCGTAGATCCCCTTCTCCCGCCCGGTGTCGTGATCCCTGAACTCGGCACTCCGTTTGTAGGTGATCCCTGCCCCCCAGACCTCGGGCGGGTGGAGGGGGAGGAGGAGATGGGAGGTGTCAGGGCGGGGCGGGACATCCAGATCGTGGTAGCGGTAGGTCTTCCGGCGTTTCACCCCCCAGAGGACCCGCTTCAGGAAGGCTTCCAACTCGCCCCCTTCCTCCTCGGCCTTCTCCAGGACCTCTACCGTCGAGGCGAGACCCTCCTTTGGCCGGGTGATGTCCACGACCGTGTCCCCTTCCAGCACCCCAACCCTCGCTCCCAGGTCCGGGACAAAGAACTGCACCAGCTTCATGGTAGCCTCCTTTATGACGTTACGGATCAGGGAGCGGTGAGTCGGTCGCCGGTCGCAAACAGAAGCTTTTTACCATTCCGGACCGCTCAAGTCAAGGCGTTACCGTCACGAGATCTTTCACGATGCCGAAAAGGGTCGGCCCGATCCCCGGGACCTGGCGAAGCTCCTCGACGGAGCGGAACCTTCCGTGCTTCATCCGGAAGCTGGCGATGGCAGAAGCCCTCTTCGGGCCGATGAAGGGAAGCGCCTGAAGCTCTTGGACGGAGGCCCGGTTCAGGTCCAGGGGAAACGTCACCCGCCTCTGGGCGATCTTCGCCTCCCGGTACGCCCTGACATGCTCCTGGAGGTGCGCCTCCGCCACCTCCCGGTTTTTCGGGTCCCCCCATTTCACCTGGTTCAAGCGGGAGAGGGCGCTTAAGAGGTGGGGAAGGTCCAGGGCCCCGGTATGGTCATGGTGGGGGAGATGCCTGACTTTCTTCCCGTCTTTTGTGGTCTCGACGGCGGCGAAGGCCGAATCGTCCAAGGAGGCGATGTAGCGCCTGGACCACTTCGCCGCCTGGGAGGGAAGGGCCAGAAGGAGTAAGATGACGATCAGGGCCGATCCGACCGGCCAGGCCCGCCGTCGGGACTGTCCCTCGATCCCAGATCCTGTTCCTGGTCCCGCGATCCCTTCCATAATCGTTCCCCTGGGAGGGGTGGCTGGCAGGCTGGTGAGGCGATGCCGATCTTCCCAAATGTACCACGGATCGGGCCCCCTTCCAAGGGTTAAAGGCTTCCCAGGGTCGTTGACATCGCTTGCCTGGGGCGATTATACTACAAGCCGGGAGCCGATACCTCACCGGGAGCGTCTATGGCTATTCTAAAGGTTGCGAGGCTGGGGCATCCCATCACCCGGACGGTGGCCCGACCCGTCCCCCTGGAAACCATCAAGACCAGGGAGTTCCAGCGCTTCATTGACGACATGATCGAGACCATGCACGAGTACGACGGGGTCGGGCTGGCAGCGACCCAGGTCCATGTCCCGGCCCAGGTCGCCGTCCTGGAAGTCCAGGGCAACCCCCGCTATCCTCAGGCCCCGGCCATCCC
Source organism: uncultured bacterium (assembly GCA_964535215.1). GTDB lineage: Bacteria > Methylomirabilota > Methylomirabilia > Methylomirabilales > JACQHM01 > JACQHM01. The sequence continues at coordinate 6,817 of CAZHST010000016.1, forward strand.
CTTGATGGTCCTCATCAACCCGAAGATCGTCGGGGCCTCGAAGGAGATGGTCGAGGATTGGGAGGGGTGCTTGAGCGTCATTGATCTCCGGGGGAAGGTCCCCCGCCACCGGGAGGTCGAGGTCCAGGCCTACGACCGGGAGGGGAACCCTTTGAATTTCACCGCCAAGGACTTTCACGCCCGGATCATCCAGCACGAGTGTGATCATCTGAACGGCAAGGTCTTCTTGGATCGGATGCCTTCCCTGGAGACCTTGACCTATCTCACCGAGTTTGCCCGCTACTGGCAGGGCCGATGAGGATCTACACGAAAACCGGGGATCGGGGGGAGACGGGGCTCCTGGGAGGGGTGAGGGTCCCGAAGAGCCATCGAAGGGTCGAGGCCTACGGGGCGGTGGACGAGCTGAACGCCTTCCTGGGCGTCGTCCGGGCCAGCCTCGATGGGGAGATCGGGGAGCTTCTGGCCGGGATCCAGGGGGACCTCTTTGTGATCGGCGCCCACCTGGCCGATGTCCGACGGGAAGGGAAGCGATCGGCCAAGGAGGATCTCCCGGAGGAGCGGATCGCCCATCTGGAGGCCGTGATTGACCGGTACGAGGAGACCCTTCCACCCCTCCGGACCTTCATCCTCCCGGGCGGCACCCGGGAGGGAGCGCTCCTCCACCTGGCCAGGACCATCTGCCGGAGGGCGGAGCGGCGGATCGTGACCCTGGACCGGGAGGAGAAGGTTTCGCCGGTCATCCTGGCGTATATGAACCGCCTCTCGGATCTCCTCTTCGTCCTGGCCAGGGCGGTGAACCGGCAGGCCGGCGTCGAAGAGATCCCCTGGTAGCAAGCGTTCAGGGGGAGGCTTCCTTTGATGATCCTGGGGTTTGTCAAGGACCTGTTCTTTTCATTGAAGCTGGAGGAGGCCCTCCGACGGCTGGGGCATCTGGCCGTTGTGGTGTCGGGGGAGGAGGCCTTCGCCGCCAGGCTCCAGGCGGCCAGGCCCGAGTTAGTCATCGTTGACCTCACAATGGAAGATGTGGATGTCGGGGGGATCTTGAAGGGGATCAGGGAGCGGCCGGAGACGCAGGCGATCCCGATCCTCGCCTTCACCACCCACGCCGATTGGAAGCGCTCGGAGCCTTTGAAAGCCTATTGCGATCGGGTGGTCACGAAGAGCATGATCGTGCAACAGCTTCCCCGGTTGCTGGAAGAGGCCCTGGGGAAGCGATGAGGGTGGGACGTCCCGGCCGGGGAGCCCCGGCGGGAGGAGGGTTGAAGGTGGAGGCAGAGGCCTTTGTGAAGGAGCTGGATGCGATCACCCAGGCGGTCCTGAAACGCCTCGGCCCAACGGAGGCCTTGACGGCCGAGAGCGGCGGCGTCCTGGATATCGTTGAGCTTTTGAAGATTGCCCTGAAGAATGAGATCGAGGCCAGCGAGATCGCCGCCCGCTGGATGGCGACGGCCCCTGAGCTGGACGTGAAGCTGGCCTTGGCCCGCCAGGCCGGCGATGAGGCGAAACACTACCGCCTGATCGAGGAGCGTCTGGGGGAGTTGGGGTTTGACCCTGACGGCTATGACCCTCTGGCCACAGGCTACGGACCGTTGTTCCAGTACCTGACCACCCTGGAAACGACCGTCGAGCGGGCGGCAGCAGGGCAGTTCACCCGGGAGGCCATTGCCCTCGTCAAGAACCAGCAGTTTATCGAGCTGTGCCTCGCCAAGGGGGATCAGAAGACGGCCAGCCTGTACCGGGACATCATCCAGGTGGATGAGGGGTACCATCACCAGTTGGGGCGGAAGCTCCTCATCAAGTATGCCACCACCCCGGGGCTTCAGGAGAAGGCCCGGGTGGCGGCCATGAAGACCCTGGAGCTGGCCGAAGAGCTTCAGAACCTGGCGCTGACCACGCGCGGCATCCACCACGCCCCCGGCTGTTAGGGGGGTGAGATCCCTGGGATCTTCCGGGCCTGGAGCCCCGTCCAGCGTTTAGCTGGATAGGTGGAAGCAGACGAGCTTCAGCTCGGTCATCTCCTCGACGGCGTACCGGGGCCCTTCCTTCCCAAAGCCGCTTTCCTTCAAGCCTCCGTAGGGCATGAGGTCTGCCCGCCACTGGGGCCCCCAGTTGATCATCAGGTTCCCGGCCTGAACCTCCCTGGCAAACTTCATCGCCCACTCCAGGTTCTCGGTGAAGATCCCCGCGGCCAGGCCGTAGATCGAATCGTTGGCCAACCTGATGGCCTCGTCGATGTCGCTCACCCTCGTCACCGCCACCGCCGGACCAAAGAGCTCATCACAGGAGATCCGCATCTCCGGCTTCACGTCGGCCACGACCGTCGGGGCGTAGAGGGCCCCCTTCCGCTCACCGCCCACGACCAATCGGGCGCCGCCGCCCACCGCCTCCCGGATCCACTCCTCAACCCGGATGGCGTCCTTCTCCCGGACCATCGGCCCCACCTGGGTCGTCTCGTCCAAGGGGTTCCCCGTCGTCAGGGCCTCCACCTTTGGCTTCAGGGCGTCCAGCAAGTCGCCGTAGATCCGGTCCGTCGCCAGGACCCGCTGGGTGGAGATACAGACCTGACCGGCGTTCGAGTACCCGGTGGCCACGATGGCGGCGGCGACCTTCTCCGGGTCGGCATCGGGCATGACGATAACGGGGGAGTTCGACCCCAGCTCCATCGTCACCTTCTTGATCCCCGCCACGCGGCAGATCCGCTCGCCGACATCCCGGCTCCCGGTGAACGTGATCTTCCGCACCCGTCGGTCGGCGCACAGGGCGTCCCCGATTTCCCCTCCCGATCCGGTGAGACAGCTGATCGCCTCGGGGGGGAGACCTGCCTCCAGGAGGATCTCGGTGAGCTTCAACGCCGAAAGGGGCGTATCCGTGGCCGGCTTGACGACGACGGCGTTCCCGGCGGCGAGGGCCGGCCCCACTTTGTGACAGACCAGGTTGAGGGGGAAGTTGAAGGGGCTGATGGCCACTACGACCCCGCACGGCACCCGGAGGGTGAAGCCAAACTTGCCGACCGCCCCCGGGGCGCCGTCAAAGGGGACGGTCTCCCCGTGGATCCGCTTGGCCTCCTCGGCGGAGAGGGTCAGGGTCTGGACCGCCCGGCTGACCTCGGCCCGGGATTCGGCGATCACCTTCCCCTCTTCGAGGGTAATGGTCCGGGCGAAGTCCTCGGCCCGGGCTTCCAGGAGCTCGGCCGCCCGCTTCAAGATCCGGTAGCGCTCGTACCCGGGGACCTTGGCCATGATCTTGGCCCCCTTGACCGCGCCGTCCAGGGCCCGGTCTACATCGTCAAGATCGGCCCGGGGGACCGTCTCCACCCTACTCCCGTCATAGGGGTTGATGACCTCGATCTTCTCCGGCTTGTCAATCCACGCTCCCGCCACATACATCCGCATGGTTCCCTTCCTCCTTCTTCCGGTGTGGGCCGTTGACGTTTCTTCTGCACCATACCACCCGCCCTTCTCCCTGTCAAGGGATGGTCTGGCAGGAGGCCGAGGTTGTTGCATTTTGCTGCTGCCTTGAGGTATAGTAGAGAACCTGGAAGGAGCGGGCTTCTCGATGCAAACGTACAGGGATGCCATCCTTAAGAGGATCCTGCCGAAGGTCAGCAAGCCGTCCCGGTACCTTTTGGAGTGGAACGCGATCCGGAAGGACCCGTCCCGGACGAAGCTCAAGGTGGCCCTGGCCTTTCCGGACACGTACGAGATTGGGATGTCCCATCTCGGCCTGAAGCTCCTCCACCAGATCCTGAATCGGCGGGAGGAGATCCTGGTTGAACGGGCCTACGCCCCTTGGGAGGACTTCAGGGCCTTGACCCTTCAAGAGGGGATTCCGCTCTGCAGCCACGAGTCTGGCCTTCCCTTGAAGGCCTTTGACATTGTGGGCTTCACGCTCCAGTACGAGCTTTCCTATACCACCGTTCTGGACATGCTGTCCCTGGCCGGGATCCCTCTGAAGGGGGAGGACCGGGGGGAGCAGGATCCCCTGGTCATCGCCGGGGGTCCCTGCGCCTTCAACCCCGAGCCCTTGGTGGATTTCATAGATCTCTTCGTCATCGGCGACGCCGAAGAGGCCATCCACGAGATCGCCGATACGGTCCTTGCCTGGAAGGAGGCGTCTGGAAAGCGCCACCAGCTCCTGGAGGCCCTCGCCAGGATCGAAGGGTGCTACGTCCCGGCCGTCTGGGATGGGAAGACGACGATCCGGAAGCGGACGGCCATGAACTGGGCTGATGTGGACTACGCCGCCTTCCCGATGCCGTATCTGGCCATCGTGCAGGACCGGCCCTCCCTCGAGGTCATGCGGGGATGTCTCCGGAGCTGCCGCTTCTGCCAGGCCGGGTACATCTACCGGCCCTTGCGGGAGCGCTCGGCTGAGGAGATCTTTAGGACAGCCCTGGACACGATCAGGAGGACCGGCTACGAGGAGCTTTCCCTCTCCTCCTTAAGTATCTCTGATCTCTCCTGTCTCTCGGACCTCCTGCCTCCCCTCGTGGCGGAGCTTCAGCAGGAAAAGGTCTCCCTGAGCCTCCCTTCGATGAGGGTCGAAGGGATCACGGAGGGGTTCGTCCGGGAGGTGGGCAGGACCAGGAAGGGAGGGGGCTTCACCATTGCCCCGGAGGCCGGGTCAAAGCGCCTTCGGGATGTGATCAACAAAGGGTGGATTACCGATGAGCAGATCTTTAACGCCGTGAAAGTCGCAGCGCGAGGAGGATGGGACAGCGTCAAGATGTACTTTATGATCGGCCATCCCACCGAGGAGTTGGCCGATCTGGACGCCTTGGCAGCCCTCTGTGCCGAAGCCCTGCAGATCGGCCGGCGGGAAGGGTCGGGGAACTTTAGCGTGACGGCCTCAGCCTCCTGTTTTGTCCCGAAGCCTCATACCCCGTTCCAGTGGGCGGGCCAGGACCCCCTGGATCTCCTGAAGGAGAAGCAGCGGTACTTGAAGCGCAAGCTTCGGCAGGTGGGGGTCGGGTTCAAATGGCATCGGGCCGAATCCAGCTTCCTGGAGGCGGTCTTCTCCCGGGGGGACCGGAAGCTTGGCCGGGTCCTGTTCAGGGCCCACGCCTTGGGGTGCCGCTTTGATGGGTGGGCGGAACGGCTGAACTTCGAGGCGTGGCTGAAGGCTTTTGAGGAGGAGGGGATCGACCCGGAAGGCTACGCGACACGCCCCATCCCCTTGGAGGAGCCTCTTCCCTGGGAGCATATCCGGGTCGTGGATAAGGGGTTTCTGATCCGGGAGTGGCAGCGGGCCCTCCGGGCCGCGCTTACCCACGAGTGCCAGACCGGCCCCTGCCGGGCCTGTGGCCAGGTCTGCCTTCCCAGTTGGCGGGCATGGGCGGAAAAGACGGGGGCCTTGGGCCAAGGGTTTGCTCATGGATACCAGATGCCAGGGGTTGGTCGGGAAGCGGGCGAGGTCCGAGCCTCTCTCCGCGACCTTCCGGCATCCGCCATCCGGCCCCCGACCTCCAGCCCGGTGCAACGGGTCCGGTTTACCTTCCAGAAGGTGGGGGAGCTTCGATTCCTCTCCCATCTGGAGCTAAAACGGACCTTCAGCCGGGCCTTCCGGCGGGCGCGGATCCCCCTGGCCTACTCCCAAGGGTTTCATCCCCAGCCCAAGCTTTCCTTTGCCCTGGCCCTGCCCGTGGGGATCGAGGGCCTGGAGGAGCTGGCCGACGTCGAGCTTTCGAGCGTGATCCCCCCCGAGGAGCTCGTCGTCCGGGCCAATGGCGAGCTCCCTCCCGGTCTCCACCTCGTGAAGGCCTGGGAGGTGCCCCTGAACGCCCCCTCCTTGGCCTCCCAGGTGGTGGGGGCCGTCTATCGGCTCCAGGTGGTGGGGGATGGCCTCGACCCGGCCGAGCGGGAGCGCCTCCTCTCGGAGGAGGCCTGCCGGCAGTTTCTGGCGAAGCCGTCAATTCCGGTCCAGGTCTTCCGGAAGGAGAGGACCCTCGAGATTGATGCCAAACCCTACCTCCTCCACCTGGCCCCTTCGGGGGAAGGGGGGATGGGATGGGAGCTGGCCCTCAAGGTGGGCCGGGAGGGGAGTGTCCGCCCGCAAGCGGTTCTCGCGCGGTTCCTGGCCGACGGGCAGGACGGACCGGCCGAGTCTCTCCTGGAACGGCTCCACGTCGTCCGTACCACCCTCCTCCTCGCCTCTTAAAAAGCGGACAAGTGTCCGAAGTCTGACGCCCGATGGATGGCCTGCGCCGGTCACCTGGTGGGCGGCTCTCGGTCTTAACGTTGGGCCTTGGGCTTTGGACTGTGGATCCTGTCCATGAAACGGGAGATCATCGTGAACTCGTCCTTGGCGGAGACAAGGGTCGCCGTCTTGGAGAACGGGATCCTCGTCGAGCTCTTGATTGACGACGCCAAGAACAAAAGCATCGCTGGAAGCATTTACAAGGGGAGGGTCAAGCGGATCCTCCCCGGCATGCAGGCCGCCTTTGTGGACATCGGCCTGAGTAAAGATGCCTTCCTCTACGTCCGGGATATCTACGAGGAGGTGGAGGAGTACGAACGCCTCCTGGGGATGGAGGAGGGGGAGGAGCTGGAGGAGGAACTGCCGCCTCCCAAGCCGAAGCCGAAGGGGCGGCGCCCCCAGGCCTCCATCGAGGAGCTCCTTCAGGAGGGGCAGGAAGTTCTGGTCCAGGTGGCGAGGGAGCCCATGGGGACCAAAGGGGCCCGCCTGACCTCCCGGATTACCCTCCCCGGCCGGTACCTGGTCTACATGCCGGCGGAGCAGCACATCGGGGTCTCCCGGAAGATCGAGAACGAAGCGGAGCGCCAGCGCTTGAAGCAGATCATCGAGGAGATCAACCTCAACAAGGAGGGGATCATCGTCAGGACGGCCGGGATCGGTCGCTCCAAGGCCGAGCTCCAGGCCGATCTGGAGTTCCTCAGATCCCTCTGGAAGACGATCAGGACCCGGGCTGAAACCCTCGTCGCCCCGGCCCTCGTCCATCAGGAGCTGGACCTGGTCTTCCGGATCTTCCGGGACATGTTCACCAAGGAGGTCACCCACCTGATCGTGGACAACCCTGTCGAGTACGAGCGGTGCCTGGAGTACGCCGAGTCCCTGCACCCGGATCTTAAGTCCCTCCTGTTCCTCTACACGGAGGATGAGCCGATCTTCAAGAGCTTCGGGATCGAGAAGGAGATCGAGAAGGCCCTCCGGAGGAAGGTCTGGTTGAAATCGGGGGGCTACATCGTCATCGAGGAGACCGAGGCCTTGGTCTCCATCGACGTGAACACCGGCAAGTATGTGGGGAAGCATGACTTCGAGGAGACGATCCTGAAGACCAACCTGGAGGCGGCCAGGGAGGTGGCGAGGCAGGTTCGCCTCCGGGACCTGGGCGGGATCATCATCGTGGATTTCATTGACATGGCCCGCCAGGAGAACCGGGAGAAGGTGCTCAATGAGCTGAAGGAGGCCTTGAAGGCTGACCGCTCCCCCACGAACATCTCCCTGATCAGCGAGCTGGGGCTGGTGGAGATGACCAGGAAGCGGGTGAAGCAGGGCTTGATCCAGTCCCTGAGTCAGGCCTGCCCTACATGCGGGGGCCTGGGCCGGGTCCGTTCCACCCCTTCCATCGCCCGGCAGATCTTGCGGGAGGCCGAGTGGCGGTTCTTCAAGAAGAGGCTCCCGAAGCTGAAGATCAAGGCCCATCCCGATGTGATCACGTACCTTCAGGAGGAGGAGGCCGAGATCATCCAGGGGATGCAGGAATCCTTCGGGGGCGAGATCGTGTTGATGGCTGATGAGGCCATGTCCCCGGTGAAGTACCAGCTCCTCGAAGGCTGACAGGGGCCGGCGGCTCTTGACAAAGCCCCATCCAGGTGCTATGAGTTGAAGCAGGAGGCGTTTTCTCGGCCTCCTCTCTGTGTTTTTCCAGTCATGAGCCTTTGCGGCGCGGAGGATGCCAGGTGTATGCCGTTGTCGAAACAGGAGGTAAGCAGTACAAGGTTTCCCCGGGGGATCTGATCACCGTGGAGAAGCTCCCCGGGGAGCCGGGGACCCTGGTGGAGCTTCCCAAGGTCCTCCTGGTCCGTCAGAACGGTGACCTGAAGCTTGGGAGCCCTCTCCTCAACGGGGCGAGGGTTGTCGCGGAGATCGTGGCCCAGGAGAGAGGGCCCAAGGTCATCGTCTTCAAGTTCAAGCGGCGCAAAAACTACCGGCGGAAGATAGGACACCGCCAGGCCCTGACACAGCTTCGCATCAAGGAGATCGTTGTGTAGGAGGTTGGTGGGATGGCTCACAAAAAGGGGATGGGAAGCTCCCGCAACGGGCGGGATAGCGCCGGGAAGCGCCTGGGCGTGAAGGCCTTTGCCGGCCAGTTCGTCACCGGGGGAAGCATCCTGGTCAGACAGCGGGGGACGAAGTTCAAACCCGGCAGGAATGTCGGGATTGGCTCCGACGATACCCTCTTCGCCAAGATCTCAGGGGTTGTGACCTTCCAACAGAGCGGGGGGAACCGGATCGTCAGCATCATCCCCGCCTAAAGGCGGGTCCCGGGTTGGGGTTAACAACTGTTGAGGTAAGGTCTATAATATCTGGATGGGCGAGGCAACAAGGTATCCATTACAGAACGGCCTGGCTCTGGTTTCGGCAAGGAAAGCTTCCCGTCCCGGCGATCCAGACCAAGACGGGGACGATCCTTGTCCAGGAGCCGGTTGTCAACCGGGAACATGACGCTTTTGCCTTGTATGCCAGAGTTTCGTCGCCTGGCCAAAAAGGCGACTTAGATCGGCAGGTGGCTCGCTTAGTAGATTGGGCAGCGGCCCACAAGGCACACGTTGTCAAAGTCGTCCGGGAGATTGGCTCGGGCCTCAATGGGCGAAGACGTGGCGGACGGGAGTTCCGGTGTCTTGGGTGTGGCTACAAAGACGATGCGGATCTCAATGCCGCCCGGAATATCCTGCATCGGTTCCTCACCGGAGCCTACGGTCCCTGTTGCAAAGCTAAGGTCATAAAATTATATGGCTGAGGTAACGGTTGATGTTTATCGATACGGCAAGGATCTTTGTGAAGGCCGGGGACGGTGGCAGGGGATGCGTGAGCTTCCGGCGGGAGAAGTATGTCCCCCGGGGGGGCCCTGACGGGGGGGATGGGGGAAAGGGGGGGAGTGTCTACATTGAAGCGAGCGCTTCGTACCGCACCCTGGTGGATCAGCGGTATCAGCGGCACTACCGGGCTGAGCGGGGAGGGCACGGCCAGGGAGGGGGCCGGCATGGCCGTTCGGGCGCCGATCTCGTCATCCGGGTCCCGGTCGGGACGGTGGTGAAGGATGCCCTTTCCGGCGAGGTCCTGGCCGATCTGGTCAGGGCGGGAGAGCGGGTCCTGGTCGCCAGGGGCGGGAGGGGGGGGCGGGGGAATGCCCGCTTCGCCACCCCCACGAACCAGGCCCCCCGATACGCCGAGGAGGGGGAAAAGGGGGAGGAGCGGGTGCTGGACCTGGAGCTCAAGCTCCTGGCCGATGTGGGCCTGGTCGGCCTCCCGAACGCCGGGAAATCCTCCCTTTTAGCGAAGCTTACCGCCGCCCGGCCGAAGATTGCCGACTATCCGTTTACCACCCTCCATCCGGCCCTCGGGGTCGTCGAGGCCAGACCCTTTCAGAGCTTCGTGATGGCCGACCTCCCCGGGTTGATCGAGGGAGCGGCTCGGGGGGCCGGCCTTGGCCTCCAGTTCCTGCGCCACGTGGAACGGACCAGCCTCCTGGTCCAGGTCATTGACATCTCTTATGCCTCGGGGCAGGACCCTGTTTACGCCTTCGAAGCCGTCGAGGCAGAGATGCAGGCCTACCACCCTGCCCTTCTTCAACGGCCTCGCGTCGTGGCCGCCAACAAGATTGATCTCCCCCACGCCAAGAACCTCAAAGCCCTTGAAGCCTTTTGCGCCCAGAGGGGCCTCCGCCTTTTCCCTGTCTCGGCCGTGACCGGAGAGGGGGTAAGACCGCTGGTGGAGCACCTGGCCTCTGCCCTGACGGAGATGGTAGGAGCGGCTCGATGAGGCGGCCTGACCAACCTTCCCTTGATCGAGCCGGGCTCTTCAAAGGGGTCCGGTGCCTCGTCGTCAAGGTCGGGTCCGGGGTGTTGAGCAAGGGCGAGTTCAGGCTTCATCGCCCGACCATAGAGCGGCTCTCGGGGGAGCTGGCCTCGCTCCGCCATCAGGGGCTTCAGGTGGTTCTCGTCTCCTCGGGGGCGATCCTGGCCGGGATGGACCATCTGGGCTTGACCACGCGGCCCAAGAGCATCCCCTTGAAGCAGGCGGCAGCGGCCGTGGGCCAGAGCTGGCTCATGCGGGCCTATGAAGAGGCCTTCCAGGCTTATGATCAGAAGGTGGCCCAGATCCTCCTCACCCAGGAGGACTTCCGTTACCGTCACCGGTACCTGAATGCCCGCAACACCCTCCTCGCCCTCCTGAAGCTTCAGGTCCTCCCCATTGTCAATGAGAACGACACGGTGGCGGTCGAGGAGATCAGGTTCGGCGAAAACGACATCCTCTCCGCCCTGGTGGCCCAGCTCGTGGATGCGGACCTCCTGATCATCCTGACCGACATGGACGGCCTGTTCACGGCCGATCCCCGGAAAGACCCCTCGGCCGGCTTGATCCCCCTCGTCCCGCCCCGGGGCTTCGAGGGCCCCTTTTGGACGGGGGGGGAGACCTCCTTGACCGGTGTCGGGGGAATGGAGGCGAAGGTGAAGGCTGCCCAGAAAGCCGCCGCCTCCGGCATCCCTGTCATCGTGGCCAACGGTTTGAAAGAGGCCATCCTCTCGAGGATCCTCCAGGGGGAAGAGGTGGGGACCCTCTTCGTCCCGGCCGTCTCTCGCATGGGGAGCCGAAAGCGGTGGTTGGCCTTTGCCTCTCACCCCAAGGGCCGGATCGTCGTGGATGAAGGGGCGAAGATGGCCCTGGTCCATCGGGGGAAAAGTTTGCTGCCTTCCGGAATCAAGGCGGTCTCGAAGTCGTTCAAGGCCGGTGATGTGGTGGGCCTGGTGGGGGAGGATGGGATCGAGTTTGCCAGGGGCCTGGCGAACTACAGCGCTGAGGAGGTGGAGCGGATCAAGGGAAAGAAGAGCACGGAGATCGAGGCTATCCTGGGTCAGAAACCCTACGACGAGGTGGTCCATCGGGATAACCTGGTCATCCTCAAAGGGTGAGGTCCAGATAAGCCATCAGCCGCGAAAAGGGGGGGAACGCCCCAGCGCCAATTTCTGGTGGAGTGATCAGCATGCAGGAGATCGTGGCCATCGCCGAGGAGGCCAAGCGGGCCTCGCGCCTCTTGGCGCGGGTGGAGACCGAGGTCAAGAACCAGGCCCTTATGGCCATGGCCGAGGGGCTCCTCAGGGAGAAGAGCAGGATCCTTGAAGCCAACGCTCAGGATCTGGCCGCCGCCAGGGAAGAAGGGCATCCGAGAGCCTTCCTCGACCGCCTGACCCTTGACGAGAAGAGGCTGACCCAGATGGCCAATGCCCTTCGGGAGATCGCCAGGCTCCCTGACCCTGTGGGGGAGGTGACCGGGATGTGGAGGAGGCCGAACGGCCTCCTGGTCGGGCGGATGCGGGTCCCCCTGGGGGTCATTGGGGTGATCTACGAGTCGAGACCTTCCGTCACGGCCGATGCCGCCGGCCTCTGCTTGAAATCCGGGAACGCCGTCATCCTCCGGGGGGGGAGGGAGGCGCTCCGCTCCAACGGGGCCCTTGTGGATGTCTTGAGCGAAGCCGCCTCGTCAGCCGGTCTCCCCAGGGGGTGCCTGGGGTTTGTCAGGACGACGGATCGGGCCGCCGTCCGGGAGCTCTTGACCCTGGATCGCTACCTCGACCTGATCATCCCCAGGGGGGGTGAGGAGCTGATCCGGATGGTCAGGGAGGTCTCGAGGATCCCGGTCATCGCCCACGAGAAAGGGCTCTGCCATACCTACGTGGACGAGGCTGCGGACCTGGGGATGGCCGAGGAGATCTGCTACAATGCCAAGGTCGAGCGGCCAGGGGTCTGCAATGCGATGGAGACCCTGCTGGTCCATGAGGGGGTCGCGAAGGACTTTCTGCCAAGGATGGTGGAGCGCCTGACCAGGGCCGGGGTGGAGGTCAGGGGATGCCCCAGGACCCGGGCGATCATCCCATCGGTGAAGGAAGCAACGGACGTTGATTGGGAGACCGAGTACTTAGATCTGATCCTTTCCGTCAAGGTTGTCTCCTCGTTTGAGGAGGCGGTGGAGCACATCGCCCGGTACGGCTCAGGGTTGGCCGAGGCTATTGTCACAAGGGATCATAGCAGGGCGATGCGGTTCTTACGGGAGGTGGATGCCTCCGCCGTGTTCGTGAACGCTTCCACCCGCTTCACCGACGGTGGGGAGTTTGGGATGGGGGCGGAGATGGGGATCAGCACCCAGAAGCTCCACGCCCGGGGCCCCATGGGCCTGAAGGAGCTGACCTCCGAGAAGTTCATCGTCTTCGGCGAGGGCCATGTCCGGGACTCCCGGAAAGGAGCCTTCTGAGGTCAGGAATGAAAAGGGTCAGGGCTTAAGGAGGAGCAGGGGATGCGCATTGGTGTCATTGGGGGGACCTTCGACCCGATCCACCTTGGCCACCTTCGGGCTGCTGAGGAGATCTACTGGGCTTTTGGCCTCGACAAGATCATCTTCGTCCCTGCCGCCAGGCCGCCCCACAAGGAGAAGGCCATGGCCTCGGCCATCCACCGTTACGAGATGGTCTCCCTCGCGACGGTCTTCACCCCCTACTTCACCGTCTCCCCCATCGAGCTGAAAAGGCCGGGTCGTTCGTACACGGTGGAAACCATCCGGGAGTTCCGGCGGATCTACGGCGATGATGCTGATCTTTACTTTATCATGGGGGTGGACGCCTTCCTGGACATGGCCAACTGGAAGGACCCCAAAGAGATCATCCACTCCGTCCAGGTCATTGTCACGGCCAGGCCGGGCTGGCGGCTTGACCAGGTGGAGAAGGTGCTTACCCTGGAGCAGAAGCGGCGCTTAGGTGACCCGAAGTTTCAATACCTGAAGATCTCGGAGATCACCCCCGAGATCGCCCGCCGCAAGCATGAATCGGATGTGGTCCTCCTAGTCGAGGTCGTCTCCCTGGACATCTCGTCCCATGAGATCCGGAAGCTTGTGGAGGAGGGGAGGAGCATCCGGTTCCTGGTCACCGACACCGTCGCGGCCTATATGGCCAAGAACCGTCTCTATCAAAGGAAGCGTTCTTGAGGCAGAGGAGGGAGGACATTCTCACGACAGAGGAGCTGGTGAAGCTGGCGGCCGAGGCGGCCTCCGAGGTCAAGCCTAGGTATCTAGCGGTCTTGGACCTGCGGGGCCTCTGTTCGTTCACAGACCACTTCATCATCATCAGCGCCGATACGGACCGGCAGGTCCGGGCCCTCGCCGACCGGGTCGAGGAGCGGCTCGCCAAAACCCAGGCACGAATTTTGCACCATAAAGAAGGATACCAGGAGGCACGCTGGATTCTGCTTGACTACCACGACTTCGTCGTCCATATTTTTGACGAAGAAACGAGGCGCTACTACGATCTGGAGGGTCTCTGGGCGGATGCCCCGAAGCGACAGTTTTGAAGCAGGGGCGTTGTTCGGCAAGGACCGGCGGGGGTTCTCAGCCCTGATGGCGAAAAGCCCCTCCATGCGGGAGGTCCTCCGGTTGGCCTCCCAGGTTGCAGGGACCGATGCCACGGTCCTCATCCAGGGGGAAAGTGGGACGGGCAAAGAGGTGTTGGCCCGGGCCCTTCATGAGGAGAGCCACCGGCGGGATGGCCCGTTCGTCAAGGTTGACTGTGCCGTCCTGCCTGAGACCCTCTTGGAAAGCGAGCTCTTCGGGCATGAGAAGGGGGCCTTCACCGACGCCGTCCAGAAGAAGCTTGGACGGCTGGAGCTGGCTCATGAGGGAACGTTGTTCCTGGACGAGGTGGGGGAGATGTCCCCGCTGCTTCAGGCCAAGATCCTCAGGGTCCTGGAGGAGCGGGTCTTTGAGCGGGTGGGGGGGACCGAGACCATCAGGGTGGATGTCCGGATCATCGCCGCCACCAACAAGAACCTGGAGGAGGCCCTCCGGGAGAATCGCTTCCGGGAGGATCTCTACTTTCGGTTGAATGTGTTCCCCCTGCGTCTTCCCCCCTTGCGAAGGCGCCGGGAAGACATCCCGTTGCTGGCGGAGGCGTTCCTGGCCCACTACGCCAGGAAGTATGGAAAGGCGGTGCGGGAGTTCGATCAGGAGGCCATCAACCTCCTCCTCCGGTATCCCTGGCCCGGGAACGTCAGGGAACTGGAGCACACCATCGAGCGGGCGGTCCTCCTCTCCGAAGGCCCCGGCTTGGGGCCGGAGGATCTGGATTTAGACCTCCTGGCCGTTGGGGTGGGGGATGGGGCCGAAGACGAGGGGATGACCCTCTCTGATCTGGAGCGGGAGTACATCAAACGGGTTTTGAAGAAGGTCAGGGGCCATAAGGGTCGGGCGGCGAAGATTCTGGGGATCAACCGGAAGACTTTGCTGGAGAAACGGAAGCGGTACGGGCTGGGCTGAGGGCATCCAGTTCGCAGGGAGGGAGGGCACGATGCAGACATCGAAGCTCGAGCTGTTCAAGCAGAGGCTCCTGGAGAAGAGGCGGGCGCTCTTAAGCGAGGTCCGGGAGCGAAAGGCGACGACCATGGAGGCGGGGAGCGACGGCATCCAGGACATCGCCGATCAGGCCTCCACCGCCTACACCAAGGAGTTCCTCCTCTCCATCGGCGATGCGGAGCGGAGGCTCCTTCGACAGGTGGATGAGGCCTTGGAGAAGATTGCGGGGGGACGCTACGGCCTGTGCGAGAAGTGCGGCGAGGAGATCCACGAAAAGCGCCTGGAGGCCCTCCCCTTTGCCAAGTACTGCATCTCCTGTCAGGAGGAGGAGGAGCGCCGGTAAGGGGGGTCGGGCGTCGGTTTGATCACGCTCTCTTTCCCCTTGACCTTCGCAGGATCCAAAGGCCTGCGGCTTTTTTATCTTTGACGACTGAGGGCTGACGGCCGAACGTCCGCTTTCTGCTAGCCTTGCCTTCCTCCAGGGATGTCAAAGCGAGGCCTCGCCGATGCGGGAGCTTCTGGCCGCCTTCCTCCATCTCCTCTTCCCGGTCCCTTGTCTCGCCTGCTCCTCTCCCCTGGATGCCCGGGGACGCGCCATGATCTGCGGCGCCTGCTGGACGAAGGTCCGTCCCCCCCGGGAACCGTTCTGCCCCCGGTGTGGGTGGCCCTTCCCTTCCTCCCTGGCCGTCCGATTGACCCCTGAATACCTCTGCGGTCCTTGTCAGACGCGGAGGGTCTATTTCTCTTCGGCCCGGGCGGCGGCCCTCTACGAGGAGGATGGGGTCATCCGTCAGGCCATCCTCGCGTGGAAATATGGCCGGAAGCTCCCCCTGGGCCAACACCTGGGGGCCTTCATGGCCGAGGCGGCCTACGGGCGGGTCGAGGTGGCCTCCTACGATTGCCTCATCCCTGTCCCGTTGCACGAGAAACGGGAGCGGGAACGGGGGTTTAATCAAGCCTTTCTGTTGGCCCAGGCCCTGTCGAGGCGTTTCGATGTCCCCGTCGAGCGGAAGGCCCTTGTGAGAGCCCGCTCCACGAGCCCGCAGGAGGGGAATCGGAAGGCCAGGGAGGAGAACGTGAGGGGGGCCTTCCAGGTTGTCAGGCCTGAGAGGATTGCTGGGAGGCGGATCTTGTTGGTTGATGATGTCTACACCACAGGGGCGACCGTGAACGAGTGTGCCAAGGTGCTGGTGAAGGCTGGTGCCGGGGAGGTAGCCGTCTACACACTGGCCCGGGTCCTGTAGCCGTCCAGGAGCAGGAAGGGGCTGGAAAAGGAGGGGATGATGAGCCGGGAGCCGATCCGATCGCCGCGCGTCTCTGTGGTCCCCGGGGCGCCTTACACGCCGGGGATCAAGGCGGAGGGGAAGAAGATCCTCTTCATCTCCGGACAGGTGGCCACCGATGCTCAGGGGAACCTGGTCGGGAGAGGGGATATCCGGGCCCAGGTCCGGCAGGTGATGGAGAACATCAAAGCCTTGCTGGAAGTCGAAGGGGCCACCCTCCAGGATGTGGCGAAGCTGACCATCTACATCACCGAGCGGGAGTACTTTCCCGTTACGGCTGAGATCCGCCGGGAATACTTCACGGAGCCTTATCCGGCCTCGACCTTGGTGGTGGTCCAGGGTCTCGTTCACCCGGACTACCTGGTTGAGATCGAGGCCATCGCCGTCGTTTAGATCAGGGAAGAGGAGGAGGCTGTGGACACGATGCAGGTCTTGAAGTTGACGGAGGAAGGGGTGGAAAAGATCATGAGAGCGGCGGTCGCGAAGGCCAAGGAGGTTGGGGTGCCGATGAGCATTGCCGTCGTTGATGAGGGGACGAACCTGCTGGCCTTCGTCCGGACGCAGGGCGGGAAGCCTCACAATGTCCGGATCGCCCTGGCAAAGGCCAGGGCCGCTGCCTCGAACCGGATGCCGACGGGGAAGATCGGCTCGGTGGGGCAGCCGTTGGACGAAGCGGGGGCGGTGGCCATCATGTTGGCCGCGGGTCCGGACCTCTACACCACCCTCCCCGGAGGCCTTCCCATCTTGGTCCAGGGGCAGTGTGTGGGGGGGATCGGCGTGAGCGGGGGGACCGGGGAGCAGGACCTGGCGGTGGCCCAGGCCGGCCTGGCGGCCCTCACATGAAAGGGAACCCTCATCCCGGGGAGGGCTGGGTTTCCGATTGACTTTCCCGGTGAAACCCTCTAGCATGGTAAGGGCAAGCGTTCAGGCTGAACGCTTACCTTATTTTTGCGGTCCTGTTTCAGAGGCGAAGGAGGGCAACCATGGCAGTCCGTGTGGGCATCAACGGCTTTGGGCGGATCGGCCGAAACTTCTTCCGGGCTTCCTTCCGGGATCCCGCCTTCGAGTTCGTGGCGGTGAATGACATCACCGACGCCAAGACGCTGGCCCATCTCTTGAAGTACGACTCGATCCTCGGGCGGTTGGACGCAACGGTGGAGGTCAGGGACGAGGCGATCGTCGTGGATGGGAAGATCATCAAGGTCCTGGCCGTCCGGGACCCGGCCCAGCTCCCCTGGAAGGATCTGGGGGTGGAGATCGTGGTCGAATCCACGGGGCTCTTCACCGATCGGGCGAACGCGGCCAAGCACCTGCAGGCCGGGGCCAGGAAGGTGGTCATCTCCGCCCCGGCCAAGGAGCCGGATACGACCATCGTCCTGGGGGTCAACGAGCAGACCTACGATCCGGCCAGGCACCACATCATCTCGAACGCCTCCTGCACGACCAACTGTGTGGCCCCGGTCGCCAAGGTGATCCACGAGCGGTTCCGGATCAGGCACGGGTTGATGACGACCATCCACTCCTACACCAACGATCAGCAGCTCCTGGACCTGCCCCATAAGGATCTTCGCCGGGCCCGGGCGGCGGCCCTCTCCCAGATCCCGACCACGACGGGGGCGGCGAAGGCCGTAGGGTTGGTGCTGCCGGAGCTTCAGGGGAAGCTGCATGGAATCGCCATCCGGGTCCCGACGGCCAATGTCTCGCTGGTGGATCTCGTGACGGAGGTGGAGCGGCCAACCACGCCCGAGGAGGTTCAGGAGGCCTTCAGGAAGGTGGCCGAGGGCGAGCTGAAGGGGATCCTGGCCTGGACGGAGGAGCCGCTGGTCTCGGTCGATTTCATCCACGATCCCCATTCCGCCATCGTGGATCTCTCCTTCACCAGCGTGATGGACGGGACCATGGTGAAGGTCCTGGCCTGGTACGACAACGAGTGGGGGTACTCCTGTCGGCTCCGGGATCTGGTCAAGTACATCGCCACCCGCTAAAGCTGAAAGCTAAAGGCTGAAGGCTGGTCCCTGAAAGCTTATGAACAAGATCTGTATTGACGAGGTTGATCTTCAGGGGAAGCGGGTCCTCATCCGGGTGGATTTCAACGTGCCCCTGGATGCAGCCGGGGAGGTGGCCGACGACACCCGGATCAGGGCTGCCCTCCCCACGATCCGGTACGCCCTGGAGCGGGGGGCGAAGGTCCTTCTCGCTTCCCATCTCGGCCGCCCCCAGGGGAAGGACCCCACGTTCAGCTTGAAGCCCGTGGCCTTCCGCTTGAGCCAGCTCTTGGGGAAACCTGTCCCCCTGGCTGAGGACTGTGTCGGGGAGGCTGTCAAGACCCGGATCGCCCAGATGCGGTCCGGAGACCTCCTGATGCTGGAGAATGTCCGCTTCCATCCCGAGGAGGAGGAGAACGACGAGAGCTTCGCCAGGGCCTTGGCGGCGCTCTGTGACATCTACGTCAATGACGCCTTCGGAGCGGCCCATCGGGCCCACGCCTCAACGGAAGGGATCACGCGGTTTGTCCCGGTGGCCGCGGCTGGCTTCCTGATGAAGAAGGAGCTGGAGTACCTGGGGAAGGTCTTGGCCGCTCCCGAGCACCCGTTCGTGGCCATCCTCGGGGGGGCTAAGGTCTCGGACAAGGTAGGGGTCGTCCGGCATCTCCTCCCAAAGGTCGACCTCCTCCTGATCGGGGGAGCCATGGCCTATACGTTCCTGAAGGCTCAGGGGATAGGGGTGGGGAACTCCCGATGGGAGGAGGAGAGGCTTGAGGAGGCCCGGGCAGTCCTGGAGCAGGCCGGAGGGGCCGGTGTTCCCCTCCTCCTCCCCGTTGATCATGTCATTGCGGAGAAGGTCGAGGCGGGGGCGGCGACGCGGGTTGTGGAAGGGGCGATCCCTGATGGTTGGATCGGCCTGGACATCGGACCAGAGACCCGGGAGGTCTTCGCCGGGCGGATCAAAGGGGCCAGGATGATCTTCTGGAACGGGCCGATGGGGGTCTTCGAGCTTCCCCCCTTTCAAGCGGGGACGCTGGCCGTAGCCCAGGCCGTGGCCGCGTCGGGGGCCCTCTCCATCGTGGGCGGCGGGGACTCGGTGGCCGCCGTGACAGGGATGGGGTTGGCGGATCGGATCACCCACCTCTCGACCGGGGGTGGAGCGACGCTGGAGTTCATCGAGGGGCGTCTCCTTCCAGGGGTTGCGGCCTTGACCGACCGGAGTCAATAAGCTTTCAGCTTTCAGCGTAAGGCTGATTCCTCACCGTTGTTGGCTGATCACTGACGGCTGAACGCTTCAAGGGAGGGAACGATGCTGCGGTTTGCGGCGAACCTTTCGATGCTGTGGCGGGAGGCCTCGTTTGTCGATCGTTTTAAACGGGCGGCTGACGCAGGCTTCGGCGCGGTGGAGTTCCTGTGGCCGAGGGGGGAGGACCTGGACAAGGTCGTGTGGGCGAAAGAGGTGGCCGGTGTCGAGGTGGTCCTCCACAACATGGATGCGGGCGATATGGCCGCCGGCGACCGGGGCTACGCCAACGATCCGTCCCGCCGCGAGGAATGGTGCGCTGCCTTCTTAAAGGCCCTGGACTTGGCGAAGCGCCTGGGGTGTCCGAGGCTGAACTGCCTGGTGGGGAATGACCTGGGCACGCTCCCGAGAGAGGCCCAGCTCGAGTGTCTCCGGGAGAACCTGACCTGGGCGATCCCCCTGGCGGCCGATGCGCGGGTCTCCCTCATGCTGGAGGCGCTGAACGCCTGGGAGAACCCCCGCTACCTCTTCACCCGGACCGCTGAGGTCCTGGCGTTCATCGAGAAGCTTGGAAGCCCGTGGGTCAAGTACCAGTACGACATCTACCACATGCAGCGGATGGAGGGGAACCTGATCCCGACCATCAGGGCCCATGTCCATCAGATCGGCCACGTCCAGATCGCCGATCCCCCGAAGCGGCATCAACCCGGGACAGGGGAGGTCGCCTGGCGCCGGGTCCTTCAGGCCCTGGAGGAAGCCGGGTACGATGGGTATATCGGCTTAGAATACATCCCTCTAGGCTCGACGGATGACTCCCTGGCGTGGCTCCCCAGAGAACGGCGCAAGGTCTCGACGGCGGCGGACCTGATCCTCCCGTAGCCCCATGCGCACGCCCCTGATCGTTGGCAACTGGAAGATGTACAAGACCACCGGGGAGGCGGTGGCCCTGGTGACGGCCCTCGTCGAGCGCCTGAGAGACGTGACGGCTGTCGAGGTCGTCGTGTGCCCTCCCTTCACCGCCCTCCAGGCCGTAGCGGCGGCCCTAAAAGGCTCGAGGATCACCTTAGGGGCCCAGGATCTCCACTGGGAGGAGGAGGGGGCCTATACGGGGGAGATCTCGGCCCCGATGCTCCTCGACGTCGGGTGCCGTTTCGTGATCGTCGGCCACTCGGAACGACGCCGTCATTTCGGCGAGACCGATGCCACCGTGGGGCAAAAGGCGAGGGCAGCCCTGCACCACGGCCTTGTCCCTATCGTGTGTGTGGGGGAGCTGTTGGAGGAGCGGGAGACGGGGCGGACCTTCCAGGTGTTAGAGGCTCAGGTGACCGGGGGGCTCGCCGGCCTGACGAGGGAGGAGGGGCAAAGGCTGGTCGTCGCCTACGAGCCGGTCTGGGCCATCGGCACCGGCCGGACGGCCACCCCCGATCAGGCCAATGAGGCCCAAGGCTTCGTCAGGAAGCTCCTTGCCGAGCTGTTCGACCCGGCTGTGGCCGATCAGGTCCGGATCCTCTATGGGGGAAGCGTCAAACCGGAGAACATCGCTTGGTTGATGGCTCAGCCTGAGGTGGACGGGGCCCTGGTGGGCGGGGCCAGCCTCGATGCCGACACCTTCGCCAAGATCGTCACATACCAGGAGGTGTGAATGTACACGCTCTTAACGATCCTGCATGTCTTCATTGCCATCGTGTTGATGCTCGTCGTCCTCATCCAGCGCGGTAAAGGAGCCGATATCGGGGCTGCCTTCGGAGGCGGTTCAAGCCAGACCGTCTTCGGCGGGAGGGGAGCGACGACCCTGCTGCACAAGATCACCGCGGTCATGGCCGTTCTCTTCATGCTCTCCTCCTTGACGCTGGCCATCCTGGCGTCGAAGCGGGGATCCTCCTCCGTCATCCTGGAGGAGCGGCCGGGGGCCTCGGCCCCGGCCCAGACTCCTGGGCAGCCGGCCTCCCAAGGGCCACCACCGACGCCGCCCACCTCCCCCGCTCCGACCAAGTAGGGGCCCAGCATGCCGCACCCTGGCCCATCGCCCTCTCCCCGGGTCATGCCTTTCCGGTTCCAGGGGATCTTCCAGCGGTGGAAGGCGTTCATCCTCCATGCGTTCGCCGTCGCTCCTGAGCAGGAGGGGTGGCTCCCGGAGGAGATGGCCCTCATGGAAGGGATCGCGGAGCGGCTGGTCCGGCGGCGGATGGCGGCCCCGGCGATCATCTTCCTGGAATCCATGGGCCCCCTGAACTTCCTCGGGAGCCAGATCCTTCACACGCTGACCCCCCTGCTGGGGATCGTCTGCGACCAGGTGGAGCTGGAGCGGGCCGCCCGGATCCTGGAACGGAGGGACAGCGTGGCCTTTTTCATCCACCTCTTGGAACGAAAGGAACAGGAGTGGGAGGGGCGGTAGGTGTCGTCCGAACTTCGTGTGATCCTTGCCACCGACTGCGGGAGCACCACGACCAAAGCCATCCTCATCGAGCGGAGAGGTGGTGAGTACCGGCTGAGCGTTAGGGGCGAGGCCCCCACCACGGTGGAGGCCCCCTTCGAGGATGTCACGAGGGGGGTCTTGAACGCCATCCAGGAGGTGGAGGAGCTTTCCGGGCGAACCATCCTGGATGGGGAGCGGATCATTACCCCTGCTGTGGGGGTGAGGGGGGTGGACCTCTACGTCTCGACGTCCAGCGCCGGTGGGGGGCTCCAGATGATGGTGGCAGGGGTCGTCAAGCAGATGACCGCCGAGAGTGCCCAGCGGTGCGCCCTGGGCGCTGGGGCCATTGTCATGGATGTCCTGGCCTCCAACGACGGGAGGCCGGGGTGGGAGAAGATCGAGCGGATCCGGCAACTCCGCCCTGACATGATCCTCCTCTCAGGAGGGACCGACGGCGGGACCATCTCCCACGTCGTGGAGCTGGCCGAGTACATCGCCGCCGCCAACCCGAGGCCCAGGCTCGGGACGGGCTTCAAGCTCCCCCTGATCTTCGCCGGAAACCGGGATGCCCGGGAGAAGATCAAGGAGATCCTGGGGGACAAGGTGGCCCTTTCCATCACGGAGAACATCCGGCCGGTCCTGGAGAGGGAGAACCTGGGGCCGGCCCGGCACAGGATCCACGAGCTGTTCCTCGAGCACGTCATGGCCCAGGCCCCCGGGTACCGGAAGCTCATGACCTGGACCTCTGCCCCCATCATGCCGACCCCCGCCGCCGTTGGCCTGTTGATGGAGGCGGTGGCCAGGAGGAGGGGGATCAACCTGCTGGGCGTGGACATCGGCGGCGCCACGACCGATGTCTTCTCGGTGTTTGATGGGATCTTCAACCGGACGGTCAGCGCCAACCTGGGCATGAGCTACAGTATCGGCAACGTCCTGGCCGAGGCCGGCATCGAACACGTCCAGCGGTGGCTCCCCTTCGAGATGGGGGAGGAGGACCTCCGGGATCGGATCAAGAACAAGATGATCCGGCCGACGACCATCCCCCAGACCCTGGAGGACCTGAAGGTCGAGCAGGCCCTGGCCCGGGAGGCCCTCCGGTTGGCCCTGGAGCAGCATAAGGTGCTGGCCGTCGGGCTAAAAGGGATCCACCGGGAGCGCTCGATCAGCGAGGCCTTGACGCAGGAGGCCGCCGGCGAGACCCTGATTGATCTCTGGAGGCTGGACCTGATCATTGGCTCGGGCGGGATCCTCTCCCATGCCCCCCGAAGGGTCCAGGCGATGCTCATGATGATTGATGCCTTTCAGCCGTTGGGGGTCACGTCCCTGGCTGTGGACTCCATCTTCATGATGCCCCACCTGGGCGTCCTCTCCACCGTTCACGAGGAGGCCGCCGCCCAGGTGTTTGAGAAGGATTGCCTGATCCCTCTGGGGACCTGCCTCGCGGCCGCGGGCACGGGGAGGCCGGGGGAGGTCTGCTTCGAGTATCGCCTCACCCTCCCAGGGGGCGAGGCGGTGAGGGAGGTCCTTGCCTTTGGCGAGATGAGGCGCCTCCCGCTTCCGGCCGATGCCGAGGCGGTCCTCGAGGCCACCCCGGCCAGGGGCTTCGACCTGGGGGCGGGGCGGGGGAAGAGGGTCGAGGGGAAGGTTAAGGGAGGGGTCGTCGGCTTGATCCTCGATGCCAGGGGTCGGCCCCTCGCCCTGGCCAAGGATCCCAAGGCGCGGGTGGAGCAGCTCAAACGATGGGCCAAGGCCGTGGATCTTTACCCCGAAAGCTAGGAAACAGATACGATGGCTCACGTCTACACCCCAGGGCTCCGGGTCACCTCCCGGACGGTTCTCAGGAAGCGGCGGATCCTCCCGATCCCCGGCGAGGTTCTGGTGAGGGAAGGGGACCCTGTCGAAGCCTCGACGGTGGTGGCGAGGACCCTCCTTCCCGGCAAGGTCCACACGGTCAACGTGGTGAACCGTCTGGGGATCTCTCCCGGCGAGATCCGAGGCTACATGCTGAAAAGGGAGGGGGAGCCCGTCGAGGCCGGGGAGCCCATCGCCGAGAGTCGTCCCTTTATCAGGTGGTTGAAGACCCAGGTCCCTTCCCCGATCAGGGGGACCGTCGAGATCATCTCCGAGGTGACCGGCCAGGTGCTCTTACGGGAACCTCCCCAGCCGTTGGAGCTCTCCGCGTACCTCGACGGCCGGGTGGTTGAGATCATCCCGAGGGAGGGGGTCGTGGTCGAGACGACCTGCGCCTTCGTCCAGGGTATCTTCGGTATAGGCGGTGAGACGACCGGGAAGCTGGCCTTCGCCGTCGAAAGACCCGAGGACATCCTGACACCCGAGAGGATCAGGCCGGAGCACCGGGGAACGATCCTCATCGGCGGCTCCTTTGCTTCAGGGGAGACCATCACGCGGGCCAGGGAGGTGGGCGTCAAGGCCCTGGTCGTCGGCGGCGTCCACGACCTCGACTTACGCAGGCTTCTGGGCTACGATCTGGGGGTGGCCATCACCGGAACCGAACGGATCGGCCTTACCTTGATCCTGACCGAGGGCTTTGGGAGGATTCCGATGGCCGTCCGGACCTTCGATCTCCTCGCCTCTAAAGTGGGGTGGAAGGCCTCCTGTAGCGGTGCGACTCAAATCCGGGCCGGCGTCATCCGACCGGAGGTCATCATCCCCCTGCATCAGCCATCAGCCGGAAGCTTCCAGCCATCAGGCGTAAAGGGTGAGGAGGGGGGGGTGAACGTCGGGGATACCATTCGGATCATCCGGGAGCCCTACTTTGGCCTGATCGCCAGGGTGAAAGAGCTTCCGCCCGAGCCCAGGCCGATCGCCACCGAGAGCCACGTCCGGATCCTCATCGCCTCCCTTCCCAACGGCGAGGAGGTCATCATTCCCCGGGCCAATGTGGAGCTGATCGAAGGGTAATTCGATGCTCGATGTTCGGTGTTCGATCTTCGAAGACGGGGATCGGACTCCCCCACCGTCACCCTCCCTCTTGACGGGGGAGGGCTAGGGAGGGGGTGTGGAGCCGCTGGACCATCCTACGCAGCCAGTATCTTTCCGCTTGTCCTCTTCCTAAGATGAGGCTACAATAGCCACAAGAACATGTGGAGGGAAGTTGATGCCGATCGCAGGGGTCCGGGAGCTGAAAAACCGCCTCACCCACTACCTGCGCTTAATCAGACAGGGGGAAGAGGTCATCATCACAGATCGGGGGAAGCCCATCGCCGTTTTGAAGCCGATCGAGGAACCCGAAGGGAGAATGGGATGGGAGGAACGTTTAGCGGCTTTAGCCAAACGTGGCCTGATCACCCTTCCCCGCGGCAAATTTGATTTCAAGACGCCGCCCGCTCCCTTGAAGGGCAGGCCCCTCTCCGAGACCGTGCTGGAAGACAGGTGATGATCTACCTGGATACCAGTGCCCTCGTGAAGAAATACGTCAGGGAGGAGGGGACCAACCTGGTGCGTCGGCTCATGGAAGAGGCCGATCACACCTTTACCTCGAAGATCGCTTACGCCGAAGCCCTGGCCGCCTTCACCCGCCGCTACCGAGAAGGAGATCTGTCCAGGGATCGGTATCGAAAGGTCGTCAGGAGCTTTGAGCGGGACTGGCAGGGCTTCACCCAGGTGGAGGTGAGCGATGAGATCCTCTGGGGCACCCGCGATCTCATCCGCCGCCATCCGCTCAGAGGGGCCGATGCCATCCACCTCTCTTCGGCCCTTTGGGTTTTCAAGGCGTTAAGGAAACCCCTTCAGTTCCTCTCATCCGATGGACGGCTCCTCGAGGCGGCCCGCATGGAGCGTTTGAACGCCCTTTTACCTAAGTAAGCGGACAAAATTCATGTTGCTATGCCTCGCCAGAGGACATCCTGCAACCAGAAGTTGCCCGATAGGACCCCTGCCTTCCTGAGGCGTTCCTTTGCAAGGATACGGCAACAGGGGCCAGGGTCCTCCTGGAAGAACTGTCGTGAACGTGGGTGTTCATGGGTCAATTTACCCAAAAAGTGTCCTGCCGTGAGCCCTTCAAGGGGAAGGGCTGGGGAGGAAGCAAGTATCGAGGAGTCAGCCTTCGGGGCCGGCTCTTTTTCGCGGTCCTTGTTCTGCTCATAACGGTCTGGCCTGCCTTCTCCGCCCCGCTCCTCGCTCCCCCTGAAGGCTTCGAGGCCTTTGATATGCCGGGGGACGCGGGGGGGAGCATCGGCTTGATCTGGAAGGCGGCCCCTTATGATGGTCCAGGGGTTCGGTATCAGGTCCTTATGGCCGACTCCCCCGACGGCCCCTTCCAGAAGATCGCCGAGTTCCCGGCGAACACCCATTACAAGAGTGACCGCGCTGCCCCCTGGTGGAGCTGGAGGCGTGAGAAGGGTATGCACTTCTTCCAGGTGAAGTCCGGCAATGCCCTGACCCTGGCTGATGGCCAGACTTATGCCTTCAAGATCGCCGCCACCGACGGCGCAACCCGCGTTGAGAGTCCTGTCCGATCGGCGACTCCCCGCCCCAACCTCTTCAACTGGGGGAAGCTGAACAACCTCCTCCTGATGCTCCTCTTAGCCGCCATCGTCCTCCTCTCCATCCGCCAGGCCCGCCGGAACGCCAACATTTTCTTAAGGAGGATCCCGGGCCTGGATGCCGTCGAGGAGGCCATTGGACGGGCGACGGAGATGGGGCGGCCGATCCTTTACCTGACCGGCTCCGACGACATGTCCAGCATCTCCACCATTGCCGCGACCATCATTTTGGGCGAGGTGGCCAAACGGGTCGCTGCCTACGAGACGGAGCTCAAGGTCCCCCATCGGGATCCCGTGGTCATGGCCGTCTGCCAGGAGATCACCAAGGAGGCTTATGCCGCGGCGGGGCGTCCCGATGCCTATAAAGAGGACTCGAACTTCTTCATCACCACGGACCAGTTCAGCTATACGGCTGCCGTTGATGGGATCATGCTCCGGGAGCGCCCAGCGGCCAACTTCTTCATGGGCTACTACTACGCCGAGTCGCTCCTCTTGGCCGAGACCGGGGCCAGCACCGGAGCCATCCAGATCGCCGGGACCGACTCCGATGCCCAGCTCCCCTTCTTCATCACCGCCTGCGACTACACCTTGATCGGGGAGGAGCTGTACGCCGCCTCGGCCTACCTCTCCCGGGAGCCGGTCCTGGTGGGGACCCTCCGGGGTCAGGATATCGGGAAGGGCTTCTTCCTGGCCGTCCTGCTCCTCGGGACCCTCCTGGCCACGGGGGCGGCCCTTCTCGGCCTCCCGTTTGCGGACGCGATCCTCCAGCTCTTTGCCGACTTTAAATAATAAAAAAATAATAAACGGAGGGGATGATGCTCTTTTGGAAGCGAACGCTGCCCTTGGCGATCACCTTCATCCTGGGCCTCTCGGGGGCGGCCCAGTACTACATCCCCCATCCCGCCTCGGAGGCCTTCCTCACCCAGATGTCCCAGTGGCTGCTGATCATCTCAGGGATCGGGCTCATCCTGGGGATTGTGAGCCTCTGCCACGTCCACTACCGGAAGATCGTCACCCGCCAGGCCGGGTGGGGCTACAGCCTGGTCATGTACGCTTCCATGATCGTCACGGTTCTTGTCGGTCTTCTGGCGGGGGGCCGGGAGACGGGGACGGCCCTCGGCTGGATCTACAACAACGTCCTTGTCTCCCTCCAGGCGACCATGTTCTCCATCCTGGCCTTCTTCGTGGCCTCGGCGGCGTACCGGGCCTTCCGGGCCAGGACCAAGGAGGCCACGGTTCTCCTGGTGGCGGCCGCCCTCGTCATGTTCGGGCGGGTCCCCCTGGGCGAGTACCTGGTCGCTGGGGTTGGGAAGCTCTCCGACTGGATCCTGAGTGTCTTGAACGCCGCCGCCAGGCGGGCGATCCTGATCGGGATCAGCCTGGGGGCCATCGCCACCTCCATCAAGATCATCTTTGGCATTGAACGGGCCTACCTGGGGGGGCGCGAATGACCTGTTGCGAGTGGTTGACTCGGTTCCCCCGGTTCCCCCGGTTGACTCGGTTGACTCTGTTTACACGGTTCCCGAACCCAATGAACTGAGGGAACCCAAGGAACCCAAGGAACCCAACGAACCCAACGAGCTGAACGCTTACTCATCATCAATGGAGGAGGTTGTGAGGGAGTTCGCCCGGTGGATGCTGAAGCTGGATCGGCGGGTGATCTTTGCCCTGATCGCCCTGGCTGTCCTGCTCCCCCTCTTAAACCCCATTGGCCTCCCGATCCGGGTCTCGCCCGATGTGAAGCGGGTCTACGACTACCTCGAGTCCCTGCCGCCCGGGTCCGTCTTTCTCCTCTCGATGGACTTTGACCCGGCCTCCAAGCCCGAGCTGTACCCGATGGCGCTGGCCCTCCTCCGGCATGCCTTCCGGAAGAACCTGAAGGTGATCGGCATGACCCTGTGGGTGACGGGGACAGGCTTGGCGGAGCAGGCCATCAGCAGCGTCGCGGCCGAGATGGGAAAGGAGCGCGGGAAGGATTATGTCTTCCTGGGGTACAAGCCAGGATCGGTCAATGTCATCATCGGTTTGGGGCAGGACCTGTTCACCACGTTTCCCACCGACTACTACGGCACCAGGACAACCGAGCTTCCCATGCTCCGGGGGATCCGCAGCTTGAAGGACGTGGCCTACATGGTGGATCTGGCGGCGGGCACCCCGGGGATCGAGGCCTGGTACGTCTACGGGAAGGAGAAGCACGGCTTCGAGCTGGGAGGGGGGGCGACGGCGGTCATTGCCCCCGGCCTCTACCCCTTGCTCCAGACCGGCCAGGTGAACGGCCTGATCGGGGGCCTCCGGGGGGCGGCGGAGTATGAGAAGCTGGTGCAGTTTTCCGGCAAGGCGACGGCAGGGATGGATGCCCAGTCCGTGACCCATTTCTTGATCATCGTTCTGATCGGGCTCTGTAACCTTTTCTACTTCCTGACCAGGCGGGAGAAGCGCTGATGCCGTTTGACACCCTTCTTGGGGCATGGGTGGCCGCCGGCCTCACCTTGTTCATTTACAGCTTCCTCTACAAGGACAACCCCTTTTTCAAGCTGGGCGAGCACCTCTACGTCGGGGTCTCGGTGGGGTACACCCTCGTCCGGATCCACTACGATGTGATGATCAAGACCCTCTACATCCCCGTGGTCCAGGAGGGGAAGTGGTGGCTGTTGATCCCCGCCTTCCTGGGGGTGCTCATCCTGGCCCGACTGGTCCCCCGGTTTGCCTGGCTGAGCCGGATTGCCTTTGCCGTCATCGTCGGGTTCGGGGCCGGCATCGCCATCCCCCGGGTGATCTCCTCTTTTATCCTCCAGCAGATCCAGGGGACCCTGAAGCCCCTCGTGACGGTGACGGATCAAGGGATCCGTCTGTTCACCCTTCAGAACCTGAACACGCTCCTGATCCTGGTCGGGGTCGTCTCGGTCCTCCTCTACTTCTTCTTCTCCATCGAGCACAGAGGGATCGTCGGGGCCGCCTCCCGGGTCGGGGTCTACTTCCTGATGATCTCTTTCGGGGCCTCCTTCGGCTACACGGTCATGGCCCGGATGTCGCTCCTGATCGGTCGCTTCGACGACCTCATCCGCTTCTCCTCGAGGGAGTTCGGGTACGCCTCCCTTGTCCTGCTCGGCTTCGTCGTCGTCGTCCTGGCCCTCTGGGAGCGGAGGTCCAGGAGGCCGCAGGTCGAGGGAGGGTGAAGGCCCACCGATCAGCGGCGGGGGAGGGTGTAGGTGGCCGTGAAATCCAGATAGGCATCGGCCCCCCCGGCCAGAGGGGTTAAGCGCTTGCCGGTATAGGCAACCTCGCCTTGCACCCCTTCAAACCGCCCCGTCCCTTGGATGAAGCTCCCTTTCCCCTCGATCCTTGAGGTCTTTCCGGTGGGATCGGCCGTCGTCATCCCCTGCCGTTTCAGGACGAAGGTGGACCCGTCCTCGAAGGTGTAGAGGGAATAGACCTGGTGGGGGCCACTCCCCTTGATGTAATCCACGAGGTCCTTGTTCACGACCGTGGCGATCTCGCCGGTTTCGAAGAAGGCGAGGCCCCGGTTCTCGGCCACGCCGATGATGTGGCCGGGGACGTCACCCACCTCGAGGGTCTCGACCTGGACGACGCGGTGGGACTGACGCCACCTCAGGGTCTCCGCCTTCCCCTCGGCCATCCCGACCAGAAGCCAAGCCCCTAAGGTCAGCATGCCGATGGCTCCCAACCATTGGCGTTGCTTCATGGGGGTCCTCCTCTCTTCGACCGCCCGCCCAAGGGGGAGCAGGCGGGTGATGGTTTCCGTTCCCTCTCCGAAATCCACGCCCCCGGGGTACGGGCGACTTGACACACAATTTGCCTTTCTGTTACTAATGGCTATGCACGGCACCCTTAAAACCAGCGGTGAAAGGAGGACACCGGCATGGCCCGGCGAAATCCGTTTCTTCTGCCCCGGGATGTGGAGCCAACCCATTACACCCTCACCCTTATGCCGGACCTGAAAAGGTGGACCTTTTCCGGCAGCGAGACCGTCTCGATCGCCATCAGGCGCCCCACGTCAAGGATCGTTGTCCACGCCCTCGATCTGAAGATCACCCGAGTCCACCTCTCCTTCCCCGGGAAGGGCCCTGAGGTCGTCACCCCCCAACGGATCTCCTTCAGCAGAAGGAGGGAGACCTTGACCCTCTCCTTCGGGCAACCCCTGAAACCCGGTGAGGCAGAGCTGTCCTTCGAGTTCGAAGGTGAACTCAACGACAAGATGCACGGATTTTACCGCACGTCTTATGAGATCCGCGGCGAGAAACGATGGGGGGCTGCCACCCAATTCGAGGCCACCGATGCCCGAAGGGCCTTCCCCTGCTGGGATGAGCCGGACCGAAAGGCCCGGTTTAGCGTGACCCTCATTGTGCCTGAACACCTCACCGCCCTTTCGAACATGCCACCGGTTTCTCAAGCTCCCCTGGGGGCGGGGCTCAAAAGGGTGAGCTTTGAGACTACCCCGCCCATGCCCCCCTATCTCCTGGCCTTTGTGATTGCCGACCTTGAATGTCTCGAAGCCGTTGATAAAACCGGGATCCCGATCCGCGTCTGGACCACTCCCGGGAAGAAGGAACAGGGCCGCTTTGCCCTTCAAGTCGCCTGTCATACCCTGCCCTACTTTTCCGAGTGGTTCGGCATCCCCTATGCCCTTCCGAAGCTGGACATGGTCGCCCTCCCGGATTTTGCGTCCGGGGCCATGGAGAACTGGGGCCTGGTGACGTACCGGGAGACGGCGCTCCTGGTGGATCCGGAGCATTCTTCGGCGGCGGCCAAGCAGCGGGTGGCCGAGGTGGTGGATCATGAGCTGGCCCATCAGTGGTTTGGAAACCTGGTCACGATGAAGTGGTGGACCGATCTTTGGCTCAACGAAGGATACGCTTCCTACAAAGGACCGAAGGCGGTTGATCATCAGTTTCCCGAGTGGGAGGTATGGACCCAGTATGTGGCCGATGACTTCCTTGCCGCCCTCCATGAGGACAGCCTGAGGAACACCCATCCCGTTGAGGTTCCGGTCAAGGATCCCTACGAGATCCGCGAGACCTTTGACACGATCACCTACAGCAAAGGATCGGTGGTGAACCGGATGCTGGAGCACTACCTCGGGGAGGAGGATTTCCGAAAGGGGCTTCATCTCTACCTCACCCGCCACGCCTATGGCAATGCGACCACCGGGGCCCTCTGGCAGGCCTTGGAGGAGGCCTCCGGGAAGCCGGTCAAAGCCATTATGGCCAGCTACACGAGACAGCCAGGCTACCCGGTCATCATCGTTCGGGATACGGTGAGGAAGGGAGGACTCGTCCTTGAACTGGAACAGCGACGGTTCCTTCTCGATGGTGGAAGAGACCGGAAGAACCCCCTCTGGAAGATCCCCATTGGTCTGCTCACCTCCACCGCGGAAAAACCGACCTTTGTCTATATGGGCGGACGGCGCAAGAAACTCTCGCTGGAAGTGGGAGGGAGGGACTGGGTCAAGCTCAATCCGGGCCAAGCGGGGTTTTATCGGGTCGCGTACTCCCCAGAACTTTGGAGGCGGTTGATCCACGCCGTTCGGTCCGGGATGATGCCAACCATTGATCGCTTGGGCCTTCTGGATGACGCCTTTGCCCTCGCCCGGGCAGGGTTCATGCGGACGTCGATGGCCATGGAGGTGCTGAACGCCTATGCCTCTGAGACAAACTTTAGCGTCTGGATGGTCATTGCCAGAAGCCTTGAATCCCTTGACACGATCCTCTCGCAGGAAGATTACCGGGAGACGTTCAGGGGCTTCGCCCGGGCCTTCTTCCGACCGATTGCCTCCGTGAAGGGTTGGGAGAAAACCCCCTCCGATACCCACCTGGACGTGATGCTGAGATCGTTGGTGTTGAGGAACCTTGGCGGCTATGGCGAGACCTCGACGGTTGAAGAGGCCAGGGGCCGCTTTGAAGCCTTCATAAAAAGCGGTGAACTCGATCCCGATTTGAGGCAGGTGGTCTATACGCTTGTGGCGGAAAACGGCGGTGAGAAGGAATTGGCCGAGCTTCTGAAGATCTACGACTCCACCGATCTTCACGAGGAAAAGGTTCGGGTGCTCCGGGCGATGGGGGCCTTCCGTCACAAGGAGCTCCTCACCGAGGTTTTGCAGTTCTCCCTCTCGGAACGCGTGCGCGCCCAGGATACCCCCATCGCCATCATCGGCGTGGCCTCCCATCCCCTGGGAAGGGCCCTGGCATGGGAGTTTGTGAAGCAACACTGGAAAACCTTTCTGAGGAGGTATCATGATGGGGGCTTAGGCCTCTTGACGCGGATTCTTGGGATAACGGCCGGTTTCCACACCGAGGAAAAGCTCCGGGATGTGGAGCGCTTCTTCAGGACCCATCGGGTCCCCGGGACTGGGCGCGTCATGAGGCAATCCCTCGAACTGATCCGCTCGAACATCGCCTGGCTTGAACGGGATCGCGAAGACCTCAGAGGATGGCTTGAGGCAACCCCCTTCCCCCGGCCATGACCCTAGAGCGGCTTGAAAAAGGGACACCCCATCAATCTGCGGGGGACCAAACCCTGAAAAAGGAGGGGCCTTGGCAGATCCAACCCTGGTGTTGATCCTCTTTTGTCTCATCTTTATCGCCGTCTCGCTGACGGGGGGGCTGCTGCCGCTCGTGAAGGACTGGTCCGCCCTCCACCTCCGTTTGTTCATCGGGTTCGCCGCCGGGGTCTTGCTGGGCACGGCGTTTGTGCACATGATCCCCGAGGTGGTCCGGGTGCAGGGGACGAACGTCGGAAGCTTGCTCCTGGTGGGGTTCCTGGGGGTCTATCTGCTGGAGAAGCTCCTCATGCTGCACCCCTGTGAGGTCCACAAAGAGCATCAACGGTTAGGAATGGTGGCCTATCTCGGCTTCTCCTTCCACAACATGATTGACGGTCTGGCCCTCGGCTCCAGCTTGGTGATCCCCCAGCTCGCCCCCGCCGTGTTCTTCGCCATTATCGCCCACAAGTTTCCGACCACGTTCTCCCTCACCAGCATCCTCCTGTTCCGTCGCTATTCCAAGCGGGCGGTTGTGCTCTTCCTGGGGTTGTTCTCCCTCACCGCTCCCGTCGGCGCCATCCTGGCCTTTTATCTCCTGAGGGACCTGGGCGAGGGCATCGTCACCGGCGCCATAGGCATTTCGGCCGGCACGTTCCTGGCCATTGCCACGTCGGATCTCTTACCGGAACTCCACCCGGAGCATGCCGGGGGGGGTGGCTACCGGAATCTGGCCTGCCTGCTCATCGGCCTTTCCCTGATGTGGTTCAGCTCCCTCCTGGGCGTGTTTTGACCGCTCCATCCCCTGGACGGGGGAAAGATGAAAGGGGACCGGTCTCCCGGCCCCCTTTGGCAATCTTTGAACCTCGTGGTGCCGAAGCGGGGATTCGAACCCCGACGGGCTCATCGCCCACTGCCCCCTCAAGACAGCGTGTCTACCAATTCCACCACTTCGGCCTGTTTAGATTTGTACAACCTCCGGGGCCCTGTTGTCAACTGGAAATTGACGGCTCCCACCGCCCTGCCGCTCCCCCTTTGGGCTTGAACCCCTTCCAGGGTTTCTGCTAAGATTTCCTCCGAGGTCTTAATCCGTTCTTGGAGCCGGTTTCCAGGAGGGACACCATGCAAACGGTTTGGCGGTGGGCGGTCCTCCCCCTTTTCACCCTGACCCTTCTTGGCTGCGCTACGGCCAGGATCGCCGAGCAGCGGATCGTGCGGGGGCAGGTCACCGACGAGATGGGACGGCCGGTGGTAGGGACGCCGGTCCTTCTGGTAGCCAGGACCCTTCGGTTCAACATCCCCTATTACCGGGATCTGGGCCAGCAGGAGCTCAAGACCAAAACCGATGAGGAGGGACGGTATCGTTTTGCCTTCACGCCGGAGGAGTTGGGGAACAATTTCTTCCTCTTCTTCTACGGCAACGAAGGGTTCGATGCGGTCCGGTATCAGCAGCCAGAGCCCCTGGATATCACCAAACAGCTTCGAGCGAGGCGGGAGGTGATCATTGACCAGGTCCTCAAGACGCACCCCCAGTGGGAGCAGGTGGAGCGGTTCCTCCAGGTCTATGGTCCTGAATCGGATCGGGGAAGGGTCTTAAGACAGATGGGGCTTCCGGAGAAGCGGGAGGGGGGGGCGGGAAGCGAACGAGACGTCGAAACCTGGTGGTATTATTCCAAGGGATTGAACTACCGGTTCGTGAAGGGCGTCCTGGAGAGTACCTTCCAGTTTGAACCCATCAAGCCCTCCCGCTAGAGGAGATCCCCTATGCGAAGCTGGATGGTCAGGTTCCTCATCGCTTCCCTCTTCATCCTCGTGAATCAGCCCGGGGCCCATCCGGCGGAAAGATCGGCCTGGCCCGATCTTGTCGTGGAAGCCCACGAGATCGTCTTTCCTAAGAACACCCTCCTTCAGGGGACGTCGGTCCTGGTGGAGCTGACCGTTCGGAACGCCGGGAATGCCGAGGCCGTTCCTTTCGAGGTAAAGGTGTGGGACCTCTTCCAGGGGAAGCGGCATCTCCTGAAGACCTTCCCTGTGGCCTCCCTCCCCTCCCGGGCCTCGGTCATCCTGACCTTTGACTGGAAGCCAGAAGGCCAGGGGGTCCACCAGATCACGGTGGCGGCCGATCCTGACGGGAAGGTGCAGGAACCCGATCGGGGGAACAATGCTGCGACAAAGGAGGTCCTCGTGCTCTCGACGGTCCATGTCCTGACCAACCTCTATGCCTTTGCCCTGGACTATACCGCCCCTGGCTCGCTGGACCGCCGGCTTCTCGAGGCCGAGCGGGATGTGTTCTTGGACCCGCGGAATGCCGCGGCCCAAGAACGGCTCCTCCAGGTGGCCGTGGATTGGGAGCGGGAGCGGATCGTCGTCATCGGGCTCGGCCTTCGCCCCTTCTATATTGTCTCCGACGCGGCGGCCCAGCCCTTGGCCCGGCGGGCGGCCAGGCTGGATGCCCAACGCTGGCTTTCCTGGATCCAGGGGAAGCGGGCCGCCGGCAGGTCTGGGAAAGGGCAGGTGTTCGGCGCCAGGACCCTCGCCGAGCAGGAGCTTCCCGACGGGAGTTTTATGGTCAAGATGGAAGCCCCCCTTCCGTAGTGACCGGTGAAACCTCGTCGTCTTAATCGGGCCGCTGGCCCCTGGTTGCCTGGTCGTTCCGCTTGGCGAGGGGGAGGAAGAACCGGAAGGTTGAACCCTGGCCGGGACGGCTTTCTACCTCGATGGGGGATCCGTGGGCCTCAAGGATCTGCTTGACGATGGTCAGGCCGATTCCCATTCCCCCGTGCTCCCTGGTGGTGGAACCATCCAACTGGTAGAAGCGATCGAAGATCCGGTCAAGCTGATCCTCGGGGATTCCAATCCCGGTATCCGAGACGCTGATCTCGACAAGATCAGCCTCCGAGGGTTGGGGGTCGGGTTTGCCCTTCAACCTTGGCCCCTGAACCCTCGCCGCCACGGTGATGCGGCCGCCAGGCGGGGTGAACTTGACGGCATTTTCCAGGAGGTGGTTGAGGGCCCGGAGGAGCTCCTCGGGATCGGCCAGGACCCAGGGGAGGTCTTCAGAGACCGAGAGGGAAAGGGTCTGGTCGTTAGACCGGGCGAGGGGGAGGGCCTTCTCCCACGCGTACCGGAGGAGCTGCCGGGGATCGACCGGACGTCGGTTGAGCTTGACCTGGCCACTTTCCATCCTCACGTACCCCAGGAGGTCGTCAATCAGTTTGTGGAGCCGCTCCACGCTCTCCTGGATGGCCTCAAGCCCCCGCTGCTGGGCCGGGCTCAAGGGGCCAAGGCTTCCTTGCAGCATGGCCCCAAGATAGCCCTTGATGGGGGTCAGAGGGGTCCGGAGTTCGTGGGAGATGTTGGAGACAAACTGGGTCTTCAGCCGGTCGAGGGTCTTCAGCTCCTCCAGGGCTCGCTGGAGCTCTTCCGTCCGCTCGGCCACCTTCTGCTCCAGAAACCGGTTGGCCGCCTCGACCTGGTCATGGAGGGCCTTCATGCGGAGGAGTGACCGGACCCGGGCCATCAGCTCCTGCTTGTTAAAGGGTTTGATGAGGAACTCGTCGGCCCCCGCTTCGATCCCCCTGATCCGTTCCTCCCGTTCCCGGAGGGCGGTGATCATGACGATGGGGATGAAGGCGGTCCGCTTCTCCGATTTCAGCCGCCGGCAGACCTCATAACCGTTTAGCCTGGGCATCATGATGTCCAGGAGGATCAGATCGGGGGGATCCCGTTCCGCTTGAAGAAGGGCCTCTTCGCCATCGTAGGCCTTGGCCACCTGGTACCCGGCCTGGGAGAGATACGCCTCGAGCAGCTCCACGTTCTCGTAGACATCGTCCACCACCAGGATCTTCGGGGAGGGTTTCTCACCCGTCCGTGTCTGGCTCATCCCCGTTCCCCCTTCTCCTTCAAAAGCTCTTCCACCTTCTGCTTTAACTCCTTGAGGAGCTGGACGTTTCGGAGTTGTTGGCGGTGGCGTTCCACGGCCCGCCGGACCGCATAGACGATCGCCTCAACCTTGCAACCTTTGACGATGAAGTCGAAGGCCCCATGCCGGAGGGCTGCAATGGCGTTCTGGGAGGTGGGGTTGGCGGTGATGATGATCACCGGGACCTCCGGGGCCAGATCCTTTAAGGCCTCCATGGCCTCTAATCCCGACATCCCC
Source organism: uncultured bacterium (assembly GCA_964535215.1). Lineage (GTDB taxonomy): Bacteria > Methylomirabilota > Methylomirabilia > Methylomirabilales > JACQHM01 > JACQHM01. The sequence continues at coordinate 43,479 of CAZHST010000016.1, forward strand.
GGCATCATGATGTCCAGGAGGATGGTGTCAAAGGGGGTCTCCCGGACCTTCCCCAGACCGTCCCGGGCGCTCCCGGCGGTGGTGACCTGAAACCCGTAGCTGGTGAGGAGGTCCCTGTAGATGTCCCGGATGGCCTTTTCATCGTCAATGACCAGCACGTGGGCTCCCGCCGGGATCGGCTCCGGAGCCGGCGGCTTGGAAGCCTCGACCGGTGGCGATGCCTCCCCCGGCTTCACCACCTGTTCGTGGCGGGCCGCCTCCAGCTCCTGAAGATACGCCAGGGTCCTATCCAGCTCCCTCCCGAGATGCCTGACCTTCAGGAGGGATCTTACCCGGGTCAGGAGCTCGATCCGGTCCACAGGTTTGCTCAGGAAATCGTCCGCCCCGGCCTCAAGGGCCTTCTGCTTGTCCTCAAACTGCTGGAGGGCTGTGACCATGATGACGGGGATGGAGGCCAGCTTGGCATTCCCCTTCAGCCGCTCGCACACCTCATATCCGGAGAGGTCGGGCATCATGACGTCCAGCAGGATAAGGTCGGGTCCCTCCCCGGAGGCCTTGGCAAGGGCCTCCTGTCCATTGCAGGCGGCCAGGACCTCGTATCCTTCCCCTTCGAGGTAGGCCTGGATCAGCTCGAGGTTCTGGGGACGGTCATCAACGACCAGGATCCGGGCACTTTTCCGGGCATCTGCTTCCACCATCATGGACCTCCTGAGCAGATTCGGGGTACCCTGTAAGGGTTCTGAGCAAGGGGGGGAAACAGGTTGGGGACCATTATGACGCCGATCCCCTTAAAATGCAAGCCCTATGCCATCAAAGGGGAGGGTCAGGAGGACCGGGGCGAACTTTCCCTTGACAGGGGAAGGGGTCTTTTTTATACTCCATCCCGTAAGCGGGCGTCGTTGCTCCTGTTTTCTCTTTTTTTACGTCCCTGACGGGGAGGCCCTGTGGAGCGGAACCTGGCCTTGGAGGCGGTAAGGGTCACAGAGGCCGCCGCCCTCTCGGCAGCCCGTTGGATGGGGCTGGGGAACGAGAAGGCCGCCGACCAGGCGGCGGTCGATGCCATGCGGCGGACCTTCGATGCCGTTGACTTCGACGGGACGGTGGTCATCGGCAAAGGGGAGCGGGGTGAGGCCCCCATGCTCTACATCGGTGAAAAGGTGGGGACGGGGAACCCGCCGGAGGTGGATGTGGCCCTGGATCCTCTCGAGGGGACGAACATCGTGGCCCAGGGGAGGGCCAATGCCATCGCGGCGATCGCCATCGCTGAAAAGGATGCGTTCCTCAGGGTCCCCAACACTTACATGGAGAAGATCGCCGTTGGCCCCAAGGCGGCCAATGTGATCGATCTCAGGAAAGGCCCTGAGGAGAACCTCTCCCGGATTGCCGAGGCCATGCGCTGCCATGTCGAGGATCTCACGGTGGCCATCCTGGACCGGCCTCGCCACGCCGACCTGATCCAGAGGGTCCGGGGGACGGGGGCCCGGATCAAGCTCCTCCAAGATGGCGACCTCCAGGCGGCCATCGCCACCGCCTTTGAGGAAACGGAGGTGGATGTCTTGATGGGGATCGGGGGGGCGTACCAGGGGATCCTGGCGGCGGCGGCGCTCCGGTGCCTGGGGGGGGACATGCAGGCCAGGCTCCGGCCAAGGGATAGCGAGGAGGTCGATCGAATTCTCAAGATGGGCATCAGGGACTTGGAGCAGGTCTTTAAGCTGGCCGACCTGATCCGTGGGAAGGATGTCATGTTCGCCGCCACCGGGGTAACGGATGGTGACCTCCTCCGGGGTGTCCGCTTTTTCGGAGGGGGGGCCAGGACCCACTCGGTGGTGATGCGCCTCCGGTCGGGGACCATCCGCTTCATCGAAGCGAGTCACCATTTTGACCGAGCCCCTGTCTATTAGGTTCCTCCTTTGATCTCTCCATCCTCGCAGCCATCGTTCCTCGTAAAAGGCCTGGAAGCCAGGGGGTTCTGTCTCCTTTTTGGAAAAGGGAAGGGAAGGGTTCGATGATCAAAGGGGTGAGGGGAGCACCGGATGTCCTTCCTGACGAGATCGGCCGGTGGCAGCTGGTCGAGGGGGTGGCCCGTTCGATCTTCCACACCTACGGCTACAGCGAAATCCGGACCCCCGTCTTTGAGAGGACTGAACTCTTCGTCCGGGGGATTGGCCAGGGGACCGACATCGTTGAGAAGGAGATGTACACCTTCCTCGACCGGAGTGGGGAGAGCCTGACGCTCAGGCCGGAGGAAACCGCCCCGGTGATCAGGGCCTACCTGGAGCACAACCTCAAAGCGAAGGCCTCCCTTGTCAAGGTCTACTACATCGGCCCCATGTTCCGCCATGAGCGTCCCCAGGCCGGGAGGTTTCGCCAGTTCCACCAGATCGGGGCCGAGGCCATCGGCTCCCCCCATCCGGCCATTGATGCCGAGCTTCTGGCGCTGCTTCAGCAGTTCTTCCAGCAGCTCGGGATCCAGGAGGTGGAGCTCCACCTGAACAGTATCGGCGATCCCGGCTGCCGGCCTCTTTTTCGGGAGCGCTTCGTCGCTTGGATGGCGGCCCGGGAGCAGGACCTCTGCGAGGACTGCCGGGGGCGGCTCCGCCGGAACCCGCTTCGGATCTTGGACTGCAAGGACGAGGGCTGCCAACGGGTGGTCGAGGGGGCGCCGAAGCCGATCCAGTTTCTCTGCGGGTCCTGCACCGAGCACTTCGAAAGGCTTGAGGCCCTCCTCCACCTCTTGGGCGTGAAGTACGTGATCAACGACCGGCTGGTCCGAGGGCTCGATTACTACACCCGGACGACCTTTGAGTTCATCAACCCCACCCTTGGCGCCCAGAATGCCCTCGCCGGGGGGGGACGCTACGATGGGCTGGTCGAAGCCCTTGGGGGTCCCCCGACACCGGGGATCGGCTTTGCGGTGGGCGTAGAAAGGGTTGTGGCCTCCCTGTCCAGGGAGGCTTTGGCCGTTCCCCCCCTCCAGGGGGTGTATGTGGCCACCTTGGGAAGGGAGGCATGGGAGCGGGGCTTCGGGATCGTCCAGGCCCTCCGGCAGAGGGGGATCCGGGCGACCCTCGATGTCGAGGGGAGGAGCCTGAAAGGACAGCTCCGTCAGGCCAACAAAGACCGGTTCCGCTTCGCTTTAATCCTAGGGGATGAAGAGCTGAGGAAGGGGGAAGCCATCTTAAAGGACTTGGAGCAGAGGGAGCAGGTTGAGGTGCCCATCGCTCAGGTGGTGGAGCACTTCCTCACTCTCGGTGGTCAGCCATCGGCTTAAGCTGATCGCTGAAGGCTAATTAATGTGAAACGGACGCACTACTGTGGCGAATTGGGGGAGGCGCATGAGGGCCAGGAGGTGGTCCTCATGGGCTGGGTCCACCGGCGGAGGGATCACGGCGGCCTCATCTTCGTAGACCTCCGCGATCGGGAGGGGATCGTCCAGATCGTCTTTAACCCCCTCTACGAGCCGTCCGCCCACGAACTGGCGGGGAGGATGCGGCCGGAATACGTCGTCGCCGTCCAGGGGACCGTGGCCCTCCGACCCCCTGGGACGGAGAACCCCCACCTGCAGACGGGGAGGGTCGAGGTCTTGGCCAAAAGGGCCGAGATCTTAAACGAGGCGAAGCCCCCGGTCTTCCCCATCGAGGATGAGATTGACACGGCCGAGGAGGTCCGCCTGACCTACCGGTTCCTGGACCTCCGCCGGTTCCCCCTTCAGCGGAACCTCCGCCTCCGGCATCGAGTCTACCAGGTGACGAGGACCTTCCTGGATCGGCACGGCTTCATTGAGGTGGAGACCCCGGTCTTGACCAGAAGCACGCCTGAGGGGGCGAGGGATTACCTTGTCCCCTCCCGGCTCTACCCCGGCTCCTTCTTCGCCCTCCCCCAGTCCCCCCAGCTCTTCAAGCAGCTCTTGATGGTCTCCGGCTTTGACCGCTACTTCCAGATCGTCAAGTGCTTTCGGGACGAGGACCTCCGGGCGGACCGGCAACCGGAGTTTACCCAGATCGACATCGAGATGTCCTTTATGGACCGGGACGAGATCCTGACCTTGATGGAGGAGCTGATCGCCGAGCTTTTCGAGAAAGCCGCCGGGATCAGGCTCCCCCGTCCCTTCCCCCGCCTCCCGTATGCCGACGCCCTGGCCCGGTACGGCCTGGATAAGCCTGATCTTCGCTTCGGGATGGAGCTTGAGGACCTGACCGATGTGATGCAGGGGTCAGGGTTTCACGCCGTCGAGGAGCCCATCGCTGCCGGGGGACGGGCCAGGGGGCTGAACGCCAAAGGGTGCGGGGGGTACTCCCGTTCCCAGCTCGATGGTCTCACTGACTTCGTCAAAGGGTTCGGGGCCAAAGGCCTCCTCTGGTTCAAGGTGACGAGCGAAGGCCTGCAATCACCGGTGGCCAGGTTCTTCCCTCCTGAGGTCTTGGACGGGATCCGGGGTCGCCTGAAGGGGGAGGGGGGGGATCTCCTCCTGATCGTGGCGGGGGAGCCGGAAGTCACCGCCGAAGCCTTGGGCCGTTTACGGGTGAAGCTTGCCCAGGATCTCTCCCTCATCCCCAAAGGGGAGTACCGCCCCCTCTGGATCATTGACTTTCCCCTGCTCGAATTCAACGAGCAGGAGGGACGCTGGGTGGCTGTCCACCATCCCTTCACCTCCCCTGTGGACGAGGACCTGCCGCTTCTCGAGACCAGCCCCGGGGAGGTGAGGGCCAAGGCCTACGATCTCGTCATCAACGGCCAGGAAGTGGGAGGGGGGAGCATCAGGATCCACCGGCGGGAGGTCCAGAGCCGGCTCTTTGCGCGTCTCGGCATCGGGGCCGAGGAGGCGAAGGCGAAGTTCGGCTTCCTGCTCGAGGCCCTGGAGTACGGGGCGCCTCCCCACGGGGGGATCGCCTTCGGCCTGGACCGCCTGGTCATGCTCCTCGCCGGGGCCTCCTCCATCCGGGACGTGATTGCCTTTCCCAAGACCCAGAGGGCCCAGGACCTGTTGACCAAGGCCCCGGCCCCGGTGGAGCCGGCCCAGCTTCGGGAGCTCCATCTGAAGCTGGACCTGTGAGGGGGGTGGGCCGCCCGCCGGATTTTCGTTTGACAGGGGAGGAGGGGGGCAGTATCCTAAAGACGGCATGACAGACGAGGTGGGGTCGAGCATCAAGAAGGTTTCCCTCCAGGTCGGGTCCGAGCTCCAGAACCTCTTCGGGCCGGCCGATGAGCACCGGAAGCTGATCGAGGAGGCCCTCCAGGTCAAACTCATGGCCCGGGATGGGGCCCTCACCATCACCGGCCCTGAGGAGAAGGTCACCACCGCCGAGCGGGTGATCACCCAGCTTCTGTCCATCCTGGAGCGGGGGGAGGCCATCACCGCCCAGGAGGTGAGGCTGACCCTCCGGCTTTTCGTGGAGAAGCAGGAGGAGGAGTTTCACAAGCTCCAGAGCGATTTCATCGAGGTCTCGCCCAAGAAGCGGCCTGTCCGTCCCAAGAGTCCCGGCCAGCGGCGGTACATCGAGGCGATCCGAAAGTACGATATCGTTCTAGGGATCGGCCCAGCCGGGACGGGAAAAACATATTTGGCGATGGCGATGGCCGTGAACGCCCTCCTGAAGCGACAGGTCAGCCGGATCATCTTAACCCGCCCGGCCGTCGAGGCGGGGGAGAAGCTGGGTTACCTCCCCGGCACCCTCTACGAGAAGATCAACCCCTATCTCCGCCCCCTCTACGATGCCCTCTACGACATGATTGAGGCCGATCGGGCCAACCGCCTGATCGAGCAGGGGACCATCGAGATCGCCCCTCTGGCCTTCATGCGGGGCCGCGCGCAACCCGTGCACAGCAAGGTGCTGACCCCGCTGGGATGGCGGGAGATCGGGAGCCTCGAGGTAGGCGACTGGGTCATCGGCTCAAACGGGCGCCCCACCCAGGTCTTAGGGATCTTTCCGCAGGGAAGAAAAGAGGTCTTCCGCGTTATCCTGACCGACGGCGCCTCTACCCTGGCCTGCGCCGAACACCTCTGGGCAGTTTACACTCCCTGGGGCAAGAGGCGGAAGAGACCCCCGCGGGTCCTTGAAACCCGGGAGGTGATGGGTAGACTAAGAATCGCCCACCAACATCGCTACGAACTGCCCTTGCTATCCGCTCCGGTAGAATTCCCCTTAAAGGATGTACCACTTGACCCCTATGCTTTGGGTCTCCTGCTCGGGGACGGGTGCCTGACGGGCAAGGCTACGCCCACCTTTGCCACCGCTGACGCTGAGCTGGCCAAAGCCCTGGAGCGGAGCCTCGAGGGAATTCAGCTTGTGCGCAGGTCCGAGGTGGATTACGTGCTCCGGCACGTCCACGGCGGGCGGGGCGGGACCATCGTAGCCAACCCGGCGACCGAGACGCTTAGGGCTCTAGGCCTTTGGGGCACCTACTCGAACGCCAAGTTCATCCCAGAGGTCTACCTGTATAACAGTGCCGAGGTTAGGCTTTCAGTACTCCAGGGTCTCCTGGACAGCGACGGCGGCCCGGTGATCCAGGAGGGCCGCACCTGCCGTATCCAGTTCACCACCAGCTCATCCCAGCTTCGGGACGATGTGGTGTTCCTGGTTCGCTCGCTGGGGGGCGTGGCCTACTGGCGCATCCGGCGGACAGAGGATAAGAAGCCGGGCTGGATCAAAGGCCGAGAGGTTCCTCACAGGAGTGAGAGCTGGGTGTTGGACATCCGGCTCCCGGAGGGCATCCAGCCATTCCGCCTTAGCCGTAAGGCCGAGATTTACGAGAAGTTCGGCGGCGGCCGCCCGATGCGCTTCATTAAGGCCATCGAGCCCGCTGGGGTCGAGGAGACCGTTTGCATCCTTGTGGATGCCCCAGACCACCTGTACGTAACCGATGACTTCATCCTCACCCACAATACTTTAAACGATGCCTTCATCATCCTGGATGAGGCCCAGAACACGACCTCGGAGCAGATGAAGATGTTCCTGACCCGCTTAGGGTTCGGATCGAAGGCGGTGATCACGGGGGACATCACCCAGGTGGATCTCCCGGCGGGGAAACTCTCGGGGCTCATCGAGGTCCGTCAGATCCTGAAGGACATCCCGGGGATCAAGTTCGTGCACCTCTCCGAGGAGGACGTGGTCCGGCACGAGCTGGTCTCGGCTATCATCCGGGCGTATGAGGCCTACCAGCAGGGTTCGGAGCAAAGGAGGGCTTCCGGTCTTCGACCCCCGAGGACCGATACCGCAGGGCAACCCGAGGACCCTGGGGCAGAGCCGTAGGACCGACCTGCTCGCTCCCCTTTCCCTTTCTTCAAGGAGACGGTCCGGCACCCTTCATCATGGGAATCTCCGTTCGAAACCTCCAGCGGAAGGTGAAGGTCGAGACGAAGCGTTTGAAGAAGGTGGGGGAGGGGGTCCTCCGCTCTTTGGGGCTGGAGGGGGCCGAGTGCGGCCTCCTCTTCGTTGATGACGGGCAGATCGCCTACCTGAACGAGGCGTACCTTGGCCGTAAGGGACCGACCGATGTCCTCAGCTTCCCCCTCGCCGAAATCAGGGGTCAGGGGTTAGGGGTTAGGGGTCGGAAGGGAAGGGTTAAAAATCGTCCTGTTTTAGACGTTAACCCCCGACCCCCGACCCCCGACCCCCGACCTCTGCTATTGGGGGATGTGGTGATCTCAACGGAGACGGCCAGACGACAGGCCCTGAAGCGGGGCCGACCTTTGGAGGTGGAGATGGCCCATCTGCTCATCCACGGGATCCTCCACCTCATTGGCTATGATCACGTCACCCCGGAGGAGCGGCGAAGGATGCGCCGGTTGGAGAGGAGGTTCCTTTCTGCCTGCTTCCCCCAAGCCTAAGAACGCCCGCTCCTGGCTCAGCCGCCTTCAGGTGGCCTTCGAAGGCATCCTCTATGCCGTGAAGGCCCAGCGGAGTGTCCGCTTCGTCTTCCTGGTGGCGTTCCTCCTGCTCGGGCTGGGCTTCTTCTTCCCCCTCTCCTCCTGGGAGCGCCTGCTCCTCTTCTTCGCCGTCGCGTTCCTCCTCTTCGCCGAGTTCGTGAACACGGCCCTGGAACTGGCGGTGGACCTGGCCTCCCCCGCCTACCACCCCTTGGCCAAAGGGGCCAAGGATGTCTCGGCCGCGGCGGCCTTCTTCGCCGCCGTGGTGGTGATCGTCACCGCCTATGGGACCCTTTTCCCCTTCCTGGCCCCTTCCCTCCAGCGGGGGATTGAATGGGCCAAGCAGCTCCCGCCGGTCGTGCCGCTGGTCATCTTTGTCCTCACGGGGCTCCTGGTGGTCGTTTTCACCCGCCTCCAGGGAAGCTTCACCGGAGGGGTGGTGAGCGGCCGGGCGGCCCTGGCCTTCGCCCTGGGGACCCTCCTCACCCTGGTGACCGAAAGCCCTCAGGTGATGTTCTTTTCCTACGGCTTGGCCGCCCTCATCACCCCGTGGCCTCAGGACCCCCCCCGCCGGCTTCGGGTGCTCCTGGGAGGGGTCGCCGGGATCTCCGGGTCGGTCCTGGTGTTCCAGGTCTTCCGGTAGCTGGCACAGACCATGCATAGCGCATCCAGGGCTCTTCTCCGGTGAGAGGGGATCATGAACCCAAAGGGGTCTCAGGAATCCGCTGAGGAGCTGGCGAGGCTTCAGGAACAGGTCGGCAAGTACCGGATCCTCCTGGACATCGTCAGGGTGATGAGCGCTGAGACCAACCTGGACCGCCTCCTGGAGCTCATCATGCAGGAGGCGACCCGGGTCGTCGAGGCCGACCGGAGCACCCTCTTCCTCCTGGATCGGGAGAAGGGGGAGCTCTGGTCCAAGGTGGCCCAGGGCCTTGGAAAGCAGATGATCCGCCTGAAGGTCGGCTCCGGGATCGCCGGCTATGTGGCCGAGAAAGGGGAGAGCCTCAACATCCCCGATGCCTACCAGGATCCCCGGTTCAACCGGGAGACGGATGAGAGGACCGGCTACCGGACCCGGACGATCCTCTGCATGCCGGTTTACAATCGAGAGGAGGGGATCATCGGGGTCCTCCAGGTCCTGAACAAGAAGGGGGGGGTCTTCACCGAGGAGGACGAGGGGCTTCTGAAGATCCTCTGTGCGCAGGCGGCCATCGCCCTGGAGAACGCCCAGCTCTACGAGAAGCTCCGGAGGGCCTATGAGGAGCTGAAGGAGCTGGATCAGATGAAGACGGACTTCCTGGCCAGCATCTCCCATGAGCTTAGGACCCCTCTGGCCCCCATCATCGGCTACGTCGAGCTCCTTCTCTCCGGGCATCCTGGGCCTTTAACGGCCAGGCAGCGGTCAGGCCTGGAGATCATCGCCGAGAGTGTCCAGCGTCTTAAGGGCCTGATCGAACAGCTCCTGGCCTTCGTCCAGCTCGGCCGGGGGGAGTTCACCCTCCATCTGACGGAGATCCCCATTGACCTCCTGCTCCAGGCCAAGGTGGAGGCCTTTCAGGGGAAGGCCAGGGCCAAAGGGTTGGCCCTTACCCTGGCCGTCCCTGCCGCGCTCCCCCGCGTGATCGCCGACCTGGGAGGGATTGCCCAGGTCCTGGACCTCCTCCTGGACAACGCCGTGAAGTTCACCCCGGAAGGCGGCCGTATCTGCCTGGCCGCCCGCCCCGTCACGGGGGAGGAGTTCGTGGAGATCAGCGTCTCGGATACCGGGATCGGGATCCCCGAGGACCAGCTGGAGAAGATCTTCCAGCACTTCTACCAGGTGGACAGCTCCGCCACCCGCCAGTACGGGGGCACCGGCCTGGGGCTTGCCCTGGCGAAGCGGATCGTCGAAGGTCACGGCTCCCGGATCCAGGTGGAGAGCCGGGTCGGGCAGGGCTCGACCTTCCGGTTCCTGTTGCGGACGGCCCCCTCCTGAGGGGGGCTTCATGAGGGGCACGGCTCCATGCCGACCTGGACCCTTGGCATCATCATCGGTTCCCTCCTTGTCGTTGCCCTGCTGGCCTATGGCCTGCTGAAGGTGCTGGCGGAGCTGAAGCACCTTCGGGCTGGAAGGGAGCCGGACCCGGCCGTCCTCCTCCTCCAGCGACAGCTCGAGGGCTTGAGGGACCAAACCCGGGCCAGCCTGGAGGGGCTCACCGCCCAGCTCAACCAGCGCCTCCAGGAAAGCACCGCCCTGCTCCAGCAGGTCCAGATGCACATCGGCGAGCGGCTGGATCGGGCGGCGCAGGTGGTCGGCGAGGTCCACGGCCGGCTGGGGAAGCTGGATGAGGCGACCCGGCGGATGCTGGAGCTGGGCCAGGACATCGCCGGCCTCCAGCAGATCCTCCAGCCCCCCCAGCTCCGGGGCGCCCTGGGGGAGACGATGCTGGAGCAACTGCTGGCCCAGATCCTTCCCAAAGAGCACTACATCATGCAATACACCTTCAAGAACCGGGAGCGGGTGGACGCCGTCATCCGGATCGGCGACTGGCTTGTCCCGGTGGATGCCAAGTTCCCCCTGGAAGGGTTCCGGCGGATGCTGGATGAGGCCGACGAGGCCCGGCGGCAGGAGGCGAGGCGGAGCTTCGCCCGGGCCGTGAAGGCCCGGGTGGATGAGATCGCCGGCAAGTACATCCTCCCGGACGAGGGGACCTTCGACTTTGCCCTCATGTACATCCCGGCGGAGAACGTGTACTATGAGGTCATCGTCAAGGATGAGCCGGGAGACTCCCTCGCCGCCTATGCCCTGAAGCGGAAGGTCATCCCGGTCTCCCCCTGTAGCTTCTACGCCTACCTCCAGGCCATCGTCCTGGGGTTGAAAGGCCTCCAGATCGAACGAAACGCCCAGGAGATCCTGGGGCTCCTGGGGCGCCTCACGGGGGACCTGCAGAGGTTTCGGGAATCCTTCGAGGTGATCGGACGGCATCTGACCCATGCGAAGAACCGGTACGACGAGGCGGCCTCGGCCCTGGCCCGATTCGAGGCCAGGCTGGAAGGGATCAGCCGCTATCCCGAGCGGCCGGCCCTGTCCGGCCAGGAGGACGCCCAAGCGTGAGCCTGCTTTAGATCCATCCGGGGTCGGGGCAGATAGCGGGGCCAGCGATGGCACGGGAGCTGCTCGTGGTAGTGGTCGGCCTGACGCCCCAGGTCATCACCGAGGCCCTCTACGCCCTGACCCAGGTGCGGAAGCCGCCTGTCACCCTCAGCGAGATCGCCGTGATCACCACCCGTCCCGGCCGGGACCTGATCGAGGCGACGCTCCTCAAGCCGAGGGTCGGGCGCTTTCACACCTTCTGCCGGGACTACGGCATCCCGCCCGGAAGCATCCGCTTCGATGCCCGCTCCCTCCTGGTCGTCCCGGGTCCCGATGGCCGGCCCCTCGAAGACATCCGGACGGCCGAGGAAAGCACCGCCCTGGCCGACTTCATCGTCGGCTTCATCCGGGATTTAACCCGGGATCCTAGGGTCCGCCTCTACGGCTCCATCGCCGGGGGCCGGAAGACGATGGGCGTGGACCTGGCCCTCGCCTTCCAGCTCTACGGCCGTCCCGGCGACACCCTCTTCCACGTCCTCGTCTGGCCTCCCGAGCTGGAAGGGGAGGGGGGCTTCTTCTATCCTCCACCGGGAAAGAAGACCGTTAGGGTCAAGGGCCGGACGATCCGCGTCCAGGACATCCGGGTGGACCTGGCCGAAATCCCCATCCTGTTCCTCCGGGAGAAGCTCCCGGTCCTGAAAGACGAGAAAGCCCTTACCTACACCGCCCTCATCCGCCAAAGCCAGGAAGAGCTGGCCCTCCTCCAGGCCCCGCCGAAACTCATCGTGGAGCCGGCTGATCGGAAGCTCAGGATCGGGGAGAAGGTCGTGCTCCTGTCGCCCTTGGAGATGGCCCTCTACCTCCTCCTGGCCCGCCGCCGGAAGGGGTGCCGTCCCAACTGTTCCGGCTGTTCCCGCTGCTTCCTCCCCCTTGAAGTCGTGAAGGACGAGGCCATGGTCAAGAGTCTCACCGCTCTCCTCGGAGAGCTGGGTGGACGGGCCTCCCAAGAGGAGCTTCCGGGATGGCAGAAGGCAGCGGACCGGGAGGACCGCTTCTACCAGGTAAAAAGCCGGATCAACACGAAGCTCCATAGGGCCTTAGAGGGGGCGGGCTGGCAGGGCTTCTACCGGATCACCGCCCAACGGGGGGAGAGGAAGAAAGGGGAGACCTCCTACGGCCTCCCCCTGAATAAGCGCTTGATCACCATCCGGTAAAGTCGGCAACCTTGCCGGCAAGGTTGTTCCGGTTGCCAGGGAGGTGTTTCCGGCGTATCGTCAGGGGTGGAGGAAGCGATGCTGGATCATTTCCGTGTGAGCCGGTTCCAGTTGACCCTTGAGGCAAAGGAGCCCCTTCGCCTGCCGGTCTACAAAGGCTCCACCTTCCGGGGCGGCTTCGGCCACGCCTTCAAAAAAGTCGCCTGCCCCCTCCGGTGCCGGGAAGCCTGTCAGATGCCGAAGGTCTGCGTCTACGCCTACGTCTTCGAGACCCCACCTCCCGAAGGGGCGGAGATGCTCAGGAAGTACCCCCATGCTCCCCATCCCTTCGTCATCGAACCGCCGCTGGATCCGCGGGAGCGTTACGAGCCCGGGGAGGAGCTTCAGGTGGGCCTCGTCTTAATCGGCCGGGCCTTGGACTTCCTCCCCTACTTTCTCTACACCTTCGACGAGCTGGGGCGGATCGGGATCGGCAAGGGGCGGGGGAAGTACACCCTCCGGGAGGTCAGGGTGAAGGGGGGAGAGGAACGGGTGATCTACAGGGGTGAGACAAAGGTGTTCCGGTCGGACTTCCCCGTCCTCACCGGTCGGAGCCTCCTCGACACCGCTTTCCCTGGTTCCAGGCTCTCCTTACGCTTTCTAACCCCGACCCGCTTACGGTACGAGGGACATCTCACCGACCGCCTCGAGTTCCACATCCTGATCCGAAACCTCCTCCGGCGGCTCTCCACCCTCTCCTACTTCCACTGCGGCACGCGGCTGGATCTCGATTTCAAAGGGCTCATCGAGCGGGCGGAGGGGATCCTGGTGGTGGAACAGGACCTGAAGTGGCTCGACTGGGAGCGCTACTCGATGAGGCAGGAGACGAGGATGAAGCTCGGCGGCTTCGTGGGGACGGTGACATTTAAGGGGGCACTTCGCGAATTTTTGCCCTTCTTACGGTTGGGGGAGCTGACCCACGTGGGGAAAGGGACCACCTTTGGCCTTGGGCAATACCGGATTGTCAGCGGGAAGGGTGGGGGATAGAAGTGCTATGAAAGAAAGAGAGATTGTCGAAATGCTTAAGCAGTACTTTTCTGGGTGCCCCCACCCCGTGGCCCTCGCTTACCTCTTCGGCTCCCACGCCAGGGGCTACACCACGCCCCTAAGCGACGTGGATGTCGCCGTGCTGTTGAGGGAAGCCGATCCAGAGAAGCAGGCGGACACCTACCTGCTCCTCCTCGCCGACCTGATCGCGCTCTTCAAGACAGATCGGGTCGATCTCGCGATCCTGAGCGAAGAAGGGGAAGAGGGCCTCAAGGCAGTGATCGAGGGGACTCTGGTCTACGCCGCCGATGAGGCCGAGCGGGTCCACTTTGAGCGGATGGCCATGGCGCGGTATCTCGAATACGTTGAGCTAACGGAGACCTACCGCCGATATGTGAGGAAGCGAATTGAAGGCAAGCAGATGGGGCAGGGGAGGGCGGAGATGCTTGACCGCCACGCTGTTGAAGAACGCTTAAGCTATATTGATGCGATGCTCCACCGACTCAAAGGATACCGAGGCCTGAGCTTCGAGCAGTTCAGCCAGGACGAGACCCGATGCCATGCCGCCCTCTACGAGCTTCAGACCACTTTGGAGGCGATGACCGACATCGGTAACCACCTGATCGCCGCCCTTGGTTTCCGGAAACCTCACGAGCGGGTGGAGATCGTCATGATCCTGGCTGAGAACGGGATCATCTCCCAGCCGCTGGCCGAGCGACTGCGACAGGCTGTGGGCCTAAGAAATCTCCTGGTTCATGGCTACCTCCGCATCGCCCTCGGCGTGGTCCATCGGATCATCCAGGAGCGCCTCGGCGATATCGAAGCGTTCTGCCAGGCGGTCGTGACCCTGCTGGAACGACAAGCCTAAGCGGGCGTGAGAGGATCAGACAGGGGAACCAGTAGATGTCACGTTGCCAGGAGCGATTAGGGAAAAGGGTAGAGCGTGAGGCCGGGAATCTTTTTGAAGTGGGGATCGAGGGTAAAGACCTGGCAACTGTGCTCCAGGGCGATGGAGCCGATGATGAGATCCGAAAGGGGCAGCGTGATGCCCTTCCGTTGCAGCGAAGATGCCAGCTCACCCGTTCGCTTCCAGCTCGAAAAGCTGGTCTCGAGAAAGCGAATGCCCGTGAGCGTTGAGAGAAGGGTGTCCGCCTCCTTGGAGGTTCGGCATCCTTGGAGCAGCTCGGCCAGGACCACGCCGACGAGGGCAACCTGCTCGGCCTGGATTAAGGCTCGCAGAGCCTTCTGGACTGGCTCGTGGCGTCCTCGAAAGTACTCAATCCATACCGAGGTATCAGCGATGACCACGCCAGCGCCTCTCACGTTCCTCTTGGGCCTTCAGCTCACGCTCTTCCAGTTCACGCCAATCCAGGTCAAGCTGGAGCTTGCCCTCAAGGTCAAGCAAGCCCTCGATCTTCTTCCGGCGGATGAACTCCGAAATGGCCAGATGGATGGCCTCGACCTTCGTCTTGGCCCCTGTGACCTTCATCAGCTCCTTGATCAGCTCCTCGTCAAGGTTCAGTGTGGTGCGCATAAAAGCCACCTCCTTTCTGTGCCTTTAGTATATGCCTTTTCAAGATGCTGTCAAGGGGAACGTCATGAATGAGCGGACTCTCATTTCCAAGCTGCCTGATCTTAGGGTTCGATGAAACCCTTCGACCGATACATGCCGTTGTAGCGTATTCTGAAGCTCAGAGGCTTGCCATTGTCGTAACAACGTATGTCCCCGATCCATCGAGATGGATCGACTTCAGGCTAAGGAGGAGGTAAGATGTCCGTGATCAGCGAGACGTGCCCTGTGTGCGGAGGGACGGTCGTCGAAAAAGAAGCAGACACCCACCGGTGGATTGACCAGGTCAGGCGAAACCTGCTGGAAAAACGCTATGGCACGCTGAAGAAGGTGGGAAGCGTCTACATACCCTGAGCCGTGGGGATGGGTAGGGAGAGCAGCAGGAAAAGCGCTCTAACCTAGAGCGGTCTGGAGGTGAGGGCATGCCTAAATACCGATACACAGTTGTCATAGAGCGTGACGAAGATGGCGTTTACATCGCCTCCTGTCCAGCGCTTCAGGGATGTTACACGCAGGGCGAGACCTATGAGAAGGCACTGGAGAACCTGAAAGACGCCATCCGGCTTCATATCGAGGCTCGCCAAGCAGTGGGGGAACCGATCCCCATTGAGGTAGCGCTGGATGAGGTCGAGGTGAATGTCTAAGCTCCGACCGGCGAAACCTGAGGAGGTTATCCGGGTGTTAGAGCGGGTGGGATTTGTGCGTATCCGGCAAAGCGGAAGCCATGCCGTTTTCCGACACCCGGATGGCCGCTGGACAACAGTACCGGTCCATCCAGGAAAGGACATTGCCAAAGGTACGCTGCGTAAGATCCTTCTGGACGCCAGGGTCACCAGGGAGGAATTTGAACGGCTCAGGTAAGTGACTCTTGTCTGGAAGGTTCTACCGGTAGCAGGAGGGGCAGCTATGCAGGAGCGAACGATGACCGCCGTCTTGGCGGCGCTACTGCACGACATCGGGAAGTTCCGCGAGCGCACATTCGACCCGTTGCCTGCATGGGCGGTGGGTTATCGTGCTGAAGCGAAATACAATCACGAGCCGTTCAGCGCGGTATTTGTGGACGATTTCATGGGTGGTTGGACAGGTGACCAGCATACGCTGCGACGGCTAGTGCTCAAACATCATAATCCTTCCTTGCCTGATGAGCTGCTGGTTTCGCTGGCCGATCGCCTCTCCGCTAATGAACGCGCCGAAATGGAAGGTGACGAGGAGGGCGCACGCGGGCGGGCAGAGAGCGTGCTCCGTGCAGTTCTATCACGTGTGAAGCTAGACGGGCGAGAGGCCGATGCGCACCTGTATTACGAACTCACCGCGTTGTCACTCAACCGGCGGGAATTGATTCCAAGCAGAGAAGTGTCCGGTTCTGCGGAGGCTTACCATGCCTTGTGGCAAGCTTTCACTAAGGAAATGACGCGCGTGCCGCGAGGAGACTTAACCACACTTTTGGCCGTTCTGAGGAAGTTTACTTGGGCTATTCCCTCTGACACACGCCGAGACATGATTCCTGACATCTCACTCTACCACCACCTGAAAACCACAGCGGCAATTGTGGCCTGCCTGATTAGCGAGGGATTAAGTGAAGCGGACCTACAAACGTTTCACGTGGCGTTGACGCAACTCTATTACAAAAAGCGGCTCACACCAGCGAAAGAAAAACTGCTGGATCGCCGCCTCTGTGCGCTTGTGAAGGGTGATATTTCGGGCACGCAGGATTTCCTCTACCTCCTTACGAGCAGTGGCGCGGCGCGGGGCCTCCGTGGACGTTCCTTTTACTTGCAACTGCTTACTGAGGTCGTAGCTGGCTGGATTCTGTACCAATTTAACCTGCCTATGACGAACTTGCTGTTTGCAGGCGGCGGTCACTTCTATTTGCTGCTCCCGCACCGCGAGACAACGGAACGGTTAGACAATCTGCGGCAGCGGATTGCTCAAAAACTTTGGAAAGCGCACAATGGTGACCTCGCGTTGACAGTGGACTTTGTGCCTGTGACTGCCCGCGATTTCCTGGAAGAAGAAGCCGGTGGCAAGGCTTTCGCCGCCAAGTGGAGTGAAGTATCGCAGAAGGTCAACGAGCGTAAGCAGCGCAAGTGGCGTGACCTTGGCGGTGAGGCCATGATACGCGAGTTGTTCACCCCCCACCAGCGCGGCACGACGGCGGAGGAGATGTGTCAGGTCTGTCATGGGGATTGGAAGCCGGGTGTGGATCGGATGGACAATGACACGCGCAAATGCCGCCGCTGCTATCAATTTGAAGAGTTGGGACGTCTACTGCGTGACCCGACGCATCTCATCATTTTCGCTGTACCTGAAGATGAGCCGCCTGATCCGTGGGACTGGCGAGGCATGCTGCGGGCATTCGGCGCTGACGTGTGGCTGGTGCACGAAGGCGATGACCTGCCCCACAAACCTCATGGGGCAACGGCGGCAACGGTTTACACCTTTGATTCAACCGATTTCCTCACTGACGATGTGCAGGTGCGTTTCCAGTGGGGTGACTTGCCCGTAAGTTATGACTTTCGCCTGCTTGCCGATGCGACGCCGCTTAAGGGCTACGATGAGGATGGCAAGCCCATCATCGCCGAATTTAGCGATCTGGCCGATGCCTCCAATGGCGTCAAGTGGTTAGGTGTGCTGCGGATGGATGTAGACAGCTTGGGTGAGGTGTTCAAGAAAGGCCTGGGCGAGGACGCGACGATTTCGCGGATGAGCACCTTGAGCGAATCGCTTCGGCTGTTCTTCGAGGGTTGGGTTCCGCAGTTGTGCCGCCAGCACAATCGTTTCCACCCAGCTACCCGAGAAAGCAGAGACAAGCTTTATCTCATCTACGCAGGTGGTGATGACCTGTTCGTCGTCGGTGCGTGGAGTGCACTTCCGGAGTTGGCAAGGCAAATCCGCAATGACTTTCGCGCGTTCGTGGGCGGCGACCACGTGACGCTCTCGGGCGGCATCGCCATCGAGCACCAGAAGTTTCCACTTTACCAACTCGCCAACGATGCCAAATACGCGCTCGATGACCAAGCCAAAGAATTCAAACGACCAAACGGTGGGCGCCCAAAGGATGCGCTTTGCTTCCTGCAAACGGCGCTAGGGTGGGAGCGGTTCGAGGAGGTAACGCAGTGGAAGGACAAACTGATGAGCATGCTCAAACCTACTGGCGATATAACCGCGCTGCCACGTGCGTTCCTGACGCGGCTGACAGAAGTCCACGCGCTCTACACCGACAATGCTGCGCGCAAGCGCAGGCTGCATCGGCAGGGACAGATAACCTTAGAGCAAATGAAGGAGGTGATCCACTATGACAAGTGGCAATGGCGGCTGATCTATCAACTCAGCCGCTTCGGGGAACGTTACAAAGACCATAGAGACCAAATCAGTGAACTCCAGCAGGCGATTACACGTGAACAGGATGGCCTTATCACGGTTCTGCACGTCCTCGCCCGCTGGACAGAATTGCTAACGAGGGAGGGATAGAAACATGAGAGCAGATGAACGTGGCCGGAGAGACCGCCCGCAGCAAGACCGCGGGACACAACCACAGCGACAGCAACGAGAGGAGCAGTTGTCAGAGCAGCAGGTCCGCCAACTCATTCAGCAAGGCGGAAGGCCGTTAGTGGAAGTAGCCGAACTGCTCGGACCACGCTTGGCCAGAGGCGGTCTCACGACGAGCCAAATCCGCAACATTTACGGCATGGTCAAGCAGATGGAGATGCGCGGCTTCGACCCCAACGAATTCGTGCTACTCAAACCGAAGCTCGCTTACGCTGCCGCCAGAGCTGACACGGAAGGCGCGCGTCAGCTAAAGGGCATCCTCACATGGGCGATTGACGAAGTGGGCAATGATGAAGCGAAGTTCGCTCGCTTCGTGGATTTCTTTGAAGCTATCCTCGCCTACCACAAAGCGGCAGGTGGGAGATCATAAAAGGAGGATACTCTCATGCCAAACATCATGCTGAAAGGGAAAGTGCTGATCACAGGACAAATCGAAGCGGTCACAGGCTTACACATTGGAGGTGCGGCGGCAGGATTGGACATCGGTGGGATTGACAACCCTGTCATTCGTCACCCCGTCACCCGTGAACCCTACATTCCTGGCTCGTCCCTACGAGGCAAGATGCGTTCACTGCTGGACAAGCACTTAGGCAAGGACGCCAACAAGTTCATTCAACGGCGTGAACCGGTCGTCCGCGTTCACGAGTGCGAGACTGAGAACGAGTATGCTAACTGTGCTGTCTGCCAAATCTTCGGCGTCACGCCAGGCGATCAGCGTCGAGACTGGACGCAACTCAAGCCCACGCGGTTGCTCGTGCGCGATGTGCTCCTGTCGAGGGACAACGAGGCTACGGAGAAACTGCGTCGTGCTAAAACCGATCTACCATTCACTGAAGTCAAGTGGGAAGCGGCGATTGACCGCATTACGTCGGCGGCAGTGCCTCGCCAAAATGAGCGCGTGCCAGCGGGCGCGGTCTTTGCTCCGTTCGAGTTCGCGTATAGCCTCTATGACCTTAATGGCACGGGTTGCCAGACTGACATTGGCTGGCTGCAATACGTCTTCAAAGCGATGGAGTTGCTTGAGGACGACTACCTCGGTGGGTACGGCTCACGGGGGGCAGGCAAGGTTGCCTTCGCCGATGTGACCGTACTGTTCAAATCCCACGCTTACTATGAAGGAACAGGCACTGTCGAGACATTGGATGCGAACAAGACGGTAAGGCAGTTACGTCCCGCTGACTATGCCAATCGGATTAAGGAGTTAATAATGGGGTGATAGTGATGGCTACCTTTCTAACCTATCGCCTCTCTTTCCGTTCGCCATTACACGTGAGCGAGCGGGGGGTGGGGCTGGAAGTGACACGGACCTATGTGCCTGCCGACACGCTCTTCAGCGCGCTTTGCTCGGCATGGCGGGAACTTTACGGCGTGGACGCGCTACACCGGGATGTGCTGGACTGGTTTACGGACGCTGACGGCGGCAGTGAGCCGTTCTTTCTAAGTTCAGGATTTCCATTCGCGGGCAACGTACGGTTCTTTCCAAAGCCACTGGCGCGACTGACCAACGTGACCGTTAGCGAGGGCGATGAAAAGGCATTCAAGCGAGTGCGGTTCGTATCCGAGCGTATCTTTGCAGCGATGGTCAACGGCGAAGAGTTGACCTTCCGCAAGGAAGAGTGCATCAACGGCGAAATGGCGTGGGTGACGGCAGAGGAGAAGACCCAACTGTCGGATTGGATGGACGACGCAACGGACGATATTGTGTTGTGGAAAACCGCTGTCGTACCCCGCGTGACGCTCGACCGCATCACGGCGGCATCGGAGATCTGGCACTTTGGCGAAGTGACGTTCAAAGACGGTGCGGGACTTTGGTTCGCCGTAGAGTTCAACCGTGATCATGGTGATGACTTGCGCCGCAAGTTCGAAGCATGCCTGCGTGTGTTGGGTGATGCAGGCTTGGGTGGTGAGCGGAGCGCAGGGCGCGGGTTGTTCACGTTTGAGCAAGCGAGGGATGAACCGTTGCCCGACGCGGATGAGGCTAGCCGCTTTGTTACGCTCGCGCCATTGTGCCCGAAGGATGCACCCCAAGCGGAGGCACTCACAGGCAACGGTGCAGCCTATGAGTTGATGCCCCGACGTGGCTGGGTGACGTCACCCGAAGCCAGCAACCTGCGGCGCAAGATGGTCTGGATGTTCGCCGAAGGCTCGGTGCTGACGGGCAGCCCTCAACCCCGCGCTGGACGGCTGGTCAATGTGAAACCTGATGCCTGCCCGCACGATGTGTGGCGTTACGGCTATGCTTTTCCTGTGGGGGTGAAAACGTGATGGCTACGACAACCTATACTCTGACTTGTCTCAGCCCTGTCCACATCGGAACAGGGACGCAGTTCAGCAAATTCGATGGCGTATATGAAGACAACAGATGGCACCTGATGGACCTGGACAAGGTGCTTGTGCGCAGTGTGGACTCGAATGAGTTAGCACGGGCAATGAGTGACCGCAATTTCACATGGGCGACATGGCTGCACAGTAGGGGCATCTCACCTTCCGACGTAGCAGCGTATGCATTGCCCTGCCCGCAAGACCCTGAAGAGACTCCCATCCGCGAAGCGATAAAAGACGTGTATGGACAGCCTTACCTGCCGGGCACGTCGGTCAAGGGCGCAGTTCGCACAGCGGTGTTATGGCAGTTGATGAACGGCAACGCACCGCACAGAACATTCGCATCGCAGTATTTGGCACTTTGCCTGCGGTCGCGTGATCTGTTTACTGAAATCCAACGACGCCGCGCTTTCGATGCACCGGACACACACCGTGCAGTGCTTGCACAGACGCTAAGCGTGAGCGACGATGAAGCGCGTGCCTTGCGGCAAACGCTCTACCGTGTCCTCAATGTGCGCGAGGATCGACTGGGGGAGCAGCGCGAATGGCGCAACTTTCAGCAGCGATTAGAACGATTGGGCCGTAACCGTGAGTGGCTGGGACAGCCTGTGGAACGCGCGGTGCTCGGACGTGACCCCAACCACGACCTTATGCGCGCTGTGCAGGTGAGTGACACCGTGCCTGTGGGTATCGAGCAGTTAACCGTCGGGTTGGTCTGGACTTACACCTTGCGCGGCAATCGGCTCGTCGAAAAGCGAGAGCAGGACGGCGAATACAAAACCTTCGTCGAATGGCTGAAGCCTGATACGACGTTGCGACTGGACATCTGCGTTGATGACTTTCTGTTCACTGATACTGCTAACCGCGACCTGCATTTCCGTGGCGCAAAGGAACAGACTGTACGGCAGTTGGCAGCAACATGCAACGACTATGCCCGTGCTGTCATCACGGCGGAAAAAGCGTTCTACACTGAGCACGGGTTGGACTCGCTGTGCAGCTTTTACGCTGACTTGGAGACGGTGATGAACAGCTTGCCTGACCGCGCATTCCTTCTCAACATTGGCTGGGGAAGCGGGTGGGAAGCCAAGACCGTTGGTGATCTCCTACGGGTGTCGTTGAGTGAGAATGACTTCAAGCAATTACGTCAGCGGTATCGGCTGGGCGAAGACCCCAAGACGCACCAGATAGACCTTAACGCGCCCTTCCCGCACACCCGTCGCATCGCTTACGATGGTGGCACACCGAGGTGGGCGATGGGCTGGGTGAAGTTGATTCCGAAGGAGCAATAAGATATGCGCACCATCATCACGACAGTGGGCACGTCGCTTCTCCAGAATGCCAAACGGGATCTGGGGGTGGAAGCGCCGAACGCCGACCAACTGATGTCCTACCTCCGCCAGACCGATCCGGTGAAGGCCTCTGCCGAAACCAACTCCCTCAGCCGGATGCTGGGAAGGGAAGATAAGGTGATCTTCCTCCACTCGGAGACCGACGAAGGGAGGCTCTGCGCCGAGGCCCTGGCCCGCTTCTACGAGGAGGAGGGGTTCCAAAGCGATCTGGTAATGGTTCCTCACTTGACCTATGCGGAGAAGCAGTTCAAGATGCGGGGTCTCCGCTCTCTGGTGGGGACGATCGTGGAGCTGGTGGAACGCGAGAAGAAAGCAGGCCACGAGGTGGCCATTAACGCCACGGGCGGCTTTAAGGCGGAGATCGCCTACGCCACCCTGATCGGGCTTCTCTACGACATCCCCGTCTATTACATTCACGATGCCTTTAAGGAGATCATTGACCTCCCCCCGGCGCCTATTGAGTGGGACCTCTCTCTCCTCGACGCCCACCATGATTTCTTCCAGTGGATCGCCTCGGATTATCGGCCGACGTGGGAGGTGGATCATCGCCTTCGAGGTTTGCCCCCCGAGGTCCGCCTCCTTCTCACCGAGGAAGAAGGCTACACGTTCCTCTCACCGGTCGGCGAGGTCGTCTATCGGGCATGGGAGTATCGGAAGAGCCTGGATCAGCCTCCTCGGGTGTCACTCAGAGAGCCAACCGAGACGTTGACTATTCTTCAGGGGCATCGGACGCTGTGGGGCCACATCAAGCGGGTCTCCGACATCCCCGACGAGGAGGTCCGGATCCTCCTTCGCCGCCTCCTTTCCTTCGAGTTCGTGACCTCGATCTCCCTTGGGGCCTTTACCGACTACGAGCGGGGCCTCCACCCGACGCGTTTGGAACAGCCGAGGATCGCCGAGGACGGGTTGAAAGTCACCTACACATTATGCTGCCAACGGGGGCGAGAAGAGGTGGTGGTCAATGTGCAGAGGGGTTTTGCGAGGCGGCTCGTGGAGCTGATCGGGCGGGAGGCACGGCCCTGAAGAGGTCCTCCCGATGCCTGAAGGCGGTAACTCTCCTTGGTGATGCTGCTGTGAAGGTCGTGGGGGAAGGGAGGTTCAGGCAGATGGGTTTTGGCTGGGTGGTGAGTAGGGGATGGAAGGAGCCATGAGCGTCAGGGAAAAGTATCGCAGGATGAAGCCCTTGCCCCCCGAGGCTCTGCAAAGGGTCAGAACCCTGACGTCCCTCTTTGCGAAGCACGACATCCGTCTGGTGTATCTCTTCGGTTCTGCCGTGCGGGGTGCTGAGGGAAAGGTGTCAGAAGATTTGGATATAGCGATCTATCCCGGTTCACGCTTCGCCTTCCGTCCCTTCTATGCGGAACTCTCCCAAGCCTTGGGGACGGATCGCCTGGACCTTGTGGATCTGCGCCATGCCGGGGTTGGGCTCGCTGTTGAGGTCGTCACGCACGGGGAATTGCTCTACGCTGCCCCATCCGAGGAGAACCAACTATTTGGGCGACGGGTTCGGGGTCGCTTCCGGGACTTTGGGGTTCGGATGAAGACACGTTTCCCAACTCTCAAGGAGCGTCAGCCTATGACTTTACGCCGGGAATGGCTGTTACAGGTATTGCATGAGTTGGGCAAGATAGCCTCAGAACTTCAGAAGTATACGCGGATCACACCCGAGCAACTGCAGGCAGAACTGAGTCTCCGCTGGACCGTGGAGCGGGGGCTTCTGGCTGGATTGACGGTACTCTTCAATATCGCCGACCACCTGCTGAGCACGGTCTTTCAGGAACACCCCGAAACGTATGAGGCTCTGCTGGATGCCTTACACGCCCGCGGTGTCATTTCCTCACCCTTGCGCGCTCGTCTGCTCGGCGCCGGTGGCTTCCGAAATGTCCTGGTCCACGAATACATGGTCATCGATCTCGGCGAAGTTGCGCGCATGGCGGGTGAAGCACCGGAAATTTTCCGCTCTTTCGCAGAAGAACTGAGGCAGTGGCTTCAGACATATACTGGAGGTGAAGACCAGGGGTGACCAAGCTGATCGGATGGGAAGCGCGGCCATGAACCGTTTCCACCAGGAGGGGAGAGCATGACAGAACGACGGCGGAGGCCGCTTCCGTCCCTTCGACGATGCTCAGGGCAGGTCTGGCTCCGGCACCTTGAGTGGGGGCGGTTGACCGGCTACTCCGACGATTTGCCGAACTAGATCACTGGTGGGTGAACGCGGAAAAGGGGTGACGTGGGCGAGCCTTCCCCGGCCGGCCTTCGACGTTCTGTCCTGGCGACCGTGGACCTGCTCCGGCGGACCCGACTCCGGTACATGATCATCGGGGGGATCGCCGTCAGCGTGTGGAAGGAGGTAAGAACTGTGGAGCGCAAGAGAGGGCTGATCGTCTCTCTGGGGGGGACGCCGGAGCCGGTGGTGAAGGCGATCACCACCCACCGGCCAGAAGTCGTCTGCTTCTTCGCCTCGCAGCAGAGCGTGGGGCAGATCGGCCCCGTCCTGGACCGGGCCTGGGATGAGACCCATGGGATGTGGCAGCCGGTCGAGAAGCACACGGTCCTCACCGACGATCCCGAGGATCTGGTCCACTGCTATGAAAAGGCGCTCCAGTGTGCGGCCTGGATCGAGGGCCAGCGCATTTCCCCGGAGGAGGTGGTCGTGGACTACACCGGCGGCACGAAGGCGATGACGGCGGCCCTGACGCTGGCCACCGTTGGGAAGGGGTACCGCTTCTCCTACGTGGGAGGGGCGGCGCGCACCAAAGGGGGCCTGGGGACCGTTCTTGATGGGGCCGAGATCGTCAGGGCGGGTCTTGATCCCTGGCAGCTCTTCGCGGTGGAGGAGGAGCGGCGGTTTGCCCTTGCGTTCAACACCTACCAGTTCGAGACGGCCCTCACGGTGCTGGAGACCGCGCTTCGGCGGGACACCCTTCCTCTGCCGAAACGCCGTCGCTTCGAGGCCTTCAAGACGATCACCGAGGGCTACCTGGCCTGGGACCGGTTCGACCACCTGAACGCGAGCCGGCTGCTCCCGACAGGGGCGAAGACCCTGAAGACCCTCATCGAGCTGACCGGGGAAACCGCTCTCGCTCCCTTCCTGGCGGGGCTGGAGCAGAACCTGGCTTTCCTCAAGCGGCTCCAGCAGGAGTCAAAGGAGTTCCACGTCGTCTGCCAGGCGATGGTCGAGGACCTGGTGGCGAACGCCGAGCGGCGGGCCAAAGAAGGAAAATACGATGATGCCGTGGCCCGCCTCTACCGGGCGACGGAGATGGTAGCCCAGGTCCGGTTCCGTAAGCCGCCCCTCGAGTGCGGAACGGACACCGTCCCGCCGGAGAAGGTCCCCGAACCGCTCCGGGAGGAGTTCCGCCAAAGGTATAGCGATCCGACGACGGGGAAGCTTAGGCTGCCGCTCTATGCGGCGTATCGGCTCCTCCAGGTCCTTGGCGTCCCCGAGGGGGAGGCCTTCTTCGCCAAAGAAGAAGCCTTCAAGGGGCTCCTTCAGGCCCGCAACATGTCCCTCCTGGCCCATGGCGCCACGCCGGTCAAGGCGGAGACCTACCACCGGTTCAAGGGGCTCCTCATGGAGACCTTTGGCCTGGCCGACCTGCCGGCCTTCCCGGTGCTGGCGGGGTAAGGCCAAGAGGTCTTCAACGTTCTCCGCTGGATCGACGGGCTGCTTTTAGGATGGTGAGGAACGTCCGGGGAGTGACAATGCGGGTCCTTTTGTAAGTTTTTAAGTCAAGCAGGGCCTGATCGCCAGTAACCAGGTAATCGGCTGAGCCAGATTCAGCGCAGGCGAGGAATTTAAGGTCGGCCGATTCGATGCCCGCTGGAGGATCAATGGGAACGGGTGGTACTACCATAGCCTCCTCATCGAACGAGGCAAATAGCCCTGCGAGTTGGTCTTCGGTCAGCCGATACTTCTGGAAGAGCTTTGGACGCCTCAGAACCGCTTCAACTTCTGCGATGATCTCGCGGGAGATGAGAAGGGCAAATTTGCGTCGACGCCAGGCTTCCAGAACCTCGAAGGGATTGCCGCAGGAGAGGATCGTGCCGCTGATGATGACGTTCGTGTCAACGACCGCTTTGAGCACGCTTCCGTCGCTGGGATCGTTTCATGGCCCTGACCTCAGCGAGGGCCTCCGCGATATCCTTTTCCACTTCCGTTGGGTCCTTATCCAGGTTCCTGGCCCGAATTTCGTCGAAGACCTTAAAGCGGGCCTCCCGCTCGGCCATCCACTTCTTGTATTGCTCAATGTCGATGATCGCCACCATAGGCTTGCCCTGTTTTTCGACGATCACCGTGTCCTTACCGTAATACACCATGCCCAAGATCTCAGAGAAGTTGTTCCGGGCTTCCTTGGCCGACATTCGCTTCACCATCGTTCAACACCTCCTTGAAGAACCCTGAAGAGAGTGTATGCTATGATGTTAACTCTGTCAACAATGAAACTTTTGGTACTATTGACTGGTGAAGGAGGGATTGAAACTGAGCCGCCGGTGATCCTTCACCAGCTTTGACCCTGTTGGAACGCTTGACCTGATTAAGACCCGGGGACAAGGTGGCCACGCTGTATCTGACAGAACAGGGAGGCAAGCTGATCAAAGACCATCGACGGCTCGTGGTAGAGAAAGACGGAGAGATCGTCTTCGAGGTGCCGGCCTTCAAGGTGGAGCGGGTCCTGATCTTTGGCAACGTGGCCATCACCACCCCGGCCATAAGCTTCCTACTGGAGAACAGCATTGACACCGCCTTCCTCACCATCCACGGCCGTCTCAAAGGGAGACTCGTGCCTCTTGAGTCGAAGAACGTCGTCCTCCGGATGCGCCAGTTCGAGCGGGCGAAGGACCCGACCTTTGCCTTGGGGCTGGCCAAGTGGATCGTGGAGGGGAAGCTCAAGAACGCCAGAATCGTCCTCCAGCGCTATGCCCGCAACCATCCAGACGAGGGCGACTTCACCCCTATCCTCGACGAGCTGGAGCGGCTGATCGCTGCCATCCCCCGGAAGGAGAACCTCCAGGCCCTTATGGGATTGGAGGGGCAGGGCTCGGCCCTCTACTTCAGGGCCTACAGCCGGATGTTTCGGACGGCGATCACCTTTACGACCCGCTCCCGCCGGCCTCCTCAGGATCCATCAAACGCTCTCCTCGGGTTAGGCTACACCCTTCTGGTCAACGAGGCTGTGGGGGTCCTCTCGGCTGTCGGGTTTGATCCCTATGTTGGGTTCTATCATGGGATCCATTACGGGCGCCCCTCTCTGGCCCTGGATCTGGTGGAGGAGTTCCGTCCTACCATCGTAGACCGCCTGGTGACGACCCTCCTCAACAAGCAGGTGCTGAGGGAAGACGACTTCGAGACCCTTCCCGAAAACAGCCGGGAGGAGGCTCCAGGGGAAGAGGAAGAGCGGCCCCCACGCCGGGGAACCTACCTGACGGCTGAAGGCCGAAAGAAGTTCTTCACCCATTATGAGGAGCGGATGCTGGCTCCCTTCGCCCATCCCAGGACCGGCGAACGGATCACCTTCCGACGGCTCCTCCTCCGGCAAGCCCAGGCCCTGGCGCGGCTCGTCCTGGATGGGGAGACGTATGAGCCTTTCATCATGGAGTGACATGTTCGTTGTGGTAGCCTATGACATTACGGATAACACCCGGCGCTTGAAGGTCGCCACAACGCTGAAAGACTACGGGGAGCGGGTACAGTACAGCGTCTTCGAGTGCCTCCTGGATGAAAAGCAGCTCGAGAGCCTGATCCGGGAGGTGACCGGGGTGATCGAGCTGGAACAGGATAGCCTCCGGGTGTACCGCCTGTGCGAGGGGTGTCGGAGGGAGGTGAAGGTCTATGGCCGGGGAGTGGTCACGGAGGACCCCGATGTGTTCATCATTTAACCCTTTCCCACCTCCCTCGAAGGAGGCGGTGAAGGGTTGAGGTGAGGGGGGAGGTTAGCGGATGAGCGTGGAGATCCAAAAAGTACTGCAATTTCAATGGGATAGAAGACACCGGGGAGAGTAGGGACG
>CAZHST010000017.1:0-70868 GCA_964535215.1 uncultured bacterium
TACTGGACGAGGTTATAGGTGAAGGAATCGTAATTGTCAATCAGCAGAATCATTGGGCTTCTCAAGAATCCCTTAGGGGGAGCAGGGCTGCTAGGCCGACCGGAGGGAGGCTCAGCTTTGCTGACGGCCCGTTGAGGGGGGGGGAACTCCCCCCTCAAGCAAAGGAAGGGTGAAGCTAAAGGTGCTGCCCTTCCCGGGTTCGCTCTCCACCCAGATCCTCCCCCCATGGGCCTCCACAGCCATCTTGCAGAAGGTCAGGCCGAGACCCAGCCCCCCCCGTCTGGCCGAGCCGGATGCCACCTGCCAGAACTTCTCGAAGATCTTTTCCTGCTCCTCCCTCGGGATCCCCTCCCCCTGATCAATGACGTCCACCTGCAGGCGATCCGGGGAAGGCCGGTGGATCCGGACCCGGATCTCCCCCCCCGAAGAGGAGTGTCTGATGGCGTTCGAGAGGAGGTTTCCGACGACACGGTAAAGGAGGTCCCGGTCCGCGGTAAGGGAAGGCAGGGGACCTTCACACTCGATCAACAGCCGCTTTTCCTCGTCCTCAGCCACAAGGGAAAGCTCCGCGATGTTCTCCCGGACGATCTCCTCAAGATCCACCAGCTCCTTCCTGAGGAGGAGCTTCCCCTCCTCGAGCTTGCCGATATCGAGGAGGTCGCCGATCATGTTCATCAGGGTTCGGCAGCTCCTCCTGGCATCATCGAGGGCACCCCCCTCCGGCTTTGCCCTCCCGCTCTTCAGCATCTCCAGATACAGGGCAACACTCGTCAACGGGTTCTTCAGATCGTGGACGATAAACTGGAGGAGGTGATCTTTCATCATCTCCAGGGTCCTTAAGTCCTCCAGTTGTTTCACGACCCGTTGGTAGAGCCTGGCATTCTCAATGGCCACCGCGGCTTGGCCGGCCATGGCCCGGAGGAGACGGAGGTCCTCTTCTAGGTAGGGACCGCCCCGCTTGTTCAAGGCCTCGAGGACACCAATGGTCTTCCCCCGGACGGTGAGAGGGACGGCCAGGATCCGCTCGGTCACAAAGCCGGTCACCTGATCCACCTCTCGAGAGACGCGGGAATCCGCCGCCGCCTCGTTCACGATGAGGGGCTGCTCATGGAGGGCGACCCAGCCGGCGATCCCCTGCCCCCTCTCGAGCCGAAACCCTTTGAGCCGTTCCCACTTCTCGCCCAGGGCAACGTTAAAGGTGAGCTGTCCGGTCTCCTCGTCGAGGAGGAGAAGGGAACAGGCCTCGGAGTTCGTGACATTCTTGGTCGCTTCGAGGATGGAATCCAGGATCCGGGTGAGATCGAGGGTTGAGCTGATGGTCTCCCCCACCTGTTGGAGGA
Organism: uncultured bacterium; assembly: GCA_964535215.1. Taxonomy (GTDB): domain Bacteria; phylum Methylomirabilota; class Methylomirabilia; order Methylomirabilales; family JACQHM01; genus JACQHM01. The sequence continues at coordinate 1,341 of CAZHST010000017.1, forward strand.
CAAGCAGCTCGCTGATCTTCTGGCTGAGCTGGAGGAGGAGTCGGCGGTTCTCCCGGTCGGTCCGCCGTTTCTCCAGCCCCCGTCTCACCACCCCCAGGAGGGCCTGGGGGGGGAAGGGCTTCTGGAGGTAGTCGTAGGCCCCTTTCTGTAAGGCCTCAATGGCGCTCTCCACGGAGGCGTATCCGGTGATGATAACGACCGGAAGCTCCGGGTCAAGCTCCTTGATGAACGGGAGAAGATGGGTCCCCATCCCATCCGGGAGGACGAGATCGAGGAGGAGGAGATCCACCCCTCCCCCCCTGATCCTGTCCAGGACTTCTCCTGCCAGTCCCCCTTTGAATACCCTGTACCCCTCGCCGAGGAGGAGATCGGCCACCCGCTCCTGGATCACCCGATCATCGTCAACCACAAAGACCGTTTCCATCCGACCCCGTTCCACGGTTACTCAAGCCCGGCTTCGGCCAGCTCGATGGCTTTCACCATCCCTTTGGCCTTGTTCAGGATCTCCTGGTACTCCCGCTCCGGGTCTGAGTCGGCCACGATCCCGGCCCCGGCCTGCACGTAAGCCGTTCCATCAACGATGAGGATGGTCCGGATCGTGATGCAGGTATCCATGTTCCCGGAGAAGCTGAAGTACCCCACCGCCCCGGCGTAAGGACCGCGCCGCACAGGTTCCAGCTCTTCGATGATCTCCATGGCCCGGATCTTTGGGGCGCCGGTCACCGTGCCGGCGGGGAAACAGGCCCGCATCACCTCGAAGGCGTCTTTGCCCTCGGCCAGGATCCCGCGGACGTTGGACACGATGTGCATCACGTGGGAGTACCGCTCGATGACCATCAGCTCATTGACCATAACGGAGCCGGGGGCCGCCACCCGGCCGACGTCGTTTCGCCCCAGGTCCACCAGCATGATGTGCTCGGCCCGCTCCTTCGGGTCGGCCAGGAGTTCCCGCTCCATCACCCGGTCCTCCGCCTCATCCTTGCCCCTGGGGCGGGTTCCGGCAATCGGCCGCAGGTCAATCTGTCTCCCCTCCAGTCGGACCAGCACCTCCGGGGAGGAGCCGACCAGCTTCATCGCCCCAAGCCTGAGATAAAACATGTAGGGGGAAGGGTTAATGACCCGCAGGGCCCGGTAGATGTCGAAGGGGTCAGCCGAGGTTTTGGTGTGAAGGCGCTGGGACAGGACCACCTGCACGACGTCTCCGGCTTTGACGTACTCTTTCGCGGCCTCCACGGCCTTGATGAACTCCTCCCTCCTCAGCCCCCTCTCTTTCAGTCCCCTCTCCGTCGGGTCCTCAAACCCCGGTGTGAGAGAGGCCCCCACAGGGCGCCGCAGGGCAGCGATGATCGCCTCGATCTTGGCCTTGGCCTCCTCGTAGGCTTTTCTCACGGTTTCCTCAGCCGGTTCCGGGATGTAGGCGTTGGAGACCACCTTGATCTTGTGGGTGACGTTGTCAAAGATCAAGAGGGTATCCGTCAGGAGGAACAGCACATCAGGCAGGTGAAGGTCGTCCCGGGTCAGATCCGGCAGCCGTTCGAAGAAGCGGACGACATCGTAGCTCAGATAGCCGACCAGCCCGCCGTAAAAGCGGGGGAGGCCCGCCACCGGGGCGGGCCGGAACTGGCTGAGAAGACGCTTGAGCTGGTCCAGGGGATCCGTCGTGATGGCCACCCGTTCCACCCCCTGGCCCGAGATGATCTCCCCCACCCTCCCCTTGCTCTTAAAGACCAGGGAGGGGTTGCTCCCCAGGAAGCTGTAGCGGGCCCACTTCTCCCCCCCTTCGACGCTCTCTAACAGGAAGGCGTAGGCCCCGCTGTCAATCTTCCGGAAGGCCGAGACAGGCGTCTCCATGTCGGCCAGGATCTCCCGGTAGATCGGGACCAGGTTCCCTTCTTTGGCCTTTCGACGGAATTCCTCAAGGGTTGGCTGAAACATAACGCCTCGTCGGGGAAGGGGGCTAAATAGGTTTTTAAGCTAGCATGGAGAGAATCAGGGGTCAAGGAAAAATCAGAAGGGGGGCGCGACCAGGTGAGGGGTAAGGGTCTTAACCGTCCAAGGGCAGGATGCCTTCAACTTGCAACCAGCAGCCATCCCCCCTGATCCTAGAGGTGGGCCTGGATCTTGGCTTTGAGGGTCGTCTTTGGGACCGCCCCTATGACCGAGTCCACCTGGATGCCGTCCTTAAAAAACAGGAGGGTCGGGATGCTCCTGATGCCATACCGGGCTGTGATCCTCAGGTTCTCGTCCACGTTCAGCTTCCCGATCTTGATCTTGTCGCCGTATTCCCCCGCCACCTCTTCCAGGACGGGGGCGATCATCTTGCAGGGGCCACACCACTCCGCCCAGAAATCAACGATGACGAGTCCCTTCTCCTTCAAGACCTTCTCGTCAAAATCTGCATCGGTCAGCTGAACGATATTCCCCTTCCCCATGGTTCCTCCCAAAGAAAAAGGTGCCAGGCGCCGTGTTTGCCGTTTGGGTTCCCCTCATCCCGTGAGTGGAAGGGTAACGCAAAGGGCCGAGTCTGTCAAGCCTCAAGGGACCGTCACCGGAGCAGCTCGTTCAGCTTGCCGAGGAGGTAGTCAAAGAGGGCGAAGTAATTTTTCGCCTCCGGGACGCCGCCCACGTGGGCGGGGAGCATCTGGACCCGGACCTTCTCCCCCGTCCGCCGCTCCACCTCCCGGGCAACGGCGTTCGGGATCCTGGGACTGTAGACCGGGGCATGGATGATGACCCTGGCCTTCTCCCTGACCATGGTCTCGACCAGATTCCGGATGTCCGTTGGGGAGGGCTCGATCCCCGGCTTCGGCTCCACATAGCCGACCACCTGAAAGCCGAAACGGTTGGCGAGATACGACCAGGTTTTGTGGTAGGCGGCGACCTTCCTCCCCCGAAGGGGCCTAGCCATCTCCTGCCACCGGGTCATGGCCTGATCAAGCCGCCGCTTAAAATCCTCCGCGTTTCTTGTGAAAAAAGCAGCATCCTGGGGCGAAATACGGATGAGGGCCCTCAGGATATTGTCGGCGACGATCTTCGCATTCAAGGGGTCAAGGAGGTAGTGGGGGTTCCCTTGGACATGGATCTCTCCCCGGGAGCGGTCCACGGGCTCCGTGGGGATCTCGAGGACCGGGATCCCGGCCGAGGCGTCCACGTAGCCCGCTTCTCCGGGGAAGATCTTTCCGTTTCTGGAGTCAATGATCAGGGTCTCCGCCCAGACATCGGCGAAGAGGCCGATCCTGACATACATATCGGCCCTGGATGCCCTCACCGCCCAGGAGGGGAAGACCTCCTCGACCCAGAGTTCAGGCTCCTGGTAGCCCGGGAACGGGGAATACACCTCCACCCGATCCCTGGCGATCTCTTTGGCGATCTCGATCAAATCGGTGGAGCTTCCCACCACCCGGATCTTCCGGGCCGCCTCGGCTTCATGAAACCCGAGAAGGCTTAACAGAAGGCCTGCCGCAAAGATCACCGCGATCCCTTTAACCTGTCTCATCGCTTCCCTCTTAATTTCTCCTAGTCGTCACCCCCCTGGGGGTGGTGTTTAGAAGGGTCCCGGCCGCTCGAACCCGATGATGAACAGGGCCTGCGCCAGGATCTCGTCCGAGTCCCTGGCATAATTCCGATCCGTGTGCTTGTACTGGAGGCGAAGGCTCAAGAAGCGGCTGGGCCTGAAGGTGAGGATGCCCGAAGCCGCCCACTCCCTTCGATCCTCGATGTCCCTATCACTTTCGATCCTCGTGCACAGGGAGTTTTCAAAGCCCGGGCAACGACCGACATAATCCAGGCGGGCCCCGATGGACCACCGGCGGGCAAGGAGGGCCTCGCTGAGGATATACCCCCCCAACCCTTCCAGGTGCGTCCCCCCGCCCTCGCTGACGTTAGAATAGTAGACCTCGGCGAGAAGGTTGAACCCCCGATACAAGGTGAGGACAGGATGCCTCCAGTCAAACTCCAGGTGGGCATTGACCAGGTTCGTTCGCCGGGTGCCCCGCTCGAGAACCTCGACCTCTTCCCCGTTCTCCTCGAGCCTGATCGTCCTGTTGCTGGAACCGGTGGCGAAGCTGACCCCGAGCTCCGCCCCCGCCCGGGGACCCACCTCGAAGAAGGTCTCGAACCGGGTGAAGTAGACCGGCTTGTTCGCCTTCCCTCCGTGGAAGGCCACATCGTTATCGCCGTTGTAGAGGCCGAACCAGATCAAGTGGGTGAGCTTGTCGCTCCACGGGTCCCCGAACTGGTAGTTCAAGTTAAACCCGTTGTCGGTCCAACCTTCCCCTTCCTCCCCGAACAGGTGGACGACGATGTTGGGGGGATCAATCTCCGGAAACTCCTCCGGGTCGCTATCGGAGAACTCCCCAAAACTGGTTCTAAGGCGCCCGAGCTTCGCCTGGATCCCGAGGGGGAGCCTGGGAAGGGTGAGGAAGGCCTCCTCCAGCTCCACCTCGGCCGAGACCTTCTGGTCCCCCTCCTCGATCTCAACAAGGTGCTTGCCGTCAATGATGGCTTCAAAGATGGCAAAGGGATCCACCGAGGCCCGAAAGCCGATCTCCAGCGACTTCAGGCTCATCCGGTCGCTGGCAAAGCCTTCCAGCTCAGCGTTCCTGGAGAGTCCTCTCGTGTTCACGCCCAGGAAGTTCCCCTCCACCCGCATCTCCGGGTTCAGGAGGAGCCCCCCGAGGAAGCGTTGGATGGCCGAAGGGGCCTCCGGGGTCGGGGGAATCTCCTGGGGAACCGGAGGGGGGGATGGCTCTGCCTCCGCCTTTTTAAGCTCCTCGAGCCGCTCCTCCTGCCTCCGGAGGAGCTCCTCCTGAGAGCGGACCGTCTCCTTGAGTTCCTGGATGGAGCGCTTCAGCCTCTCAATCTCCTGCCCCATCAGCTCCAGCCGCTCCTCTCTGCTGGCGTCTTGGGCCCTGGCCCCGGTCGGGAGGAGGCCCCCGGGGAGGATCACGAGGACCAGGGCCACCGCCACCTTTTTCAGGCGCAGGGCGGCCTGGCCGAGGAACCTTCCACAGAGCACCAGGAGGAGGAGGGCTGTGGACGTGGCCGCGACGGTCGTCCCCGTCGGGAGGTCAATCCGGAAGGCGAGGTAGAGGCCGAGGGGGACCGAGAGGCCCCCAAAGAGGGTGGCGAGGAGGAAGGTCGTCCCCATCCTGTTCGCCAGAAGCCTGGCGGTCATGGCCGGGACGACCAGGAAGGCGAAGACCAGGAGGACGCCCATGGATCGGATCGCGAAAGCGATGGCCAGCCCGAGGGTCAGGTACAAGAGGAGGTTCCAGAACCGGGCGTTTAGTCCCAGGGCCTGGGCCGTCTCGAAGTCGAAAGAGACGAAGAGGAACTCCTTGTAGAAGGCGAAATGGATCGCGGCGATCAGGAGAACGACCACGGCCAGGATGACCAGCTCACCCGTCTGAACCGACAGGATGTTCCCGAAGAGGACGTTCAGCGACCGGGCCTCGCCAACGGGGTTCTTGGCCACGAAGAGGATGCCAAGGGAGGCGGCGAAGATGTAACTCGCCCCGATCACCCCCTCCACAGGCACCCTCCTCTGGGACGGGACCTGGGAGAAGAAGGCAACCCCCAGCAGGCTGAAGGTGAAGGCAAAGAGCAGGGGATGGAGGTGCAGCAAGAGGGCAAGGGCCACTCCGGCGGAGGCCAGTTGGGCCAGGGCGATCCCCACGAAGACGATCCGCTTCAGGACGACGTAGACCCCGAGGAACGAGCAGAGCAGCGCCACCAGGACCCCGGAGAGCAGGGCATTTTGAAAGAAGGGATGTTTCAGCATCTCCAGCACGGCCCACCTCCTTAGATGATGATCCGTTTCCCCTCAACCTCCCTCACCCGTACGTTCATCCCGTACAGGCAGCTCAGGGACTCTTCGGAAAGGATCTCCTTCGTCTCCCCCACGACCAACCTCCCTTCGTTGACGATGGCGATTCGCTTGGCGTAGTTGGCGACCAGGTTGAGATTGTGGGTCGCCATGATGATCGTCAGGTGCTCCTTTTCGTGCAAGGATTGGATCAGCTCCATAAGGCCCCGCTCCGAAGGCAAGTCCATCCCGCTGGTCGGCTCATCCAGGATCAGGACATGGGGCTCCGCTGTGAGCGCCCGGGCGATCAGCACCCGCTGCTTCTGGCCTCCCGAGAGTTCCTGGAAGGGGGTCTCAGCCAGGTGGGCAATCCCTGTGTGGTCCAAACTCCTCATCGCGATTTCCCGATCCTTTTTCCCCGGTCTCTTCCAAGGGCCTAACATTTTCGTCCGGGCCATGAGGACGACGTCCATCGCTGAAAGGGGAAAGAGGGGGTCCACCTCCTTCTCCTGGGGGACATAACCGAAGGTGAGCCTCTGATCATCTTGCGGACGGGCAAAGACGATTTGTCCTTTCTGGGGGTGGAGGACCTTCAGCATCCCCCTTAAGAGGGTGGTCTTCCCCGATCCGTTGGGTCCCACAATCCCGAAGAACTCCCCCTCGTTCAAGGAGAAGCTGACGCCCCTTAAGACCGTTCGCCGACCGTAGCCCAGATTGACGGTTTGAAACTCAATCAGCTTCTTTTGCATGGTTCTGGCCTCCCCAAAGCCTTCATGGTGACTCACCGGCTATGGAGAAGCCTACACGGCCACCATTACCGTCGTCAAAGGTTTTTAACGGGAGGGAAGGCAGGAGAGCCCCGAGCCGCTTCCAGGGGAGCAAGCAGGATGCCAAAGGAGAGAAGGGAGGCCCATGAACCGTTAGACACGATAAGGGGAAAAAAGATGAGGGTGATGGAGGCCAGGGGTTTGGAATAGGGATGGTTGAGATCACCGGTTGAAATCAACCACTGGTGCTTCTCAACCAGCCTTCAAACGGATGCCGTACTTCTGCATCCGATACCGGAGGGCCTCCCGACCGATGCCGAGGTGACGGGCTGCGGCTGAGACGTTTCCACGGGTGACGGTCAGGGCTTTTTCGATCAGGGATCGCTCGACCTCCTCCAGCCTGAGCCCGTCAAGAGGGAAGGCTTCCCTTGGAGGAAGACCCGGGGGGATCTGAGGGGAAAGGTTCGTCCCGAGGGCCAGGAGGTCCGGTTCGATCTCCTCCTGCTCACTTAAGAGGACAGCCCGCTCAATGACATGGGCAAGCTCCCTCACGTTTCCCGGCCAATGATACCCCTTTAAGCGGGCGAGGGCCGCGGGGCTCAGGCGTTTCGGTCCCATGGCGTACTTCTGGGTGAACCTTTCCAGGAAGTGGTGGGCCAGCAGGATGACATCCTCCTCCCGGTCCCGGAGGGGTGGAAGCTCGATGGTCAGGACCTTCAACCGGTAGAGGAGATCCTGGCGGAAGGTCCCCTTTTTGGTCGCCAACTCGAGATCCCTGTTTGTCGCGGCGACGATCCGGACCCTGACCTTCCGTTCTCGGAGACTCCCAAGCCGCCGGACCGTCTTTTGCTCGATGACCTTCAAAAGCTTTGCCTGGGCCTCCAGGGAAAGCTCCCCGATCTCGTCCAGGAAGAGGGTTCCTCCATCGGCCGATTCCACAAGCCCGGGTTTCGTCACCTTGGCATCGGTGAAGGCCCCTTTCTCATAGCCGAAGAGTTCGGCCTCCATCAGACCCTTCGGGAGGGTCGTGCAGTTGACCTCGACGAAGGGCTGATCGGCCAAAGGGCTCCAGGCGTGGAGGGCCCGGGCCACAAGATCCTTTCCGGTTCCCGTCTCACCCAGGATCAAGACCGTGGGGAGGTCTCCTGCCACCCGGGGATCAATCTTGGCGATCCTCTCGACCAGGGCCAGGACCGCCTTTATGCGCCGGGACTCCCCGATGATCCTGAGACCTTTGGCCCGTTCCGCCTCCCTCCGCTGGTAGTAGGAAAGTCGCCGGTGGAGTTGGACGTTTTCCAGGGCCTTGGCGACGACCAGCTTCAGCTCCTCCAGGTCAAGGGGCTTGGAGAGGTAGTCGAAGGCTCCCCCCTTCATGGCCTCGACGGCCGTCTCCACGCTGCCGTAGGCTGTCATGACGATGATGGCAATGCCGGGGTCCATTTCCCTGATCCTCTTCAAGGCTTGGAGCCCGTCCATCCCTTCCAGCCGGAGATCCAGGAGGACGACGTCGGGGCCTTCCGCCTCAACGACCTTCAGGCCCTCTTCGGCGTTTGTGGCCGTGCTGCATTCATACCCTGCCCTGCCGAGAGACCGGGCAATGGACTTGGCCAGGATCGCCTCATCCTCGACAACCAGGATCTTCGCCACGGATGACCCCTCCCCGGGGAGGTGGGAAGCGGATCGTGACCGTTGTCCCCTTCCCCTCCGTGCTCTCAAGCTGGATGGTCCCCCGGTGGGCTTCCACAATCTTCTTGGCCATGGCAAGCCCCAACCCGATCCCCTCGGGTTTGGTGGTAAAGTAAGGGGTGAACACTTTATCCAAGAGCTCCCGGGGGATGCCCTTCCCCTCGTCGTCAATCCTTACCGTAATGCCCTCGGGTCCAAAGGAGGACGCGATGAAGAGCCGCCCTCCTTCGGAGGAAGCCTCAAGGGCGTTTCTCAAGATGGCTGAAAAGACCTGCTCCATCCACCTGGCATCCAGATCAACCCTTGGGAGGGGGGAGAGCCCCAGGGAAAGCTGAAGCCCCTTGGAAGCCACCTCCTGCCTGAAGCCTGAGAGGGCTTCCTGGAGAATCTCGTTGAGATCCTGAGGGGCAGGCTGGAGCGTCAACGGTCTCATATAGGACAGGAGGCTCTGGGTCCAGCGTTCGAGCCGGTCCACGGCACCGATGATCGCCGTGAACGTCTCCCTTTCCGCCTCGGACTCCTCCAGTCCAGCTTGGGCCGCCGCCCGGATGCTGGCCAGCGGGTTCCGGATATTGTGGGCGATGTAGGAGGCCAGCTCCCCGATGGCGGCCAGCCTCTCCGACCTGACGAGCTGGGCTTGGTTCTCCTTTAAGGCCTCGGCCATCCTGTTGATGGCTGAAGCCAGCTCCCCTAACTCGTCCCTGGAGCGGACCTCGATCCGATGGCTGAGATCCCCGGTGCTGATGACGCCTGTCGAACGGCCGATCAGGGCCAGCGGTTTGACCAACCAACGTTGGATCCCAAGGAGGAGGAGACCTCCCTGGATGAGGGAGAGGAGGACGGTGACGACGACGAAGCCTCGGGTCAGGCCTCCCACCTTCACCGTCCGGGCGATGGAGCGGGCCGCTTCGTCCCGGTAGTACGCCCGTAATGTTTCGATCCGCCCCTCCAGCTCCGGGAACAACCTCCGTTCGACCTCCACCTCCATCCGGGCTGCCTCTCGCCCCCCTGTCACCCGGCCTTGGAAGATCTCATGGGCGAGCGCCACCAGCCCCAGGTAAGACCTGTGGAGGTCCTGGATGGTCTGAAGCTCGACGGGTCCCCGGCTCTCAGCCTTGAGCGCCCTGACCTCCTCCTCCACCCTCTTTCCCAGCTCGTGAAACTCCACGTCGGCATTCTCGTCCCCGTTGACGAGCCAATCAAGGATCTCCTTCACCTGACGGTAGATGGTCCCACGAACCTTTTCGACCCGAAGGCCTTGGGCATGGGCATAGGCCAGATCCGCCGCCGCCCTTTTCCAACTGACCACGGACCAGGTGGCAATCCCCCCGATCCCGATGGTCGAGAGGACCATCAAGAGCGAAGCGAGGTGGAGCTTTCGCTTGACCGTCACCCTTCTTGACCCATCCAGGCTAGAGAGGGAGGGTTTAGGCAGCCGTCGGCTTTCAGCTTCATCAACGGAAAAGAGGTGACGCCTAACGGCTGACCGCTGACGGCTGAACAATTCCCCTCATTATACGGGAAGAGCGAAGGGAGTTGGAAGAGGAAATCCCTTTGAAGGAGTCAGGGACGATCCCGGGAAGCTCTAAGGGCCGGCCTCTCCGGTCCTCCTCCGTAACCGCCAGAGGAAGAGGATTTCCAAGGCCAGGGTGGCAAGGGCGGCCAGGGGAGGCACAAGATAGGCAACGACCGGCGCGGACTCCTCAAGGATCAGGTAGTACCAGGAGGAGACCGCCATCCTTGTCCCCGTCTCGCCGTTCGAACCATCCCAAGCCATAAACGCAATCGGGATGAACCTCCCTTTGACGAAGGGCAGGTCCTCTGGATCCCCGGTTTTGAGCGCCCTTTTGAGGACAAGCCGGTACTGGCCATGCCGGTAGGTGACCTTCCCCGTCACCTCCTGCCGTGAAGGGTCCTGAGGGGTCTGAGCGGTCAGGCCCGTTGCGGTAACCTCCTGGATCTTCCCCTCAGAACTCCAGCGCCAGAGGTTGACCGGCTTGCCGGGATTCCCCATCAGGAAGTAGGGTCGCTCCGTCCCCTCGGGGATCTTGGCGGGGAACTGGACGGCGATGGCATCGGCATAGACCTTCGCCTGGGGATCGGGAACACTGTTCGTGGGGTCGTTCCAGGTCAGGTGGAACGCGATCTCCTTGTCATTGTACAGGGATCTCACCGAGACCATATAAATCGAAGGGGTGAACAGACGGGGGTCAACGATGACCTGGCCGATCAGGGGAAAATCCACAGCCTCCAGGTCCTTCCACCGGGCATCCTCCGGGTCTTCCGGCAGCTCACCCTTCTCGTACCGCGAGCGGAGGACGGCCCTTAGGTTTGGACGCTCCGGCCCGAGGGACCGGACATAGTTCGCCAGGTGCCAGCTATCCTCCTCAGGGTTCTCGAAGCTGTCGGCATAGGAGGGCATAGGGGTCCCGGTGAGGCCGGTCATGAAGGTCCGCCGGATGTCCGCGACGGTCCCCCCTCCTCGGAACCTCCATGGCATGGTGAGATCCGCCGGCCTGATCGGGAAGCCCCACTCATCTTTCAGCTCTGGAGCAGAGGGACCATCGCCCCTCCCCTCCTGGCCGTGGCACTTGAAGCACTCCATCAGCTCGTAAAGCTCCTTTCCTCTGGCAAGGCTCTTGGCCGAGGGGCGGATCGGCTTCCCTTCGGGGATTGACCCAGGAGGAGGTTCCTTGGTGAACCGGTCGGAGAAGGTTTTGATGTAGGCAACCACTTGCCGTCGTTCGTTTTCGCTTAACACATCCTTCCAGCCAGGCATGGAAGATCCGGGCATGCCGTTGGCGATCACCTGGTGGAGGTCCTGATCGGTGGGGAGCTGGCCGCTTGGGGTGGAGTGGATCTTGAAGAGGCCTTTGGTGAAGTCCCGGGGGCGTGGGAGAACAAAGGAGGCGGCCACGCCATCCCCCCTCCCGTCCGAACCGTGGCAGGAAGCACACCACCTCTCGTAGATCCGTTTCCCTGCTTGCACGTCCTGGGCTTCGGCCGGTGGGGCGGCACTCGCCTCTTTCAGGTCTGGGAGGAGGTGAAAAGGCGTGCCCCCTAAGAGGGGGGCAGGTGGGGGGGATGGGGCCCTTCTGGCCTCCCAGCGCCTCGGCTGAACGCCGGCGGCATCGTAGATGAAGAGGATGACCTTCCAGATCTCATCGGCGCTCAGCCGATCCTCCCAGGCAGGCATGGCCGAGTTCCACGGTGTTGACTCCTTTGGGAGCCCGGGCCCTCCTTTCGCGATCCGCCAAAAGACGTAGGATTCCTGCAGTTGGGCAATCGTCCCTGGGTCCCGGAAGTTCGCCGGGGGAGGGTTGAGCCCGTGGGCGAAAGGTCCCTTTCCGTCAAGGGCATCGCCATGGCAGAAGAAGCAGTTTTCAAAATAGATCTTGAAGCCCTCCTGTCGGTAGCGCTCCAGGTTTGCCGGGTCCCTCCGGAGGGGGTTTTCAAGACCCTGGATGTTCAGCAATGTTCCCCGGAACTGGATGGAGGTCGGTGGGGCGGGGTGGATGGCCCGGAGTTCGGCCGGGGCCTCCAGGGTGGGAAAGGACCGCTGGAAGGCAATGAAGGCCACCAGAAAAGGGATCAAGATCAGGATGAGGACTCGAAGGACCTTCGTGGGCCGCTCGTTCCCGAGAAAGATGGCCCGGAGCGGTTGAAGGAACTCGACCCAATAGGCCTGGCTCGAGGAGACGTAGAGGAGAACCGCCAAGGATGTGATCGCCATGTACATCAAGAGGAGGCTTGAGGGGATCGGGGGACGGATGCCGTATTTGAAGACGAGGAAGGCCCCAATGAGCAAGAGAAGAGCCTGGATAAATTTTCCTCTCATGGTGTCTTTCCACCCTTTAGGCTGGCAAGATAGGCCACGAGATCCTCAAACTCCTTGGCCTTGAGCTTTTCGCCGAAAATCGGAGGCATGATGGGAGCAAAGCCGGGAACGACCTCCGCCGCCGGGTTCAAGATGCTCTCCCTGATCTTCTCGGGGTTGAGCCTCTTCCCAACATCCGTGAGGTCAGGGGCCATCGGCGGGGCCCCTGGGGGGGCCCCACCTTTCCCCCCCACCTTGTGGCAGACAAGGCATCCCCCCTTATTAGGATCCTCGAAGACCAGCTTCCCCGCTGCGGGGTCCCCGACCACCGCGGTCTCCCCACCGGTTACGCCTAGGGCCCGTCCGGAGGCAGGAGCCGGAGGAGTCGGGGCAGCCGCCGGGCTAGCCGTCAGGGCCTCCCCCCCGGTGGTGGGGAGATCCCCAGGTTTCACCGTCACCTGCCCTCCGAGGCTCTGAAGATACGCCACGACAGCCAGAAGCTCCGTCCTGTTCAAGCTGATGGGAGGCTTGTCTACAGGGGGCATGATGGGGGGATACCCTTCAACGACAAACGCCGAGGGGTTTACCAGGGACTCGATAAGGTACTGAACCGCTGACATCCCTGGCTTTCTGGTCGCCGCACGGGCTCCGATGCCGGCCAGGTCAGGGGCCCGAGCCCCGGCCTGGCCGATCCCGTGGCAGACCAAGCAGCCCCCTTTTGTGGAGACAACCTTTTCCCCCAACGCGACCAGTTCCTCAGGGGAAAGCTCCTCAGCCCTGACGGTGACCTCCTCCGGCGGCCGGGATTCGATCTGGGGGATGCTGTTCGCGTAGTAGGTGTACACGCCGATGACCGCCAGCGCAAAGAGGGCGATCTTCAAGTTCACACGGCCCATGTTTCACGCCTCCCTGGTCGGATGCCCGGGGTTTCCCGTAACTGCCGGCTGGACGGCAAAGAGGACCTCGGCCTTCGGTTTCTCCCCCAGGCGACCGAGCCAGAAGATGAAGGCGACAAAGGCAAAGAAGACGATGACGGTGATGGAAATCACGTTGGCGGCGTAGCCCAAGGAAGGGGTGACGGCATCCGGGGATGTGTCCCGCAGGACCCCGAAGACATGCCAGTGCTGCCGAAGAGCCGATCGGGCAAAGCCCATCAGCCCCATCAGCCACGTGAAAGTGACGGCGAGAAGGATCAGGATATACTGGGCCCGCCCTGGGATCTGCCCCCACCGGATCGCTCCCATCGTCCGGGCCCCCTGGAAGAGGAAGAGATCAAGGGCCGTCACGGCGATGATCGCGCCGAGGACGGCCAGGACCTGATAGACGGAGAAGCCGATCCGGACGATGGCCTCAACAAAATAGCCGTAGATCCCGTAGAAGAGGACGATGGCCGCGGCGACGGCCAGGATCACCCCCTGAAGGGCCTTGCCGAAGCCGGCCCAGGAGACCGTGGCGACCTTATTCCCCCTCCGGTAGAGGAGGAAGCTGAGGAAGGTGGTCAAGATCATCAGGTTCACGGCGGTGTTCTTCGCCGACATAACCCCCAAGACCCCGAGGAGCGGGTGATGGGTCCCGCCGATCCGACGGGCCTCCTCCAGACTTGCCACCAGGCTGTGGGGGGTGGCCCAAACGAGGAAGCCCACCGTGAGGACAAAAAGGAGGTACTTGATCGAGCCCCGGTAGCGCTCGGACCCGGGGATCCGTTCCATGCCCAACCAGAGGTAATAATTCGCCCCCAGGAAAAGGACGCCGATAAGGAGGGCCTGGATGATCCAGAGCCAAGAGAGGAACCCCCCCATCATGGTGATCCCCATCTGCTGGTTGAAGGCGTAAATCTCCCGGCCGAGCCAGTAGCCGGCAAAGGGGAGGACCAGGAGGGCCGAGATGGCGACAAAGTTCCCCACGTAGCCCATCCAGTCATACTGGGCCCGTTCTTCGTCCGTCTCTGCCCCCAAGAACCGGTACGCGGCGTAGGCCCCCGCGATCGCGCCGCCGAAGGAGATGTTGGCGATGAACCGGTGGATGTTGATCGGCATCCAGGTGAAGTTGGTGAAGGCCTCCCACCGGCTGACCAGGTTGCCCTGTTGGTCGAGACCGGCGGGGCTCATCATAAAGGTCGCCCATGAGTTGGAGATGACCATGATGAGAACCCCGAACAGGTTTAAGAGGACCCCCAGCCCGATATGAAGGCCCTTCCGCTGTTTCAAGGGCTCCCACCCGTAATAGTAAAGGTAGAGGGTGAAGGTCTCTCCAAAGAAAAGAAAGGCATAGATCCACATGCTCGGCGAGAAGATATTCGCCATGTAGCTGAAGAACTTTGGATACAGGGTGATGAGAAAGAAGAGAAGGAGGGCCCCGAAGACGGCCGTGGTCGAGAAGGCCGCGAAGACCAGTCTCATGAACTCCTTGGCCAACCAATCGTACCTGGGGTCTTTGGTCCGGACCCCGACGATCTCGACGATGAGGGCAAAGATGGGGACTCCCAGGATCAAGGCCGCGAAGTTTAGATGGAGCTGGGCGATGACCCAGACGGCGATCCGACTCCCTACCAGCGGAAACGCCCGGTACCCCTCCTCCCCCGTCGCCGTTTGGGCAAAGGCGGGAAGAACCGCGAGGGCCATGAGGCCGACACTGATTACCAGGAGCCCCAACCGTGCCCTTGCCTTCGTCATGGTTGTCCCTCCCTAAGATTTAAAAGGAGCAGGGAAGGGGCCATCACCACCTCCCCTCGCCAGTTGGAGAATTTTTCTACACCCAAAGGGAAGAGCTTGTCAAGAGAAAAAGATCCTTTTCACAACCCCTTCGGGCAGAAGAGGTCTTCAGGAAAAGATGAGGATCTTTGCCAGGAAGGATCGAGGGAACCTTCGGCGGAGCCACCCGTCCAGACCCCACGTCCGACCGGCCTTGCTTCCCAGAAAGGCCACTAAGGAGGCGATCAGCAGGAGGTGGAACCCTTGCTGGCAGAAACCTATCCAGAAGCTGGCCAGGAAATAGTTCGCCATGATGAAGAGCCCTACAAGGGCTGCCAGGCCGGTCAGAAGACCCAAGGTGAGACCAACCCCTACCGCTGTCTCCCCGTAGGCCGTGAGGTAGGCGAAGAGTTTTGCCTTCGGGATGGCCGTTCCCGTCAAGAAGTCCTGATACCAATCGAGGGGATTGTTGCTGGCAAATTCCGTCAGCTTCTTGGGGAGGAAGTTGATCCAGCGCTGGGTCGCCACCGGAATCGGGAGGATCCCGCCAAGGAAGAGCCATTCAAGCTTGGTCAGCACCGACTTCACAAACCAAAGCCCCACGATGATTCTCAAGAAAGCAAGCCAATGTCCAGGGGCTTGCATGGTATCAACCGGGATCCTTCTCATGATCGTCGTGGCCTCCTTTCCCCGATCCCTTTCCATGGTAGGATCCGACCAACGAGGCTAGTAAATGGCGATACCCCATGGTTTCTGGCCTACCGGGATCGTCGTGACCAGTTGATCCGTCGCCGTATCAATGACCCCGACGGCGTCCCCTCCATGAATGGTCACAAAGAGTTGACGCCCATCCGGGGTAAGGGCAACCCACCAAGTCCGTTGCTTTGTCGGGATCTTGGCCAGGACCTTGTAGTCGGAGGTATCAAGGGCCCAAACCTCGAAGGAGCGACCATGCGCCACATAAAGCTTTTTCCCATCAGGGGTGACGACGGTTCCCACCGGCCGCTCACCAACCTTGATGGTGGCAATCACCTTGTGCTCCCTGGTGTCAATGACCGACACGGTCCCCGTCCGTTCGTTGCCGATGTAGGCCCGCTTCCCATCCGGGCTAAAGCTGACGCCCCTTGGATTCTCATCCACCTTGATCCTGGCCACCACCCGGTTTGTCCTCGTTTCAATAGCATAGACATCGTGGGATGTTTCGTGGGTGACGTACACCAGCTTTCCATCAGGTGTAATGGCCGCCGTCTCCGGCTCAACCCCCACGGGGATCGTGGCAACGATCTGATGGGTCCTCGCATCGAGGACCGTGACCTCCCCCAGTTGCTCGTTCACCACATAAAGCCTGGACCCGTCCGGGGTCATGACCAAACCCTCCGGATCGATCCTGGCCGGGACAGTTCCAACGACCTTGAGGGTCTCTGTGTCGATGATCGTCAGGTCGTTGGAGTTCCCGTTGGAGGTGTACACCCGTTTCCCATCAGGGCTGACAATCACCCCCCGGGGCCGATCCCCCACCTTGATCGTTTTGATCACCTTGTATGTTGTGACATCAATGACGGAAAGCTCGTTGGAGCCCTCGTTCGTCACATAAGCCCGGGGCTGGGCCACAGCTATCGGCTGCCATCCGGCAAAGGTGATGACCGTCATCACCGATCCCGCTATCAGCCCCTTTCGAACCCTCATTCGGGAGAACAGCTCCAGCATCCTGACACCCCTTTAGCAATTAAGGTTATCCTGGTGTTCTTCCCCAAGCTCTTTAGACCGAACCCTTTCAGAGAGCTTATAGCATAAAAGCCGGGATAGGAACAATGGTAAATCTTCACCCTCCCACTCCAGAAAATCCTGCCTGATTCATGACCACCCCTGGAACCCTTGGTTTATACCAGTCATGCAAAAAAGACTTGACATGGGATCAATGAGGTTGTATAGGATTAGAACGAGATTTCATTACAACCACCTTTTTCACCCCCAGGAGGGGCCTTGCTGGATCCAAGGACAGGAGTTTTGACCTAAACTTATAGAATCCCGGAGAATACGATGGGTAAAAAATCCAGAACTTATTTTTATTTTGCTCAACCTGTTGAGCGTCGTACCGTGTTAAAAGCGGCCCTTGGCACGGTCTTGGGTTTGTCCCGATTTCCAGGGCTTGCGGCAGCTCAAGAGGCCGATCCACGAACTGTACGCCCGCAGGAAGGTGATTGGTTGGTTTTTCCGTATGGGGAGAGACAGGGCGAGATCATCACCCCCAGGGACGTTCCTTTGGGGGGGCCTCAGGTCATGGCCTACCCGATGGATCCTCGAACCAAGATCGTGAGGGATGGATCGCGACTCAATCAGGTCCTGCTCATCCGCTTGAATCCCGAGGAACTCACCGAGGAAACCCGTGCCCACTCGGCCGATGGGATCGTGGCTTACTCGGCGGTCTGCACCCATCTGTGCTGCGACGTGTCCCAGTGGCACCCGGAGGCAAAGATTTTGCTGTGTCCTTGCCACGGTTCCCAATTCGACCCCAGGGATCGTGCTAAGGTCATTGACGGACCAGCCCCCCGGCGGCTCGCCGTGCTCCCCCTTAGGGTCGTAGATAACGCCCTGGTGGCGGCCGGCGGGTTTATTGGTCGGGTGGGCTGCAGCCTAGGATGAGGTGGATGGAGGATCAATGGCTAGGGAAAGGAGGAGGAAGATGAGAAGGAGCAGGAGAAGGATGAGAAGTCGCTCGAAGTATGGGGTAGCCTTCATCATCGGTCTGATCGGGCTCCTGCCGGTGATGGCGGCTGCTCAAGAGATCCAAAACTACAGCCCGGTCACGGACTACCGGCTCCACAACCCGGAACCTGAGAACTGGTTGATGGTCCGCGGGAACTACTACGGGTGGATGTATAGTCCCCTGGATCAGATCAACGTTAATAATGTGAAGAAGCTGAAGCCAGTTTGGGCCTTCTCCACGGGTGTGGACTCGGGTCATGAGGCCCCCCTCCTCGTGAACAACGGGATCATGTTTGCCTCCACCCCCTACAATCAGGTCATCGCTCTGGATGCCAAGACGGGTGCTCTGCTCTGGCGGTACAAGCGGAAATTCCCCGAGGACTTGAGTGTCCTCCATCAGACCAACCGCGGTGTCGCCCTCTACGGCGATAAGGTCTACCTGGCTACCCTGGATTGCTACCTGGTCGCCCTCGACGCGAAAAGCGGGAAGGTGGTTTGGGAGAAAGCCGTCGAGGACTACCACAAGGGGTACTACATGACCCTGGCCCCGCTGGTGGTGAAGGGGAAGGTCATGGTCGGCGTTTCCGGGGGGGAGTTCGGCATCCGGGGGTTCGTTCAGGCCTTTGATGCCGAGACCGGCCAGAGCCTGTGGAAGCGGTATACGATTCCAGGCCCCGGTGAGCCTGGCCACGAGACCTGGCCCGGTGACACCTGGAAACGGGGAGGGGCGTCCATTTGGCTGACGGGGACCTATGATCCGGAGCTGAACCTCACCTTCTGGGGCACTGGAAACGCCTCTCCGTGGTTTGGTGATGCCCGCCCCGGGGATAACCTCTACACCTCTTCGACGGTGGCCATTGATCCTGACACCGGTGAGCTGAAAGGCTACTTCCAGTACCACTGGAACGATTCGTGGGACTGGGATGAGCCGGACGCCCCAATCGTTGTGGATGTGGAAAAGGATGGGCGGATCATCAAAGGGCTGGTGCACCCTGCCCGGAACGGCTACCTGTACCTGCTGGAGCGAAGCCGGGACAAAATCTCCTTTGTCTCCGCCGGGCCCTATGTCAAGCAGGACGTGTTCACCAGGATTGACCCCAGGACCGGCCGCCCCGAATACGACCCGAACCGGAAGCCTGGCATCGGGAAGTATGCCGAGTTCTGCCCTTCCCTCTGGGGCGGGAAGGACTGGACGTTTGCGGCCTACAGCCCGAAGACCAAGATGCTGTACATCCCGGCCAACGATAACCACTGCGGGCATCTGAAAGGCTACGACCAGCCTTATATCCCCGGAAAGTGGTGGACCGGCGTGGACATCCCGGACATCGGGTTCACCGTTGATAAGAACGCGAAGTTCTACGGCGAGCTCCAGGCCTGGGATTTGAGCTCGGGGAAACGGGTCTGGACGCAGCTCTTCGCCAACTCGATGAACTGGGGATCGGTGCTGACTACAGCCGGGGATCTCCTCTTCATGGGCGGCACCAATGACCGGTACTTCCGGGCCTTTGATGCGAGGACGGGAGAGGTGCTCTGGCAGTTCCGCACGAACTCCGGTATCATCGCCCCGCCGATCTCCTACGCGATTGACGGCGTTCAGTACATCGCCGTTCAGTCCGGCTGGGGTGTTGACCCGGCCTTTCAGCAAGGCCTGATCGCGAAGCAACTCGGCTGGCAAGCAGACGTTCCCCAAGGTGGTGTCGTCTGGGTCTTCGCCTTAAGCGAATAGGTTGATCCCAGGTTCCCTGCCTCCGGGCCAGCTGCCTTCCCAAGGCAGCTGGCCCACCTTTCGTCGCTCCAGGGCGACGGATCGGCAGGAGGTGAATGTCAATGGCCCTCTTGGACAGGATACGGTGCAAGAAAGGAGGGGAACGATGTTAAAAGGTAAAGGGCTGTGGGGCTTGTTAGCCGTCATGGTCTTCTCCGTCACCTTCCCAGGCCTCTCGTACGGGCAGGTGCACCCGGGGGCTCATCCCGTCCCGGCCATAACGAAGCAGATTCTCAAAGGCCCCTTCGATAACCCGGAAGGGGCCATCTTCAGCGCCGATGGCCGGTTTGTGTTCATCTCCAACGCGGCTGAGATCGGGGCGAAGCGGGCCCCGGCTTTTGCATGGACCGAGGGGGAGGGCTACATCAGCAAGCTGGAGGTGCTCCCGTCAGGGGAGCTGAAGGTGGTCAACCCTAAGCTCATCACCGGCCTGACCGCCCCTCTGGGGATGGGGGTGATCCCCGTCAGTACCCGTAAGTTCCCCAAAGGGACCATCTTTGCCTGCGTGGGCTCGGCCCCCCTCCGGGATAGCCGGGGGAACGTCATCACCGACCGGTCCCGGCTCCAGACCAAGCTCCTCGCCTTTAACGAAGATGGAAGGATCCTGGGCGAGATCAAGACAGGCCCTGGCTCCATCTTTGAGGAGATCACCGGAAGCCCCATCATCCTCATCAACGCCCTGGGCTTCGACCGAAGCGGGAACCTCTACGTGGCCGACACCGCCTTTGGCGGTGACCAGTTCTCGCCCCCCTTCGCCCCCAAAGGGGGAATCTGGATGATCCCCGTTGGCGCCCTGGATGACCTGGCCGACGGCAGGAGGCCCATGGAAAAGCCCATGTTCGTTCCGATCCCCGGGAACCCGGACGGGGTGGAGGTTTCCCCCATTGACGGGAAGGTCTATGTGAACACGGTGGGACCGGTGGCGGGGGCCCCTGATCCAGCCGGGGGGGGGATCTACGCCCTGACGGTGGATGACTTCCGCCGCGGTCGGCTCCCGGCTCCTGTTGACCGGGACCTGGGGGCTCTGGATGGCCTGGATTTCACCGCTGGGGGCACCATGCTGAATACCCAGATCCGGGGCGATATCCCCCACCGCATCTACGTGAACTGCCCCGGCAAGCCGGCCACGACCTTGGAGATCCAGCCCAGTGGTTCATCGGCGGATTTGACGGGCCCGGCCGATATCGCGGTCCGGCAGTTGGCCGATGGGAGCCACCTCGTGGTGGTTCCAGAGCTCTACGCTCGAAGTGAAGATCCCAGCAAGGACGAGGTCACGGTCCTCGTCCTCCCGCCTAACTTCGACGCAGGCTGCCGCATGTAGGGAAGGGAGGGATTCCCTAAAGGGAGGGTGGCTTTTGCTGCCCTCCCTTTTTTTGCCCATTGATCAGGTCCGGTGACAACTGGCTTCTTTCCCCGTTGACTTCTCCGAAGCCTTCAGTCAATATACCACCGGTAGAGACCTCCCGGGCTTGACCAGAAATCTCCGCTGCAACGGCCTGAGATCCGTGAAACTCAAACCCCTGGGGCCCCGAGATTCGAGACCGGCTGGGCCCTGTTCTAAGGAGGAGAGGATATGGAGGAGGCCCTGATCGTCAGTGCTGTCCGGACCCCTATCGGGACCTTCGGCGGGACCCTTCGAGACATCCCGGCCACCGACCTTGGGGCCCTGGTGGTTCAGGAGGCTTTGAAGAGGGCCGGGTTGGCACCGGGACAGGTGGACGAGGTGATCCTGGGGAACATCCTCCAGGCAGGCCTCGGTCTGAACCCGGCCCGGATCGTCCTCCTCAAGGCTGGCCTTCCGATCGAGGTCCCGGCCTATACCATCAACAAGGCCTGTGGTTCCAGCCTGAAAGCGGTTGCCCTGGCCGCCCAAGCCATCATGGTCGGTGACGCGGAGATCGTCGTCGCGGGGGGGATGGAGAGCATGAGTCAGGCTCCGTATCTTCTCCGCAAGGCCCGCTGGGGTCATCGTCTCGGGCACGGTGAGGTTGAGGATGCCCTCCTGGTGGATGGCCTTTTGTGCCCCACGACCTTCGTCCACATGGGGGTGACAGCCGAGAATATCGCCAGGAAGTACGGGATCAGTCGGGAGGAGCAGGACGCCTTTGCCTTAAGGAGCCAGGAGAGGGCAAGGGCAGCCATCGAGGGAGGGCTGTTCAAGGCGGAAATCGTTCCTGTCCCCGTCCCCCAACCGAAGGGTGAGCCGATCCTCTTCAGGAGGGACGAGCACCCGAGGCCCGATACAAACCTGGATAAACTCCAGACCCTCAAGCCGGCCTTCCTGCCCGATGGCACCGTCACCCCGGGAAACGCCTCCGGGATCAACGATGGGGCCGCGGCGGTGGTGATCACCTCTGCCAGGAAGGCCCGGGAGCTGAACCTCAGGCCCTTGGCCATCATCCGCTCGTGGGCCTCAGCAGGCGTGGATCCTTCGGTCATGGGGATGGGCCCCGTTCCTGCATCCCAGAAGGCCTTGAGGAAAGCCAACCTCACCCTTGAAGATCTCGACCTCATCGAGATCAATGAGGCCTTCGCCGCTCAGGTCCTCGGGGTCTTAAAGGAGCTTCCGGTGGACCCTGAGAAGCTGAACATCCGTGGAGGGGCCATTGCCCTGGGGCATCCCGTCGGGGCAAGCGGGGCAAGGATCCTCACCACCCTCCTGTACGCCTTGATGGACCGGGAGGGCCGC
The DNA here is from genome assembly GCA_964535215.1 of uncultured bacterium. Lineage (GTDB taxonomy): Bacteria > Methylomirabilota > Methylomirabilia > Methylomirabilales > JACQHM01 > JACQHM01. Next base: position 23,267 of record CAZHST010000017.1, read on the forward strand.
TTTGGCCTCGCCTCGCTTTGTATCGGAGGGGGCCAGGGGATCGCCATGGTCATCGAACGGGTGTAGCGTTGGCATCTCCTGGATGGGGAAAGGGCGAACCATGGATGACTTGAAGAAGGCCTACGACGAGCTTGTCGAATACATCAAACCTTATTGCTTCCCCATCGCCATCAAGATGGTGAAGGGAGGGGAACCCCTCCCGGAAAAGGTCAAACGTCCCTTGAAGGACTTTGGGAAGCGTTTCTCCACCTGCCAGGCCTACAACCTAGTCCGCCGCTACGGCTGGGTCCTGGCCCTCTCGAAGGAGGACATGCAGTGCACCATCGGCATCACGGTCCTCGGTTTTGACGAGCCTCTCCCCTACTACCTTCAGGGAAACCTCTGTGAGGGGATGTACACGGAGACGAAAGAGGCCGGGGCCAGGACCGAGGCGGTGACCGATCGTTTTGAACCGGGGAGGTACCACACGATCCTCATGGCCCCCCTCCACCGTTGTGAGTTCCAGCCCGATGTGATCTGTCTCTACGGCAACCCGGCCCAGATCATGCGGCTCGTCCAGGGGGCCCTTTGGAAACGAGGCGGGAAGATCACCTCGGGCTTCAGCGGCCGGGTGGATTGCTCCGATATCATCGTCACCCCCCAGAAGACCCAGGACTACAATGTCGTGCTCCCCTGCACCGGTGATCGGATCTTCGCCCAGACCCAGGACCACGAGATGGCCTTCTCGTTCCCAGCCCCCCTGCTGGAAGAACTCCTAGAGGGCCTCCGGGGAACCCATCAAGGAGGCCTCCGCTACCCCATCACCTCCTTCCTCGATTACCAGGCCAGTTTCCCCCAAAAATATATGGATCTTTTCCCGATGTGGGAAAAGGAGAAGGGCCACGAACAGGTCTCGGGTGGTGGAGAGGCTCCAGGACCCTCTACGGCTTAAACTCAAGGAGCCTGATGTTATCGGGATCGAGGGCGGAAAGGGCCTTCAGCTCTTCATCGGTGGGGGGAGGGGTGATGGGTGTGCTGGCATCCACCCGGACAGGGAAACCGGTGTTCTCGACCACCTCCTTAGGCTTAACATAAGGGTGGATGCTCTCGACATGGAGTTCACCCTCCCGGAGGACAAAGACACAGAGGGGGGTCACGATCCGATCCACCCGGCCGGCCGCCGTGACGAAGTCCAGCTTTTCGACAAACGTTCTGGGGGTGTGCTTCGTCCGCCAGAGAATCGTTCGTTTCGCCGTCGGCATTAGGGCTGCGGAACCCGCTCCCCCGGGCAGCCGGACCTTCGGCCTCCAGTAATCCTCCCCGATGGCGCTCAGGTTGATCCGGCCATAACGATCAATCTGCACCCCCCCCAGGAACACGGTGTCCAGCTCCCCCCGGGCCGAAAGGTCAAAGATCTCGATCAGGGAGAAGATAGCAGGGCTTCCCCGAGCCAGCACGGGATCCAGGGTTGAGGAGGGAACCTTTTCAGGTGAAGGGTTCACGCCCCCCGCGATATTCAGATAGACCAGGTTCGGGGCGTGGAGCTTCCTGGCCAGGAGGATTGCCACCATCGGGAGAGGGGAGGCAACCCCATGGAAGACCCGCTCCCCATCCCTCAAGAGCCTAGCCATCGAAACGGCCATCTGGTCTGCCTGGATCTGAAGGTCCATTCCCCCTCCTACCGCAGAGGGTTTGTTAAGGGTCCACCTTCAAGAGGTATTCCCGGAGCTTGCCAGGATCCGACGACGCCTCAAGGTATTCACGAACAGCCTGGGGGTCAATCCCGTAGTAAGGGTAGCAGCTCCCAGGCCAGGCCCCACCCTTCACCTCCACAACGGCCACCACCAGAAAATCGGGGATCGCGGTCAGCTCCGGCTGGGCCTGGAACGAGGCCTTTTCAACGATCCGCTCGGCCGTCAGGATCACCCCCTTGGCCGCCCGACTCATGAGGACATCCTCGAAGGGGGTCCCAAAGATCCTGGCATTCCCCGACGCATCGGCCTCCTGGACATGGAGGATGGCCCAGTCTGGCTTGAGCTTCGGGATGACCACCACCTCCTCACCGGTGTACGGGTCCTTCACCGTCTTAAAGCCCCGGGCCTCCAGGAGGTCGCTCCCGAACATCCCGGCGATGGGCTGAAACGGGATACCGTACGCGGCGGCCCGGAGGCCCGCCATGACCGTGTAGCAGGCGTTCTCACAGGCCCTGACCCTTCCCTCCTCCACCATCCGCCGGTAGTTGGGGGCGAAGCCAAACTCGGCCTCGAAACCAACAAACCCTGCATGGATGGCCGAGACGCACCCGGCGGCACAGAGGAGGTCGATATCGTAAGCCCCTCCCGCCTTGACAAGCTGTAGGTCTCGTTTCCCCTGGCGGGCCAGCTCCCTGGCAAAGGCCAGAGGGGATCGGTGCATTAGGGTCCCGCCCAGCGCAACAAGGCTCCCATCCTGGACCAGGGCGGCGGCCTCCTGGAGGGACATGATCTTCTCCCCCATGGTGCGTTCCTCCTGGAAGGTTTTCTGTATTGTAGCCCCCTCCCCCTCAAAAAAACAAGGGAAAGGTCAAGAAACTGAACACCCTCTAGGGGCAGAACCAGCCCGCCCGCTTGCAGGCCTCCCCGGGGAAGACGAACATGAACCAGAGGGCGACGGCCATGATGCCGCTGAGAAAGCTAAACCAGAGTAAGGCGGTGTTCAGCTTGCTGACCTTGAACCCCTCCGGCAGCCGCCGGTTGTTCAGGAGGAGGATCTGCAGCGAACCGATGGAGCGGTACACGATGGCGGAGATGGCAACCCCCAGCCAGAGGATGAAAGGCTGCGCCACCGTAATCAGATAGAACCCGGCGATCACCGTTACCGTCACCACCACGAAGTAGTAGAAACGGTACGGCCGCTTCCTCTTGCCTGTGACGGCGATGGCGTCGCATGTGGTCCGGCCAATGAACGTGTCGTAGAAGGGAAACTGGGCATCGTAAAGGGTTACCATGATGAAGAGGAGCATCAGCCAGCCGGCCATCGGACCCAACACGCCCTGGGCGATGGTGGCCATCTGGATAGGGACCTCTACACCGGTTGGGACCTTGCCTGTTTGGAGGTACTGCTGGTGCAGGTAGGCGAGCCCTGCCACCGAGTACAGATAGGTCATGAAAACGCCGCCGATAATCGCCCACCACAGGATGAGGCTGTAGCCTCCGACCTTCACCCACTGCTTCATCTTGCGGCGCTCCCCAGGGTCGTTCGTATCCCAGGGGAGCTCCTGGGCCGTGATCTCCTCGGGTGGCCGGAGGACCCCGGTCACCTGTCCGGCGTACCTCCCCATCCCGAACCCGGCCCCGATGACCCAGAAACTCACCCACATGAGGCTCCCGCCGGGTTGGTTATAAAGGGCCAGGGCGTCCGTGAACGGCAGGGTCTTTGGGTACCCCTCCCGCAGGAAGGTGATCCCCAAGTAGCCGAGCAGCACCTGCAGGTAATGCTCCGGCTTCGCCGCGATGAGCGTGATCGCCAGCACCAGCAGGATGTTCGCGATCATGATGACGGTAAAGAACTTCTCCAGGAACCCATACGTCTTGTCCGAGAAGTAGAAGACGATCAGGACCAGCGCGAGGGCGACGGCCGCCCAGAGGTAATGGGGCGGGAGGCCCAGGATCGGTGGGTTGCCGATGCCGGTGAAACGGTAAGCCGCAATGACGGCTCCCCCCATCCAGGCCGGCCAGGCCCAGGTCAGGAGCGTGACGACGGTCCAGAACCAGGGCCAGAAGCCGTGGGGCTTCAGGTCGTTGGTGGCCGCAAAGAAGGATCGGCCGGTGCAGATGCTGTACTTGATACACTCGTACACCAGGGCCGTTTCGACGACCACCGACACGAGCATGAGCCAGTGCATGTGAAGCGTCCCGCGGGCGGAAACGTTGGGCAGCAGGTAGGCCTCCCCCCCACCGATAGAAATCCCAAAATTGATGGCCTGGGGCCCTATGGCGGCAAGGAGCCCGGCCAGCGTCAGCGGATAGGGATCCGGCACAGGATAGGTCTTCTGGGTCATCGCCTCCCTCCTCTTCGTCCGGGACACGTCCCGGCCGGTGTCTGGGGCTGAACTTCCAGCCTTCTACCCTGCTCCCTCCATCTGCCCAATAGCTTTCGAGAGGAGTCTTCGGGCGTTTTCCCCCAGGATGGCGGCCTTGGTCTCCTCGCGGAGGGGAAGCGCCCGAAGCTCGTTGAGGTTCACACCAATCCCTGGAGCCCCGGGCCAGTCGCTCCCGAAGATCACCTTGTGGGCGATCCGCTCCAGCCGTGGGAAGTACCGAAGGAGGTTCCTGGGCGGGAGTCCCGAGATCTCCAGGTAAACGTTCTCATGCATCTGGGCGAGGAAAAAGGCCTGCTCATACCAGAAGCCCCGACCCCCGTGGGCCAGGATGAGGGGAAGGTCCGGAAAGTCCACGGCCACGTCGTCCACAAAGAGGGGATCGGCGTACTTCACCCTGGAGCCTTTGAAGACCGAGGAGCCGGTATGGATCAGGACGGGGATCTGGAACTCTTCCGCTTTAGCGTAGAGGCGGTAAAGCCGGCGGTCGTTGGCGTAGAAGTGCTGGTGGGGGGGATGGAGCTTCAACCCCTGGCAGCCAAGCTCCAGAACACACCGGGTCAGCTCCCTGGCAGGATCGGTGACCAGGTGAGGGTTGATGTTGCAGAAGGGGATGAACCTTCGAGTCCTGGCGCAAAATTCGGCAACGTCTTCGTTGGTCACGGTCCCGACGCAAAGGGGCGAGTATTCGGCCAAGATGACGCCGTAGTCCACCCCTGCCTCCTCCAGCAGCCTCTCCAGGAGCTCCGGCCTGACGAGGCCATCAGGACCCAAGACCCGGTCGAGGCCGGAGGTCTCCCGGAACCGGGAGAACAGGTGTCGGACCCACGGATACTCCCCTCCCCGGCTGGTGAGATGAATATGGAAATCAATGACCATCCCTTCTCCCCGCCATCAATCCCACTTCCTCCGATCCACGATCCTCCCTTTAGCCTCCGGCAGGGTGCCGGTGGGAACCACCTCGATCTCAGCCCGAAGCTTCAAAAGGTCCCGGATTGTCTTCTGAAGCTCAGCCAAGGGGGGTGGCTGGTTGATGCCTTCCTTCAGGGCGATCCTGAAGGTCATCTCATCCTGATAGCCCCTCCGATCAACAACCACCTCCCATCGGGTGATGACGGGGAAGCGGTCCATGATCTCCTCCACCTGCCGGGGATGGACAAACATCCCCCTGACCTTCGTCGCTTCGCCTGTCCGGCCGAGGATCTTCAAAAGTCTCTTCGAGGTGCGCCCGCATGGGCAAGGCTCCTCCCCAAAGGCCGCCAGGTCCCCGGTGCCGAACCGGATGAGGGGATAGACCTTGTTAAACGTGGTGACAACCACTTCCCCCGGCTCTCCAGGTCCTTTGGGTTCTCCTGTTTCGGGGTCGAGGATCTCGACCAGGACCTCGGGGGAGATGTGCATCCCGGAGGCGTATGAACACTCATAGGCAATAGCCCCAACATCGGCAGTTCCGTAGCCCTGCCGGACCAGGATCCCGAGCTTCTCTTCTAAAGTATTCCTTAAAGATTCTTGAAGCATCTCACCGCTAACAAAGGCAATTTCGAGGGATAGATCCTTCTTTAGATCGAAGCCCAACTCTTCAGCCTTCTCGGCAATCACCATCAGAAAGCTGGGGGTGCCCACATACCCCACCACGGGGAGATCCCGCATGACCCGGGCCTGAAGTTCGCTGTTCCCCGTTCCGGCAGGAACGACAATGCACCCGATGGAAGAAAGCCCGTTATCCATCATCATCCCGCCGGGGGTAAAGTGGTAGGCGAAGCAGTTCTGGACCACGTCCCCTTCTCGAAACCCTGCCGCGTACAGGGCCCTCCCCATCCCGAAGTAGCCCGGTTCTCTTCCCTCAGGGTCGTAAATAGGCCCAGGGGAAATATAGATCCTTCGGACCTCGCTCAGAGAGACGCCCAGGAGATCCCCAAAAGGGCGGGCCTGCTTCTGGAGATCAACCAGTTCCGATTTCTTGAGCACGGGAAGCCTTCGGAGATCCTCGGGCCTTTGGAGGTCAGGAGGCCCAATTCCGGCCTGCTGGAAACGCCTTCTCGTCCCTTTCGAGTGAGCATAGGCGTATTGGGCAACAGCCTGGAGCTGGGCCCGTTCATAAGCCTCGCGTTCATCCACCGGCATCACCTCCAGGGTATCAAAATACCCTGTCGTTCGCCGGGGCCGATCCTTCAGCATCTCCCCCTCCAGAGGTCGAGCGTTAAAACTCGGCCATAGGAAACCTGATGCTGTTCTACCGGGATGCCCGTAATCTGTCCCCTTTGACCCATCACTGTATCTCTCCTAACCGATGGGTGTCAAGGCTTTTCCCAGGAAGAACTCTCCTTTTCGTTGACAGGGGCCTCCCTCGAGTGGTAAATAAGGTTGACGCAGGAAGCAGGTGGATTCGCCACAACCCCGCTTCTAAACATGGGCAACCGACTGGATGATGGCTTCTCGTGGAGGGGATCAGGGGGCTGTCTAAATTTGGACGCGTTGAAAAAGACAGCCCTGATTCGCGACCCCTTCGAATTCCTGATGGTCCCAGATATTCTCAAGCGGGAAGCCAAGGCATCGCTGGAGTTTGATTTTCCGCGGATTTCTCGCCCCGGGAGTTTCCCGGTCAGCGAACTCGAGTATGGACCGGCCTTTGCCTCTCTGCTGGAAGAACTCCGGGGACCCGAGCTACAGGTGGCGGTGTCGGAGAAATTTGGGATTGATCTCTCCCAACGTCCCACCCTGATCACGATCCGGGGTCGCTGCCGAAGGGAGGATGGCCGGGTCCATACCGACGCGACATGGAAGATAGTCACGGTGTTAATATACCTGAATGATCGGTGGGGGCACGAGGGGGGACGCCTGCGGCTGCTCCGCAGTCAAAACCTGGAGGATGTGGTGGTGGAGGTCCCGCCAGAATGGGGAACGTTCCTGGCGTTCCGGGTCTCTGACCGGTCATGGCACGGGCATAGGCCCTTTGAGGGGGAACGGCGGGTGATTCAGCTGAACTGGGTGACCGATCGAAGGGTGGTGGATCGTGAACTGGCCCGCCACAGGTGGTCGGCGCGGCTCAAAAGGTTGCTCCCTTTCCCTTGGCTGGGCGGCTATTAGGATGCGGATCGCCATCATCCGGCTCACCTCGTTAGGGGATCTCGTCTACACCCTTCCCCTCGCCCACGCCCTTCGTTGCCACAGCCCGACTTCGCACATCGTGTGGATCGTCGAGGAGCGGGAGAAGACGCTTCTCCTTCACAATCCGGTTGTGGATGAGGTGGTGGTGGGTCCGACCCGCCGCTGGCGGCGGGAGCTGAAGACCCCCATCGGCGCCATGAAGGTCGCTCGCGAGGTTAAACTGCTGGGGCAAAGACTTAAGTCGCTTCAGCTCGATGTGGCCATCGATCCGCAGGGACTTCTCAAGAGCGCGATCTTCACCATCCTGACCCGGGCTCCCGTCCGGATCGGCTTTGGATGGCGCCACGCCAGGGAGCCGCTTTCCTCCCTCTTCACCACCCATCGGGTGACTCCACCGGCCTCGGCCCTCCACCTGGTGGAGAAGCAATTGAGCCTCCTCCAGCCGCTTGGGATCCAACCCCGGGAGATCGCCTTCCCCCTCCCCTTTGTCCCATCCGCCGAGGAGAAGGCCGCAGCCCTGCTTCAACAGCATGGGGTGACCGGGCAGGATCGCCTGGTGGTCCTCATCCCGGCCACGAGGCGGCCTGCCAAGAAGTGGCCGCTGGCCTCCTTTCGCCTTTTGGCCGAGCGCCTGATGGACGAGGCCGGGGTTGGGGTCCTCCTCCTTGCCGGCCCTGGGGAGGAGGGGTTGCTCCAGGCTATAGCCCAAGGCCTTGATGGTCATCCCATCCTGGCCCCTTCCACCTCCATCCCTGAGGTCTTGGCGTTCCTCCGGCGGGCCCACTTAGCCGTTGGGAACGATACGGGCCCCCTCCACCTGGCCGCGGCCTTAGGGGTACCTACCATCGGTCTCTACGGGCCTACCCGGCCTGAGCAGAACGGCCCCTATGGACCGAGGATCCGGGTCATCCAGAGCCCGACGCGGCGGATGGAGGACATCCCGGTGGAGGTGGTTTTCCAGGCTGTCGTCGAGTGGCTGTCGTAGGGGATTCCGTTCTTCTTGAGGAAGGGGAATCATGGCTCAGGGGCTTTCGGTGACGATCATCACGAAAAACGAGGAGGGGCGGATCCGCAGGTGTCTGGAGAGTGTGAGCTGGGCCCAGGAGATCGTGGTGGTGGATGCGGAGTCGACTGACCGAACGGTCGAGATCGTCCGGGCGTTCACGCCAAAGGTCTTTGTCAGGCCCTGGCCTGGTTTTTCAGCCCAGAAGAACTTCGCCATCGCCCAGGCCACCCAACCCTGGATCCTTGCTCTAGACGCCGATGAGTGGGTGAGCCCGGAGCTTCGCGAGGAGATCCAGGCTGTTCTCGAGGCCGACGGTCCTCTGGACGGATACTACATCCCCCGCAGGGGCTTTTTCTTAGGCCGGTGGATCCGCCACGGTACCTGGTTCCCCGACTACCAGCTCCGCCTCTTCCGACGGGGCCGTGGGGCCTTTCAGGCCAAAAGCGTCCATGAGGCGGTGGAGGTCAAGGGGCGGCTCGGCTACCTCAAGGCCCCCCTCCTCCATTTCAGCTACCACGGCATTGGGGACTTCGTCCAACGGTCTAACCTCTATTCCAGCCTGGCCGCCCAGGATCTCATTCGCCGGGGTAAGCGGATCTCGGTAGCAGATCTCCTCCTCCGCCCACTCGGTCGGTTTTGCTCGATGTACTTCCTCCACCGGGGTTTCCTGGATGGAAGACACGGTCTCCTCCTCGCTATTCTTTACAGTTACTATGTCTTCCTCCGCTCCGCGAAGGCGTGGGAAATCAGCTGGGGGTCGGCGATCACACCTTTGAAAAACCCCGACCAGGCTGACCAGGATCCGCCGCGGGAGTAGAATGGAAGGCTCCCCTTGACCTTTCCTCTCCTCTGGCGACAATAAAGGGCAATCCCGATGGAGAAGCTAAGAGTCGAGGATCTCCATCTCAGCTTCAAAGGGGTCAAGGCCATTGACGGGGTCGGCTTCGGGGTCCAACAGGGGGAGATCTTCGCCATTATCGGACCGAATGGGGCGGGGAAGACGTCGGTCCTAAACTGCATTAGCGGCTTCTACCGGCCGGAGAGGGGGAGGATCTTCCTCAACGGGAGAGAGATCACGACCCTCCCTCCGCAGAAGCGGGCTGCCCTTGGGGTGGCCAGGACCTTTCAGAATGTCGAGCTGTACCGGAGCGGGACGGTGGTGGCCAACATCCTGGCCGGGAGGATCCCGAAGATGCGGCGGGGGATCATCGCCGCCGGGATCTACTGGGGACCGAAGCAGCGAGAGGAGATCGTCCACCGGATCAAGGCCGAGGAGATCCTGGATTTTCTCGACCTGGAGGAGTACCGGTACCGGATCGTCCGGGAGCTCTCCTACGGGATTCAGAAAAAAGTGGAGCTGGGAAGGGCTCTTGCCCTCGAGCCGAAGCTCCTCCTCCTTGACGAGATCATGGCCGGCTTGACCGTTGATGAGAAGCTGGACATGGCCCGGTACATCCTCGAGCTGAAGGAGGTCAGGAAGATCCCAATTATCCTGATCGAGCACGATATGGGGGTTGTCATGGACCTGGCCGATCGGGTCCTGGTCATGGACTATGGTCGGGTGATCGCCTTGGGGGTTCCGAAAGAGATCCGGGGAGATCCCATGGTGGTCCAGGCCTACCTGGGGGATGGATGAAGACCATGGATCGTTCAGCCTTCGCTGCTCTGGACACCTTCCCGAAGCTGCTCAGGAAACGGGCGGTGGAGCACCCAAAGCGGGTGGCATACCGGGAGAAGACCCTGGGGATCTGGCGCCCCTTGACCTGGGGGGAACTTTACGAGCGTGTAAAGACCTTTGCCCTTGGCCTGGTCACCCTTGGATTCCAGCCAGGGGATAAGCTCGCCATCATCGGCGACAACCGGCCGGAGCTGTTCATCGCCTCCCTCGCCGCCCAGGCGATAGGGGGCGCTTCCCTGGGCCTCTACCAGGATAGCCTTCCTGAGCAGATCCAGGCCCTCCTCGATTGGTCCGACGCCAAATTCATCCTGTGTGAAGACCAGGAACAGACGGATAAGATCCTGAGGATCCGAGAGGGGCTCCCGAAGGTGGAGCGGGTTGTTGTGGACGATCCCAAGGGGATGTGGCGGTACTTCCCTGATCCTTGGTTGATCACCTTTGAGGAGGTCGAACGGCTTGGGGGGGAGCAAAGCCGGAGGGAAGAAGGGGTCTTCGAGGGAATGATCGAGAGGGGGAAGGGAGACGATGTCGCCATTCTCTGCCTAACCTCTGGGACGACAGCCCTCCCGAAGATGGCCCTCCTGACCCACAGGAACCTGATCAGCCAGGGGTTGAACCTTTTGGCCATTGACCCGGTCCATCCAACCGATGAGTTCGTCTCCTATCTCCCCTTCGCCTGGATCGGGGAGCAGATGATCTCCTTGACGCTTCATCTCCTCGTCGGCTTCACCGTCAACTTCCCTGAGGAGCCCGAGACGGCCCAGCGGGACTTCCGGGAGATCGGTCCCCACTTCACCTTCTCCTCCCCCAAGTTCTACGAGGGTCTCCACGCTGGCATCACCTTCCGGATCCTCGATGCCGGGAGGCTTCGGCGGCTGGTGTACGAGTGGTCCTTGAAGGTGGGGGAGCGAGCGGTGGAGCTGGAGGCGGCAGGAAAGCGGGTCCCCTTCCCGATCAGGTTTCTCCGAAGGACCCTCTGCTCCTGGCTTGTCTACCGTCCGATCCTCGACAAGGTGGGGTTGAAGAGGATAAGGGTAGCCTGGAGCGGGGGGGCGGCGTTGGGGGCCGACTACTTTCGGTTCTTTCGGGCCCTCGGGCTCAACCTGAAGCAGATCTATGGCCAGACGGAGGTCTGCGGCATCTCAACCGTTCACCCCCCTGGGGAGGTCAAGTTCTGGACCATGGGGCGGCCGATCCTGGACACCGAGATCCGGGTCATGGACGACGGTGAGCTCCTCACCCGAAGTGCCAGCGTCCTCCAGGGTTACTACAAGAACCCCGAGGCGACGGCCAAGGCCCTCCGGGATGGCTGGCTCTACTCCGGGGACTACGGGGCCATTGATGACGATGGCCATATCATCTGCTTCGACCGGATGGGGGATGTGATCACCCTGAAGGATGGGACCATCGTGGCCCCCCAGGTGGTGGAGAACATGCTGAAGTTCACCCCCTGGGTCCTGGAGGCCTGGGTGGTTGGACCGGATCGGCCTTATCTTGCAGCGATCCTGAACATTGATATGCGGACCGTCGGGCGATGGGCCGAGGACCAGGGGATCGCCTATACAAGCTACATGGACCTCTCCCAGAAGCCCCAGGTCGTGGACCTCCTTGGTCAGGTGATCCGGGAGGCGAACAGACGAATGAAGAAGGAGTGGCGGATCAAACGGTTCGTCTCCTTCTACAAGGAGTTCCACCCCGACGATGACGAGCTGACCCGGACGAGAAAGCTCAGGAGGCGTTTCCTCCTGGAGAAGTACGCGGATCTGGTCGAGGCCCTCTATACGGACCTGGACCAGTTCACCGTTTCCATTGACGTCCGCTACGAGGATGGATCCCTCGCAACCATTAAGACCCCTTTGTCCATCAGGACGATCCCCGAGGAGTGAGGTGGAATACTGGCTCCAACTCGTCACCACTGGCCTTGCCATCGGGAGCATCTATGCCGTCATCGCCCTGGGTTTCGTCATCATCTACAAGGCGACCAAGATCTTTAACTTTGCCCATCCCGAGCTGGTTCTCTTCGGGGGGTATCTTGCCATTGCCCTGGTCCACTACCTCCCCTTTCCCTTGGCCATCCTGGCGACGATCCTGATCGCGGGGCTCCTTGGCTTTATCATCGAACGCCTCTTCATGCGTCCCCTCTTCGGCCAGCCCCTCCTGTCTGTTGTGATCGTCACCTTGGCCTTGGGCTACATCATCAGGGGGGTTCTGATCGGCCTCTGGGGTGTTGACACAAAGACCTTCCCTCCCTACCTTCCAACGGGAACCGTAACCGTGGCCGGCGTCATGATCCCCCTGGTCGGTCTCTGGGCCCTCCTGACGGCCCTTGTCCTCCTCTCCCTTCTCCTGGCTTTCTTCCACTTTACCCGGATCGGGATTGCCATGCGGGCCGTTGCCAACGATCAGCTTTCGGCCTCCACCCTGGGGGTGAGCCTAAGGAGAATCTTTGCGTACTCGTGGGCCCTCGCGTCCATCGTGGGGGCCGTTGGAGGGATCGTCCTGGGCAACTGGCTTGGCGTGAACATCGCCCTGGCAGGAAGTGGCCTGAAGGTGGTCGCGGCCATCCTCCTGGGGGGACTGGACAGCATCCCTGGAGCGATCCTTGGGGGCTTTCTCCTGGGCCTCATCGAGAATGTCATCGGTGGATGGGTGGATGCCCACCTCCTGTACGGGTTTAAAGACATCGTCGCCTTCGTGCTGATCCTCCTCGTCCTGCTTATCAAGCCCTATGGGCTCTTCGGCACGGAACAGGTTGAACGCCTCTAAAGGAGGGATCGGCCATCCGTCGAATTGAACGATAGATCATGTGGCGCCCTTCGGGAGAGTTCAAGCAGACGTACCAAGCGGAGATGGCCCTGATCCAGACCCGGTGGAGGGGCCTTGGCTTAGCAGCCATCCTCCTGGCCTCGGCCTCTGCCCCGCTCTACCTCGGCCGTTACCTCTTCCTTTTGAACAACATCGGGATCTTTGCGTTGGCCGCGATCGGCCTAAACATCCTGACCGGGTATGCCGGTCAGATCTCCCTGGGGACTGCCGCCTTCATGGCCATCGGGGCCTACCTCTCGGCGACCTTCATCGAGCACCTGCCCTTTCCCCTGCCGACCTTCCTTGCAGGGATCACCGCGGCCCTCGTCGGCCTGGTCGTTGGCCTCCCCTCCCTCCGCTTAAAGGGCCTCTACCTTGCGATGGCCACCTTGGCGTTCCAACTGGTAACCGAGTACGCCATCATCCATATCGTCGGGGGGACCGGGGGGGTCATCGTTGACCCTATCAGGATCGGTCCTTTCGTGTTCAACTCCGAGACCAAAACCTACGCTCTCACCCTGGTGGTGCTCATCGCCGGCGCCCTCTTCGCTGCCAACCTGGCCAGGACCCATGTGGGGCTGGCCTTCATGGCCATCCGGGATAAGGACTATGCCGCCCCCGTGCTGGGGGTCAACCTCCTGAGGTACAAGACCGCGGCCTTCGCCCTCTCGGCCTTCTACGCGGGGGTGGCCGGGAGCCTGTGGGCCCACTATGTGGGGATCATCACCCCGGAACATTTCACCTTGACCCAATCCATTGATTTTTTAGCCATGGTGGTGGTCGGGGGGTTAGGGACGACATGGGGGCCGCTCCTGGGAACGGCCTTCTTGGTGGGGACGAGCCAACTGCTCCGGATCTCCACCCCCCAGGTTACCACCTACCTCCCTTGGTTCGCCGCCTGGGCCACCCCCATGAAGGAGATCCTCTTCGGGGTCCTGATCATCCTGTTCCTGATCCTGGAACCCGGAGGTCTAGAGGCCCTCTGTCGAAAGATCAAGCGGTTCTTCGAACTGTGGCCCTTTGCCTATTAGCACCAGGAACGTTCAGCAGTCAGCCCTCAGCCGTGGAGAAGGAGGACAAGGTCCATGCCCAAGGACAAACGGGAAGCCGGACGGGCCCTGGTAAAACGGATCTGGGGTCCAAAGGTGGCGGCTGAGCTGGAGAAGGGGTGGGAGGAACTCCATCCCGATCTGGCCCGCTTCATCCTCGAGTTTGTGTCCGCCGAGGTTTGGAGCCGTCCGACCCTCGATTTGAAAACCCGGAGCCTGTGCACGTTGGCGGCGGTCACCGCTTTAGGGAGGCTCGACCAGGTCCGTCTCCATACCCGGGGGGCCCTGGGGAACGGGGCGACCCCGGAAGAGATCAAAGAGGTCCTGCTCCACCTCTGCGTGTATGCCGGCTTCCCCGCCGGCTGGGCGGCCCTCCGGGCCGCTCATGAGGTCTTGACCGAGCTCGAGGCCGAAGGTCAACGGCCGCGGAAGAAGGCGAAGTGAGCGTGAAGGCCCATGGACCGGAACCGATGGCTGGTGGCAGCCCTTGCCCTCCTCCTCGCAACCGGGTGTCAAACGACCTCTCCCGAAGCCCTGCGGGTCTCCCTGGGACAAAAACCACCAATCGCTCACACCCAGCGGATCCTCCTCGGCGAAACCTCCCTCTCGAAACGATACGCCTTACGGATCCACACCGGCCAGGGATGGAGGTTTGAGTATTACCTGAGGGTGCCTCGGGGGGTGTCAAAGCCGATCCCGGCCGTCCTGGTCCTGGCCGGGTTTGAGACGGGGCGCCAGGCCCTGGACTTTCTGGATGAACGGGACGATGTCATTCTCCTCAGCATGGATTATCCCTATGAAGGGCCCTCAGAGTTTAAAGGTTTCAACCTCTTTAGAGCGGTCCCTTCCCTCCGGCGCATGGGCCTCGCCACGGTGGAAGCCGGTTCCCTCGCCCTCGACTATTTCTGGGAGCAACCCCAGGTGGATCGGGACAAGATCATCCTCATCGGGGTCAGCTTCGGCAGCATCTTTACGACGATCCTCGGGGGCCTGGACCAGCGGGCGAGGGTGGTGGTCCTGATCTACGGCGGGGGGGATCTTCCCCTCCTCATCCAGCGAAACCTCCGTGGGGAGCCCTGGTGGCTTCCTTCCTTCGTCATCCCTCCCCTTGTCAAAGCCTTCTTCGACGATTTCGAACCCCTCCGTTTTGTGGAATGGATCTCCCCCAGGTTCCTCCTGATGATCAACAGCCGCCAGGATGAGTTCTTCCCTGCCGCCTCAACCGAGGCCCTCTTCCAACGGGCGAAGGAGCCAAAGAAGCTGATCTGGTACGAGACGGGCCACATGGACCTCTTCGACCCCTCCCTGATCAGGCGATTGACCCAGGAAGTGGTCAAGGAGCTGCGGAACGCCGGCTATTTTCCACCTCCCGACCCCCTTTGATGATTCCTGACTCTCTTTGTCCCCTTTTTAGGACCTCCGGTCCACCCGAGAAAACCCTTGACCTGGAAGAGAAAGCCAGGCTAGGATAAACCACGGCTGAAAGCCCCCTTGGACCGCGAGGCGTTGAGAAGGATTGGCCGGTGGAACGGAGGGAGTCGGTAGGAGGTTTAAGGGGTTTCGCCAAGATCCGAACCCGTTCGAGAGGCCCTCTTGAAGAAGGACATTCATGAGGGCCTCAAGCTTTTTCGGGATAGAAAAGGCTTCTTTCGCGGCTGCCGAGAACCGATTCGGGGAAGGGAGGTATCCAGAGGGGGCTTTCCAAGGCGTGGGGGAACGGGAGGGTTCGTTTGACCAAAGGGAGGGAATGGGAGATGGCCCAGCAAAAGATCAAATTTCCGGCGCTCACTGATGCCATCAGATCCAGGAAGATGATAGACATGCTGAAGTTCTTCGGTCCCGGGGCCATCATGGCCTCACTGACCATCGGGTCCGGCGAGACCTTCTTCGCCTCCCGGGGAGGGGCCATCTTCGGCTACGCCATCCTGTGGGCGTTCACCCTGGGTACCATCATGAAGGGGATCGCGACCTATACGGCCATGAGGTATATCACCTTGACCGGGGAGCACCCCATGGATCGGTGGGCCCACTTCCCCGGCCCGAAAGGGTGGTTCCCCTTCCTGATTGGGGCCCTGAGCATCGCCTGCTTCCCCTTCTGGCTTTCCTTCCTCCCCTCCCTCCTGGGAACCCTCACGAACTGGATGTTCGGCTTCGGGGACCATCGGGTCTGGGGGACCTTCTTCATCGCCTTGGCCATCGCTTTGACCATCATGGGAGGCTACGACGTCCTGGAGAAGGCCCAGACGATCATCGTTGCCTTGCTGATCATCAGCATCCTCTTTTCCGTTTTCTACTTCCAGCCCGACTGGCTGGCCGTTCTCAAAGGGAGCTTCATCCCGAGCCTCCCCGATTATGCCCCCTGGATCTTCCAGAAGTATCCGGAGGTGGCCTCGCGGCCGGTCTGGGTGGAGGCCATTGTCTACGTGGGGGCCATCGGCGGCGGGACCTACGACTACATCGGGTATGTGGGCCTCCTTCGGGAGAAGGACTGGGGCGTCCTCGGCCTGCCGAACCTCCAGGAGGTGCAGCAGCGGGTCTACGAGTTGACGGGGAAAGGGGAAAGGATCCCCCTCTCCGAGGAGCCGGAGGATGTGGAGACCGGTCTGGCCTGGCTGAAGGCCCCGATCATTGACGTCACCATCTCCTTCGCCTCGGTGGTCATCTTCGCCGCCGGCTTCATGATCGGCGGGGCCCGGATCCTCCACACCGACCAGTTGATCCCCTCCGGGTTGAAGCTCCTGGAGTACCAGGCCCGGTTCCTGACCGATATCCACAAATGGCTCCTCCCCATCTACGATGCCGGGGTCTTCCTGGCCATCTTCGGCACCGTCTATGGGGCCTACGAGGTCTACACCAGGACGGCCTACGAGTGCATGCGGACGGTGTTTAAAGGCCTGAGGCACATCCCTGTCGAGAAGGTGAGGCCCTGGGTTCTGGCCTACGTGGGGGTGGTGGGGCTCTTCATCATGTGGCTCCCCAAGCTTTTCCCAAACATCAAGCTGATTGACATCCCGACCCCGGCGGGGATCATCGGGGGCGTCTTCACGTTAGGCCTCTGGTCCCTGGCGATGCTCTGGACGGACCGGACCTACCTCCCCAAGCCCTACCAGATGGGGCCGGTCCTCTTCACCCTCAATCTCATCTCGGGCATCGCCATGACGGCCATGGGCCTGAAGGCCTGGTGGGACTACGGGGTGGATACCTTTGGGGCAAACGGTGGGTGGAAGGGGTATGGCTTTCTCCTCTTCATGGTCATCCTCTCCATGATCATCGTGGCTCTGATCAACAGGTACTACCGGAGGAAGGAAGCCCTGGCTTCCTAGACAGAAGGAGGCGATCTGGCGAAGGGACCCTATCGGTCAGAGGATAAGGAAACCCAGCAGAAGATCGAACGGCTGGTAGACCTCCGGGAGAAGTACCGGTACCAGAGGAGGCTGTGGGGGTGGGGTCTTCTCATCTCCATCCTGACTTCCAGCTTCTTCGTCCGCCACCCTACGCCCCTGACCTTCCCGGTAGGTCTGATCGCTCTTGGGGTGGGTGTTTTGTCCGCATGGGCCTTCTTCCAGTGCAGCCGGGCGATTCGTATGATGGATAAGGCCCTGGCCCCTTACCGGGTCAAGGAGAAGCCCTAACCGCTCCCACCCCAACGCAGGTCTAGGGGACGCCAGGAGGGATTCCTTCCCCGTGATGGTTGAGAAACCAGTTTTGGTCAACCATCTCCTCCAAGTCGAAGGGGGGCTGGCCTGGCCCTGTTAAGGGATCCTCCGGGTGGGGCTTGAGATATCCTGACCTGGCCATCTTAGCCAGGTAGCGCTGCTCCCAATAATGGGCCTCCAGCTCCCGCTCGATTCGGCCTGTGGGGTGTTGATTCGTCTGGTGGGTCTGGACCCAGTGGACCAACTCGTGAAGGAGGGTCCCTCGACAGAACACTTCAGGGGAGACCTTGAAAAGCCCGGCGCGGGACGAGCACTCTTCGTTCAGGAGGATGAGATCGGGCTGATCCTGGGTCCCTCTCTTATAATACCCGAAGATGACCATGTCCCCTGGCATTCGGACCCGGCGGCGGAACTCGGAGGGGTTCAAGACCTCCACCCGGGGCCTGGGGAGAGAGGTCAAGTCCCAACCGGTCAACCGCTGAAGCTCTCGGATCAGCTCCTCCACATCGTAGGCCGGCTGGACCGGGGCCTCGACCCCTGATGCCCCCCCGGGCCCCAAGAGTCCACCAGCCAGGGCCGCCACCAGACCCACGCCGAGAATCCAGGGTGTAAGACCCTGGTCCCCCCCCTTCTCCCGCATGACCCCCTCCCCAATGCCCCCTGGACGCGGAGGCATTCTAATCCCTACAGGCCGTACCCGCCATCCACCACCAGGTTATGGCCGGTCACGAAGTCCGAAGCCGATGAGGCCAAGAAAACGACAGCCCCGCCGAGATCCTTATAGGGCTCGCCGTAACGCTTGATGACCCCCCGATCCACCCGGATGGCCCTGATCGCCGGATCGTCGCAGCGGGCGGCCGTTAACGGTGTCCGGAAGAAACCGGGACTGATGGCGTTGACGTAGATGTTGTATCCTGCCCACTCGACGGCCAACGCCTTCGTCAGCATGATGACCCCGCCTTTTGCCGCGTGATAATGGACGTAGTACGCATCCCGGTTGATGATGACCCCGGCCAGTGAGGCAATGTTGATGATCTTCCCACCCCCTTGAGCGATCATGTGGGGGGCCACGGCCTTACAGCACAGGAAAACCCCCTTTAAATCCAGATCCACAACCCGATCCCACTCCTCCTCGCTGATCGTGAGGGCATGGTTCACGACGGCCGTTCCGGCGTTGTTGACCAGGATATCAATCCTCCCCCACCCTGCGATGATGGCCTCCACCATGGCGGCCACCTCGGGAGTCTGGGTGACATCGGCCTTGATAGGCATGGCCCGCCGACCCCGCTCCCGGACCATCGCCGCCGTCTCCTCGGCCCTCTCCATCACAATATCGTTGATGGCGATATCGGCTCCTGCCTCGGCCAGGGCCAGGGCCATTCCCTGTCCGAGACCCTGCCCCGCCCCGGTGACCAGGGCGATCTTCCCGTCCAACCGAAAACGCTCCAGGACGCCCATCAGCCTCTCCTCCGTAAAAAGGGCTCGTCGTACGCCATAAGAACCATCCCTACAGGGATTCGACGAGAAGTTCCGTCACATCTTTGATAAGAAAGCCCCCCTCCCTCACCGATGCCATGAATAGGGGATCTCCTCATCCCGCCTGCGTCAGGGCGGCCTCGGTGCGGATGAGCCAGAACGTCATCTCCATAGAGCGGTACAGCTCGATGGCGGTGGACAGTTCAGCGCGGGCCTGCTCCAGCCGACCCATCTTAGCATACAGGGTGCCGAGGCCGAGGTGGCAGTGGGCTAAAAGCGGGCGCATCCCCAGTTCATCGGCCAGGGCGAGGGCCTGCCGGTAGTGATCTTCGGCCTTCTTGACCTCCGGCGGATCAAGATGGGTCACGATCTCCCCGAGGAGGCGTAGCGCGCAGGCCTCGTAGCCGCGCTCACCCCGCTCACGAGCCAGCGTGAGGGCTCGACCCGTGAAGGCGAGGGCGTCCTCGAGCCGGCCGGCGAGCACGTAGCTCTCGCCCAGATGCACGACCACGGCGGAATGAAACGCACCGACGAGTCCCATGGACTCGAGGGCCGTGAGGGCCTGTTCCAGTAGCGCGAGGCCCTCGGCGAGGCGCCCCGAGACGGCGTACATGTGGCCCAGACGCCACCCAGTGAAAGCTGCCAAGAAAGGCACATTTCGCTCCTGGGAGAGCCCGAACGCGCGCTCGTAGAGGGGGACCGCGGGGCCGAGATCCCCCCATTTGTAATGCAGATACGCAAGGCCCCAGCACGCGAGGATCAGGCTAAACGCGTGATCGAGCGCCTCGGCGATTCGAATCCCCTCTTGGGCGTGGACGACCCCTTCTTCGAACTCTCCTTTGTTGGCCAGTGACTCCGCCAGCAGCCAGCGGGACATCACCGCGGGAAACCCGGTCAGGCCACAGCGTTCTCGGATCCGATCGCCTTCGAGGAGCTCGACGTTGCGCAGGAAGAAGTCCTTGGCCTGCTGATAGTCGCCTGCGAGGTAGCAGGCCGCGCCGAGGTAGTGGTTGGCCGCGACCCGGAGCGGGAAATCCCCGAGGGCCTCGGCGACGGCCAGCGCATTCTCGGCAAACGTGCGCACCTCGGTCGGACGGCCGGTCAGCCAGAGATAGTGGCTCATGTAAACCGACACCCATCCGAGTCGCCGTTGATCACCGAGCGTCCGGGCCAAGCCCTCAGCGTCGTGGAGATCCCGGAGGGCTCTCTGGAGCTCTCCGAGCGGGACGAGCGCCGTCCGGAGGTCGAAGCGGAGGTCGATGGCCTGCTCCAGGGTCTCGCGAGCCTCGGGAAGATGCGCGAGCGCCTTTAGCGCCTGTTCAAAGTACGCCACAGCCTCCCGGTTGGCGGAACGCTCGAAAGCCTTGGCGCCGGCCTGACGGAGGTAGATGACGGCCTTGCCCCAGACCTCTCCCCGGAAGGCGTGGTAGCCCAGCCGCTCGACGTGTTCGATCAGCCGGTCAGGATAGAGCCGTTCGATGGCTTCGACGATCCGGGCGTGGAGGGGGCGCCGCCGTTCCTGGAGGAGACTCTGGTAGGCCACCTCGTGGGTGAGGGCGTGCTTGAAGGTGTATTCAAGGTCGGGGAAGAGGCTCGTCTCGTAGAGGAACTCAGCAGCCTGGAGATGGGTGAGACCGTGACGGAGGGCCTCCTCAGGCATTTCAACGATGGCCTGGAGGAGGGGGAAGGGCACATCTTTGCCAATGACAGCAGCCGACTGGAGGAGACGTTTCTCCTCAAAGGGGAGGCGATCGATCCGGGCGGCGAGCACTGCCTGGACTGTGGCCGGCACCTGAACGGTCGGGAGGGCCTCTGCCAGGCGATAGGCCCCCCGCTCCCCGACCAGAACCTGGGTCTCGATCAATGTTTGGACACTCTCCTCCAGGAAGAAGGGGTTCCCCTCAGTCCGCTCAATCAAGAGCTGTTTGAGCGGCTGAAGTCCAACACCATCTCCAAGGAGGGCCTGCAGCAGTTCTTCGGCGCTCTCAGGGGGCAAGGGATCAAGCCGGAGCTGCGTGTAATAGGTCTTACTCCCCCAACTATGCTGATACTCGGGGCGGTAGTTGACCAGGAGGAGAATCCGGACGGTCGGGAGGCTCTCGATCAAGCTGTCCAGAAGGGCCTGGGTCTCACTGTCAATCCAGTGGAGGTCCTCGAAGACCACGATGAGGGGTTGGACCTGGCTCTCCCGGAGCAGCAAGCGCTTGACCGCCTCCAACGTGCGCTGACGGCGCTGAGGAGGGTCCAGGGCCTGCCACTGGGGATCCTCCACCGGCACATCCAAGAGCGTGAGGAATGCGGGTAGCGTCGGCTCTAACACCCTGTCGAGAGCAAGGAGCTTGCCCGTGACCTTCTCGCGGATCTTCCGGTGATCATCCCGGTCCTCGACCTGGAAGTAGGCCTTAAGGAGGTCGCGGACGGGGAGATAGGGCGTGGCCTTCCCGTAGGAGACGGAGCTACTTTCGAGGAGAAGCCATCCCTGGGTCCGATGGGAATGGGTGAACTCCCAAACGAGGCGAGACTTGCCCACGCCGGGTTCCCCGACAAGGGCTATCACCTGGCCGTGACCAGCCCGGGCCTTGTCGAGAGCCTGACGGAGGGCCTCCAGCTCGGCCTGCCGCCCCACAAAGCGGGTGAGCCCCCGGGCCGCGGCGGCCTGCATCCGCGTCCGGGTGGGGGAGGCGCCAATCAGGTCGAACACCTCCACCGGCTCTGCCAGCCCTTTAACGGGGATGGGGCCTAGGGGGTTGACGATAATGAACCCTTCCGCCAGCTTTAGGGTCTCAGCGGTCAGCCGAATACTCCCAGGGAGCGCCAGCTGTTCCATCCGGGCCGCCAGGTGCGTGGTCTGCCCAATGGCCGAATAGTCCATGTGGAGATCATTGCCGATGGCCCGGACCACCACCTCCCCGGAGTTGAGGCCAACCCGGATCTGGACCTCGATCCCGTATGAGCGGCGGATCGCCTCCGTGTAACGGCGGATCGCCTCCTGCATCCCTAAAGCGGCGTAACAGGCCCGGACGGCATGGTCTTCATGGGCGATGGGCGCCCCGAAGAGGGCCATAATGCCGTCCCCTAGGACCTGGTTCACGGTCCCCTCGTAGCGGTGGACCGCCTCCATCAGGCGTTCCAGCACGGGATCGAGGATCTTCCGGGCCTCCTCCGGGTCCCGATCCGCCAGCAACTCCATGGAGCCCCTGAGATCGGCGAAGAGGACTGTCACCTGCTTCCGCTCCCCTTGGAGAGAAGGCGGGAGGTGAGGATCTTCTCGGCGAGGTACTTTGGGGTGTAGGCCTGGGGAGAAGCGAAGCGTGTTTTAGGAGCCGGACTCGGTGGCTGCCCCAGGTTAAAGCCGCACTTTTTGCAGAACTTGGCCCCTAGCTTCACCGGCTGGCCGCAGCCTGGGCAATGAAGCTCCAACTTGGCGCCGCACTCTTCACAGAAAGCTGCGTCCTCTTCGTTCTCATGCTGACACTGACCGCAGATCACCTTTTCCGGCTCCTCGGGAGCGGGGGGTGGCTCACCAGACGCTCTGTCCTCCATCAACCACAAAGGCCGCCCCGGTGACGAAGCTTGAAGCCTCGGAGGCCAAAAAGACCACGATCCCCCCCAGCTCCTCGGGCTTCCCCAGCCGCCGCATGGGGATCCACCGCTTGATGTACTCCTGCCCCTCCCTCGTAGCGAAAAAGGCCTCGTTCATCGCCGTAAGGAAATAACCGGGGCAGATGGCGTTCACCCGGATGTTGTACCGGGCCCACTCGATCGCTAACGATCTCGTCAACTGCAAGATTCCTCCCTTGCTCGCCGCATACGGGGCCAGGTGGGGAGATCCCAGGAAACCTGCGATGGAGGCCACGTTGATGATCCGTCCGCTCCTCCTCTCCACCATGTGGGCTCCTACAGCCTTCGAGCAGAGGAAGGTCCCGTTCAGGTTGGTGTCGAGGACCTTTGTCCAATCCTCCACCGATACCTCAAGGAGGGGCTTCACGTGGGCGATGCCTGCACAGTTGACCAGGATGTCAAGCTTCCCAAAGGCCTTGAGGGCCTCCTCGACCATCGCCTCCACCTCCCGTGGGTTGGTCACATCCACCTTAAGAGGAAGGGCCTTTCTGCCCAAGGCCTGGATGGCTGTCGCGGTCTGCTCCAGATCCTTGAGACCCCTGGCCGAAACCACACAATCGGCGCCGGCCTCGGCCAGCGCCAGGGCCGAAGCCTTCCCCAACCCCCGGCTGGCCCCCGTGACCAGGGCCACCTGGCCGTCTAGGCGAAACCGGTCAAGGACCATTGGAGACCTCCATCACCCCAGCCACCGCTTCCGGCGCCGGTAGCTTTTAACATCCTGGAAACTCTTCCGCCCGACCTTGCCAAAGCCCAGATAGAATTCCTTCACATCCTCATCCTCCTTTAACTTCTCCGCCGGGCCGTCCAGGACGATCTTCCCGTTTTCCATGACATACCCGTAGTCGGCCACGGTCAGGGCCATCTTTGCGTTCTGCTCGACCAGCAGGATGGTCACCCCCTCTTCGCGATTCAGCCGTCTAATGATCTCGAAGATCTCAGCCACGATCAGGGGGGCGAGGCCGAGGGAAGGCTCGTCCAGGAGGAGGAGCTTCGGCTTGGCCATCAACGCGCTCCCGATGGCCAGCATCTGCTGCTCCCCCCCGGAGAGATACCCGGCCCTTACGTTCCGGCGTTCCTTCAGGCGGGGGAAGTAGTGATAAACCCGCTCCAGCCCCTCCTCCACCTCCCCCCGGGGTCGAAGGTACGAGCCGATGAGGAGGTTCTCCTCGGGGGTCAGCTCATCGAAGATCCGCCGACCTTCCCGGACATAGATGATCCCGAGCCGGGCGATGTCCTCGGGGTAGCGGTTCTGGATCCTCTTGCCTTCGAACTCGATACTCCCCCTGGTCACCTCCCCCCTCTCCAGCTTAATCAGGCCGGAGATGGCCTTGAGCGTGGTGGACTTCCCGGCTCCATTGGCCCCGATCAGGGTCGTGATGGAGCCTCCCCGGACCTGGAGGGAGATCCCCTTCAGGACCAGGATCAGCCCCCAGAACATGACCTCCATATTCGTGAGCGTCAACATGTTAAAAACCGAGCCAATCAGGGCGTCGCTCCACGGTGATCTCCTTGACCGGGACGATCCTCCCCCCTTTGATCACCAGGATCCGGGTTGTTGTGGAAGGCCGGTGATCCGTTGAGGTCAAGGTGATCGGGGGGGCGAGCCCTTCGGGGTCCCAGTTTCGCAGGGTTTCTAGCGCCTCTTTGATCGCTTCACCGGTAATCTGTCCCTTGTACTTCTCCCCGTAGGTGCCCCAGTTCTCGACGATGACCTCCAGGGCCTTCTCCAACAGCATCACGTTCAGCCAGCCCCTCACATAGGAGGCGATGAAGGGGGTCTCAGGGGTCCCCCACCGGAACGTGGCCTTGGACGGTTTCTCAAACCGCTTCCAGATGTCAAGCATGGTCTTCATGCCGGGGGCCCGGTCCTCGCCAAAGTAGCGGTGAGGGGTGCTGCCGTAGACCCCTTCGGCAGCCTTGCCGATCAGCCGGATCATGTTCTCATCGTACCCCCAGACGTTCACCCCGATCCGGGCCTTGACCCCGACCTCCCTGGCATCCCGGACCGTGACCGAGGCCGAGGCCGTCGTCCCCCCGATCCACAGGAAGTCGGCGTCGAAGTTCTTGACGGCCTGCATCTGGGACTTGGCCTCCAGCGCCGTCAAGGCGACAATCTGATCAGGCCCGATCTCGAACCCCAGTTCCTTGGCCAGGGCCTTGCCCGCCGGGATGGGGGCCTTTCCGTAGGGATGGTCAGGGTAGGAGAAGACGATCTTGGGCTTCTTGATCCCCTCCCGATCGGCCAGCTCCTTGAAGAAGGTCAGCATCCCCCGCAGTTGATCCGAGTAGCTGGCTACCGGGTAAAAGTTGTAGGGGGTCTTGGCGGGATCGTCCAGGTGGGAGGAGTAGGAGGCGGAGATGTAAGGGATCTTGTCCTGGGCTGCCATCTTTGAGAGGGCCTCGGTGTCCCCCGTCCCCCACCCGATGATGGCCACCACCCGGTCCACATCCCGGAACTTTTTGTACAGGGAGACCGCCTCGGGGATCTTGTAGCCGTAGTCGGACCAGACCAGGGTGATCTTGAGCTTTCCCTTGACCCCTCCTTTGACTTCGTTGATGTACCGGACCCGGGAAAGGGCCCCCTTGTGGTAATCCACGCCGACGTCCGAGGTCGGTCCCGTCGTGTCGAAGAGGGCCCCCACTTTCACAGTTTCGGGTAGGGGCGGCGCTGCCCAAGAGGGCGCCGCGATGAGCACCAGAACCATAAGGCCAAACAGGAATCCCCCCACCAGCCCTTTCACCATCTCCTTCATCGATTTCCCCTCCTGCCAGGGCGCGGTTCTTGCCCCGATACGGGCGTCATGACTGACGCCCTCCCTGTTACCCACTCCTTTTCCCCTCCGCGAACAAGGCCTCCTTGTACCCTTGCACCCTCGGGCATTGGAATCTTCGTTTCTCCCCCACGGTGCATTTCGACCGGCCATCCTTGTAGACGAGGATCGTACAGATCTCCCCCGTCACGTCGCAGAGGATGGTCTTGGCCGTGACCTGCCACTTGATCTCAGACCCGTTCACTGTTCCACCCGCATCGGCTCACCCCGGATGATGAGCCCTGAGGGATCAATCTCCTGCCGTAAAATCCGGAGTTCCTCCTCCGATGGGGGCTCCATCTCCTGAAGCTTCCCATCCAGAAGCGGCTCGAAACCCATTCCCTCTAAAACACCAGCGACCTTCAGGCCCTTGAGGATGCCGAGGAGGGTCATCTTCTTGCTCTCCCCGTCAAAGCCGAAGAGGGCCTTTGAGGTGACAACCCGCCAGGGGCCGGTCCCCTTTGGGAGCCCTGCCTTCTCCCGGGCCCCTGGTCCGTCGAGGTACCCGGGCGAGGTGACAAAGTCCAGGTTCTTGACGAAGCGCCTCGGCTCATGCCTCAGGACGATGATCGTCTTCCAGCAGAGGGAGGCTACCTCGTTCCCTCCCCCGCTCCCTGGAAACCGCCTCCCCGGCCGCTCATAGGGGCCGCCAAGGAGGGTCGAGTTGACGTTTCCATACAGGTCCACCTGAAGGGCCCCGATCATCCCGTAGTCGAGGTAGCCGGTGCCGGCATACGAAAAGGCCCAGTTCATGGTGGTCCACTGGAGGGACCGGTACACGTTCGAGGGACCTCCCATGGTCCCGCGGACGAAAGGCGTCAACGACCGGGGGCCGATGGCGCCAAACTCGAAAACCTGGACCAGGTTGGGGGTATAGAGGCGCTCGGCCAGCATCGCGACCACCTGGGGCATCCCCCAGCCCACAAAGACAGTTTTCCGATCCTCCAGGAGTCGGGCCGCTGAGCAGATCATAAACTCCGTGTCGGTGAATTCGACAACGCCCATCCTTTTCCCCTCTCCAGTTTTAATGATAGCCTTCCTTAATTGATGCTCGCCGGATCAGCTCCTGAAGCTTCTTCAACCCAACCTTCTTCTCCAGAAAGGCCGTATGGTCCTCAATATCATAGATGTACTCCTGAAGGTACGCCTGCATCTCCTGATCATTCGTAATGGCGTTTACCCGGTCAATATGCTCCAGGTCCAACTCGTAACACCCCTGGACCCCACCGGGATAGGCCCCAAAGGGGAGGTGCACGACGGCATCTACAAGAAAATAAGGGATCGTGGTCTTGGAAGGCTCTTTCCTGAACTCCGACGGATCAATGATCTCCTCTGCGGAGACGATGACCTTCTTCGAGGCCACGGCCGCCTCTAAGGCGAACAGGTTCGTCCCGAAGATCCTGGCGTTGCCGAAGATGTCAGCCTGGTGGACGTGGACCAAGAACACGTCAGGGTTGAGGGCAGGAACGAGACAAACAGGATCTCCGGTAAAGGGATCCTGGACGACCTTCGCCCCGGAATGCTTCAAGGTGTCGGTTCCGAGGAGATTCCGCATGGGGATGAAGGGAATGCCCCTCGCCCCGGCCAGCATCCTGGAGGCCAGGGCCCCATTTGTCCACTCGAAGACCTTGACCCTCCCTTCCGAGACCAACTGGCCAATATAGGTCCCATACCCCAAGAAACCCACATCAATCCGGCTGGCGCATCCGGCCCCGGCCAACAAGGCGCTCTCGTGGAGGGTAAACTCAGCGCAGATCCAGAGATCCTTTTTCCGTTGGCGGATGATTTCCCGGACGAGGGCCTGCGGCCCCCGGGTCAGGGAGGAGAAATCGTAGGCGAGGTAGTCGCCGTCTTGGACGAAACGAGAGATGGCCTCCCGCTCCGTCATCAGCTTCTCGACAGGCTCCCGCTTCTTATGGGTCCTGACCCACTCCCGAAAATCATCGGGATGGGTAAAGCGGATCTCCGCCTGCCCCTCGAAGAGGATCTCCACGCCTCCTCCTTCTTCCCCTCCCCCTGTCCCTCCCCCTTTCAGGGCGGGGAGCACTCCCTGCCTTCCAGGGAAGAGGGAAAGGCTGTTTCTGGCGGCCTTTCCTGACATACCACGAAAGGATACCATAAGGCCAGCCCGAAAAGCCTCTTCAAAGGACCACGAATAGCGGCAAGAGCAGGAAAGCCGCCGAGATGATCAGCATGTAGAACGCAAAGTAGAGGAGACAGTAGCCCATGATATCCCGGAATCCAAGCTTGGCCACCCCCAAGAGAGGAATGGCCCAGAAGGGCTGGATGATGTCAGTGACCATATCACCCCAGGCGTAGGCGATGATCGTGATCGGCAGGCTTACCCCCAGGTTTTTCCCCGCCTGGATGATGTAGGGGGCCTCGATGGCGAACTTGGAGCCTCCGGAGGGCACGATGTAGTTCAAGATCCCCGAGTACCAGAGGACGATGAAGGGATAGGTGGTTTTGGTGGCGATGGCCGTGAAGAAGTTGGCCAGGACCTCGGCCAACCCGGAAAACTTGATGATGCCGAAGATCCCGGCGTAGAAGGGGAACTGGATGGCCACTCCCCAGATGAAGCTTCCCGCCTCGTAAGCCGCCTTGAGAAACGAGGCTGGAGTCGGATGGAGGAGGATGCCGAGAATCAGGAAGGTGAAATTGACCGTGTTGAGGTTGATGCCTCCACTCCCCTTCTGGCCGAAGTACCAGAAGAGCCAGATGAAGCCACCTATGCCGATGACCAGGTTGATCAGGGGGGAATGCTCCAGCCATAAGGCCGGCGTCATCTGGTCTCGGGAGGGCCGTTCAGGCGGTTCAAAACCTTTCCCCTGGACGAGGGCTGGATCGGCCTCCACCGTCTCCCGCTCGGAAGGGTGCATCATTGGGCCCATCATGGTGAGGGCGACCAGGATGACCAGGGCCAGGAGGAGGTTAAAAGGGTGAAAAGTCGTCTGGGTGATCGGGATCAGGCCGATGTCCTTCTCCAGGAAGTGCTTCGGGGTCGCGACGAGAAGAGGGGCAGACCCTGAAAGCCCTGAATGCCACATGACCCCCAGACCGAGATAAGCCGTCGCCACCAGCAAACGATAGTCCACCCCCCGTTGATGGCGGACCATATACCGGACGAAAACGGCTGACCCGACGATGCTCAACCCCCAGTTGATCCAGGCCAGGATCATTGATGTTAGAGCCATGACAGCGATGGAGGCCTTCGGGCTCTTCGGGCGTCGGGCCAAACCGTCCAAGAGGCGGCTCATGAAGGGGGTGGTAGCGAAGATGTAGCCCGTCATGATGATCAGGCACATCTGCATGGCGAATTCCAGGAGGAGCCAGAAGCCCTCCCCCCAGTACTGGACGAGCTGGTAAGGGGTTGAAGGGGTCAGGAGAAGGCCGAGAAGGTAGGTGACGATGGTCAGGATGACGGCAATGACCCAGGCATCCGGCACCCACCGGGTACTCCACCGTGTACACGCCCCGGCCAATTTCTGGAGCACCATCCCCCTCCCTTTGACGCTCCCTGCTGCCGAAAGCGCTGAAGGAGCTTCCTTCGTTTAAATGACGCCACGCTCTTTGAGGGCCTGAAGGCGCGAAGGGCCCAGACCGAGATACCTGAGGTAGACAAACTCGTTGTCCCGGCCCACGGGTCGGCAGGCCCACTTGATCCTAGGAGGTGTCTCCGTCAGCTTCCAGGGTTCCCCTTGAAGGAGAAGCTCGCCGTACTCGGGATCATGGAGCCTGGTAAAGATCCCCCGGAGCCACCAGTGCTCCTCGGCCAAGGTCTCGGAAGGGGAATTGACCCGTCCTGTAGCGACAACTCCCGGCTGTTTGCTCATGGTATACTCCTGAACCTTCTTCAGGATCTCTTCAGCCGTATACCCCATCGCCCACTCTTCAAGGATTGCATGAAGGACCTTCTCGTTCTCGATCCGGGAGCGTTTGAGAGGGGAGTCGAAGCGGGGATCTTTCGGAAGCCAAGGGTTCTCCATGATGGTGCAAAGGGCCTGGAAATTCACATCGGAGAACCCTGCCAGGGTTGTGTACCCGTCTTTACACCGGACGAAGGTGTAAGGGAAGGCGGCTTGGTCTAGTGGGCCTACACGGCTGGCGATTTCACCACTTAGATGATAAAGGGTCAAGTAATAGTTGAGAAGGCGGAGGACCCCTTCAGGAGGAGCCACGTCCACAAACTGTCCCCGGCCTGTCCGCTCCCGGTATTTCAGAGCCACCAAAGTCCCGAAGGCGGCCCAGAGACCCCCGGCGAACCACCCGTACCAGCATCCAATCTTGGTCGGCACCTGAAACGGCTTTGGATCGCTCGGGTCTTCCATCTCCCCAGTGGACCAGATGCACCCGGCCAGGGCCTGATCAATGACATCGTAGCCGGGCTTCCCACACGAGGCCTTTGGTCCAAAGTGCCCGTAAGTGTAAAGGGTGACGTAGATAAGACCCGGGTTGATCCTTTGAAGATCCCGGTAGCCGATCCCCCACCTGTCCATCGTCCCCGGCTTGAAGGTCTCGAGAAGGACATCGGCCTTCCCGACCAGGGCCTTCAGAAGCTCACGCCCTTCCGGCGCTTCGAGATTCAACGTGATATGGAATTTATTCCTCCCTTCCACCAGATACCCGAGCCCCGTTCCCTGATATTTCATCCCATAAGGACTAAACGCCCTGACAAGATCCCCCTCCGGCGGCTCGATCCGGATCACCTCGGCCCCAAAGGCCGCGAGGACGGAAGAGCAGACCGATCCTCCCATGTTGCCGTGACTCAGATCCAACATGACCAAGTCGTCTAACGCTTCAGGCTTCTCAGGGGCCCGCCCGGGGGCAGTCTTTAGCCGGATCCACTCCTCCCAAGGAGTCTGTTCGGGAGGAGCGTCTTGCAGGTCAAGATGAAGCTCCTCTGCTCGCGGAGCCGTCACTTTCGGGAAAATGACCCCCGCCTTCCCGTCCCAGTCATCCGGCGGCTTGGCCCCCACCCGATCAGCCCACTTCCCGATAATCCCCTTCTCTTCAAGGTTTTGAAGCTCTGCCGACGAGAGGCCCAAAAGGGTTCGAAAGACATACTCGTTGTGAAAGCCGACGGGTTTTCCCGACCACTTGAGCCTCCCAGGGGTCTCGGAGAGCTTCGGGACAGGGCCGGATTCAATGACCTTTCCGTAGAGGGGATCGTCTACCTCCCAGACTGCCCCCCGCTCCCGGTAGTGGGGATCTTCATAGATCTCTTTAAAGTCAAGGACGGGGGCGGAGGCGAAGCCATGCTCCTCGCCGAGAAGATCCAGTTCCCTGCGGGTTTTCGCCCTCACCCACTCAGCCACCAGCCTCAAAAGGATGGTCGCATGTTCCTCCTGTTGCCTTGCCTCCAACGTTCGAAACCGGGGATCCTCGGCCAACTCGGGCCGACCCATCGCCCGGCAGAGCCCTCTAAACTCGGCATCGGTCACGGCGGCGATGGCGACAAAGCCATCCCGGCATCGGAAGACATCAGCCAGCCCCAAAGCAATGTCCCGGTTCCCGTACCGTTTCCGTTCCTCGCCCGAAAGGTGCTGATAGAGCCAGGTCCAGTCCATCGCCCTGATCAGACCCTCGGCCTGTGAGAAATCAATGAACTGGCCCCTTCCCGTCCGGTCCCGGTAATGGAGGGCGACGAGGATCGCTGTGGCGGCCATGAGGGCCCCCCCGAAGTCACCGACCCAGAACCCGATCTTCTGGGGACGACTCTCGGGGAACCCGGTGATGGAAGCGATCCCGGAGACGGCCTGGGCTAAGACATCATACGAGGCCCTCCCCGTCGAGAAGGGTCCCCACTGGCCAAACCCGGAGTTGGCGCAGTAGATGAGCCCGGGATTGATTTTCGAAAGCTGGCGGTAGCCAATCCCCCACCGGTCCAGGGTTCCGGCCCTGAGGTTTTCCAAAAGGACATCCGATCTCGTGACGAGGCGCTTGAAGAGGGCCTTCCCCTCAGGCTTATGCAGGTCAATGGCCACGTGGTACTTGTTCCGGTTGGCCGGGAGGAACGCGGCCGAGACATTCTTGTAGTAGAAGCCCTGGTAGGCAACATACCGGGAGGTGTCCCCGGAGCCTGGAAGCTCGACCTTGATGACCTCGGCCCCGAACTCCCCCAAGTAGTCCGCCGTCGCCGGCCCCAGGTAAAGGGTGGCCAGCTCCACCACCCGGACCCCCTTTAAGGCCTCGGGTTTCTGAAAGACCTCCTTGAGACCAAAGAGGTTGTTGGTCCACTCCAGGTAAGATTCGCCCCCCATGATTCCTCCACCGTTTACCAGCCCATTGGATTCCTCACGGAAAGACCTCTTCGCGGTTCTCTAACTGCTTTACACTAGTGGATGTCTGAAAGTCAACGATTTTATCCATGAATCTCGTCCCCCTGCCGTTCCCAGGAGAGGCCCTCTTAAAACGCATCGGGCTGGGCAGCCATCTCGTCCAGTTGGACCCTGGTGTACGATCCCAGGCTCCGGAAGTTCAGCTCCGTGTAGTTTTTGATCCATCGCATGACGATTTTGGCCGCTTTCCGGTATCTCTCCTCGACCCGGGCATAGTCGGCCCCGGTCCCCGCCCGTCGGGCCAGGATGTCCTCAAGTTCCTGGTAGACGAGCCGCTTTACCAGCCCAAAATCGTGGACCTCACCCGTGTCGGATGCCTGGGCCTTGTGGATAAGGCGCTGGGCGGTCTGCGCCACCGAGATCCGGGCCGTCGCCAGATCCTCCATCAAGGCTGGATGGATACCTGGCCTTCCCTCCAGGCTATCAATCCCTTTGGCCCCTCTCCCGTTCAGCCACCCCTCCACGTACTCGATCAGCGTCCTGATGTTCCGTCGGGTCCCCTCCACGGTAATGGGACCTTCGGGGACTTTGATCTCAATCGGGTAGTTCTCCGGCCGGGCCATCTCGGGGGTTGGCTTCCACCCCGAGCCCCACCACCCCTTGAAGGGATCAGCGGCTGTTTTCATGTGATAGATGTGGGCCACCCACCCCCGGAGAAACCCCTGCCTTGCCTCCCATTCCTTGTCAGCCCGAATGGCCGCTGCGGCCACTCGATTGACCTCTTCATTGGGATTGGGAAGGGCCGTGGCCATTCCCCCGATGGCGACTGCCCCTCTCTTCAAGCAAATGGCCACCAGACGCCGGAAGATGTTCGCGAGGAAATCCGTCGTCTTGATGTCTACGCCGAAGCGGTCCGGCCACACCTGCTTCGGATCGGTCATGACATACTCCAGGATGCTGGCTTGAAAGTCCCACCGGGCGGCGTTTAGTCCGGCCGCATAGGGCCCCAGGGCGTGGAGGGCCTCCTCCATCTGGTAGGCCAAGGGGAGGGACTCGACCAGGAGAATCGCCCGGATGACAGCATTCCTTAGGAATGGGAGGTACTCCCGACTGGCGTCGAAGAAATCCCGCCAGAACCCCGCCTCTTCAGCCGTCTCCAACTTGGGGAGGTAGAAGTAGATCCCCTGACCCCGCTCCGCCTGGGCCCTCCCCGGATAGAACAGGGTTAACGCGGTCCCCAGGATGCTCGCCGGGATGGGGATGCCATCTACGGTCACGTCGGGTTCATCCAGGTGCAGGCCCCGCTCCCGGTGCATGAAGAACGGAAGCTCCCCCTCCTGGATCCTGTACTCTTTCCCTTTTTCCGGATCGTAGTACGTCAGGGTGCGGTTCACGGCCCCCAGCCGGTTGTGGGTGGCCCGGACCGTATCAAGGAACCTGTGCCCGGCCGAATCCTCGTCGTCGTCCAGGTCCCCTTCGGCCCTGGTCCCCTCCGGGCCGGGATTTAAGGCATTAATAAACATGCTCGTAATCGAGGCAGGTCCCGAAATTTCGATCCCCGGTTGTTTAAGATCCTCCGGGACAGGAGGGACTTGCCATTCCCCCGTATTGATAGGGGTGATCGGGGGATGGGTGGGCAAGATCCCCCGGTGCAGGGCCTTTTCAAGCATCTCAGCCCGTTTGACCCGCAAGGTGTGGATGCGAGGCGTAAAGTGATCGTGCAGATACACGAGGTACTCCATGAACTCTGGGGTAAACAGCTCTACAGCCCCCTCAACCGGGGCAAAGTGAACCCGATCCATGGCTGCGAATCTCGATGTCACATGGGATCCCATGGGTGTTTCCTCCCTGCCTTTGAACCTTCACTGGTGAGAACGTCGCCCGTTGAACCCGCTCAAAAAGGAAGCTGGAGAGACCCTCACACGGCGAGCAGGTCATGGATCTCCGGGTGCTCCTCGACCTCTTTGGCCGTTCCCTCAAAGCGGATCATCCCCTTCTCGAGAACATACGCCCGGTCGGCAAGTCGTAAGGCAAACTTCACGTTCATCTCAGCGAGAAGCACCGTCATCCCCATGGCCTTCAGCTGACCGATCTGGTCTCCCAGAATCTTCACGATCAGGGGGGAGAGGCCCTCGGAGGGCTCATCCAGGAGAAGGACCTGGGGGTTCAGCATCAGCGCTCGGGCGATGGCGAGCATCTGCTGCTCCCCCCCTGAGAGGGACCCCCCCTTCTGACGCTCCCTCTCGGCCAGGACCGGGAACAACTCAAAGATCCGGTCCAGGGAGAAGGGGCCACCGTCCCGGGCCCTGGCCGCCACCTCCAGGTTCTCCCGGACCGTCAAATCCGAGAAGATCCGCCGGTCTTCCGGGACATACCCAATCCCAAGCCTGGCGATTTGAAAGGGGGGCTTCCGGCTGATCTCCTCCCCCCGGTAGAGGATCCGTCCCCGCCGGGGGGGCGTCAGCCCGATGATGCTTTTCAAGGTGGTGCTCTTCCCCATCCCATTTCGGCCGAGGAGGGCAACGACCTCCCCCGCCTTCACAAACAGGGAGATGCCCCACAGCACGTGGCTTTCCCCATAGAAGGTATGGATGTCCCGAACCTCCAGCATCATTCCCCCTCCCCCAGATAGACCTTCCTGACCTCCGGGTGCCCTTTGATCTCCTGCGGTGTCCCGGTAGCGATCAGCCGGCCCTGGTGCATGACCCGGATCGTCTCGGCCACGGAAAAGACCACATCCATGTCGTGCTCGATAAAGATCACCGTCAGGTGCTCCCGCCTGGCGATCCTCTCAACCAACCGCATGATCTCCCGGCTCTCCCTCGGGTTGAGCCCGGCGGTCGGCTCGTCCAGGAGGAGAAGCCGGGGCCTGGCGGCCAGGGCTATGGCGATATCGAGCCTCTTCTGATCGCCGTGGGAAAGGTTCTTGCTCAGGACCGATGCCTTGTCGGCCAACCCCACCTCGGAGAGCACCCGTTCCGTCTCCTGCCGGGCAAGCCGATCGGCATAGAGGAAGCAGTTGAAGACCTTTCCCTTGTGGGACAGAAGGACGGCCTGGACGCTCTCCAACACGGTCAAGCGGGGGAAGAGGTTCACCACCTGAAAGGCCCGAGAGATCCCTTTCCTGAAGAGACGCGGGGCCGGAAGGTTGGTGATCTCCTCCCCGTTGAAGACGATCCGTCCCCGGTCACACGGGAAGGCCCCGCTGAGCAGGTTAAAAAAGGTCGTCTTCCCCGCCCCGTTAGGGCCGATAATAGCCGTGATCTCTCCCTCTCGGACCTCCAGGTCAACCCCATCAACCGCCCGGAGCCCTCCGAAGGACTTCGTCAGCCCCTGGACTGAGAGGAGGGAGTTCATCGTGCTACTTCTCTACCACCGGCATCATCCCTGCTTCCCGCCGCCGCCTCAACTGCTCCTGGAGCGAGCCGACGATCCCTTGGGGAAAGAACAGCACACACAAAAGGAGGATGACCCCGAGGATCAAAAGCCAGTAGATCGTGTAAGTGGCAATCCAGTACTGGAGGACGGTGACGATGAGGGCCCCCACCGCCGGGCCCAGGAACGTGAAGATCCCACCCAGGAGGCTCATGACGAGCACCTGGGCCGTCTGGGCCCAGTACATATAGTCAGGAAAGACCTGACGGTTCAGGAGGGTGAAGAGGAGCCCGGCGGTACCCGCGAAGCCTCCGGCGATGGTGAACACGGTCAGGCGCAGGAGACGCACCGGGATGCCGATGAACTCGGCCCGCTCCCGGTTCTCCCGCATCACCCGCAGGGCCTGGCCAAAGGGGGAATGGGTGAGTCTCCAGAGCAGGACCCCAGAGGTGACCACGACGAGAACGACAAAAACATAGTAATTCCTGGAGGGTATGAGGATGGCCGGGGCCGGGAGGCCGACGATCCCGTTATCCCCCCCCGTGAAGCTGTACCACTGAAAGGTCAACGTGTAGATGACTTGGCCGAAGGCCAGGGTCAGCATGGAAAAGAGGATCCCATGGAGGCGGACGCAGAAGGAGCCCACCAGGAAGGCAATCAGGGCTGTCACAACGGGGGCAAGGAGGATGTTCACCAGGGCCGGGGTGCCGACCTTGGTCGCCAGGAGGGCGTAGGTGTAGCCTCCAACCCCGAAGAAGGCGGCATGGCCAAAGGAGACGAGCCCGGCCTCCCCTAAGAGGAGGTTGTAGCTTAGGGCGAAGAGGGCCATGATCAAGACGGTCATCCCTAGGTGGCGGTAGAAGCCCTCCAGGAAAGGGGAAAGAGCCAGGAGGAGGGCAACGGCTCCCAGCCAGTGCCAGATCCCGGAACGCCTCCCCAAACGCATCGCTACCTCGCCAGGAGAGCCCTGGGGCTCCCCAGGAGCCCCCATGGGCGGAGGATCAGCACCAGGGCCATGATGACGAAGATGGAGATCAGGGCCATCCGGGGGATGATGAGAATCCCGAAGGCCTGAACCACCCCCACAATGAGCGCTCCGAGCAACGCCCCCCAGAAGCTCCCTAGTCCCCCGATGACCACGACCACGAAGGACTCGACGATGATGGAAAGGTCCATCGTAGGGGTGATCGCCCCGATGGGAGCCGCCAGGACCCCGGCCAGACCGGCCAACCAGGCCCCCAGCATGAAAACCAGGGTGAAGATCCTCGGAACGTTAATCCCCAAGGCGTTGGCCATCTCCCGGTCCAGGGCCGTGGCCCGCACCACCTTGCCGAAGGTCGTCCGGTAGAGGAGGAACCAGAGGCCAAAGGCCAGGAGTGGTCCCAGGATCAGGATCAGGAGGTTGTAGGAGGGGTAAACGCTCCCAAAGAAGGTCACCGCCCCGGCCAGGAAGGTCGGCTTGGGAACTCCCCGAGTCTCAGGTCCCCAGATCAGCCGGACGAGATCGGCCACGATGAGAACCACCGCATAGGTTAAAAGGATCTGCATCACCCCTTCAGCCCGATAGATCCGGCGGAGGAGAAGAAGCTCCATTATCCCCCCAACCAGGGCAATGCCCAGGGGGATCACCGCCACGGCCAGGAAGAAGCTGGACGGTGTCCCCCCCAGAAGTGTCCCCAGGGCAAAACTTCCGTAGGCCCCCAGCATGTACAGGGAGCCGTGGGCAAAGTTTGCCACCCCCATCACCCCCAGGATCAGCGTCAGGCCAGAGGCGACAAGGAAGAGGAGCATGCTCCGGGTTAGGCCGTTCAACAGCTGGGTAAAGAGGAACTGGGGGCTTGGAATCCATGGGAAGAGAGTTGCAAGATCCATCGAGGTGCTGCCTCCAAACTACCCACCCCTCAGTTTCTTGACCTCGTCAATGGGTCGGAGGATTTTTTCACCCCCCACATACTCCACGACCTTAGGGATGAGGAATTGGGGATAGTTAGGGTCCTTGACCGTCTTCACAATGTAGAGCCCCATGTCCCCCTGGTGATCATAGGCCCGGATGGTGACAGGCCCAGCGGGGAGCTTCACCGTGAGCCCCTCCAGGGCGTTAATCACCTTTTCCTGGTCCAGGCTTTTCGCCTTCCGGATGCCGGCCGCCAGGATCTGGAAGGCCGCATAGCCCAAGTAGTTGTAATCGGTAGGGACCCGCCCATACCGGGCCTTGAAGCGTTCGACAAAAGCCTTGTTCTCGGGGGTCTCGATGGTGAAGACATAGTTTGTCCCCGCCCAGACATTTTCGGGCATGGCGTTTCCGACGGGCATCAAGAGGCTCATCCCTCCATGCAGGAAGATCACCTGCATCTTGTCAAAGAGGCCGTAGGGTTTCGCCTGCTTGATGAACGTCATGGCATCACCTCCCCACAGGCCGACGTAGAGGACCTCAGGCGCCGCGTTCAAGATCGAGGTGATGTACAGGGAGAAATCGATCTCCCCCAGTTTCGGCCAGGCCTTGTGGACGATCTGGAACCCGGGCTTGAGGTGCTTCATGTGCATCTCGAAGTTCTCGACGACCGAGTGGCCATACTCGTAGTCCGGGGAGATGGTGGCGTATTTGGTCCAGGGCTGCTTCGAGAAGAAGGTCGCCATGGCCAGGCCATCCATGTACGTGTTGGACAGGCTCCGGACGAGGTAGCGGTGACCCTGCTCATCGGTTGCCTTCTGGGTCCTGGCGTCCCAGGCGAAGAGGAGCTTCTTATGTTCCTTCGCCCACTGGGAGGTGGCCAGGAGCACGGCGCTTGAGATCATCCCCACAACAAAGTCCACCTTCTCCCGGTCGTAGAGGTCAATCATGTTTTCGACGCCTTTCGGCGGTCGGAGCTGATTGTCCCGGAGGACCAGCTCAATCTTCCGACCGAGGAGCCCCCCTTTGGCATTGATCTCCTCCACCGCCAGCCTTGCGCCATCCAGCTTGTCCCGGACAAACTCGGCCGCGATCCCCGAAAAGGAATCGGGGATGCCGATCCGGATCGTCCTCTTCTGGGCCAGGGCTGGTGATGGAAACGAGCTTAAAAGTGAAGCAATCACGAGCCATGTCAGCCCTCGTCTTCCCCTGAGATTCATGGCCTGATCCTCCTTATCCTTATGATTGAGTGGAAAGCCACCCCACCCATCCCCTCCCAAGGGGAAAAGCTGGATGGTAAAGCAAATCATAGCGTAAGAGTCAGAGATGATCAAGGGATTGTGTCGAAAGCCCGGGTCCCGCCCCACCCTGAGAGGAATGGAGAGGGGCTTCTCGGGATTCCCCTTGACTTCCAGGCGCTTTGCTTTTAGACTTCGCTCAAAAACGACGAAGGGGTGGAGACATGAACCCGATCAGGAAGGCAGCCGTCCTTGGGGCAGGGACGATGGGAGCAGCTATCGCCGCCCACCTCGCCGGTTGCGGCATCCCGACCCTCCTCCTGGACGTGGTCCCGACGGAGCTCTCGGATCAGGAGACACGGAAGCACCTCACCCTGGCCGATCGGGAGGTCAGGAACCGGATCGCCCGTCAGGGGCTCGAGCGGGTTCGCCAGGCAACCCCTCCCACCCTCTACCTTCCGAAGGATGCCGAACGGATCGCGATCGGGAACCTGGAGGACGACCTCCCCCGATTGGCCGAGGTGGACTGGATCGTTGAGGCGGTGGTCGAGGATCTCCAGGTCAAGCAGGGGCTTCTCCAACAGGTGGAACAGCACAGAAGGTCGGGGGCCATCATCACCACGAACACGTCAGGGCTCTCCATCAACCAGATGGTCGAAGGTCTCTCCGTAAACCTCCGCCGTCACTTCTTCGGCGCCCACTTTTTTAATCCCCCCCGCTATATGAGCCTCCTCGAGCTGATCCCTGGCAAGGACACCTTGCCAGAGGTCGTCACCTCCTTCACCGACTTCGCCGAGCGGATCCTGGGGAAACGGGTTGTCCTCTGCAAGGACACCCCTTGCTTCATCGCCAACCGGATCGGGGTCTTCTCGAAGTGCCTGACCCTAAAGCTCATGGTGGAGGACGGCTATACCATCGAAGAGGTGGATGCCCTGACCGGGCCCATCCTTGGGAGACCTAAGACAGCCACCTTCAGGACCTCGGACCTGGTCGGGCTGGACGTGTCGGTCTCGGTCAGCGATCATCTGTACACAAGCCTTGAAAGGGATGAACGACGGGACCTCTTCCGTCTCCCCCCCTTTGTCCGCGAGATGGTCCGGAGGGGATGGCTCGGGAACAAGGCAGGTCAGGGCTTCTACAAACGGGTGAAGGGTCCTGAGAGGGACGAGTTCTATGTCCTGGATTACCGGACGATGGAGTACCGGCCCCCGGAAAAGGTTTCCTTCCCCTCCCTGGAGGCGGCCCGGGGCATCGAGGACGTGAGAACAAGGATCAAACGGTTGACCGAAGCCGACGATCGGGCCGGACGGTTCATCTGGAAGCTCCTCTCCCAGGTTTTGGTCTATGCGGCGAACCGGATTCCCGAGGTCGCTGACGACATCGTGAGCGTTGATCGGGCCATGCGCTGGGGCTACCACTGGGAGCTGGGTCCCTTCGAGACGTGGGATGCCCTTGGAATCGAAGAGGGCGCGAGACGGCTTCAGGAGGAAAGACAGGCAATCCCCCCCCTCGTCCAAACCCTCCTCGGGGCCGGCGGTCGTTCCTTTTACCAGAAACGGGAGGGCCGCCTCTTCGCCT
This sequence comes from uncultured bacterium, assembly GCA_964535215.1. Taxonomy (GTDB): domain Bacteria; phylum Methylomirabilota; class Methylomirabilia; order Methylomirabilales; family JACQHM01; genus JACQHM01. The sequence continues at coordinate 62,893 of CAZHST010000017.1, forward strand.
TCCAGTCGAAGGGGAACGCCTACCAGGAGGTTAAGGAGCGGGGTGAGGTCATCCCCCTGGATCTCCTCAAGGAGACAGGAAGGGTTGTCGCCTCCAACCCTTCGGCCAGCCTGGTTGATCTCGGCGACGGGATCGCCTGTCTGGAGTTTCATTCGAAGCTGAACACGATCGGCCCTGAGACGATCCAGATGCTGGAGGAGAGCCTTTCCATCGTCGCGGAAAAGTTCGAAGGGCTTGTCATCGGGAACCAGGGGAGGGACTTCTCGGTAGGGGCCAACCTGGCCCTTCTGCTGTTCTCAATCCAGAATGGGGAGTGGGACGAGATCGAGAGAACGGTGAAGGCCTTTCAGGATGCCCTCATGGCCTTAAAGACTTTCCCCAAGCCCGTGATCGCTGCCCCTTTCGGGAGGACCCTTGCAGGGGGATGCGAGATCTGTCTGGCGGCACCGATGGTTCGGGCCGCCGCCGAAACCTATATGGGCCTGGTCGAGGTAGGGGTCGGCCTGATCCCCTCAGGTGGGGGGACGAAGGAGATGCTCCTTCGCGTTCTGGAGGGCATCCCCGAAGAGGTTGAGGTAGATCTCTACCCCTTTGTCCGCTACGCCTTTGAGGTGATCGCCATGGCCAAGGTTTCGACCAGCGGGATGGATGCCCGAAGGCTCCGGTACCTCCGTCCATCGGACCCGGTCACGATCAACAAGGACTTCCTCCTCTCTGACGCCAAGATGACGGCCCTTGCCCAGGCCCGGGAAGGGTACCGTCCCCTCCACCCTCGCCGGGACATCAAGGTCCTGGGGGAGCGGGGCCGGGCTGCTTTTGAAGCGGAGCTTCACAACATGCGGGTGGCCGAATTCATCACCGATTACGATTTCCACATCTTGAAAAAGCTGGCCTATGTCCTCACCGGAGGGGAGGCCCCCTCGGGGGCCCTCGTCTCGGAGCCATACCTCCTTGAGCTCGAACGGGAGGCCTTCTTGAGCCTCTGCGGGGAACCAAAGACCCAGGAGCGGATCCGATACATGCTCGCTGAAGGGAAACCCCTCAAAAACTAGGGATCAGGGATAAAGGGAAGAATAACATCGAGCCGACCCTCAACCCAACCCCCAAACCTTTTTCCCAAACGGGGAGGTTCGGTATGAACGAAGCTGTTATCGTGTCGGCAGTCAGGACGGCCGTGGGAAAGGCCCCGCGGGGCACCCTGAGCCAGATGAGGCCCGAGGACATGGGGGCCGCCGCCGTGAAGGAGGCGGTGAAACGGGCAGCCGTCCTTTCCCCTGAAGAGGTTGACGATGTCGTGATAGGGTGTGCGATGCCCGAGGGGGAACAGGGGCTGAACATCGCCAGGGTCATCGCCTTGAAGGCCGGCCTTCCCTATACCGTCCCGGCTCAAACCGTCAACCGGTTCTGCTCGTCTGGCCTCCAGGCCATTGCCATCGCCGCTGAAAAGGTCATGTGCGGCTTTGCCAAAGTCGTTGTGGCGGGTGGGGTGGAGAGTATGAGCCGGGTCCCTAGGAGGGGTCACACCTTTGCCCCAGATCCCATCCTCGCCGAGATCAACCCGGATGTCTATCTGGGGATGGGGCTCACGGCCGAGAACTTGGTGAGACGGTACAAGATCCCTCGTGAAAAACAGGATCAGTTCGCCTACGAGAGCCACCGGAAGGCCATGAGAGCGATCCAGGAGGGACGCTTCAGGGAGGAGATCATCCCCCTTCAGGTTGTCCGGAAGGAGGTGACCGAAGAGGGCAAGGTTCTCAAAAAAGCGGTGACCTTCGAGATAGATGAGGGGGTCCGGTTTGACACCTCCCTGGAGGCCCTGGCGAAGCTGAAACCCGTCTTCCACGCCAAGGGGACCGTCACGGCTGGAAACGCCTCCCAGACCAGCGATGGGGCCGCTATGGTCGTCGTCATGGCAGGGGATGAGGCCGCGCGGCGTGGCCTCCGACCCCTGGCGATCCTTCGTTCCTTCGCGGTTACCGGGGTGCCTCCGGAGATCATGGGGATTGGACCGGTGACGGCGGTCCCGAAGGCCCTCACGCTGGCCGGCCTCTCTTTAAACCAGATCGAGCTGATCGAGCTAAACGAGGCCTTCGCCGCCCAGGCCCTGGCCGTCATCCAAGAGCTGGACTTAAACCCCGAGATCCTCAACGTGAACGGGGGCGCCATCGCCTTGGGCCATCCCCTGGGTTGCACGGGGGCACGGCTCACCGCCACCCTCCTCTACGAAATGGAGAGGCGGAAGGCCCGCTATGGCCTGGTCACCATGTGCATTGGCGGCGGGATGGGAGCCGCTGGTGTCTTCGAGCGGGCCTAAGCGTTGGATGCGGCAACGGAGGAGGTAAGATCCTTGAGGATTGCCCAGGTTTCCCCCCTCTTTGAGAGCGTTCCCCCCAAATACTATGGAGGGACCGAACGGGTGGTCTCGTACCTCACCGAAGAGCTGGTGCGTCGTGGCCATGACGTGACCCTGTTTGCCAGTGGGGACTCGGTCACGAAAGCGCGCCTCATCGCCCCCTGCCGACGGTCCTTACGCCTTGACAAGCATTGCGTGGATCAACTGGCCCATCACATCCTGATGCTGGAGCAGGTCTTTAAGGATACCTCTCGCTTCGATATCATCCATTTCCACATTGACTATCTGCACTTCCCCCTGTCCAGGCGATCCGCCACCCCCCATGTCACCACCCTCCATGGGCGTTTGGACATCCCGGACCTGGTTCCGCTGTATCAGGAGTTTCGGGAGGTACCGGTCGTCTCCATCTCCAACGCCCAGCGGGAGCCACTCCCTTGGCTCAACTGGCAGGGGACGGTGTATCACGGGTTGCCGGAGGATCTCTATACCTTCCGGGAAGAGCCGGGGAAATACCTGGCCTTTCTGGGCCGCATCTCTCCTGAGAAACGGGTGGATCGGGCCATCGAGATTGCGAAGCGTGTTGGCATGGAGATCAAGATCGCGGCGAAGGTCGATGCGGTGGACAGGGAGTACTTCGAGGATGTGATCGAGCCCCTCCTCAAAGACCCCCTGGCGGAGTATGTGGGGGAGATCGGGGAGGGTGAGAAAAACGAGTTTCTGGGAAACGCCTACGCCCTCCTCTTCCCCATTGACTGGCCGGAGCCCTTCGGATTGGTGATGATCGAGGCCATGGCCTGTGGGACCCCGGTGATCGCGTATCGAAAAGGATCGGTCCCGGAGGTCATGGAGGAGGGCACAACGGGCTTTATCGTCCACGGCCTGGAGGATGCGGTGAAGGCGGTGGAGCGGGTTCCCCTCTTAAGTCGGAAACGGTGCCGGGAGGTCTTCGAGGAGCGGTTTACGGCCTCCCGCATGGCTGAGGATTATCTGGCCGTGTATAAGCGCCTTTTGGAAAGGAAGGCTACCTTGTCAGGACGGTAAGGAGGCCGCGGTGGAGGACATCATCCGCGTCAAAGACCAGTTCTACATCCTGGCCACCTCCTCCCGGGTTGATGACCGGACCCGGGTGCTGAAGCACGGCGAGACCTTCGCCGTATTTGACCGTTACGGGGATATCGAACAGGTCGGGCTCAAGGAGCTGGGCATTTACCATGAGGGGACGAGGTTCCTCTCCCGTCTGACGTTAAGTCTGGGCAAGGATCGCCCCCTGCTCCTCAGCTCGACCATCAAGGAGGACAATGCCCTCCTCGCGGTGGACCTCACGAATCCCGATGTCTCCCTCAACGGGCAGGTGGTGGTCCCCCGGGGGACCCTCCACCTCTTCCGCTGCAAGTTCCTCTGGGAAGGGGTGTGCTATGAACGGCTCAGGATCTGGAACTACGGCCTCTTCCCGGTTGAGGTTTCCTTCTCCTTTCAGTTCGACGCTGATTTTGCCGACATCTTCGAGGTCCGAGGGTTGACGAGGGAACGGAGGGGGCAGCGACTGGAAACCGTCGTTGAGGAAGGAGGGATTGTCTTGGCCTACAAGGGGCTAGATGGCCTCATCCGCCGGACGAGGCTGGAATGCTCACCAAGGCCCAAGGAGGTCTCCGGTTCCGAGGTGCACTATGAGGTCCGGCTCCAGCCAAAGGGCAAGGCCACCTTCTTCCTGACCGTCGCCTGTGAGCTGGCGGAGACCCCGCCCCCCCGACCTTCCTACAACATGGCCTTTAAACACGCAACCCGCGCGTTGAAACATGCGAAGACCCAGGATTGCGAAATCTACACTTCCAATGAACAGTTCAATGACTGGCTGAACCGCTCCCTCGCTGATCTCCACATGATGATCACCGACACCCCTGAAGGCCCCTACCCCTACGCCGGGGTTCCGTGGTTCAGTACAGCCTTTGGCCGGGATGGGATCATCACCGCGTTGGAATGCCTCTGGGTCAACCCCTGGATTGCCAGAGGTGTCTTGGCCTACCTGGCCTCGACCCAGGCTACAGAGGTCCTCCCCGAGCAGGACGCCCAGCCCGGCAAGATCCTTCATGAGACCCGTCGTGGGGAGATGGCGGCCCTGGGGGAAATCCCTTTCGGACGCTACTACGGCAGCGTGGACGCGACCCCGCTCTTCGTCATGCTCGCGGGAGCCTATTACGAGCGAACAGGAGACCTCGCCTTCATCGAATCCATCTGGCCCCATATCGAACGGGCCTTAGCCTGGATCGACACCTACGGCGACATGGATGGCGATGGCTTTGTGGAGTATCTCCGGCTTTCCCCAAAAGGCCTTGCACATCAAGGGTGGAAGGACTCCAAGGATTCGGTGTTCCATGAGGATGGAACCTTAGCCGAGGGGCCCATTGCCCTCTGCGAGGTCCAGGGCTATGTCTACGCCGCCAAGCGGATGGCCTCCGAATTGGCCTCTGCACTCGGCCACAGGGAGCGGGCCGACGAGCTCTCCCACCAGGCCCAGGCCCTTCAGGAGAGGTTCGAGCAGGTCTTCTGGTGTGAGGAGCTTTCCACCTACGTCCTGGCCCTGGATGGGAAAAAGCGTCCCTGCCGGGTTCGGACCTCCAATGCCGGTCACTGTCTCTTCACGGGGATTGCCAACCGCGAACACGCCCGCCGCGTCACGTTGACCCTCCTGGGAAGCGATTCCTTCTCGGGATGGGGCATCCGGACCGTGGCGGCTTCGGAGGTCCGGTATAATCCCATGTCCTACCATAATGGCTCGGTCTGGCCCCATGATAACGCCCTCATCGCCTACGGGATGGCCCGCTACGGGTTTAAAGAGGCCGCCCTCAAGATCCTGACCGGTCTATTCGATGCCAGCCTCTTCGTCGATCTTCACCGGCTGCCCGAGCTGTTCTGCGGATTCAGCCGACGTCCTGGTGAGGGCCCGACCCTCTACCCTATCGCCTGTGCCCCCCAATCCTGGTCGGCCGCCGCCGTCTTTCTCCTTCTCCAGGCCTGCCTGGGGCTCTCCATCAACGCACCGAAAGCCCGGATCTACTTTTCCCATCCCCTCTTACCAGCGTTTCTTCAAGAGGTCCGGATCAAAAACCTGAAGGTGGGGAAGGCCATCGTAGACCTTTCCCTTCAGCGTCATCCCCAGGATGTGGGCATCAACGTCATCCGGAGGGAAGGTCAGGTCGAAATCGTGGCCGTAAAATAAGGGGTCAGCGTTGTGGACCGGGTCTTTTTTCTGATCGGATCGCTTTCAGCGGCGGTGGGGGTGGCCGCCGGCGCGTTTGGGGCCCATACCCTCCGGGGACGTTTGACGCCTGACCTGTTGAACGTGTTTGAGACCGGAGTCCGGTATCACCTCATCCACGCGCTGGCGCTTCTGGCCGTGGCGGGGGCTGCCTCCCGTTGGCCAGGTCCGGCCGTCTCCCTGGCAGGATGGTGCTTTGTGGCAGGCACGATCCTCTTCTCGGGAAGCCTGTACGCCCTCTGCCTCACCGGCCTTCGAACGCTGGGAATGATCACGCCCTTGGGCGGCTTGTCACTCATCGTGGGCTGGCTCCTGCTTGGCTGGGCTGCGTGGCAGGGGAGGTGAGTGCCTTCGATGGGATCGGGCCGGAGGGCCTCCACGAATCCAACGAACCGATGGATCAAAGCGATTAGGAGGTGTCAGATGACAGAACAGGAACGATCCCACGTCCAGGCCTCGGGTGATTTGACACGCCGGGACATCCTCAAGATGGGACTGGCGGCTGGCCTCGTGGCAGGTCTCCCACCAGGTCTCTTCCCAGCCTTCCTCCATGATGCCCAGGCCAGGGTTGTCGGGAGCCCACCGCAGGCGGGGGTGATGCCTCCCACCCTTGAAGAGTTGAGCCGAATTGCCCGCCAGTATCACCTGGACCTGACCCACGAGGAGCTTCAGATCTTCCTCAAATTCATCGAGGGAACGCTGGCCTCGTACCGACGGGTGGCAGAGCTCCCCGAGCCCAAACTCCCTGTCAAGTACCCGAGAAGCCCAGGATACCGGCCCTCCCCCCAGGAGAACCCGCTGAACGCCTGGTACTGGCGCTGCTCCATCAAGGGGGCCCCGACGGGCAAACTGGCCGGCAAGAAGATTGCGATCAAGGACAACGTTTGTGTCGCCGGCGTCCCGATGATGAACGGGTCAGCCCTCCTGGAAGGGTTTGTCCCGGATGTGGATGCCACCATCGTGACCCGGATCCTGGATGCCGGGGGGGAGATCATCGGAAAGGCCGTGTGTGAGGACCTCTGCTTCTCCGGGGGATCTCACACGTCAGCCACCGGGCCCGTCAGGAATCCTCACAACCCAAAGTACTCCGCCGGTGGGTCCTCGAGCGGTAGTGCCGCTCTGGTGGCCAACGGCGACTGCGACATGGCCATCGGCGGGGATCAGGGAGGCTCGATCCGGATCCCCAGCTCGTGGTGCGGGGCCTATGGGCTGAAACCCACGTATGGGTTGGTACCGTATACGGGGATCTTCCCGATCGAGCAGACCCTCGATCATACCGGTCCCATCGCCGGGAAGGTTGAGGATGTAGCCCTCCTCCTGGAGGTCATCGCCGGGAAGGACCCTTTGGATCCACGCCAGGGCGAGGTCAGGACCGAGCCCTACACCCGGGCCCTGACCGGTGACGTCCGGAACCTCCGTATCGGCATCGTCCAGGAGGGCTTCGGATGGCCGGGGGCCTCGGAGGAGGATGTCGATGGAAGTGTGCAAGAAGCGGCGTACGCTTTCCAACGGATGGGGGCAGATGTCCGGGAGATCTCCATCCCGTTGCACAGGGATGGGATCCATATCTGGAACGCCATTGCCATCGAAGGCTCCTTGGCCCAGATGATCCGAGGCGATGGGATGGGGCTGAACTGGGAGGGATACTACAACACGGGCCTGGTGGATTACTACGGCAGGGCCCGGCGGGCGATGGCTAATAACTTCTCCGACACCGTGAAGCTGGTCATCCTCCTCGGCCAGTACATGTCCGAGCGCTACTACGGTCGCTACTACGCCAAGGCCCAGAACCTGGCCAGGGTGCTCCGTAGGGCCTATGACGAGGCCTTGAGGTCGGTGGATCTTCTGGTGATGCCGACCACCCCCCAGAAGGCTATGCCCCTGTTAGAGCATTACACACCGGAACAGTATATCGTCTCAGCCCTTGGGATGATCCAGAATACCTGTCCCTTTGACGTAACGGGCCATCCGGCCATGAATGTACCTTGTGCCAAGTCCAAGGGGCTCCCTGTAGGGATGATGCTCGTCGGCCGGCCTTTTGAGGATGCGGTGGTCCTTCGGGCCGCCTATGCCTTCCAAGGGGCAGGCCTGTATCGGTAAGGTAAAACACCCCAACACACCACCTCTCAAAATCCTTTTGGTTCAATCTGTCAGCGGGCGAGGAAGGATGGCTCCTCGCCCGTAGCCTTTAAGGCATTAAGTTCTTATTTTTCAATAAGTTACACTCTAATGATAAATTGTTAAAATTGACACTAAAGAATCTTGACAAATTGCCACTCAAGTTTTATATTATTTGCGGAAGCGTTGAAGAAAGGAGGTGAATGGCTATGGCCCTTGAGCGATGGCGCCCACGCTTTGGGACTCTGA
>CAZHST010000018.1:0-69625 GCA_964535215.1 uncultured bacterium
GACAGGGGCGGCTGTATGAAAGGGGTACAACTTTTGTACAGTTTTTCGAACCAGGAAGGCCCATGTTGCAGGTGAGCGGTGAAAGACCCCCCCGCTCTCTCCTGGACCTTCTCCGGGGCCATGCCGCCCAACATCCGGCCCGGGCGGCCCTCCACTATTTCGACACGACGATGAGCTTCGGGCGCCTGGAGGCGGAGGCCTCGGCCCTGGCCTGTGGCCTCCAGGCCCTGGGGGTGAGGAAGGGTGACCGGGTGGCCGTCTTCCTCCAGAATGAGCCGGGGGCGGTCGTGGCCCACTACGCCATCTGGATGGCCGGGGGGATCGTGGTGCCGCTGAACATCATGTTCAAGGAGCGGGAGCTGGACTACCATCTCCGCGATGCGGGGGCAACAGGTATCATCTGCCAGCAGAACGATGCCCCTTTGGTCCAGAGGGTGGCGGAGGCGGCCGGTCTCCGGTTCATGGTGACGACGGCGCCATCCCACTACCTCGCTCCGGGGCAGCCCCTCCCGGAGGTCATCCCCCCTCCGGAAGGCCCACCACCGGACCCGGCCCTGGACATGCAGGCGCTGATCCGCCGGTATGAGGGGAGGCATCCTGCCCCGGTGGAGCTTCAGCCGGAAGAGGTGGCGTACCTTCACTACACCTCCGGCACCACCGGGCCGCCCAAGGGGGCCATGATCACCCATGCCAACATCCTGTTTAACGCCCGCACCTATCAGCAGTTGTGCGGGCTCTCGGAGGACGATTGCCTCCTGGCGATGGCCCCCCTCTTCCACATCACGGGCACCATCGGCCACATCGCCGCCTCCTGCTATGTGGGGGCCCCGATGGTCCTCCTCCACCGCTTCCAGCCGGCGGAGGCCCTCCGGCAGATCCAGGCCCGCCGGGCGACCTTCACCGTGGGTTCCATCACCGCCTTCCTGGCCCTCCTCGGCCACGAGGGTTTCAGCCGGGAGAAGCTGGCCTCCCTCCGGAAGATCTTCAGCGGCGGCGCCCCGGTCCTCCCATCGGTCGTGGAGCGGTGGGAGCAGGCGACCGGGACCTACATCCACAACGTGTGGGGCATGACGGAGACCACCTCCCCGGGGACCTGGACGCCCCTGGGGAAGCGGGCCCCCGTGGATCCGGAGACGCGGGCCCTTTCGGTCGGCCCGCCGATCCCTGGCCTCGACCTGAAGATCGTGGACCTGGACTCGGACCGGCCCCTTGGACCGGGCGAGGTGGGGGAGCTGGCGGTCCGGGGGCCCAATGTGTTTAAAGGCTACTGGAACAGGCCCGAGGAGACCGCCCACGCCCTTCGGGAGGGGTGGCTCTACACCGGGGACCTGGCCAAGGTAGACGAGGCCGGATGGGTCTACTGGATCGAGCGGAAGAAGGATTTGATCAATGTCTCCGGGTTCAAGGTCTGGCCGCGGGAGGTGGAGGATGTGCTCCTCACCCACCCGGCCGTCCTGGAGGTGGCGGTGATCGGCGTGCCGGACCCGTACCGGGGCGAGACCGTGAAGGCGGTCGTGGTGCTGAAGCCTGAGTTCCGGGGCAAGGTCGCCGCCGAGGCCCTCATCCACTTTTGCCGGGAGCGGATGGCGAATTACAAGTATCCCAGGATCGTGGAGTTCCGGGACGAGCTCCCCAAGAACCCCCAGGGGAAGCTGCTCAAGTACCTGCTCCGGGAGTAAGCGATGGCCACGACGCTTCGTGTGGGGGCCGCTCAGGTGGCCCCGAAGTTCCTCGACAAGGAAGGGACCTTGAAGAAGACGATCCAGGTCATTGAGGAGGCCGGGAGGCTGGGCCTGGACCTCCTCGTCTTCCCCGAGACCTACTTTGCCGCCTACCCCTACTGGCGGGGGGCCGTCTCGGTCCGCCGCTCGACGGAGCTGATCGTCAAGATGCAGCAAAGCGCCCTCCGGATCCCCGGGGAGGAGACCGAGGAGATCGCTGCCTGTGCCCGCCGGGCCCGGGTCAACTGCGTCATCGGCTTAAACGAGCTGGACGACCGTCCGGGGAGCCTCACCCTCTATAACACCCTCCTCTTCGTCAGCCGCGACGGCCGGCTCCTGGGCCGTCACCGGAAGCTGATGCCGACCCACTCGGAGCGGGTCTACTGGGGGATGGGGGATGCCCGGGACATCCGGGTCTTTGAGATGGACATCGGGAGGGTCGGCGGGCTCATCTGCTACGAGCACCACATGACCCTCCTCCGGGCGGCCATGGCGATCAGAGGGGAGGAGATCCACTGCGCCGTCTGGCCCGGCTGGTGGAGGGTGGAGCGGCACCTGGGGGCGAAACGGGCCGAGGCGGGGGGGAGGACCTGTGATATCGAGCCGGCCATCCGCGAGTACGCCATCGAGAACCAGACCTTCGTCATCAGCTCGAGCTGGTACCTGCCTCCCGAGGAGATCCCGCCGGACCTGGCGGGCGAGATGCAGTACAACCTGGCCGTGGGGGGGAGTTGCATCGTGAACCCCGCCGGCCTCTTCATCCGCGAGCCGGTCTTCCAGCAGGAGACGATCGTCTGGGCCGACCTTGACCTGGAGGAGCGGCACCTGGCCAAGGCCTACTTTGACGCCCTGGGGCACTACGCCCGGTTCGATCTTTTGAGCTTGAACATCCGGGAGGAGGCCTGGACGCCGACCGGGCCGAAGCCCCTGGGCCGCTCCGAGGGGGAGGCCTGAGGATGAGGGCGTGGACCCAGGCTTTCCAAGGGCTTTGGGGAGGGCTCCTGGTTTTCCTCCTGATGGCTCGCGGGGTCCATGCCGACCCGCTTCGGGTGAGGGTTCTGCCGCAGGAGGTCAGGCAGGGGACACTCCTCCTCTTCCAGGTGGAGGGGGTGGAACGGGTCTCCCACCTGGACGGCCGCTTTGGGGACCGTCCCTTGCTGTTCTTCCCCCTTCCCGGCGGCTTCGGGGCCCTGGTCGGGGTTGATCTTGAGGAGCCTCCCGGCCCCCGCTCCTTTGCCATCGAGGTCGTTGATGCCTTCGGTCGGAAGGCGGAAGCGCGGGGGGAGGTGGCGGTGAAGGCCGGGGTGTTCCCGGTCCAGCGCCTGACGGTTCCGAAACCGATGGCCGAGCTGGACGAGGAGACCGTAAAACGGGTCGAACGGGAGACGGCGACCCTCCTGGCCCTCTTTGAACGCTCCACGCCGGGGAGGCTCTGGGAAGGGCCTTTCCTCTTCCCGGTGGACGGCGGGGCGGAGCCCACCGGCTTTGGCGCCCGGAGGATCATCAACGGTGAGGAGCGGAGCCGCCATTCCGGCGTGGACATCGCCGCCCCTTCGGGGACCGAGGTCCTGGCGGCCAACGCCGGGAGGGTCGCCCTGGTTGGCGAGTACTTCTTCCCGGGCCGGTTTGTCATCCTGGACCATGGGCTCGGCCTCTACACCCTCTACTTCCACCTCCAGACGATCGAGGTGGCCGAGGGCCAGCTCGTCCAGCGGGGCGAGCGGATCGGGACCGTCGGGACCACGGGACGGGTCACGGGCCCCCACCTCCACTTTGCCGTCCGGTCCCAGGGGGCGCGGGTGGATCCGATCTCCCTCCTCACGCTCCTGCAAAGACGGGAGCCCCAAGCCGCTCCTTGACGGGGGAGCGGAGTCGCCTTAGAATCGGGGACAGGGGAGGAGAGGGAGCATGGAGCGGGTGGGGGGAGAGGGGTTCAAGGCGGGCTTCATCGCCCTGATCGGGCGGCCGAACGTGGGGAAGTCCACGTTGATGAACCGTCTCCTCGGTCGGAAGCTCGCCATCATCTCGCCCAAACCGCAGACCACGAGGAACCGGATCCTGGGGATCAAGACCCTGCCCCAGGCCCAACTGATCTTCCTCGACACCCCCGGCATCCACCGGGCCCAGGCCCGCTTGAACCAGGAGATGGTCAAGGTGGCCCTGAAGGCCACCGAGGAGGCGGATCTCATCCTCTGGATGGTGGATGCCGTCGAGCCCTTCACCGACGATGATCAGCTCATCCTGGAGGCCCTGAAGAAGGCCAGGGTCCCGCTCCTTTTGGCCATCAACAAGGTGGACCTGGTGAGGAAGGAGACGCTCCTGCCCCTGATCGAGCAGTTCAGCCAGCGGCTCCCCTTCAAGGAGATTGTCCCGATCTCGGCCGTCGAAGGGGATAATGTGGAGCGGCTGGAGGAGCTCCTGATCACCTACCTGCCGGAGGGCCAGCCGTTGTACCCCGAGGACCAGCTCACGGATCAGCCGGAGCGCTTTCTCGTCGCCGAGCTGATCCGGGAGAAGGTCTACCAGTTCTGCCATCAGGAGATCCCGTACGCCGTGGCCGTCCAGGTGGAGTCCTTCAAGGAGCGGAAGGACAGGCCCATCATCGAGATCCAGGCGACGATCTATGTGGAGAAGGATTCCCAGAAGGGGATTGTCATCGGGGCAGGGGGCCGGATGCTGAAGAAGATTGGGGAGAGGGCCCGCCAGGAGATCGAGGCCTTCCTGGGCACCCAGGTCTTTTTGCACCTGTGGGTGAAGGTGAAGCCGGCCTGGCGGAAGGACGAGCAGGCCCTGAAGGCCTTCGGTTACCTCCAGCGGTAACGGGCCCGTTTCATCCGATGCCGTTACACACCACCGACGCCATCGTGATCGGGGGGAAGGACCTGGGGGAGGCGGATCGGATCGTCCACTTCTACACCCGGGATCGGGGGAAGCTCCGGGCGGTGGCGGAAGGGGCCCGGCGGATCCGGAGCCGGTTTGGGGGGAGCCTGGAGCTCTTCGCCTTCGGGAGGCTGGTCTACTTCGAGCGGCCGAACAAGGATCTCCACAAGGTCAACGAGTTCGGCCTCCTGGAGGCCTTCCGCCCCCTCCGGGAGACCCTGGAGCTGTTCGTTCACAGTGCCTACCTGGTGGAGCTTGTGGACCTGGCCATGGAGGAGGGGGACGCCAGCGAGGAGCTGTTCACGCTCCTCCTTCAGGCCTTGCGGCTCCTCAGTCAAGGGGTGGAGCCCGCGCTCCTCCAGCGGGCCTTTGAGATCCGGCTCTTGAAACTTTTGGGGTATCTCCCGGAGCTTCGGTCCTGTGTCCTGTGCCGGACCTCCCTCCCGGGGACCGAACCCTTGACGGTCAGCCCCAGCCAGGGAGGGGTGCTCTGCCCGGCTTGTCAAAAGGAGGGGAAGGATGGTCTCCCCATCTCGCCCCCCTCCCTCGCCTTCCTGAAGGGGATTCTCAGGATGGAGTTTTCCACGTTAGCCAGGATCGGGCTCTCCCCGGAGGCCAAGGCGGAGCTTTTAACCCTCCTCCGGGCCTGGCTCTTCCATGTCCTGGGGAGGGGCCTCCGGTCGGCCGATTTCTTACACCACCTGGGGAGTTGACCGTGCCGAAGCCATCGCCGGAAGTGGAACGGGCAGACTTTCTGGTGGGGCTCGTCCTCGCTGGCGTCGTCGGGTTCAACCTGACCCTTGCCGCTGCCAACCTGATCAACAGGCAACTGGAGTGGGGGTTGGTCCTCCTCGTCTTCGGCGTCCTGATCCCGGGGGTGATCCCGTTGCTGAACATTGTGGAGGCCTTCAAGGAGGGGGACCTCTCCTCCCGGTGGCGGGATCTCGTGGCCGCCTTGATCGGGGCCCTGAATTGCCTGGCCATCCTGGCCCACTGGCCGGGAGGGCTGAAGGACCTTTCCTGGGTGACGATCTTCATCATCCTAAATGTCCTGGCCTTCATCCTGATATCCCGCACCTCCTGACCTACTCCTCCAGCTCCGGCAGCTCCTGCCACCGGGGTTCCCCCTCCACCACGAAGTTCTTCGTCGCGGCGAAGTTCATCCCGTGGTAGAGGTTGACCTTGAACTTCCCGCCGCCGAAGGCCCGCCGCAGGAACCCTTCCGGGTCCTGGAAGAGGGGTTCCGGCAGAGGAGGTTGATAGCAGGCAAGGGCCTTGAACCGGATCGTGGACAGCCAGGGCTCCTGGACCAACACCTTCACCGAACACCCGGCAAGGACCTTCTGGAAGGCCTCGTGCAGGTCCTCAGGGGTGGGGTCCAGAACCTTTTCCCGCTCCAGGAGCTTCTTGACGTAGGGCTCCAGAAGCTTCAGGACCCACCGGGGAGCCATTCCTTCTCCCATCCTCTCCGCTATCCCCCCAGCGGTGGCTGGCCTTCTCCCAGGAGCCGTTGGATGGTGAGCTCCCATTGCCGGTATTGCTTTTTCTTCGGAGGGGAGGCCTGGAGCCCTTCGGCCTGGGCCCACCCCTGGATCTCCCTGGCGATCTTCTCCTGGGAGACGAGAAGGGTGACTGTCTCGCCGGGTTCCAGGTCCTTCAGGATCCTCCTGGCCAGCAGGCGCTGGTTGGCCTCTTTCTCGCCGCTTAACTGGAAGAGGCGCGGGATCTGCATGATTGAGACCTCCTGTCTCACGCCGCGGCTTCCGGGTCACCGTCTCTTAAAGAAAGGGCTTTGGCAATGGCCTCCTTCACCCCTTGGAACCGGCCTTCGCGCTCTTCGGGAGGCCCCCCCTCCACCTCCCAGATCATCCGGGTCACCTGACGGTTCAGCGCCCGGAGGCGATCCCCGGGGGGGGAGGCGAACTCAAGGATCAGGCGGTCCTGAAGGGTCCGGTAGCGGGGGTCATCCAGGAGGCCGAGCTGCACGCCCACATCCAAGAGGGCCTCGGCCGAGGGGCTCAAGAAGACCCGGCTGATGTGTCTGGCCGCCTGGGCCAGGTCCATCCGGTCGGCATCCGCGAGGAGCCGGTGGAGCTTTTCCGCCTCGGGGAGGAGGGCCCACACCTCCGGTGGGAGGCTTCCGCCCGTCACCATCCGTCCGAGGCGGGCCCTGGCCGTGTAGTCCAGGATGGTCCGATCCCCCATCGTGAAGGCCAGACGGCGGATCAAGCCCTTCAGCTCCCCTTCGGGGAGGTCGTAGAGGGAAGGGTACCGGTCTTTCAGGGGGAGGAGGTGCTCCCGGAATTCCTCCAGGCTCATGAGATCGGCCAGGACTTTCAGCGACAGCCGGAGGTCCTCCCGGGACATGTCCTCCAGAAACAGGGGAGGCGGTTCTTCAGGGGAGATCCGGCCTTTCCGGGGGATCCGTTCCATCCACCCCTCGAAGAGGGTCGCCAGGGAGGGAAGCCCGACGGCCCCGGCGATCTTCCTCCGGAGGGCCTCCAGGACCTGCTCCCGTTCCTCGTATGGGCCCCGCTGGAGCCGTTCGAGGTGGCCGAGGACCGTCTCCTTCAAGGCCTGGAGGGTCCCCTCGGGGAGGGAGGCCAGGGCCTCCCGGGCCTCAAAGTAGGCGGGGTACTCGATGGCGGCCTGGGGGAGGGAGGGATCATGGAAGAGATCGAGGGTCCGGCAGAAGAGGAGCCGGGCCAGCTCCCTCGCCGTTTGAGAGGAGGTCAGGGCCTTGGGGTCCTTGGCCAGGAGGCTCCATTTCTCAAGACAGGACATCCCCTGCAGCTCCTCATCGGTCAGGCCCTTCAAGCCCTTTGCCCGGAGGGAGGCTTTGGCCTCCAGGTCCTGAAGGGCGAGACGGGTGTACCGGGGGATGAACGCCCTGACCACGGCACGCATGGCCTCCAGGGGGAGGTATTCGCTGTAGCTTTTCAAGAGGCGGGCCTTTGACGCCTCATCCAGGCAATCGGCGAAGAGTCGGACCGTCCAGCGCAGCTCCTCGTCCCCCATGAGAGGGAGCCGGGCGAGGAGCTGGGCCTCCCGGGCCAGGAGGTACCGCCTCATCCGCTGGTGGCGTGGGGGATGCATCGCTAGAAGCTCCACGGACAAAACACCTTCCACCCAAAAGAGAGGTACTCGTCCTCCCCCATCCACTCGGCGATGTGGGCGGAGGCCTCCCGCACATAGCGGAAGTGCCGGTCGAACTCGTAGACCACAATGCGCCGTTCCTCGCCGTCAAAGTAGCGGATGGCGTAGAGGCCTTCCTCCGGGAGGAAGCAGGCATCAATGGGCCGGATGTCCTCGAAGTTTAACCCCAGGGCCTCTAACAGCTCCGGGAGGGTGTAGGATCGGCCCTCGATGATGAGGGTCGTCATCCCTCCCCCCAGCTTGCCGTATCGGGCCTCCAAATGTTCCCGGTCCCTTCCCATCCGGATGCCCTCCTCGGCCGTGTCTACCGTTGGCCGGCCTGCCGGCCGCGCTCTTCGTAGAGCTGGAGGAGCTCCTGGTAGGTCTTCTGAGGGTTGATGGCGATGGCCTTCTTCAGGGTCTCGATGGCCAGGTCGTAGTGCTTCTTCCGGTAGTAGAGGTTGGCCAGGAGGGCCAGCTCCCGGTCGTTGTCAGGGTTCAGCTTGACCAGGCGCTTCTGGAGCTCGATGGCCTCGTCCAAATTGGCCCCTTCGGGAGGGGACTCCGGGCTGACGAAGGTAATCTTCCCCTTGTACCGTTGCGGCTTCAAGGTCTCCAGCTTCTCCAGGAGGGCCTTGGCCTCCTGAAACCTTCCCAGGTTCCGGTACACGATGACCGAGTTGTAGTAGGCCTCGTAGAAGTCCGGCCGGATCGCGATGGCCTTCTCGTACTTGGTCAGGGCATCGGTGTACCGCCCCCTGTTCGCGTCGAGGTTCCCCCAGTTGAAGAGGGTGGTGAAATCGTTCGGATCCCGGCGGAGGGCTTCCTCGAAGTACGGAACGGCCTCCTGGTCCTTCCCCTCCATCGTATACGCCATCGCCAAACTGGCATGGATCCCCGGCCCCGAGGGGTTCAGTTCCAGGGCCTTCTTCAGGACGGGGATCGCCTCCCTGGGCAACTCCTTCGCCAGATAGAGGCTCCCCAGGTTCACGTAGGCCAGGTAGGAGTTCGGGGAAAGCTCGATCGCCTTCTGGAAGGCCCTCATGGCCTCTTCCTCCCGCCCTTTCTTTTCGTAGGCCAGCCCCAGGTTGTTGTACAGCATCCCCTGGTTAGGCCTTTCCCTGATCGCCGGCTCCAGGATCGCGATGGCCTCGTCGTAGCGTTCCTGCTGGAGGTAGAGGGTCGAGAGGTTGGCGCGGGCCACCGGATCCTTGGGGTCCAGGTCGGTTGCCTTCCGGTAGGCCTCGATGGCCTTCTCGACGTTCCCCTGATCGGCGTACAGGAGCCCCAGCTCGCCGTAGTAGGCGGCCTCGTTCGGAGAGAGTTCAACGGCCTTCAGGAGCTGACGGATGGCTTCGTCCTTTAACCCCTTCCCCGCATAGGCCCTTCCCAGGATGACATAGGTCAAGGGGGAGCGGGGACTCCAGGACCGGATCTCTTCAAGCAGGGTGATGGCCTTCTCGTACTGGCCCTGCTGGACGTAGATGATCGAAAGGTTCTGGGCCGCCGCTTCGAAGCTGGGGTAGAGGCTTAAGGCCCGTTCGTAGGCCTGCCTTGCCCTGTCCAGTTCCCCGGCCTGTTGGAAGAGGACCCCCCGGTTGTACTGCTCAATCGCCTCGTTGTACCGGCTTGGCGAGATCTCACCCCCCCGCTCCTGACCCTGTCCCCGCTCCCCGGGGACCGCCGCAGACCCCGGGGTCCCCCCTGAGAGGAGGAGGGTCAGCATCAAGGTTCCGAAGACACGCTTCATGGATCGTTGTCCGCTTCCCATCATGGACCTCACCTCGCGTGCGGCTGCCGTAGGTTCCCATCCTTTTCCAGATTCTGACCTTACCTTAGCATAGGTGCGGGAGACGTGTCTATCGTACCGATAAGCCGTCAGCCCTCAGCCAAAAACCGTTCAGGGGGAGGAGCGGCTCAGGAGCCCCATTTTACTTGACACGGCCTGGAGGGTTCCAATAGTTTTCTTGTCAGGGGGATCTCCCGGGCAGAGGTGGATCGCTACGCTATGGTAAGGACTTGATGAGGAGGAAGGGATGGAAAGCCTGTACAACGAGAAGGAGGCTGAGGAGTACATTGCCAGGTATCCGACGATCCCGAAGGAGCTGGCCTTACGGGTCTACACCTCCCGCCTGATCGGGCGAAACCCGGACCTGGTCCTGCATGGAGGTGGGAACACCTCGGTGAAGGTCAGGGGCACGAACCTCCTTGGGGAGGAGGTGGAGATCCTGTACGTCAAGGGGAGCGGCTGGGATCTGGCGACGATTGAACCCCAGGGGTTCCCCGGGCTGGACCTCGCCTACCTGCGAAAGCTCCGCCGGCTCGAATCGCTCTCAGACGAGGAGATGGTCAATGAGCTAAGGACGCATCTTTTAGAGGCCTCGTCCCCAGACCCCTCCGTCGAGACCCTCCTCCACGCCTTCCTCCCCCACCGCTTCGTGGATCACACCCATGCCGACAGCATCCTGATCCTGACCAATCAGCCAAACGGGGAGACCTTGACCCGGGAGGCGTTAGGGCCTAAGGTCGCCTTCCTCCCCTTCATCATGCCGGGGTTCCCCCTGGCGAAGGCCACCGCCGACCTCTACGATCAGAACCCTGACATCGAGGCCATCGTCCTCTCCCACCATGGCCTCTTCACCTTTGCCGACGACGCCAGGACGTCTTATGAGCGGATGATCACGTACGTGGATCGGGCCGAGCGGTTCATCGCCGAGAGGATCCGGGGGAAGGCGCTCACCCACCGGTGCCCGGAGTTCCAGGCTCCCCCTGACCGGGCCCGGTCGGCGGCCCGCGTGGCCCAGGCCATCCGGGGGGCCCTGGCCTTTCAGGATGAGAGGGGGAGACGCCGCCGGTTCATCCTGGAGCTCCGAGACGCCCCGGACCTTGTCGAGGCCTCCCTGTCCGAGGAGGCAAAGCGGATCTCTGGGACGGGTGTCCTGACGCCCGATCACATCATCCGGACGAAGAACTACCCGGTCTTCCTCCCTTCGGTCCCGGAGGACGATGAGGCGCTGAAGCGGACCGTCCGGGAGGCCGTCGAGGCCTACAAAGAGCGGTACGATGCCTACTTTGAGGCGAATGTCCGGGCCAAAGGGGTTGAGCGGAAGAAGCTGGACCCCTATCCCAGGGTCTTCCTGGTGGCCGGGATCGGGGTGATCGCCGCGGGGTTCACCAGGAAGGAAGCAAAGGTGGCGGCGGACATCGCCGAGCACACCGTCCGGGCGAAGCTCCAGGCGGAGGCCCTCGGGACGTACCATCCGCTTCCCGAATCGGACCTCTTCGACATGGAGTACTGGAGCCTGGAGCAGAAGAAGCTGGGGAAGGCCGAACCCTTGCCGCTCCAGGGACAGATCGCGGTGGTGACCGGTGGAGGGGGGGCGATGGCCTTGGGGATCGGAGACCGGCTTCTCGCAGCGGGGGCGGCGGTGGTCCTGGCCGATATCAACCGGGAGCGTCTGGAGAAGGTCCGGTCGAGGCTCGCCTCAAGGTATGGACCGGGGCAGATCGAGACGCTCCTCATGGATGTCACCGACGTGCAAGCCGTCGAGGAGGGGTTCGACGAGATCGCCCGCCGATTGGGGGGGGTTGATATCGTCGTGCCGAATGCAGGCATTGCCCACGTGGCGGAGCTCGAGCGGATGGAGCTTAAGGACCTGCAAAGGGTCCTGGAGGTCAACCTGATCGGCACCTTCACCGTCATCAGGGCTGCCGCTTCCGTCTTCCGGAGGCAGGGGACTGGCGGAAACATCATCGTGATCAGCACCAAGAACGTCTTTGATCCGGGGGCCGCCTTCGGGGCCTACAGCGCCTCGAAGGCCGGGGCCCATCAACTGGGGAAGATCGCGGCCCTGGAGCTTGCCCCGCTCAAGGTCCGGGTGAACATGATCAACGCCGATGCCGTCTTTGGCGACGAGGAGCTCCCCTCAGGTCTCTGGGAGACCGTCGGCGCGGAGCGGATGCGATCCCGCGGCCTCTCCCCCGAGGAGCTGAAGACCTATTACCGGGATCGGAACCTCTTAAAAGCCGAGGTCCGGGCCGAGCATGTCGGAAACGCCGTCGTCTTCTTCGCCACCGAGCAGACCCCGACCACCGGGGCCACCCTCCCGGTGGACGGCGGCCTGCCCGGCGCCTTCCCCCGGTAGAATAGGGCTCAGAAGCTTCCTCCCCCTTCTGGGGACCCCTGAAGGAGGGGACAGTCAGGGGGCATAGAGGCCTTCTTCTTCTCGATGATCTCCCTCGAATATTTTTCGAGGTAGTGGGCGATGGTCTCGATCCGGATCTTGATGGACCCGGCAGGCTTGGTGGCGTCCAGTTCCTGGAAGGAGAAGAAGAGGGTGCCGGAGCGCTCCACGATCTGCTGGACCGGGGTGTAGGTGGGCTGGTCCATCCCGCACTCGTAGCTTGAGAGCCGGATGACACAGGCGATCCAGGGAACCCGCGCCCCCACCTTGGCCCCCCAGAGGATCTCGTTCGTGTTGGAGCTGTATGAAGAGGGCCACACGTCGGAGATGTCGAAGGGGGAGCGGATCAGGCCGGCCCGGATCTCCTCCCCAAAGATCCAGTCCATCAGGTCAGGATCGGTGGGGAAGTACTGGACCCAGAGGATGGGGTAGCCGTAGGCCTGGAGGTCCCCCTCGATCTCGTGGCCGATCCCGGGATCCATGTGGTAGGGCCTGGCCAGGATTAAAACACAGGGCTTATCTTCCTTGGTGCACCCCTCCAGGATCTCCCGACCCTTCCTCTGAAGCCTCCGGTTGAAAGCTTCAAGGGTCTCATAGCCTTGCTGGACGGCCCGTTTCGTCTCCTCAAAGGTCAGGCCGGGGAGGACGTCTTTCAAGGCGTGATAGAGCTGCTTCGGGACAAGGAGGGGCTCCCCCAAAGAGACGAGGGGGGAGACGTAGCGGATGCCGTTCTCCTGAAACACATCCCTTTCTTTCAAAAACCCGGCTTTGATGTTCTCAGGACCGGCCATCACCCGGGGGCAGGAGAGGGTATCGGCCACATGCCCCTTTAAGAACGAGGGGAGGGAGGAGATCATCGGGGAGAAGAGAAGATCAATCTTTCGCTTCTGGCCGAAGAGGAGTTCCCCGTAGTGGCCCGACATGCACTTCACGGGGTAGCAGCAGTCCACCGTCCCCCGCCCTTTGCCGAACTGCCGGAACTGCTCCTCCGAGGTGTCAGAGGAAAAGACGATCGAGAGAGGGTCGACGCCTAACGCGGTGAGAAACCCCAACCAGAACTGGTGGGTGGACCAGATATTGAGAACCCGTGGAATGCCAATAACCAGCTTCGATCTCTGTTGACAAATGGCTTCCCTAACGGGAAACGCTCGCCTCAGTGGAAGAAAGGAAAGCCAGTTTGGGCGTCCAGAGGCTGTTCCGAAAATCCTCCGGAAAGAGATCCGATCTTTTAAGCTGCTGATCGGCATAGTAGCTCCTTTTCCTGGAAGAATAGCTGATATGGCGTGAGCGATTATGTAAACCCTATATCTCTACATACCTGAAGTTTATTCAGCTTAACAGGGCGGAAGGCCTCTTTCCGAACCATCTCGGCCACATTCGGGTAAGCACCCTTGACCTCCTCCAGCTTCGCCTTCACCACCCGGAGCTCGTTCACATCCTCGACCAGCCCCTTGGGGCAGGAGTTCCCGCTGATCACCCGCTCCCACCCCTCCGAGAGGGGGATCTGGCTCCAGGGCCTCCCCTTCCCCTCGGGAACCTTCACATCAATGAAGGTCCGCCGGCAGTTGACGGGGCACCAGCGGCAGACGGTCTTTTCGTTGGTCGTGCTGACATAGGTCAGGGACTCGATCCCATCAAACCCCCGGAACCGGGAAGGGAGGCCCTTCCGCCACCATTCAAAGGCCGAGAGGGCTGCCCCGATGGCCCCTGCCTCGCCGGAGTAGGGGTGGACCACGATCTCCGCATCCGGCACCTTGCTTTTAATAAAATCCACCTGGGCCTTTACCACCGCCAGGTTCCGGTGGGTCCCCCCCTGGAGGACGAACTTCCTCCCGACCGCCTTTAAGTTCTGGAGCTGGCCGGCGTAGACCCAGACATTCAGAGGGAGAACGGCCGCCAAAGCGGCCATGATCTCCTCGGCCGACCACCCCTTCCGCTGCTGGTTCACGATGTCCGACTGGAGGAAGACCCCGCAGCCCATGGCCAGGGTCGGCATGGCTTTGGCCTGAAAGGCCTTTTCGGCATACTCCTCCAAAGGGATGCCGTACCGCTCGGCGACCCCCTGGAGGAACGCCCCGTTCCCGGAGGAGCACTGGGAGTTCAGCCGGAAGTCGGACACCGTCCCCTGCCGGAGGATCAGGATCTTCACATCACAGCCCCCCACATCGCAGATCACGTCCGCATCGGGGAAGAAGTGGAGGGCCGCCGTGGCATGGGCCACCGTCTCGACGACCGCCACATCGGCCCCCAGGATGTCCTTTAGAAGATCCTTCCCGTAGCCGGTGAGGGCGAGGCCTCCCACCTGCTGAAACCCGGCCTCCCGGATCTTGAGGAAGAGGGCTTTAGCGTCCTCGATCGGGTTCCCCTTCGAGGGGACGTAGCAGGTGAAGAGCAGCTCTTTCTCCGGGGAGAGGACGACCGCCTTGGCGGTGGTCGAGCCGAAATCGCAGCCGATCAGGACCGGGGCCTTCTGAGGTTTGGGGGCCGTTCCCCAGGGTTTCCGAAGGAGGCCCGATCCTCCGTTCCGGGATCCGTTCTGGTGGATGCCGTACCGTTCGATGAAGCGGATCAGGTCCTCCCGGCTGGCGACAAGCCCCCTGGCCCCTTCTTTGGCCTTCTGCTCGTGCTGCCCTACCTCGATCCACCACCGGAGTTTTTGAGGACCTTGATAGACCCCTACTCCTGAAGCCTCCTCCTGTCCGATCTCCACGCACCCGAAGCAGGCGTAGTAGAGGGCGTCTTCTGGGACGTGGATCAGGGACTCCGGCGCCCGTCCCTCCGGCAGCGGGACCTTCCGCTGGAGCCAGAGGTTCGTCAGGTGGTGCCGCCAGGCCTCCTGAAGCCCTTTGAAGAAAAGGTTGGGGCCTCCGAGGAGGAGCACCTCCGGCAAGGGGGTGTTCCCCTTGGTGAGCGTCGCCAGGTTCTGATAGACGACGGCCTCAAACAGGCTGGCGATGATCTCCTCCACGGGGACACCGGCCTTGACCAGGGTGTTCGCATCGGCTTCGGCGAAGATGCCGCATTTCGAGCTGATCTTGTGGAGGGGATACCCTGTGTAACCCATCCGGGAAAGGGTCTCGGAGGGGATCTGGAGCTTTCGGGCCGTCTTCTCGATGAAGGTACCCGTCCCGCCGCTACAGGCCGATTGCATGAAGACCTGCTTCGTCCTCCCGTTCCCGGTCGGGGTGAAGAAGAGCGTCTTCATGTCCTCCCCTCCGATCTCGGAGACGAACCGGACGGAAGGATAAAGCTTCTCCACCGCCGCCGCGACGGCGACCACCTCCTGGATGAACTTCCCTCCGACCAGGGGGGCGATGAAGCCTCCTCCTGAGCCGGTGAAGAAGATCCGGTCCTCCTCAGGGGTGAGCCCGGCCTCAGCCTCCATCCGGGTCAAAAACTCCAGGACCTTCTCCGCCTGTTTGGTGTGATGCCGCTCATAGGCCTGCCACAGGATCCGGCCCTCTTCGACCAGAACGGCCTTGACCGTCGTCGAGCCCACGTCCATCCCGACGAGCCTCATCGCCCCCTCCTCCCGGCCAGGTGCAGGATCAGGTTGGCGGCCGTCCCCACCACCCCGTGGTGGGGGATCCGAAAGGTCGCCTTCTTCAGCTCCGGGTGAGGGTCAAGCAAGGCCCTGGCCTTCTCCGGCGTGAGCCCCGTCTCTTCCAGCACCTCTTCGTACTCGCTTTGAGCCCGCTTCTTCGCCTCGGTCAGGACCATCTGGCACCGGGAGAGGGCGTGGACCTCGGCATCCCCCTTGATCTCCAGGGGAGCGTAGAGGAGGTCCGGGTATCGCCCCAGGACGTTGGCCATCGCCCCGATGCTCATCGTGTTCGGCATGCAGGCGTAGGGGGAAAGCTCGCAGATCATGTGGGCCTTCTTATGATGGTAGGCCCACAGGGCCTTCCCCACCAGCATATCCCCTTCTCCACCCGAGAGGCGGCTGTGATAGTAGGGGGAGGCGAGACGCCGGAGTTCGTACTGGTCCGGCAGCTCGTGGGGGATGTGGCCTAAAGCCCTCCGAAGCCGGTTGTACGTCCACCGAAACAGCTTTTGCAGGGTCTTGACCGCCGCGATCTTCAGGCGGGCGTGTTTGTCGATGCCGAGGTAGTCCTCGAACCCCTGGATATACCACCGCATCCAGTAATCGAGCCAGACGGCGATCGGCGCCGGACGGACCTCGGCCCCCTCCCCTTCCAGCCAGCGGTGGATGTGGTAGTTTGGGTCTCCCTCCACCGTCTGGAGGTAGAACTCCCCCGTGATCTTGACGACGGGCTTCACCCGGAGGCGATCCACCTCGATCGTGTCGAATTTCTTGCGGACCTCCCGGAGGGCCTTCACAAAGTAGTCGGTCAAGAGGTGCCAAAAGAGCGACCCCCACCTCTTCCCCCGATACGGCCTTCTCCTGAAGACCTCGTAGAGGTACTCCACACTCTCTCTGACGACCTGATCCGTCTGCCCGGGGATGACCTCGTAGGGCCTGGTCTGGTACTCCAGGTCCTGGAGGACATCGGTGCAGAGGACGGCCCAGACCGCCCCCAGGCTGAAGGGGAGGTTGATCTCCAGGCCATCCCCTTTGACCGCCCCCTGATCCATCCGGTCCTGGGCCAGGAGGAACAGGCGGAAGGCCTCCATCCCGATGTTCCGGAGGGCCAGCTCGTAGCTCTGATGGTACTGGCCGAACCGGCACGCCCCGCAGGCCCCGGCCGTCAGGTAGACATACCGGTTGGCCACCTCCTCTCGCCCTACGCGCTCAGCCTCCCGCCGGAGGAAGTTGATGAGATTTCCGGTGGTAAAGCTCGTCGGGCAGCACTGCCCGATATCCGCCAGCTCCCGACCGGTCAGAAGGTCCTCCTTCGTGGCGGTGGGGAGGGGCCGGGCCTTATAGCCCATGTTCTCCAGAACAGCCTGGAGGACCCGCTCGGCCCGCCAGTGGAGGCCGCCGAAGAGGATCGTGACAGAATCCCGCTCTTCTTTTGTCAAAGGCCTGGGGGTGTACGCCCGGTAAGGCTCAAGGGTGACAGTTCCCATGGCTTCCTCCTCGGTGAACTAGACTGACATGTCAGTCTAGAAACGGGCCAAAAATTAACCCCAGACCGAAAGGCCTTCGGTCTAGAGCTTGAGGACTAAAGGCTAAGGGCTCGGGTGGGCTCGACCAGGACCCCCTGCAGCCCGAACTCTAGGAGGCCGTCCACAACCGCCTTCACATCCAGGGCCGAAATCTGCTTCGAGGCGAGCTGCCCCATGACCTCCTTCATCCCGCCCAGGATACCGTAGGCGACGAGCCTCGTCGGACACGGGCGGACCAGACCCATCTCGATCCCCAGTTTCAACGCCCACTCGATCCGGTCCACGACCTTTTCGTAGAAGCGGTGAAGGGCCTGGTCCACCTCCCGGTCCAGCCCGATGGCGTGGTGGAACAGGATCCGGACCAGCTCCGGCTCCTCCAGGGCGAAGGTGATCACCCGGGTGAGATTCGCCCGGAGCTGCTCAAGGGGGGGAGGGTGGCCTTCTTCCAGCCGGATCGTCTCGATCCGCCGGTCCAGCTCCTTCAGGAGGGAGTCCAGGAGGGAGGTGAAGATATGCCGCTTGTTCTTGAAGTACAGGTAGAAGGTCCCCCGGGCGATCCCGGCTCTCTGGATGATGTCGGCGATGCTTGCCCGATGGAACCCCTTTCGGGCGAACACCCCTTTGGCCGCGTCAAGGACCTGCTCCCGTCGCCGCTCCTTTCGCACCTTTCCCCCTCTCCTGCCCGTGAACACCCCCGACCGGGGCCCTTTCAATCACCGGACCGTTCACCAGCTCGCGCCGGACATCCCCTTCCCCAAGACGCCAAGGGTCTCGAGCTGTAACACGGGTGTTCGTGACCATGACCTACGACTTCTCCCCTCTGCCTCCTCTCGAAGGTGGGGTCTTCGCTGCCCCAACTTTAAGGCGGTCCAGGGCGCATGTCAAGCGAGAAATGGGCCCTTTGACGGCCAGCGAGCTTCGCAGGCCTCACCTCCCGGATCAGTATCTGCCCTCCGCTCAAGGAAGCGGTGCCTTGACGCCCTGTCCTGCAGCCGGAGAGGAGCCTTCACCGGAGCCTCGGCTTCAACCACCTGGGCACCTCCTCCAGGACCTGGGTGTGGTATTTCAGCTCCGCATGGTTAAACCAGTGGTGGAGGTAGTGGAGGATACTTTTGGAGAGGGGGGCCGGCTGATGCTGGTGGGTGGTGATCTCCAGAAGCTCGGCCTGGGGGAGGTCCTTCTTTACCTCCAGCGTCCCCTCAATCAAGGTCGGGATATCCCCCTTCGCATAGACGAGGAGTGTGGCCCCATCCCTCCGGGGGACATCCCCCAGGTCCCGGAGGAGATCGAGGATCTGGCCCGGATCGGACACCTTCACGGTCGTGCTGGCGAAGGCGAGGAGGATCTGCCTCCCCTCCTCCGAGGGCTTTTTCGGGATCGCCGGCGAGAGGGCGACGACTACATCGGCCGTGCTCATCAGGGCCAAGCGGCCCCCCAGGCTGTGGCCGATGGCGGCCACCCGGCCGAAGCGGCGGAGGAAGTGGATCGCCGCCTCGAGATCGTCCAGCATCCGCTCATCCAGGAGGGTCGGGTTCTCCCCGTGGCCCCGGAGGTCAAAGCAGAGGGCGGCCACCCCCGCTTCGGCCAGCCTGGCCGCCAGCCCCATCATCTGCTCCTTTGAGCCCCCGTAGCCGTGGCAGAGGGCCGCCCCGCCGATCGGCTGCTCGGGCCGGTAGAGGTAGGCGGGGACAGGTTTTCCATCGGCGGTTCGCAGGTCATCGAGTCGTTGGAATTCCATCTTCGCTCCTATTCTCCCTTTTTCCCCAGGTAGGCCTCCACGACCAGCGGATCCTGGAGCACCGCCTCCGGCCTTCCTTCGGCGATCACCTCCCCCTGGTGGAGGACCATTGCCCGGTTGGCCAGCTCGCAGACGGCGGTGATCGAGGGCTCGATCAAGAAGAGGCTGATCCCCTCCCCTTGGAGCCCCTTCAGGAGGGAGACGATCTCCCAGGAGGCAGCGGGGCTCAAGCCGGAGAGGGGCTCATCGAGGAGGAGGACCTTCGGCGCTGTCGAGAGGGCCATGGCCAGCTCCAGCCGTTTCCGCTGGCCCAGGCTTAACGCCTTGGCCGGCCTTTCGGCCTCTCCCGCCATCCCCACGAACTTGAGGAGCCGGAAGGCCTCCTCTTCGGCTTCCTTCACCGGGGGTCTCCCCTTCCGGCTGAAGAGGACGCCGACCAGGACGTTCTCCAGAAGGCTCAGCTCGGGGAAGGGACCGGGCCACTGGAACGTCCGCCCGATGCCTCTTCGGCAGATCCGGTGGGGGCTTTCCCCGGTGATCTCCTCGCCTCGAAACCAGATGTTCCCCGAGGTGGGGAGGAGGAGACCTGAGATCACGTTGAAGAGGGTGGTCTTGCCGCTTCCATTCGGGCCGATTAAGGCCAGGACCTCCCCCTCTTGAAGGAGGAAATCCACCCCTTTCAGGGCCTGGAGGCCTCCAAACCACTTGCTGATCCTCTTCCCTTGAAGCAGTGCCATCCCGATTCAAACTATACCATGACCGGGGAAAAGACGAAAACCTCTATGGGCCTCCCCCCACAAGACCCCGGGGGAGGAAGAGGAGGGCGAACAGGAGGGCGAGGGCGTAGGGGATCTGGTGGAGCCAGGGGAAAGTGGGCTGGAGGAGGAGCTCGTTCCCTAACGAGAGCACGAGGGCTCCCACGACCGGGCCCAAGGGATGCTGCCTCCCCCCCACCAGGGCCATGACCAGGGGGAGGAAGGAGAAAGAGAGGCTAAAGGCGGTCCCGGGCTCAAGGGCCTGGAGGAGGTGGGCGTAGAGGCCGCCTCCAAACCCGGCGATTCCTCCGCTGAAGGCCAGGATGAGCAGCTTGATCCTGAAGGTGGCCACCCCCAGGACCTCGGCCCGCTCTTCCCCCTGGTGGATGGCGCGGAGGGCAAGCCCCAGCCATGAGCCGGAGAGCTTCCGGGCGAGGGTGTAGAGGACGACGAGGAGGAGGACGAAGAAGGCGTAGACTGCCCCCCGGTTCGAGGAAAGGTCAAGGGTCCAGCGTCCCAGTGGGATGGCAGGGAGCGGGGGGATGCCGATCAGCCCCCAGGCCCCCTCGGTGAGGGAAGTCCAGTTGAAAGCGAGGGCCTTCAGGATCTCGGCCCAGGCCAGGGTGGCCAGGGAAAAGGAGGGGCCCCGGAGGTGGAGGCACGTGACCCCCATCGGGACGGCAAGGAGGAGGGAGAGGCCCGTGCCGAGGAGGAGGGTGATGAGGGGGGAAAGGCCTCCTTTCAGGCTCAAGATGGCTGAGGCGTAAGCCCCCAGGCCGAAGAAGGCGGCATGGCCGAAGGAGAAGAGGCCGGGAGAGGCGAGGAGGGTCCAGCTTAAGGCCAGGGCAGCGAAGAGGAGGGCCAGGGTGAGCGCGTAGAGGGTGTAGTCGTCCGGCCGGAGGAGAAGCGGGGACAGGAGGAGGCCGAGGAGGAGGATCTCCGCCCGTCTGATCCGTTTGGTGGGTTTGCCGGCGGATGGCACCCCGTGGGCGTTTTCCCTCATCGGCGGGTGGCCCTCGCGCTTCCCACCCAGGCCAAAGGATCGCCGTTGGAGGAGCAGGAGGAGGAGCAGGAAGCTGAAGGCTTCTTTCCAGGAGGCCCCGATCAAGAAGACGACCAGGGCCTCGACCAGGCCGAAGAGGAGTCCTCCCACCAGAAGGCCGAGGGGCCGGCCAATCCCCCCGAGGATCGTCAGGATCAGGGCGATGATCGTGGCCTCGACGCCCGCCGTTGGGGTGATGGCGTGGAGGAGGGCGAAGAGGGGACCCGAGAGGCCGGCCAGGGCCCCTCCCAGGAGCAGGGTGAGACGCTCAATCCTTTGGGGATTGATCCCTACAAGGGCCGCTGCCTCCCGATCAAGGCTAAAGGCCCGCATGGCCTTTCCCAGGAAGGTCCGGTGGAGGAAGGTGGAGAGGCTAAAGAAGAGGAGCAAGGAGAAGAGGCCGGCCAGGAGCCTCCCCCGACTGACCTTGAGGGGGCCCAAGGCGATGGTCTCGTCGAAGGCGGGGATGGCGATCACCCGGTAGTTGGCGGTGAAGAGGGCCTGCATCAGATTCTGGAGGAGGAGGGAGAAGGCGAAGGTCAGGACCAGGGCGTGGAGCTCGAAGGGTTTTCTGATCCGGGGCAGGAGCCCTTTGAGGGAAAAGGCAAGGGGCATGGTCAGGAGGGCGGCGAGGGGCATCGTCAGGATCGGGGAAACGTTGAAGGAGCCCCAGAGCCCGTAGGCCAGGTAGGCGCCCAGGACCACCAGCTCGCCGTGGGCTAAATTGATGAGCCTGGCCACGCCGAGGATCAGGGCAAACCCTGAGGCGATCAGGGCGTAGAGGGTTCCCATCAGGGCGCCGGCGATCAGGACCTCAACGAGCGAGATCACCTTCGCCCTTTCCAGGGAGGCATCGGGTAGACCACCGGGCCTGTCGCCCGGTCGGGAGGGTAAACGACGATGGGCTTTCCCCCCTGGATCTGGATCAGGACCCGCCGGTAGAAGAGGGGCTCCCCTCCCTCGGCAAACCGGAGGCGCTCGAGAGGGAGGAGGAGGTCCAGGTTTGCCAGCTCGTTTCGGAGAGTCTCTCCGGAGGGGGGGAGGCCTTTTGCCAGGGTGGCCTCCAGGGCGGCGATTAAGGCCCTGGCCGCCCCATAGCCGTGCATGGCGAGGGGAGGAGGATCGGTGCCGAAGCGCGCCCGAAAGCCCCTGACGAAGGCCGAGGACTCCGCCTCCGTTCCCGGCAGGGTCACCCCCGGCTCCCACCCGGTGGTGCCGAAGAGGAACTCGCTTAACGGCCCAAGCTCCTTGACCACCTCGGGGAACTCCATCCCGAACGTCCCCAGAAACGCCTTCACGGTGATCCGTAAGCCGTGGAGCTGGCGGATCATCAGGAGGTGATCGGCGAAGAAGGCGTTGGAGAGGAGCACATCCACCTTGGCATCCCTGACCCTCAGGAGGAGGGGGGTGAAGTCGGAGAGGCCGGAGGTGAAGAACTCGTAGACCGGCACCTCCACCCCGGCCTTCTGGAGGATCAGGCGTTGCCTGGCCGCGAGCTGGGAGGCCCCCGGCGTGTTGGAGGAGAGGAGGGCGACCCGTTTCGCCTTGAAGAGGTGGAGGATCGCCCCGGCCGTTGCGTCCAGGTATCCCTCGAGGCTGCTCATGCGGAAGAAGTAACGGAAGCCCCGCTGGACCAGACGCTCGTCCAAAGAGGCGGCGGCGAGATACGGCGTCTTGTGCCTTTCCGCCACTTCGGCCACCGGCCCCACCAGGCTGTCGACGTAGCCGCCGACCAGGGCGACCACCTTCTGCTTTGCCAGGAGCTCCTCGGCGGCCGCCACGGCCCGCTCGGGCCTCCCCTCATCATCCCTGGTAAGGAGGGCGAGCTTCACCCCTTTCAGGCCTCCCCGTCGGTTCACCTCCTCGACGGCGTACTGGATCCCCTGGTGGAGGGCCCGCCCCTGGGCGGCGAACTGGCCGGTCAGGGGGTTGATCGCTCCGATCCTGATCGGGATCTCTGGAGCGGACGCCGAAGGGAGCAGGAACCCGATGGTGAGAAGCCCCAGCAGGGTCTTGAGGATGCTACCCTTTCTCCCTCGGCCTCGAGCACGCATCAAGCTCCCCCTCCTTTCCACTCCAGAGCCTATCGGGCCAGTCCCGTCACCGCCTCTTCACCCCACGGTTCGAAGGGATGACAACCCGCAGCCTTTTATCACCTCCGTCGCAAGGATAGGAGCCCCGGGGTATCTTGTCAAGTCACGACGGGCGACTTGACAGCCCCATCAGGGTGAAGGTAGCATCGGGGGGATGTCGGGGGGGAGGTCCCAGCGGGGAGACGCTTCAGTCGGAAGGGAAGGATGAGAAGGCTCTGGAGGGTTGTGACAAGAGGCATGGCTGTTCTGGGGCTCTTCATGGTGAGTCTGGCCCCGGTCGGGGGAGGGGCGCCGTCCTCCCAACCGTTGGTTTTCGAGGCCAATCACGGCCAGACCGACCCCCGGGTAAAGCTTTTATCCCGGGGCAGGGGGTACACCCTGTTTTTGACCCCCGATGAGGCGGTGCTCGTCTTAAAGCAGGGGTCGGGGATCAGGGGTCTGGGGATGGTACGGATGAAGCTCGTTGGCGCTAACCCCCAGCCCCGGATCAGCGGATTGGATGCCCTCCCGGGCAGGGTCCACTACTTCCGTGGCAATGACCCGACAAAGTGGCGTACCAACATCCCCATCTACGCGAGGGTGCAGTACAAGGGCATCTACCCCGGCATTGACCTTATCTACCACGGTAGCCCCCACCAACTCGAGTACGACTTCGTGGTCGCCCCCGGTGCCGACCCTAAAGCTATCAGGCTTGCCTTTGAGGGAGCAGACAACCTCGAACTCGATGTCCAGGGTGATTTAGTCCTGCCCACCGCCAGGGGTCAGCTCCGCCTGCATAAGCCCCGTATCTATCAGGAGCTGGGCAACTTTAAGCAGGAGATCTCCGGTGGCTACGTGCTGCTTCGACCCCCAACCCCCTCCCCCCATCCCCCAACCTCGATGGTGAGGTTCCACGTGGGCGCCTATGATCCCCGCAGGCCCCTGGTCATTGACCCGATACTCACCTATTCCACGTACCTCGGCGGAACCGGTACCGACAGCGGAACCCGCATCGCCGTGGATGCGGAAGGGAGGGCCTATGTGACGGGGGTGACGGCTTCCTTTGACTTTCCTGCAACCCCAGGGGCTGTCCAACCCTCCAAAGGAGGGGACCACGATGTCTTTGTAACCAAGCTGGATGCCGCAGGCTCCCTGCCTGTCTACTCCACGTACCTGGGTGGCCTTGGTGATGAATTCGAGGGCGGCATCGCCATAGATGGTGCCGGGAACGCCTACGTGACAGGGACGACCGAGTCCGGGGGCACCTTTCCCCAGGTGAATCCCCTGCAGACCTGCAATGCAACCTTAGAAGTCTTCGTGGTGAAGCTGGACGCGAGCGGTTCGGCCCTTCCCTACTCGACGTGTGTGAGCGGCGGGAGAAACGAACGGGGCTTGGGCATCGCCGTGGACGCCGACGGCAACGCCTACGTGACCGGTTGGACCAACTCCTCGGGCGCTTTCTCCACGGCTCCTTTCCCCACGACCGAAGGGGCCTTCCAGACCACCTACGGCGGCGGTGCCTCAGACGCCTTCGTGGTGAAGCTGGACGCGAGCGGCTCCGCGTTTCTCTACTCCACGTTCCTTGGTGGAAGCGGCAATGATGAAGGTCACGCCGTTGCCGTGGATGCCTCCGGCATGGCCTACCTGACGGGGTTGACCACTTCACCCGACTTCCCCACGGTGAACCCCCTCCAGGGTCTGAGGGGCGTCTACGATGCGTTTGTGACCAAACTGAATGTTTCCGGCTCCTCCCTGGTCTATTCGACTTATCTTGGCGGCAGCGGCGATGAGGCCGGTCATGGCATTGCCGTGGACGCTTCCGGCAACAGTTACGTCACCGGGAGAACCGATTCCTCCGACTTCCCCACGAAGCTTCCCTTTCAACCCACAAACGGAGGCAGCGTTGACGCCTTTGTGACGAAGTTGAACGCCACTGGCTCTGCCTTCATCTACTCAACCTACCTCGGGGGCAGCGGCTTCGAGAACGACGCCGATTTCGATTTTCTGGCCCGTCGCGTTGGAGGCATTGCTGTGGATGCTTCCGATAACGCCTATGTGACGGGCTCTACGACCTCATCGGACTTCCCCACGGCGAACCCCTTCCAGCCTGCAAGCGGCGGTAGCTATGATGTCTTCATCACGAAGTTAAATGCCACCGGCTCCACGCTTGGCTACTCGACCTATCTTGGGGGCAGCGGCAGCGACCGGGGTCATGGCGTTGCGTTGGACGCTTCCGGCAACACCTATGTGACCGGAGAAACCGGCTCGACCGATTTTCCCACGACCGAAGGGGCCTTCCAAACCGCTTACGGGGGCGGCTTCGGTGACGCCTTTGTGGCAAAAATCAATGCTGACACGGCCCCTGACACGGTGAGGATCCTCGAGGCGGTCTTCTTCGCTCGTGTCTCGCTTCTGGTCGTCTCCGCCACCTCGACGGCCGCCCCCGACGCGCGCCTGATGCTGACCGTCCCCGGTTGCGTCACCGAGGCCCCCATGAGGCTGATCGGGGCCCGTTATCTCTTCGTCAGCCGGGCCTGCACCGGCCTGGATGGGCAGGTGGTGACGGTCACCTCCGATCGTGGCGGCTCTGCCCGGGGGGTCCTCCGGTAAGGTCTTCGGGACGGGAATCCTGCCGATGGAAAAGGTGATGCGGGGCTTCGGGCTTGTTTTGATCCTGATCGGCTTGACATCCTGCACGACGCTGTTCCCCGAACGGAACCCGCCGGCCCGGGCGCCTGAGGGCATCCGGCGGGTCAGCTTCTTCGTCATCGCCTGGAACGATCAGTGCTACCCGTCCGTCATCCCGGTGGATCGAGATGGTCGCTCGGTCCTGGTCTCCTTGACCTTTAGAAGCGACGGGAAGAACCACGTGATCTCGATCCCGGCCTTCGGCATCCGGCGCTACGTGAAGCGGGATGAGGAGGTGACGGTGGAGTTCCTGGCCGAGCGGTCGGGGATCTTCTCCTTCGACTGTGGCCCTTTGCCCTTCCCCTCCCCTCTGGGCGGGAACGGGAGGATTGCCATCAAATAACGGATGTCAGATGTTGGATGTTGGATGGGGTGATCAGAGAACCGCCGGGCGTAGACCATTATGACCGCTACGTCCGCCTCCTCTATTCGATGATCCTGCGGGTGCTGGCCGTCCCCCCGGAGGCTGAGGAGGTTCTTCAGGACGTGTTCCTCCAGCAGGAGCTGATTGAAGCGTTGCGGTCACCCGGCGTCAAGGTGGTGAACCTCGGTGGGGCGAAGGGGGGCCCCCGGGCCGTCGGAAGGATCTTTTGGCACCTCGGGCCGGGCGTTCGCCAGGAAGCATCTGGCAAGGAAGCCAAAAGAGAGAAGCTCTTCCGGAGGGAGGAGGTCGCCGATCACCGCCATCAGGGGAGAGGCGGCCTCTTGGTTCACCTGGAGATGCCTGGCCACGAAGTTCGCCAGGGAGGGGCGGGCGATGAGCCACTGGATCAGGGCTTCCAGACGAAACCTGGCTCGAAACGCCCGTCTCCAAGCTTTGTCGTATCGTCTAAGGAATGAGACCGAGAGGTCATCCCTCCTCAAAGCCTCATCGGCGACTTCAGCGGCCAGCTCAGCGCCCCGTAAGGCCATGTACACCCCCTCCCCGGTGAAGGGGTCGAAGAAGCCTGCCGCATCCCCAACGAGGAGCGCCCCGTCCCAGGAGACCCGGATCGCCTGATGGGCCAGCGGGCCTAGCGCCCGGATCCCCTCGATCCGCTTCCCCCCTTTCAGCCGACGCACGAGGCCTGGAAGTCCCTGGAGAACCTCACCGAAGGAGGCCTCAAGCCTTCTCTTCGTGGGGGCGAATCCTTCTTGATCCAGGACCAGGTTGACGTTGATCAATCCATTACCCAGAGGGTTCAGGATGCCGTAGACGGATCGGCCGATGAACACCTCGCCGTAGCCCTCTTCGGCTTCGACCCCTTCGTAATGGGCGGCCAGGACCATCTTCCGGTGGGAGGGGTGCCAGCGGAAGAGGCGTAAGTGTCTGGCGACGATAGAGTTCCTTCCGTCGGCCCCGATGACCAGCCGGCCCCGGAGGTGCGCTGGACCCTCAGGCCCCCTTCCCCGGACGCCCACGACCTGACCGTTTTCCAGAAGCAGGCCCTCCACCCGGAACCTTTCAAGACAGGTCAGCGGGCCCCTTTTTGCGTGCATAAGGAGGAGGTGGTCGAGGGTCCTCCGGGAGAGGGCGAGGCCGTAGGTTTCTGGGGGATGGCAGGCAACGAAGGTGGTCCCGTCAGGGGAGACAAGCCGCATCCCGCGGATCGGGCGGGCCACCTCTCGAATGGCCTTTAAGGCGCCAAGGCGGTCCAGGACCTCCATCGCCCCAGGGCTTAAGTATTCGCCGCAGAGTTTCTCCCGGGGGAAGGTGGCCTTGTCCAAGAGCAGAACCTGATAGCCCTTCTTGGCCAGGAGGAAGGCCGTGGCCGATCCTGCCGGCCCTGCCCCGACGGTGATCACATCCCAGATCATTCAGCGACCTCTTCCACCCGCTTGAGGATCTCTTTAGGGTCAATAGAGGTCTTGAAGAAGCAGACGGCCCCGGGGAGGGCCTGGAAAGCCTCCCGGTCAGCCTTCAGGTTTTCCGAAACGGCCACGACCAGGTTCTTGAGCCCGGCCCGTTTCAGCTTCTCCAGCTTCCGCTGAAGGTAATCGGACCGCCAGAACCCGACGATCTCTAAAAGCGCCCTCCGGCCATCGTCTTTATGGCGAAAGGCAAAGTCGGGGATGAAGACCGTGTCTTTTAAATTGATGATCTCCGTCTCCCGCTCCAGGATCCAATCGCTTTGGAGCCGCTCGAACCGCTCGGCGAAGGTCTCCTCTAAAAGCGAATCGTAACGGGTGATGTCCCGATAGGGAGACTCCAGAGGATGATCCTCGCTTTTCATGATGAACCATCGGATGTCATCCTCTCGAAGGAGGATCTCGGCCTCCATCCTCCACCGGGTGCAGAGGAGGAGGGCAGGGAAGAAGCCGGCCAGGTGGAGGCCGTACTTCCGGGTCAGCCGGAAGAGGCTTAGGGGCCCATCCAGGGTGATCTCGTAGCCGCTCTCTAAATCGCCGGTGATAGCGTGGAGGAGCCTGAAGAACTTGATGAACTTGAAGAGCTGCTTGTAGCGGGCCGGGAGGTTCCGGGCGGCGGTGATCCGCATCCTGGTGCAGCGGTACAGCAGGCCCTGGGCCAGGGCGACGTTGTAGCGGTTCAGGAGCCACTCGGGCGTTGGAGGGTCAAAGACCACCATCACATGGCGCTCGGGGAGGTCGGCGTAGAGGTCGTGGAGGAGGGCCTCCGGGTCGGTGCGGAGTTCTTCGGCACAGGCCACCAGGATGTCCTCCCTGGTGACCGGATGGCAGAGCGAAGGGTGGAGGGCGAGGGGGTGGTTCTCGGCGGAGAGGTGAAAGAGGCGCTCCCGCAGGACCCTTGGCTCCTGCTCGCTCTTCGTCACCACGGAAAACTCCGCCCGCTCGAAGAGGAGCTTCGAGAGGCCCCGGTGGATGAGATAGTCGGGGCTCTCGGCCAGGTGCCGCTTCAGGGCTGAAAGCAGCTCCCCTTTAGATCGGCCCTTGTGTTCAATGAAGAGGTCAATCAGCTCCCGGGCGAGCTGGAGGTAGGCCTCTGAGTCAGTCCGGAGGTAGTTGGGTCCGACGTACGGGCCCTTCTTCCAGAATCTGATCAGATCAGCGGTAAGCATCGTGGGCGGTCCGCCTTGAGCTGATCCGCTCCTCCACCGTTCCCCTGGTCACCACCTCGTAGAGGATGGCCTGCTTCCCCCCCTGCTTCCTTAGGATCCGCCCGAGCCTTTGGACATGTTCCCGGACGCTCCCCGATCCCGAGAGGACGATGCCCACATTGGCGTCGGGGATATTCACGCCTTCGTTTAAGACCTTGGAGGTGACCAGGGCCGGGTACTCGCCCCGGTTGAAGGCCTCCAGGATCGCCTTCCGCTCCTTGATGTCGGTCAAATGGGTGATGGCCGGGAGGAGGAAGGAGGAGCTGATCGTGTAGACCGTCTCACAATCGGCGGTAAAGATCAGGACCCGATCCTTTGGATGCTGCTGAAGGAGGGCCTCTAAAGCCCGGAGTTTCGCGGCGGTTGCCAGGGCGAGCCGCTTGGATGTTTGATAGGCGAGCATCGCCCGTCTCCCCTCCCTGGTCTGGGAACTCTTGATGACGAACAGCTCCCACCCTTTCAGGCTCCCGAGTCCCAGGCGGTGCTCCTCCAGGAAGCGGGAGAGCTCCCGCCGGGCCTCCGAGTAGGCCTTCCGCTCCTCGGGGGTTAAGCTCACCACGACCCTCCGGACCTCGTAGTCCGCGAGATACGTCCCGGCCAGCTCCTTGATCCCCTTCCGGTACACGAGGGGGCCGATTAAGTCCTCCAGCAGGGCGTGCCGTCCGTCGGGGCGTTCAAAGGTGGCGGTCAACCCCAAGCGGAAGGGGGCGAGGCCCATCTCCGCCGCATGGGCGTAAACAGGGCCCGGGAGGTGGTGGCATTCGTCGAAGATCAACAGGCCGAACCGATCCCCCAGCCGGTCCATGTGACGGACGGCGCTGTCGTAGGTCGTTGCTGTCAGGTGGTTGACCTCGAAGTAGCCTCCCCCGATGAGGCCAACCTTCTCCTCGCCGAAGGAGGCCGAGAGGAGGTCGTACCATTGATTCAGGAGATCAAGGGTCGGAACGACCACCAGGGCGCTCGTCTTGGCCCGCTCGATGGCCATCTGGCCCAGGAAGCTCTTCCCGGCCCCCGTGGGCAGCTCGATCACGCCGCGCAGGTCATGGGCGGTCCAGGCGTGCAGGGCCTCTTCTTGATAAGGGTGGGGGACGAAGCGGATGGCGCTTTCGAGGGAAAGGGTGGGAAAGCGACGGGCCCGGTCCTCGAACCGGATCCCGCGTCCCTTCAGCGCCTCGATAACGGTCCGGTACCTGAAGGCCGGCGCCCTC
Organism: uncultured bacterium; assembly: GCA_964535215.1. Lineage (GTDB taxonomy): Bacteria > Methylomirabilota > Methylomirabilia > Methylomirabilales > JACQHM01 > JACQHM01. Next base: position 29,550 of record CAZHST010000018.1, read on the forward strand.
CACCGATCGATCCGGTTGTCGAAGACGAACCCGGGCGGGACGAGGGAGGGATCCTTGACCTCATCCAGGATCAGCGTCCCCTGATCAAAGAGGAGCCTTACCATCGGAGCAGGGCGCCTTCCGCGGCGAACCCCGGGCCCAGAGCGGCCATCACCCCCAGGTCCCCGGGGCGCGGGAGTCCCGAGGCCAGCACCTTCTCCAGGACGAACAGGACGGTGGCCGACGACATGTTCCCATACTCCCGGAGGACCCTTCGGGAGAAGGCCAGATCCTCATCCGTCAACCCGAGCAGGGCCTGGGCATTCTCCAGCACCCTCCTCCCGGCGGAGTGGAGGATCCAGAAACGGATGTCCTGACGGTTCAGGTGGTGCTCCTGGAGGAGGCCTTCAACCAGCTCCTTCAGCATGGAGGCCCCGATCCGGCGGATCTCCTTCGAAAGGACGAGCCGTCGCCTCCCCCCGGGGAACTCAAAGCCCATGAGCGCCAGGTATTCGGGCCTGATCACCGTCTTGTGGGCGACAATCTCGACACCCTCCTCCCCCGTGGCCAGGTAGGCCGCCGCCGCCCCATCGGCGAAGATGGCGTTCCCGACGGCCGTCTCCAGGGTCTCGTCCAGGAAGTAGGAAGCCGAGCAGATCTCGATGGCGGCGATCAAGGCCTTGTGGGTCGGGTAGGCCTTCAGGTGATTAAAGGCCTGCTGGAGGAGGACCATGGCGCTGGCGCATCCCGTATCGGCGATGTGGGCCCGCTGGATGCCTGACTTCAGCCCCAGCTCCCCGATGAGGATCGCATCCAGGCCCGGGCAGAGGGTGACGGTGCAGGTCGTGGTGCCGAGAAAATCTACATCCTGGGCGGAGGCCCCGACCTTTTCCAGGCATCGAAGGGCGGCCATCCGCCCCAAGGCCACCGAGCCCTTTCGGGCCCGCTCCTGAAGCTCATCAATCGTCTCCAACGGTGAGAAGCGCTGTTCGAGAAAGAGGTACCGCCACTGGATCTCACTGTTTAGAAAGAAGGAACGCCGGACCCGGTCCTGGTAGCCGGCGAGCCGGAGCAGTTCTTCTTGGGAGAAACGCTGGGGGGGCACGGCGGTGGCCACCCCCACGATCCTAGGGGGCATGGGAGAATCCTCCTTGCCCGTTCTTGGCTGATGGCTGGCCGCTGAACACCGGTTCCTGGTCACTTGTTCTTTCATAATACACCATTCCATGCAGCGAGGGAAGCGTTCAGCCAGGGACCGGAGCTTTACCCCAGCGGGCGTCCTCGGAGGTGTTCCGCGGGATGTTCCTCGACCGGAGGCCGGTTCTCGGAGAGGTGTCGGGAAATCGGGCAGTCCAGCGAACAGGGGATGATTAACCGGTAGGAACCAGAGCCGGTGGTCTGAAAAGGGGCCACCCCATCCCCTTGGAACAATTTTTGCAAAATCGCAGGTGGAGACCTTTAGCCCGCCGGGCAGGATGACACCGGGCCGGTCGCCGGCGAGGGGCGTGGCCCGTAGGGGGGTTAAAGTCAGGTTCGAAAGGAGGGAACGAGGGATGCCGGACGAAGCTTGGAACGATCCTCCTCTGATCTTGGTGGTGGATGACGATCCCCACACGCGGGAGCTTTTGGAGGCGTGCCTGACGGCGAAAGGGTATCGGGTCACCCTTGCTGAGGATGGGCAGGAGGCCATCACGAAGGCCGAGTCGCTCATCCCGGACCTCGTCCTCTTGGACATCATGATGCCCGGGCTGAACGGGTATGAGGTCTGTTCCCGGCTCAAGACGGGAGAGGCGACATCGGCTATCCCGATCCTCGTCATCAGCGCCCTCGAGCAGGACCGGGACAAGGAACAGGCGGTGCAGGCCGGCGCCGATGACTTCCTGACGAAGCCTCTTGATCGGGTGGAGCTCCTCACCCGGGTCAGGGCCCTCCTCAAGGTCCGGCACCTGACCCGTGAGCTGGATCGGACCCTGGCCTACCTGCAGGAGCTGGAAGCCGCTAAGCGGGCAAGGCCTTCCCCGGAGATGGCGGTCTTGAACAGGGAGTCGCCTCAGGAGAGCCAGGCCCCTCTGATCCTGATCATTGACGACGAGGAGCTAATCTGCAATACGCCGCCTTTTTGACCGCCTACGGATACCGGGTCGAGACCGCCGGCGAGGTGAGGGAAGCCCTCCAACGGGTCCAGGCCCGGGTGCCAGACGTCATCCTCCTGGACATCATGATGCCCGGGATGTCCGGCCTCGACTTCCTCCCCGAGCTTCAACAGATGGCCCCCGGGGTGCCGGTCATCATCGTCACCGCCTACGGAAGCAGCACCAATGCGATCAAGGCCCTTCAGCGGGGGGCCTTCGACTTCCTGATCAAGGGCTTTAACGCCGAAGAGCTCCTTCACACCCTTCAGCGGGCCGTCGAGAAAGGCCGCCGGGAGCGGGAGAACCTCTCGTTGCTCAGAGAGCTAAAGGTCAAGGTCGAGAATCTCCTGGCGTTGAAAGAAGGAAGCCAGCCTGGGCGGTAACCCCCTCCCCCACCCCCGTCGGATTGCCGATTTCGGATTTCGGATTGAAACCCAGGTCCCTCCTTAAGGGACGGGGGTGGGTGACGGGAGGAGCTTGTGTCTTTGATCGTTGCCCATCGGAACATGGGAAGGGACGGCTCCAAGATCCTGGTGATCGCCGACGATCCGATGCTCCATAAGCTCGTCAGGATCTTCCTGGCCGACAAAGGCTTCCAGTTAGCGTTCGCCTCTGAAGCCAAAGAGGCCCTGGAGGCGGTGAGCCAGTGGAGGCCGCATCTCGTCATCCTGAGCCTGGCCTTGCGGGAGCTGACCCTTTTCAGGATGCTGAGGCAGATGGACCCCGGCCTCGAAGTGATCGTGATCAACCATCAGGCCGATCAGGGATCAATCATTGAGGCCCTCCGCCTCGGCGCCGTGGACTACCTGGTGAAGCCATTCTCGGGGGAGCAGCTTCGATCCAGTGTGGCGAAAGCGCTGGCGCGGTTCCGCCTCCGGGAGCGGGAGAACAGGCTTCTGGAGATGCTCTCCCAAGAAACCCAGGTCAAGCTGAGGAAACTCTCCGCCATCAGCGCCCTGACCGTCTCCCTGGGGAAGGCCAGGGATGTCACGGCTACCCTGGGGGCCGTGTTGGACCAGGTTCTTGCGGCGATCGAGGCCGATGCCGGGGCCATCTTCCTATCGAAGGCGGAGAGATTAGGTCTGGAGGTCCATCGCGGGCTCCCCCCAGAGCTCCTTGAGATCCTGGAGGAGGGGCCGGCTGAGGATGGCCCCCTTCCGTGGGATCTGGCAGCCGTCTCAGGGGAGCCGATCCTGCTCGAGGGCAAGGCGGCGGAACGGCCGGGATCCTTTCAGGAGCGCCTCCAGCGGGCCGGCGTTGTCTCCTGCGTGAGCGTCCCGTTGGAGGCGAAGGATCAGGTGCTGGGGATCCTGACCGTCATGCGCTTCACCGGGGACCACGAACATTTCACCGATCACGATCTGGAGTTCCTGATCACCATCGGCTATCTGGCGGGGGCGGCCCTGGAGATGAACCGACTGATCCGGCTGGTGGAGGAAGGCCAGCGGCACCTCTACCACTCGGGAAAGCTGGCCGCCGTCGGACAGCTGGCGGCAGGGTTGGCCCACGAGTTGGGCAATGACCTCTCGGTCATCTCCGGTGCGGCGCAGTTCCTCCTGAAACAGGTCGGGGAGGAGTCCGACTTCCGAGCGTATCTGGAGGCCATCGAGCGGAACGCCGCTGCGGCGGATCGCATCATCCGGGAGCTCCTGGCCTTTGCGAAGCCCCGGGAACCCGCCTTCACCCCCTGTAGCGTCATTCCCCTGCTCGAGGAGGCCTGCCTGGCCCTCCAGGGAGAGTTCGCCGCTCGCGCCATCGAGGTGGTCAGGCGCTACGCCGAAGGTCTGCCGGAGGTGTTTGCCGATGGGGAGCTTCTTAAGCAGGTCTTCCGCAACATCCTCCTGAATGCTGCCCAGGCCATGCCCGGAGGAGGGACCATCACCATCGCCACCGCCTTCGATCGGGAGCGGGAGCAGATCCTGGTGGAGATCGCCGACACCGGTCCGGGCATCCCGCAAGCCCACCTCGAGAGGATCTTTGATCCCTTCTTCACGACCAAGGAGGAGGGGACGGGGTTGGGGCTCTCGGTTTCGTATAGCCTCATCCAGGCCCACGGCGGGACCCTCTCCGTGCGGAGCCGGGAGGGGGAAGGGGCCTCCTTTACCATCGCCTTGCCTGTGAAGCCAGGCGCGACCTGATACGAGGGGGAGTTGATGGTCAAGATCCTGGTGGTGGATGATCAGCCTGATATCCGCTGGCTTCTCTCCAACCTCCTCAAGGAGCAGGGGTGGGAGGTCGCTACGGCCTCCGAAGGCGAGGAGGCCTTGGAGGTCTTCAGGAAAGAGGCCCCGGCGGCAGTCCTCCTGGACTTGAAGATGCCCAGGCTTGGCGGGATGCAGGTCTTGGAACGGATCAAGCGACACGATCCCCACACCCCCGTGATCGTCATCACCGCCTACGGGGAGGTGGCCTCGGCGGTCCAGGCGATGAAGCTAGGCGCCTATGATTACCTGACCAAGCCCTTCAACAACGATGACCTCATCTTCACGATCAAGCGGGCCCTGGAGAAGCAGGCCCTGATCGCCCAGGTGGAGGACTTAAAAGGCCAACTGGAAAGTGAGGCTGGCCTCTCGATGATCATGGGAGCGGGTCAAACGATCCGGAAGGTTTTCGAGCAGGTCCGGCAGGTGGCCAGGACCAACTTCAGCGTCATCCTCCAGGGGGAGACGGGGACGGGGAAGGAGATCCTCGCCAGGGCCATCCACTCGCAGAGCCTGAGGAGGGAGGGGCCCTTCGTCGCCGTGGATTGCGGGGCGATCCCCGAGCCCCTCCTCGAAAGCGAGCTGTTTGGCTATGAGAAGGGGGCCTTCACCGGGGCCCAGCGCCGGAAGGAAGGGCACTTCGCGTTAGCTTCCGGGGGGACCCTTTTCCTCGACGAGATCACCAACCTCCCTCCTGCCTCCCAGTACAAGCTCCTCAGGGTGCTGCAGGAGCGCCTCGTCTTGCCCGTGGGGGCGACGAGGCCCATCAAGGTTGATTTCCGCGTCATCGCCGCGACCAACGTCCCCTTAGAGGCCGAGGTGAAGGCGGGCCGGTTCCGGCAGGATCTGTACCACCGCCTGAACGAGTTCACCATCACCATCCCTCCCCTTCGAGAGCGCAAAGAGGATATCCTGCACCTGGCCAAACGGTTCGTGGACGAGACGGCCATGGAGCTGAAGAAGCGGATCCGGGGGCTCTCGGAGGAGGCCATCGAGCGGCTCATGAGCTACCCATGGCCGGGGAACGTCCGGGAGCTTCGGAACGTCATCCGGCGGGCAACCCTCCTGGCCGAGGAGACCATCGAGGCGGAGCACCTCTCGGCCTTAGGGACCGAAGAGAAGGCCATTCCCTCCTGGCTCGATTCCAAACCGAGCCTGGAAGAGGGCCTCTCTTTAAAGGCGCTCACGGAGCGGGCCGTTGCCCAGGTGGAGAAGCAGGCGATCCTCCATGCCCTCCGGGAGACCAGGGGGAACAAGGCCCAGGCGGCCAAGCTCCTCCAGATTGACTACAAAACCCTCTACAATAAGCTCAAGCAGTATGGAATCCCTGCCAGGGAATTCCTACCATAGCCCTGGCGACAAGACCCTGCTCTTCCCCCTCCCCCTTTCACCGGCCGTTTCCGCCTGATCCCACACCGCTCTTGCCTAACCCTTTCCCATTGTTGCCTTTCCCCATCCCCGCCCGCTGGAGGGGAACCCCGGAGCGGGCTCCCGATGGTGATGGCACTGGGTTTGCTTCCCCATTCAGTGCAAGGTTCAAAGTTCAATGGTTCGAGGTTCAAGGTTCAAGGTTCAGAACGTTGAACTTTGCACCTTGAACTAACGAACCGTGTCAACCCTATCCCAGGGAGACACGATGGCCCTCTTCAAGCGAAGTGAGATCCTTCAAGAGTCACCACCCGAGCGGGGAGATGAAGGGCTCTACCTGGCCATCCTCTCCCACCTCCCCTCCTCTATCCTGATCCTCGATGCCAACCTCAGGGTGACCTTTGCCAACCGCAACTTCATCCTCAAGTCGAGAAAAGAGGAACGGGAGATCCTGGGGAGGCCGATCACCGAGGTCTTCCCTCCCGTGATCCTGTTCTATACCGATCTGGGAGAGAAGATCCGGACGGTTTATCAGACGGGCAGGCCCTTTGAGGGAGGGGAGATGGAGTATCGGGCCCCGGGTCTGGCGAACCGGATCTATTTTTACAGCCTCACCCCCTTGAAGGATGAGGAGGGGCTGGTGAAGGGTGTCATGCTCTTCATGGATGATGTAACGGAGAAGAAGAGCCTGGGGGAGCGGGTCATCAAGGCCGAGCGGCACCTGGCCTCCGTCGTCGAGAGTGCCAACGACCTGATCGTCTCCATGGATGCCAAGGGGCTCGTGATGACCTGGAACAGCGCTGCCGAACGAATCCTCAGGTTCCCGGCCTTCGAGGTGGTGGGGAAGCCTTTCGGCGATCTGTTCGGGGAAGGGGACAGGACCCAGCTTCAGCTCCTGTTCGCCCAGTTGAGCCGGGGAGCGGAGGCCCAGGAGACGGAGACCAAGATGAGGACAAAGGATGGCGCCGAGGTCCTCATCTCCTGGCGGTATTCGGCCATGAGGGACGACAGGGGACAGATGGTGGCCGTGGTCGGTGTAGGGAGGGATCTGACGGAGAAGAGGCGTTTGGAGCTGAAGTTGATCCAATCGGCCAAGATGGCCGCCTTAGGTGAGATGGCCGGGGGCATCGCCCATGAGATCCGCAACCCTTTAGCCGTGACCTCCTCGGCCGCCCAGATCCTGCTGAAAAAGGGAGACGATCCCAAGCTGAGGAGGGAGTGTGCCCAGAAGATTCGAGCCGCAGCAAACCGGGCGGCGGAGATCATCGAGAACCTCCTGCGGTTTGCCCGCCCCTCGGAGGGCCTGGTGGATCTCGTGGACTTAAACAGCGCCCTCGAAGATACCCTCTCAATGATCGAGCACCAGATCTCCCTTCAGGGGATCGAGATCAGGAAGAGACTCGCCTCTGCGTTGCCGCCGATGATCGGCAACAGGAACCAGCTCCAGCAGGTCTTCATGAACATCATCCTGAACGCCTATCATGCGATGCCCAGGGGTGGAACCCTGACGATCTCTACCCGTGTCAAGGGTGAGGAAGGAGGGGGGAGGAGCTTCATCGAGGTGAGCTTCCAGGATACCGGGTGTGGCATCCCCGAGGAGAACCTCTCCCGCATCTTCGACCCTTTCTTCACGACCATGCCCGTCGGCCAAGGGACGGGGCTTGGCCTTTCCATCGCCTACAGCATCGTGCGGCACCATAACGGTTCGATCCGGGTGGAGAGCCAGGTGGGAAAAGGCTCAACCTTCACCGTCAGCCTTCCCATTGCCACACCTTAAGGAGGAAATCGCCGATGGCGAAGAAGGCCAGCATCCTCATCGTTGATGACGAACCCGACATCTGCTGGGCGTTGAAGCTCTGCCTGGGAGATGAGGGCTACCAGGTCACCCAGGTGAGTCGTGGGGAGGAAGCCGTCGAGGCCGTCGAAAAAGGTGGGGTGGATGTGGCCATCATTGACGTCAAGCTTCCGGGGAAAAATGGCATCGAGATCTCCCGGATGCTGAAACAGTTGGACCCCAAGCTCAAGATCCTGATGATCTCCGGCTACCACTATGAAGATGATCAGCCCATCCAGGAAGGGCTTCAACGGGGCAACTGTCTCGGCTTCATCAGCAAGCCTTTCGAGCTGGACCAGGTATCGGCCCTGGTGAGGAAGGTTATCCACGAAGAAATCCTTCCAGGATCATCGTAGATCCTTTGGCCTGGGACCATCCCGGCTCTCCCATTACCCCCTGGGGAAGGGTCAACGCGGCTTGTCTTCGAGGCTGGCCCAGGCTGAAGGCAGGGGGCATTCTTCAGAGGAAAGGAGGTGAGCGAGGATGGCGGTGGAGAAGGCGATCGCTTCGTCCAGCCTGGTGGAGGTGGTGGACAGGATCCTGGACAAAGGCGTGGTCATCGATGCCTGGGTTCGGGTCTCGCTGGTCGGGATCGAGCTTTTGGCCATCGAGGCCCGGGTCGTGGTGGCCTCCGTCGAGACGTACCTGAAGTACGCCGAGGCCATTGGCCTGACGGCGACGGCCGCAGCGCCCGCGCAAGGTCCTGTCCGGAGGTAAGGGGGGTTGCCGGGGCATCCTGAAGCAGCATGTCCCGCCAAATCCCTCCCCTTAAGTTCAGGGTTTAGGGTTAAGGGGTTAGGGGTTAGGGAATAAGGAGGGGAAGGAAATGGGAATGGCCGATGACATGAGGAACCTGGCCCAAGAGATCCTTGCTTCCTACGATGCCCGGATGGAATGGGTAGCCAACGTGAAGAGGGAGACGGCTGACCTGATGAGGCAGATCCAGGCCAGGCAGCGGGAGCGGAACCGGGAGGTGGCCGACTTCCTGACCGGGTTCCGGCGGGAGCTTCAGGAGATGGCCGGCCACTGGCGGAATCTGACCGCCACGATGGAGCGGAAACGAGCTGGTCAGCGATAAAACCCGCAAAGGGGTGGAGTTGATCTCCGCCCCGCGTAACAGGAGGGCCTGAAGCCCTTCCCTGCATGGAGGAGATAAAGATGGGAATCGCAACTGAGATGAGGGACCTCACGCAGGAGATCCAAGCTTCTCACGAGGCCCGGACGGCGTGGGAGGCGGACCTGAGAAGGAAAACGGCCGAGCTGCTCAAGGGCTTCCAGAGGGAGCTTCGGGAGATGGCTTCGGCCTTAAAGGCTGGCCTGGCCAGGAGCGAGTCAGAGAGGCGGCGCGAGTTTCAGGCGATGATGCGGGGGATCCAGGCCAGGCAGCGGGAGCGGAAGCAGGAGGTGGCCGACTTCCTGACCGGGTTCCGGCGGGAGCTTCAGGAAGCGGCTTTCCACTGGCGGACCCTGGCCTCGACGATGGCCAGGAAGCGGGCCGCTGCCAGGTAAAGGGATCAGGGGTTAGGGGTTAGGGGGAAGATGGAGGCCGAAAATGGAAGGAAGCCTTCACAGCGAACCTGTTCGATCTGACTCCTTACTCCTTGCTCCTCACTCCTCACCCCTCGCGACGGGAGTGGAGATAGGCCGCCTTATCGGAGGGCTCGCCGCCTCCTACGAGGCCGGGGTCCAGGCGGTGGAGGCCGTCATTGAGGCGGCCGATGGGATGCTGGAGCCCTGGAGGCGGGAACGGGAGAAGGTCAGTGCCACCCTTCGGGAGATCCTCGCCAAAGGCGCCTCCCTAAGGAGAAAGGACTTCGACGCCATGATGAGGGGGGTCCTTTCCCGTCAGGAGGAACGGGAGCGGGAGGTGAGGGAGATGATGAGGGCCTACCTGAAGGAGCAGAAGAAGATCGTCAGGGCCTTGAAAGGGGCCTTGGAGAGCGGCGATCCCGGAAGGCTCCGGGCGGCCCTGGGAGAGCTTCAGACCTGGCAGAGGGAGAAGGAGGAGGAGGTGAGGAGGGCCCTCGTCTCCTTTCAGCGGGAGCAGGAGGAGGTGGCCTCGGCCTTCAAGGAGCTTTTGGCCAGGGGATCGGTCAGGGCAAAGGATCTGAAGGCGACCCTCGAGCGGATCCAAACGGGGAGGGAAGCATGGAGACGGTAAGGTGCGCCTTCTGCGGGGGGAGAGGATCGGACCCCTTCGGGCTGCTCTCCCCATTGGCCAGGTGCCAGGTCTGCTTGGGCCGGGGGGACGTCGCAATCCAGGGACCGACGATCCCCTGCGCGTACTGCCGTGGGAGCGGGATCCAACCCTACGGGGTCAGGATCACATGCCAGGTCTGTGGGGGCAAAGGGATAGTCCTGGCCAGGGAGCCCACGAGCCTATGCCTTCGATGTGGGGGCAGCGGCCGTACCTTCGGAAGCGGCCTCCCCTGCCTCGCCTGCCGAGGCCTCGGTGCGATCCACAAAGGAGAAGGTAATAGGTAATGGGTAGTGGGTTGTGGGTGAGAGCATGACCACAAGCTACCTACCATAAGCCGCTACAGGAGGATGTCGGTGACAGGGATCCAGGAGCTGGTCACGGTCTTAGAACCTCATCCGCTGCCTGATTTTGTGGAGACGAAGTTCGTGAAGGAGATCACCGAGCGGGCCCTCGCCTACATTGCGGCCGGGTTTCCTGTCCATTTCCGAGGAGCCTCCGGGACGGGAAAGACAACCCTGGCCATGCATGTGGCCAGCAGGATCGGCCGCCCGGTGGTCCTGATCCACGGCGATGAGGAGTTCAGGAGTTCGGATCTCGTGGGAGGTGAGCACGGCTATCGTTATAAACGGATCGTTGATCGCTTCGTCTCCCGCGTTTTGAAGGTCGAGGAGGACATGATCAAGCGGTGGGTGGACTACCGCCTGACCACCGCCTGCAAGTACGGCTTCACCCTCCTCTACGACGAGTTCACCCGGTCCCGGCCCGAGGCCAACAATGTTCTCCTTTCGATCCTCCAGGAGAAGGTGCTGGACCTGCCCGTTGGCCGCGGGGAGGACACCTATCTCCGGGTCGATCCCAATTTTACTGCCCTCTTCACCTCGAACCCCGAGGAGTATGCCGGGGTGCACAGGAGCCAGGATGCCCTGAGGGATCGGATGATCACGTTAGACCTGGACCACTTCGACGAGGAAACGGAGATCGCCATCACCCAGGCAAAATCGGGCCTCCCCTACGAAGCGGCGGAGAGGATCGTGAAGATCGTCCGGGCCTTGAGGGAATCAGGAAAGTGCGAGTTTGCCCCTACCATCCGGGGCTGCATCATGATCGCCAAGACGGTCAGGGTGGTCAACGGCTCCGTCAGTGCCCAGGACAGGACCTTCCGTCAGATCTGTCAGGACATCCTGGCCTCGGAGACGAGCCGGGTGGGGAGCAAGGTCAACCTCGCCAAGGTCAGGTTGTTGGTGAACGAACTGATCGACCAATACTGCATGTGAGACGGAGGGAGCTAGCGTGAGCCTGATGCGGGCCTTTGCAAAGGTAGACACCGAGGGGAAGATCACCATTCCGAACCACATCCGGAGGGAGGTGGGGCTCAAGGCCGGTCAACTGGTTGAGCTGAAGGTCGTTGGGGCCAGCGCGAAGAAGAACCTCCTGGTCTCCACGCGCGCGAGCGCCCGTTAGATGAGGAGGGAGCTCCCAGAGGGGCTCCCCTACGCACGTCGTAGTTGCCTTCTGTAGGGGCGGCCCTCAGTGGCTGCCCGATGGGTGGTGAACGATATGAAGGGTGTGACCGATGTTGGCGGGTTAAGGGACATCAGAAGCATGCACTCAACCGGCCGACGTTCCATCCCCAAGGCCCAAAGCTCCTCCTACCTGGACCTCTACATGCTCCAGAAGGAGAGGGAGAGGCTGGAGAAGGAGCTGTCCCTTCTGGAGAAGCGGAGGCAGGGCAGCCAAAGGCGGCTGAAGGAGATCCAGGAGCAGATGGAGACCCTGGTGAAATCAGCCCAGGGCGGCGGGGGGGAACGCGCGTTCAAAAAGGGTCCCTCGGAGAAGAAATGGCAAACGATGGTCTTAAAGTACTGAGCCGGGTGGAGGGAGGTCCAAGGGCGGGCAGGATCCTCGTGGTGGATGACACCGCCCAGAACGTGGAGCTGTTAGAGGCTCATCTGGAGGCGGCCGGCTATGACGTGGCGAAGGCCTACGATGGGGCGGAGGCCCTGCACAAGGTAAAAGAGGAGGCCCCTGACCTCATCCTCCTGGACCTCATGATGCCCGGCTTGGACGGCTACGAGGTCTGCCGGCGGCTGAAGGCCGACGAGGAGACCGTATCCATCCCCGTCATGATCCTCACCGCCCTCGGGGAGCCCGAGGAGAGGATCCGGGCCCTCGAGGTAGGGGCCGACGATCTTCTGACCAAGCCCTTCACCAGATTGGAGCTGATGATCCGGGTCCGCTCCCTCCTTCGCTTGAAAAGGCTCCATGACCAGGTGGAGGCCTACAGCCGGATGGCCACCCTGGGGGAGATGGTCTCCGGGATCGCTCATGAGCTCCGAAACCCCCTGGCCATCACCTCTTTGGTCGCCCAGATCCTCCTGGAGAAGGGGGCCGACCCCAAGCTCCGGCGGGAGTGCGCCGAGAGGATCCATACCGCCGTCAACCGGGCCGCCGCCGTCATCGAAACCCTCCTCAAGTTCTCAGGCCCCTCATGAAGAGGGTCCAACGGGCAATGTTCAAGGTTCAACACTTGCGGAAGCCACCCCACCCCTCCCCCCTCTTGGTGGGTAGTAGGTGGTGGGTGGTAGGAGGTCTCAACCACTGATCCACCTCCACCAACTACCTGCCACGCACTACTAACCCACAAGGGGGAGAGGGTGATGGCGGGAAGTTTCGGGCTAAACGCTTACAGAGAGATATGGAGGCGATTTACCTTTACGGTCTCATCGAGGCCGACCAAGAGAGGGGTTTTGGCCCCATCGGCTTCGGTGGCTGCAAGGTCTCGACGCTTCCGCATCGAGATCTCGCGGCCGTGGTGAGCCCTTCGCCCCTTTTGAGCTTCGACGGCCTGACGAGGGAGACCCTCCTCCACTATCTCTTCGCCCATCAGTCCGTCGTCGAGAAGGTCATGGGGGAAGGCTATACGGTCGTCCCGTTCAAGTTCGGGACGGTGGCCCGGGATGGGGGGGAAGCGAGGAGGATCCTGAGGGAAGGGTATCCCCACCTCAAAGGTACCCTGCTGGCCTGCCGGGGCAAAACCGAGCTGGATGTGGTGGCGGTATGGAACGATCTTCAGGTAATCCTCCAGGAGATCGGGGAGCAAGAAGAGATCAGGAGGTTCAAGGAGGCCCTTGCTTCAAGGCCTCCTCAGGAGACGTTGGAGGGGAGGATCCAGATCGGGAGGCTAGTCAAGGCCGCTTTGGATGAGCAACGGGACAGGTTGGCCGTTGAGTTCCTGGAGACCTTGAAAGGTCTGGCCGCCAACGTCCGGTGCCACGACCTCCTGGACGAGAGCATGATCATGAACGTCGCGTTTCTCATGGACAAGGGCCAGGAGCAGGAGTTCGAGAGGGCTCTCAACCAACTGGGCGATCGCTACGACGGTAGGGTCAATTTTCGCTGCATCGGGCCCCTTCCCCCCTACAGCTTCAGCACAGTGGAGGTCAAGAGGATTCCGGTCGAAGCGGTCGAGAGGGCGAGGAGGCTCTTAGGGGTACCTTCAGGGGCGACCTTCGCTTCGATCAAGAAGGCCTATCGTCAAGCGGTCCAAAGATACCATCCCGATAAGACCCGGTCCACCCGAGGTATTGATGGACGATTCCAAGAGCTGAAAGAGGCCTATCAACTGCTCGTTGAGGTCTTCCACGCCTCCCAGCCTCCCGGTCTTCCGGCTGGAGAGCTCCTCGTCATCAAAGTCGGATGAGCGAAGAGGGCAAGTACATCTACGGCATCATCGGGACGGGCGAGGCGAGAGGCTTCGGCCCCATCGGGATCGGAGGCCCAGGTGACGAGGTGGTGACCATCTCTTACCGGGACCTGAGCGCCGTTATCAGCCGCGCGCCGATGGGCAGATATGTGGTCAGCAGGGAGAACCTCCTGGCCCACGAGCGGGTGCTGGAGCGGGTCATGGAGGAGCACACGGTGCTGCCCGTCAGGTTTTGCACCGTGGCGGCGAACGCCGAGGAGATCCGACGGCTCCTCGAACGGCGGTACGAAGAGCTAAAGCGCCTCCTGCAGGACATGGATGGCAAGGTGGAGCTTGGGGTCAAGGCCTTCTGGAGGGACATGGCGCTCATCTTCCGGGAGATCGTGGACGAGAATGAGGAGATCAAAAGGCTGAGGGCAGAATTCACCGCGAGGCCCGCCAGCCAGACCCACGCCCAGCGGATCGCGCTCGGTCAGATGGTCCAGGCCGCCCTGGAGGCGAAGAAGGAGCGGGAAGGAGAGGAGATCCTCAGGGGCTTGAAGAGGCTCGCCGCCACGTACCGCCTCAACCGGACCATCGGGGACAGGATGCTCCTGAACGCCGCCTTCCTAGTGGATCGGGCCAGGGAGGAGGAGTTCGATGACCTGGTGGAGCGGCTGGACCTCCAGTACCGGGAGCGGGTCAAGTTTGCCTACGTCGGGCCCGTGCCGCCCTACAACTTCGTTAACCTCACCCTCCGCCCTGAAGCGTGACCGATCCACCAGGGCCCGGAACGGGAAAGGTATCGGGGGAGAGATGCTGCTCATCGATGATCTGCTCTTGCTCCCTTTTAAGGGGTTCCTCGGGATCTTTCAAAAGATCCACGAGATGGCCGAGCGGGAGTTGAACGATGAGGCGTACCTCCAGGAGAAGCTCCTGGAGCTTCAGCTCCTGTTCGAGATGGGCGAGATCGGCGAGGGGGAGTACGCCCAAAGGGAGGCAGAGCTCCTGGCCAGGCTCAATGCTGTCAGGGGGACCGAGGACGACCAGGCTTCAGACTGTATTGAGGGATCCGGGGGGGGACGATGAAGATCGAAGAGGTCAGGAAGGCGTTGGTGGACTTTCTCAAGGAGACGCTCAAAAAGGACGGGACGATTGTCAAGCTCAGCAAAACCCCCGAGGGCTGGGAGGCCGAGGTCGAGGTCATTGAGGAGAGCGAGTACATCAAGGCCCTGAAGATCCCGACTCGGGTGTTGGACCGGAACATCTACGAGGTGAAGCTGAACGACCAGCTCGAGGTGATCTCGTACGAGCGGATCGAGCAACACGTTCTCAAAAAATCCGCGTGAAAGGGGGAAGAGATGGGGCCGTTTAAATGCCCGGGCTGTGGGACAACGACCTGGGGGGATCTGAAATACTGCCCGAAGTGCGGGGAGCCTTTGACCAGAACCTGCCCTGAGTGTGGGGGGACTTGGCGCTACATCTTTGATGACGATTACCGCTACTGCCCCTCCTGCGGGGCCCGTGTTGCGAGGTCCCAATAATGCCGGAGCCGATCGCCCATGCCCTCCAGACCACGAACCTGGCCGACATCTTAGAGAGGGTCTTAGATCGAGGCATCGTCATCGCCGGCGACATCAGGATCTCTTTAGCCGACATCGAGCTTTTGAACATCAAGATCCGGCTGCTCGTCGCCTCCGTGGAAAAGGCCAAGGAGATGGGGATTGACTGGTGGCAGGGGGATCCCTACCTTTCCTCGAAAGCGAAAGCCTTGGAGGAGGAGAACAGGCATCTCAAGGAGCGCCTGGAGAGGCTCGAAGCCCGGATCGAGGGGGGTGCCCATGGTTAAGCCGTCTATTGTATTACCTAAATTTTATTGTATTTTTATTTTGACAACCTGAGATTGTTTGGCTATCGTATTATACATGGCTTCCATCATCAAAAAGCGGATCGGCGGGCGGGTCTACTACTATGTCGTCGAGACGAAACGGGTGCAAGGGCGGCCGAGGATCGTCAAGCAACTCTACCTCGGCACGCCGGAGAACATCTTGAAAAGGCTTGAGGCCGGAAGAGCCGGAGGAGGTGCCTTCATGGCTGAGAGGCGGAAACCCCAGGATGCGCGGAAGGGCTTTGGCTTAGGTGACATCTTCAAAGGGATCGGCAACTTGATTGACCTCCTCTCCGAGATGGCGGAGGAGGGGAAGACGGAGGTGACCAAGACCGGGGAGGTCGGCACGAAGGAGCTGAAGGGGGTCTACGGTTTCAGCGTCAAGATCGGCCTGGGCGGCCTCCCCACCATCGAGACCTTCGGGAATATCAGGGGGACGAAGGAAGGACCGGTCGTCGAGGAGGTCCGGGAGCCCCTGACGGACCTCTTTGACGAGGGGGATTCCTTCCGCATCATCGTGGAACTCCCCGGGGTCGAGGCGGGCGACATCAAGGTTGACCTTAAGGACGATATCCTCACCATCACAGCGGAGCGAGGGGACCGGAAGTACCACAAGGAGGTCCTTCTGCCTTCCCGGGTGGAGGCGGGGCCGCCGACGATCCTCTACCGGAACGGGATCCTGGAGGTCCGCCTCAAGAAGACGGTCAAAGGCTAGGATGACGGATCAGGCGATGGGCAGGGAAGAGGGGATCTCGAAGGAGCTGACCTTAAGGGCCGCCGAGGCCCTGGCTAGGGATGTGGGGAGAGGGATCGCCCGCCTCGATCCCGAGGACATGAAGACCTTAGGCCTCGAGGTGGGGGATGTGGTCCGGATTGAGGGGAAGCGGACCACCTACGCGAAGGCCATGCCTGCCTATATGGAGGCCAGGGGGAAAGGGCTCGTCCAGATCGACGGCCTGATCAGGGCCAACGCCCAGGTGGGCCTGGATGAGAGGGTCAAGCTCACCAAGGCTTCCGCCAAGCCGGCAGTCCGGCTAGTCCTTTCCCCCTTAACCCTGACGAGGACCGGGGAGCGCGACATCCGCTACATCGGACGCCTCCTGGAGGGGCTGCCCCTCGTCCAGGGCGACCGGATTCGCGCCAACCCCTTCGGGACCCTCTTCCAGGAGTTCGTCGTCCTGGAGACGGTCCCCGAAGGGGCCGTGATCGTCCAGCCCACCACCCTCTTAAGGATCAAGCAGGCGGAGGGTCGGGGGCGGGAGGGGGCCAAGGTCACCTACGAGGACATCGGGGGCTTGAGTAAGGAGATCCAAAGGGTCCGGGAGATGATCGAGCTTCCCCTGAAGTACCCGGAGGTCTTTGAGCGCCTCGGCATCGAGCCTCCTAAGGGGGTCCTCCTCCACGGCCCTCCGGGGTGTGGGAAGACCTTGATCGCCCGGGCGGTCGCCCACGAGACGGACGCCCACTTCCTGGCGATCAACGGCCCCGAGGTGATCCACCGCTTTTACGGGGAGTCAGAGGCCCGGCTCAGGAAGGTCTTTGAGGAAGCCGAGCGGCACGCCCCCAGCATCATCTTCTTAGACGAGATCGACGCCATCGCCCCCAAGCGGGAGACGGTGGTGGGGGAGGTGGAAAAACGGGTGGTGAGCCAGCTCCTGACGCTCATGGACGGCCTCAAGGCGCGGGGGCAGGTCATGGTCATCGCGGCGACCAACATCCCTAACGCTTTGGATCCAGCCTTGCGAAGGCCGGGCCGCTTCGATCGGGAGATCAGTATCCCGATCCCCGACAGGAAGGGTCGGCGGGCGATCCTGGAGATCCACAGCAGGGGGATGCCCCTGGCCGAGGACGTGGATTTGGAGGAGCTGGCCGGGATCACCCACGGCTTCGTCGGGGCAGATCTGGCCGCCCTTTGCCGGGAGGCGGCCATGGTCGCCCTCCGGACCATCCTCCCCAGGATCGAGTTCGAGACGGGGGCCATCCCCTACGAGCTGCTGATGGAGCTGAAGGTTACCCGGGAGCACTTCTTCGAGGCCCTGAAGGAAGTTGAACCCTCGGCCTTGCGGGAGGTTACGGTGGAGGTCCCCGATGTCCGGTGGGAGGACATCGGGGGGCTTCAACGCGTGAAGGAAGAGCTCCAGGAGGCCATCGAGTGGCCTCTGAAATACGCCTCCCTCTTCCAGCATGCGAAGGCGCGTCCCCCCAAGGGGATCCTGCTCTACGGCCCCCCCGGGACGGGGAAGACCCTTTTGGCCAAGGCCGTGGCCACCGAGGCCCAGGCCAACTTCATCTCCATCAAGGGACCGGCCCTCATGTCGAAGTGGGTTGGGGAAGCGGAGCGGGGAGTCCGCGAGGTGTTCAAGAAGGCCAAGCAGGCCGCCCCCTGCCTCATCTTTTTTGACGAGATCGACGCCATCGCCCCCGTCCGGTCGGAGCGGGGGGATTCGGGGGTGGTGGCGAGGGTCATCAGCCAACTGTTGACCGAGCTGGACGGGATCGAGGAGCTCCGGGGGGTGGTGGTCCTGGCCGCCACCAACCGGCTGGACATGGTGGATCCAGCCCTCCTCCGGCCTGGCCGGTTCGATGCCCTGATCGAGATCCCTCTGCCCGATGAGGCGGCGAGGTTGGAGATCTTCAAGGTCCACACCCGGGAGAAACCTTTGGCCGAGGACGTCGACCTCGCTTTTCTGGCCAAGGCGACGGAGGGACTTGTCGGCGCCGAGATCGAGGCCGTCTGTCGGAGGGCCACGATGCTGGCCATCCGGGAATACGTGGAGAGCCATCCGACCGGTGAGGGGTCCGGCTTTCCGGGGTTCGCCGTCACGATGGAGCACTTCCGGAGGGCCCTGGGGCTTGTGGGGAGGCGGCCATGACGGGGGAACGGAAAGGCACGGTCCTGGTGGTGGATGACCGGCAGGAGGTCTGTCGGTTTTTCCAGGAGGTCCTCGGCCTTGAAGGGTATGCGGTGGCCGTTGCCAGAAGCGGCCCGGAGGCCCTGGCCGCCCTCGAGCAGGGGCGCCCGGACCTCGTCTTCCTGGACCTGAGGATGCCCGGGATGGATGGGATCGAGACCTTGAGGAGGATCAGGGCCAAGGACACCGGTGCCAGGGTGGTGATCGTCACCGCCAACCCCGACCTCGAGACGGCCCGGGAGGCCATGGTGCTGGGGGCCAGCGACTATCTCGGCGACCCTTTCGACCCGGACCTGTTACGCCAGGTTGTTGAGGACCGCTTGAGGCAGCCGGCCCCTCGGCCTCCACGGAGCGGCGGGTTGGAGGGATGAGGAGGCTGATCTATGTCCCCATCGTCCACACGATGGCGGACATGGGGTCGGAGGCCGAGGCGCTCAGGGAGGAGTACATTAAACGCTATGGGGAAGCCAGGTGGTCCAGGAGCCGGCAGGTCATCGAGGAGGTTTGGGACGGGATCCGGGGGCGACTCCTCAGCATGCCCCTGGATTACCGGAAACTCCGGATCTACCAGGACGGTCTCCCGGTCTGTGGAAGGGAGGTGGAGATCGCCCGGGAGGTGGCCCGTAGGGGAAGCAAGAACTACGCCCTCGTCCTGGAGCTGGTCGAACGGGGGGCAACGCTGGAGGGGACGGAGGATCCAGCCCTCCTGGTGGAGGAGTACCACTACATCACCAGCCTGGCCCAAGCCAAGAGCCAGGCTGAGCGGGAAGCGGCCGAGGCGCGCTACACCAAAGAGAGCGCCAGGATCCTCAAAGAACGGGATCGTTTCATCAGCCGGCGGATTGATGAAACCCTGAAGGAGGGGGAAACCGGCGTCCTCTTCCTCGGGATGCTGCACCAGGTGGATCAACTCCTCCCCAAGGACATCCAGGTGAGCTACCTGATCCACCGGCTCCCCTTCCACTAGAGCAGGCCTTCGGCTGTCAGCCATCAAGGGGCCCTGGGTCGCATTTCCCCCTCTCCTGGCTGATGGCTGAACGCTTACCGTTGAACATCTAGGGTCGAGAGATGATGGGAGAAGTCTTACGAGAAAAGGGAGGCACAAGAAGCCAGCCCGCCCAACCGGAGATGGGGTGGTACCTCTACGGTATTATCCCCTCGTCCGTCCCCGTCCCACCCCTGGTGGGGATGGATGGACACTCCGCGCTGGTCATGGTGGTTGAGGAGGGCCTGGCGGCCCTGGCCAGCCTGGTCCCCCTCGAGGAGTTCGGTGCGGAGCCCCTCCGGCGGCACCTGGAGGACCCGCAGTGGACGGAGGAGAAGGTCCGGCATCACGAACGGATCGTCGAGGCGGCCATGGTGGAGACGCCGATCCTCCCCATGCGGTTCGGCACCATCTTCTTAAACCCCGAAGGGGTGAAGCAGATGCTCCGCGAGAACGCGGGGAAGTTCCGGGAGGGCCTGGCGTACCTGCAAGGGAAGGAGGAGTGGGGGGTGAAGGGCTTCTCCGACCGCCGTCGCCTCCAGGAAGCGATGTTCAGCAAGGACCCTGAGCTGGTCCGCCTGTCGGAGGGGCTAGACGCCTTGTCTCCCGGCCGGGCCTTTTTGGCGAGGAGGAGGCTGGAAGAGCTGGCGAAAGCGAAGGTGGAGGCACGGGAGACGGAGGTGGCCCGGTTCGCGGAGGAGGCGATCACCCGGCAGGTGGTGGGCCTGGTCCGGAAGCCTCCCCTCCCCCGCCAGGCCACGGGAAGGCGGCAGGAGATGATCCTGCACTTGGCCTGTCTCCTCCGGAAGGATCAGGTCAAGGGTTTCCTCGCCCTGGTCAGCCGCTGGAACAGCACCTACGAGGCCGAGGGGTTCGAGCTTCTGGCCACGGGGCCCTGGCCTCCCTACCACTTCACCCCGACGGTGGACCGCGATGCCCCCTCAGCCGACTGATCCTTTGGAGTGCCACCGGATCACCCTTCTGGAGACCCTGGATCGGGTCCTGAACAAGGGGGTTGTCATCGTCGGGGAGGTGACCCTCTCGGTGGCCGATGTGGACCTGATCTTTTTAGGCCTCCAGGTCATCCTCACCTCCGTGGAGACGGCGAAGCTGTCAGGGGTGAGGCATGAGGAGTGAGGAGATGGGGGAGCGTTCGAAGCCGGCCGGTCCCCTCCCCCGGCGGATCAACCTGGACCCGGACCGGATCGAGCAGGGGCTGGTCACGCTCGTCCTTTCGCTGGTTGAGCTCTTGCGCCGACTCCTGGAGAGGCAGGCCCTCCGGCGCATGGAGGCCGGGTCTTTGACAGCCGAGGAGGTCGAGCGGGTAGGCCTTGCCTTCCTCAAGCTGGAAGAGAAGATGGAGGAGCTGAAAGCCCACTTCAATCTCACGGATGAGGACCTGAACCTCAACCTGGGCCCTCTAGGTGACCTTTGGTGATCACCCCTGGGCCGGGAAAGAGAGGGGGCGAAGATGGGCGATCGAGAGTCCTCCCTTGGGTCGTGGGAGGTGCTGCTTAAGGTGATCGTCCTGGTCTTCCTCGCCGTCGCCTTCCTCCTGCTGGCGGTTCAATCCAGGATCCTGACCAAACAGCGGGACGAGCTTGAAAGGCTCCGGGAACATGTGGAACGGCTCGAGGAGCAGCTGGGCGTCTTCCGGTTCATCCGGGACCATGCCCCTCGTTTAAGTCTCGCCCGCCAGAGGGAGCTGGCACAGTTGATCGCTGCCACGAGCCGACGCTACCACCTGGATGGCTCCCTCATTGCCGCCGTGATCAAGGTCGAGAGTAACTTTGACCCCCATGCCCTCTCCAGAGAAGGGGCCAGGGGCCTCATGCAGGTCATGCCCCAAACGGGCCAGGCGGTGGCCGAGGAGCTGGGGCTGACCTACGAACGCCCTGAGGATCTGTACGACGCCCGGATCAACATCCTGATCGGCACCCGATACCTCCACACCCTCCTCAGGAGGTTTAGAGATCTGACCGAGGCCCTCCGGGCCTACAACCGGGGGCCTTCTCGAACATCAACCAACACTCTTGGGCTAGGGTCTTATGTCGAGGCGGTCCTTGCCTACTACGCCCTGTCGAGCCCTGGGCCGAAAGGTCGGAAGGACATGGCGGACTCTCCCTCGAAGGGCCGGCAAGGGAGGAGACGGGAAAAGGACTGATAGGTCCCTTCCTTCCCCCTTCCTCATCTTCCTCATAGCCCTGGCCATCCTCTTTCTCGCCCAAGCGACCGTGATAAGACTCCTTGAGGTACTGATATCGGGTGCCCACACCATCGTGAGGTCCATGGCCGCCGCGCTGACCCTCCTCGGCGCGCCGTTCCTGGGGGGGTTCATTGTCCGCGGCATCAGCCAGCGCCAGGTCCTGGACGCCTTCTTCACCGCCGCCCCCGCCGGACTGGCGATCCTGGACTCGGAGCTTCGGTACCTGCAGGTCAATGAAACCTTGGCTCAGATGAATGGTTTGTCGGTCCAGGAGCATCTGGGCAAACGGGTGAGGGAGGTCCTGCCCAAGCTCGCGCCGGTCGTCGAGCCCATCCTCCAGGGCATCCTGACGTCAGGGGAGCCGGCCCTGAACATCGAGGTGAGCGGGGAGACCCCCCGCCAGCCTGGCGTCATCCGTCACTGGGTGGTTTCCTATTTTCCCGTGGCCCTGGGGGAGGGCCCATCTAGGGGGGTTGGGGCGATCGTGGTGGAGATCACCGAGCGGAAGCGGGCGGAGGAGGAGCTGAAGCGGCTCTACGACGAGGCGGAGCGGCGGCTGCAGGAGGCCGAGACCTTTGCCACGCTCCTGCAGGATCTGACCGGCTCCCTGGAGCTGGACCAGGTCCTGGCAAAGCTGGTGACCAAGGCCCAGGCCTTAAGCCAGGGGGATCTGGCCTTCCTGGCCCTGGTCGAAGCCGATGGGCAGACCCTGACCATCCGGGCCCAGACCGGGGCAGCCTCCTCCTTCCTCCCGGGCCTGGTCCTGGCGAAGGGCCACGGGATGGCCGGGAAGGTCCTGGAGACCGGCGAGCCCCTGGTGACCGGTGACTACCTCCAGGATCCCCGCTTCTCCCACGACTACGATGCGGTGGCCCAGGCCGAAGGGACCGTGGCCCAGGTCGCGGTCCCCATCCTCCACGAGGGGACCCCTTTGGGCGTTCTCCTGGTCGCCCGCCGAACGCCGTGGCCTTTCACGCCGGGGGATGTCCAGGTCCTCACCCGCCTGGCCGACGTGGCCAGCCTGGCCTGCCACCAGGCCCTCCTGTACCAGCAGGCGACCCGCCGGGCGGCGGCCCTCGAGCACCTTTGGGGGGTGGGCCAGGCCCTGACCCAGCCTCTGCCCCTCTCCAGCACCCTGGACCTGATCGTCCAGACCGCCAAAGACCTCCTCCGGGCCGATCATGCCCGCCTCACCTTGTGGGATGAGACCACCCACTGCCTCACCGTCGTGGCCCAAGCCGGCCCCGCGGCCCTGCCCCTCCCCCGAGCAATCCGTCTGGGTGAGGGACTGATCGGGACTGTGGCAGCGACCCGCCAATCTCTGCGTGTCAACAATTACCAGGCCTTCCCCCAGCGGCTGCCGGAGGCCACAGCGACTACCGCCGCCATGGCGGTCCCCCTCCTCATCGAGGACCGACTCATTGGGACCCTAGGCGTGGGGAGCACCCAGCCGGGGCGGGCCTTCACGGCGGAGGACCTTAAGCTCTTGGAACTGTTGGCCCAGCCGGCCGCCAGCGCCCTGGAGAACGCCCGCCTCCATGAGCAGGTCAAACGGCATGCCGAAGAGTTGGAGCGGAAGGTCGAGGAGCGGACGCAGGCGCTGAAGGTCGCCAACGCCCAACTGGCAGCGGCCTCCCGCCACAAGTCCGAGTTTCTGGCCAGCATGTCCCATGAGCTCCGAACCCCCTTAAACTCCATCCTCGGCTTCGCCGAGCTGCTCCACGATCAGACCTTCGGCCCTCTAAACGAGAAGCAGCAGCGCTATGTCCACAACATCCTGGTCAGCGGGAAGCACCTCCTCGCCCTGATCAACGACATCCTGGATCTGTCCAAAGTCGAAGCGGGGAAGCTGGAGTTTCGGCCCGAGCCCTTTGACCTGAAGGAGGCGTTAGAGGGGAGCCTGACCGTCGTGGCCTCGGCGGCGTCCAAGAAGAACCTCACCCTCTCCTTGGAGGTGGACCAGCGCCTTTCCACCCTGACGGCCGATCCGGCCCGGTTCAAGCAGATCCTCTACAACCTCCTCTCGAATGCTGTGAAGTTCACCCCGGAGGGGGGGCGGGTGACGGTGACGGCCCGCCCCGTCGAGGGTACCTTCGTCGAGATCCGCGTCCAGGACACAGGGATCGGGATCCGGCCAGAAGATCTCCCGAAGCTCTTTCAGGAGTTTACCCAGTTGAGGTCTCCCTTGAGCAAGCCCCATGAAGGGACCGGGTTAGGGCTGGCCCTCACCAAGAAGCTGGTGGAGCGGCAGGGAGGACGGATCTGGGCGGAATCGGAGGGTGAGGGCAAAGGGAGCACGTTCACGTTCCTCCTGCCGTGGAAGGGAAAAGGGGCGGAGGGGTAGGGGGCCGCATCATCACCGGGGAGGAGGAGACCCCATGGTCGCCATGAAGGCCAAGATGATCCTCATCGTTGATGATGATCCCCAGAGCCTGGAGCTGACCACTGATCTCCTGGAAAGCCGGGGGTACCAGGTCCTCCAAACCGAAACGGCATGGGAGGGCCTGAGTCTGGCCCTCATCCACCGCCCTGACCTGATCCTCATGGACATCCAGCTCCCCGGGCTGGATGGGCTGACCGCCACCAGGCTCCTGAAGGGGAATCGAGCCACCATGAAGATCCCCGTGGTGGCCATGACGGCCTATGCCCTGCGGGAGGATCAGGTGCGGCTCCTGAAGGCCGGCTTCGACGGCTACCTCCCCAAGCCCATTGATACCAAAGGATTCCTGAATCTCGTGGCGGGATTCTTGAAGACAGCCGAAGCCGGAGGCGTGGACACGGTGGCATAGCTTGATGACTTTTCCCTTGACAAACGCCGGGTAATGTTTGAAGATCATCCCAAATTTGTTCCGTCGAACCTTCCCCACACCTTTCTCGCGCCCAGGTAAGCGTTCAGCGTTCAGCCCATTGGATGTTAGAGGTTGGATGTCGGATGGGTTCGAACATCCAATCGGCCTTCCATCCTCCAGCGCCTAACACCCAGCACCCAGCATGTCTGGTGATGGCTGATGGGTCAGCGTCTGGGGGGAAGGCCCTTCGGAGCCTACAAGGAGAAGGGCGATGGGCGAGCCCGCCGCCTCGGACCTGAAGAAGACCCCCTTGAACCCGGTTCACCGGCGGATGGGGGCGAAGATGGTCCCCTTCGCCGGCTGGGAGATGCCGCTCCAGTACACGAGCATCCTTGACGAGCACCGGGCGGTCAGGACGAAGGCCGGCCTCTTCGACATCTCCCACATGGGGGAGATCGAGCTTCAGGGGAAAGACGCCTTGCGGGTTGTCCAGTATCTCATCACGAACGATGCCTCCCGGCTCGCCATCGGCCAGGTCCAGTATGCGGCCATGTGCTACGAGGATGGTACCTTCGTGGATGACCTGACCGTCTACCGCCTGGCCGAGGATCGCTTCATGCTCACCGTGAACGCCGCCAACACTGCCAAAGATCATGCGTGGATCCTCTCCCACGGGAGCGGGGATGTCACGGTCAAAAACAGAAGTGACGAGATAGCCCTCCTGGCCCTCCAGGGACCAAACGCTTTAGCCATCCTCCAGCGGCTCACCCCTTTAGACCTTTCGACCCTTCGGTACTACTGGTTCGCCCAAGGGTCGGTCATGGGACTCCCGGCCCTGATCTCCAGGACCGGCTACACCGGCGAGGATGGCTTCGAGATCTACCTTCAGGCCGACCAGGCGGAGCCGGTGTGGGAGAGGATCCTGGAGGTGGGGAAGGATTTGGGCGTCCAGCCCGTCGGCCTGGGGGCCCGGGACACCCTCCGTCTGGAGGCGAGGATGGCCCTCTACGGCAACGATATTGATGACCGGCACACGGTCCTGGAGGCGGATCTTGGCTGGATCGTCAAGTTCGACAAGGGGGAGTTCATCGGGCGGGAGGCGCTCCTGAAACAACACCGGGAAGGGATCAAGAGGAAGCTGGTCGGCTTCGAGATGGTAGGGAGGGGGATCGCCAGGCCGCACTACAAGATCCTCTCAAAGGAGGGGAGGGAGATCGGGGAGGTGACCAGCGGAGGGCCCTCGCCGACCCTGGAGAGGAACATTGGCCTGGGCTACGTTTCCATTGAGCATGCGGGTATCGGGACCGAGCTGGACATCCTGATCCGGGACCATCCCGTCGCCGCCCGGGTCGTCCCCACCCCCTTCTACAAGCGGAAGCGGTAAGAGGAGGGTCTCAATGTATCCCGAGGGTCTAAGGTATACCAAGGAGCATGAGTGGATCCAGGTGGAGGGAGATCAGGGGAGGGTCGGGATCACCCACTACGCCCAGGAGCAGCTCGGGGACGTGGTCTTTGTGGAACTTCCTCCGGTCGGGAAGCTCCTCCGCCAGATGGAGCCCTTCGGCGTTGTGGAGTCGGTCAAAGCGGTCTCTGATCTCTACAGTCCGGTGAGCGGTGAGGTGGTCGAGGTGAATCAGGAGCTTCTGCGGAAGCCGGAGCTGATCAACCAGGACCCTTACGGGGGAGGCTGGATGCTCGTCGTGAAGATCAAGGACCCGAAGGAGCTGGAGACCCTCATGACCGCCGACCAGTACCAGGCCTACCTCCAGGCTGAGGGGGGACGCTAAATGCGCTACATCCCCAACACCGATGCCGACTGCCAGGCGATGCTGGAGAGGATCGGGGTCCGATCCGTCGAGGAGCTGTTCGCCGACATCCCGAGGAAGGTGCGGCTCCGGCGGGCCCTGAACCTCCCCCCGCCCATGAGCGAGGCGGAGCTTGTCCGCCATCTCCGTTCCCTGGCGGTCAAGAACGCCGACGTGGACCGCTATCCCTGCTTCCTGGGGGCAGGGGCCTACAACCACTTCATCCCGGCCGCTGTCTCGCACCTAATCTCCCGGGGGGAGTTCTTGACCTCGTACACCCCCTATCAGCCCGAGGTGGCCCAGGGGATCCTCCAGGCCATCTACGAGTATCAGACCTTGATCTGTCAGCTGACGGGGATGGAGGTGGCCAACGCCTCGATGTACGACGGGGCCTCCAGTCTGGCCGAGGCCATCCTCATGGCCCACCGGGTGAACGGCCGAAGCCGGATCCTGATCTCCCGGGCCCTCCACCCCGAGTGGCGGCAGGTCGTCAAGACCTACACAGGGACGCTTGGCCTCCAGCTCCAGGAGCTCCCCTTCACCGACAAGGGGACGACGGATCTTCGCAAGGCGAAGACCCTCCTCTCCGAGGAAACCTGCTGCCTCGTCCTCCAGAACCCGAACTTCTTCGGCACCGTGGAGATGCTGGAGGACTTCGCGGAAGCCGCCAGGGCGAAAGGGGCCTTCTTCATCACCGCCATCGCCGAGCCGGTTTCCTTGGGGCTCTTGAAGCCCCCGGGGGAGGTTGGGGCGGACATCGTTGTGGGCGAGGGGCAGGCCTTTGGAAGCCCTTTAAACTTCGGTGGCCCCTACCTTGGCCTCTTTGCGACACGAGAGGCCTATGTCCGGAGCATGCCGGGGCGGCTCTGCGGGCAGACGGTGGACCGGGACGGAAAGGTCGGCTACGTCCTCACCCTCTCGACCCGGGAGCAGCACATCCGGAGGGAGAAGGCGACCTCCAACATCTGCACGAACGAGGGGCTCGTGGCCCTGGCGGCCACCATCTCCCTCGCCCTCCTGGGCAAGCACGGCCTCCGGGAGATGGCCCTCCAGAACCTCTGGAAGGCCACCTACGCCAAGGAGGCCATTGCCACGCTAAAAGGGTACACGCTTCGGTTCCGGGGTCCGACCTTCAACGAGTTCGTCGTCCAGGTTAAGAGGCGAAAGCCGTCAGAGGTGAACAGGACCCTGCTGCGAAAAGGGATCATCGGGGGGCTCGAGCTCGGTCGTTTCTATCCTGATCTTGCCGACTGTCTCCTGTTCGCCGTCACGGAGGAGAACAGCCGGGGGGAGATCGAGACCCTGGTCAAGGCCTTGGGGGAGATCCGATGAAGGAGACCGTGGGCTGTCGAGGGCTCCAGTTCAACGAGCCCCTGCTCTTCGAGCAGGGGTCCAAGGGAAGGGGAGGGGTCTCCCTCCCACCCCCGGATGTGCCGACGAGGCGCCCGGAACGCTTGATCCCCAAGAAGGCCCTCCGGGATGAGATCGAAGGGTTTCCCGAGCTGTCCGAGCCCGAGGTGATCCGCCACTTCACCCGCCTCTCCCAGTGGAACTACGGGATTGACCTGGGCTTTTACCCCTTAGGCTCCTGTACCATGAAGTACAACCCCCGGGTGAACGAGGACCTGGCCCGCCTCCCCGGCTTCGCCAAACTTCACCCGTACACGCCCGAGGCCCTCGCCCAGGGGGCCCTCCAGCTCATGTGGGAGCTGGAGCAGTACTTGGCCGAGATCAGCGGGATGGACCGGGTGACCCTCCAGCCGGCGGCGGGGGCCCATGGGGAGCTGACGGGTCTCCTGATGATCCGGGCGTATCTGGCGTCCCAGGGGAACCCCCGGCGGAAGGTCCTGGTCCCCGACTCGGCCCACGGGACCAACCCGGCCTCCTCGACCCTCTGCGGCTACCAGGTGGTCTCGCTCAAGTCCGGCCCGAAAGGGATCGTCGAGCCTTCGACCGTTGCCCAGGCGATGGATGAAGAGGTCGCCTGTCTCATGATCACCAACCCGAACACCCTGGGCCTCTTCGAGGAGCACATCCTGGAGATCTGTGAGATCGTTCATAAGAAAGGGGGCCAGGTCTACTGTGACGGGGCGAACCTGAACGCCCTCTTAGGGATCGCCCGGCCCGGGGACATGGGGGTTGATGCCCTCCAGTTTAACCTCCACAAGACCTTCTCCACCCCTCATGGCGGGGGAGGACCAGGGGCGGGCCCCGTCGGGATCAAGGCGCATCTGGCCCCCTTTCGGCCGGTCCCGACGGTGGAGCGGAAGGGGGACCACTTCTACCTGAACTACGACCTCCCCCGGAGCATCGGGAAGGTCAGGAGCTTCTACGGCAACTTCGGGACCCTGGTCCGGGCCTACGCCTATATCCGCTCGATGGGGCCTTCGGGCCTCCGGCGGGTGGCCGAGACGGCTGTGGTCAACGCGAACTATCTTTTAAGCCAACTGAAAGGGACCTACCACCTCCCCTACGACCGCTTCTGCAAGCACGAGGTGATCTTCACCGACGCCTACCAGCAGCCGTACGGGATAAGCACCATGGACATTGCCAAGAGGCTCATTGACTATGGCTTCCACCCACCCACGATCTACTTCCCGTTGATCGTCAAAGGGGCGCTCATGATCGAGCCGACGGAGACCGAATCCAAGGAGACGCTGGACCGATTCATCGAGGCGATGAGGCAGATCGCCCGGGAGGCCAAGGAGAACCCGGACCTCCTCCACAAAGCGCCCCACAACACCAGGGTCACCCGCCTAGACGAGGTGAGGGCGGCCAGGCAGCCCAACTTGCGGTGGCGGCCCGCGTCCGGGGGGTAGCCGAGAGCCCCGGACCTTGGATGGCTGATCGTGGAAGAGCGCATCGCCCTCTCCCGTTACCGGTTCAGGCTGGAGGCGTTGGAAGCGCTGGGGCTGCCTGAGTACCTGGGCTCGACCCTCCGGGGTGGGTTTGGTGCCATCTTCCGAAAGCTGGCCTGCCCGGGGAGCCGCCTGCGGGGGAACGAGTGCCCTCTCCCTCAGCAGTGCCCCTACCACCTGATCTTCGAGCCTTCCCCCCCGCCCGAGGCCCCCGCCCTCCGGAACCTCGACGAGATCCCCCGCCCCTTCGTGATTGTCCCGCCTGCCGTTTCAGAACGCGTCTACCAAGCCGGTGCAGCCTTCAGCTTCGACCTGACCCTGATCGGCAAGGCCATCCCCTTCCTCCCCTACTTCATCGTGGCCTTTAAAGAGTTGGGGAACCAGGGCTTAGGGCGGGAGCGGAAGAAGTTCCGGCTCAACCGGATTGACTTAGTTGATCCTCGCTCTGACCGGGCAGAGCCGATCTACACCGCGGAGGAGGAGCTGGTCAGGACGCGGGAGGTGAAGGTCACGCTGGCCGACTGCCGGGACCTGGCCCCTTCGCTCCTGACCGAGGGCGATCCGGCGAGCCTCAGGCTGCTCTTCCTCACCCCGACTCGGCTAAAGCACCAGGGCCACCTGGTGGACATACCAGAGTTCCACATTGTATTCCGAACGCTTCTGCGCCGCCTCTCCTCCTTGGCCCTCTTCCACTGCGGGGTCAGGCTCGACGTGGACTACCGGGGTCTGATCGCCCAGGCCCAAACGGTTCAGCTCATCCAGAACGGGACGAAATGGGTAGACTGGGCCCGGTATTCCTCACGGCAAAAGGAGCGGATGCTCTTTGGCGGCTTGGTCGGCCAGGCAGCCTATACCGGGGATTTCAGGCCATTTCTCCCCTATCTCCTCTTCGGCCAGTGGACCCACGTGGGGAAGAACACCACGTTTGGGCTCGGACGGTATACGATCCTTGCCCCTCACTCTTGCCCTCTCCCCGACGGGGAGAGGGATGGGGTGAGGGGGTGCTCCTCGGGAGGCGAATAATGCCCAGGGGCGATCAGGTCATCCGGCAGTGGAAGCTGCTCTGGTTGTTAGAGTCCCGGCGGGGCCGCACCCTTAAAGAATTGGCTCAGGAGCTGGGGTGTTGTGCCAGGACCGTCATCCGGGACCTCGACCACCTCCAGCAGGTCGGGTTTCCCCTCTATGACGAGCGGGAAGGGAAGCGGAAGCGGTGGAGACTCCTCGAAGCCGGGTTCCGGCCCCCCTTCCCCTTTACCCTGACAGAACTTATGGCTTTGTCGTTCAGCCGCTCCCTGGTCAAGCCCCTGGATGGCACCCTCCTGCACGCCTCCTTAGAAGCCTTCTTTGACAAGCTCCACACCCTCCTCCCCGAACCGGCCCACGTCCTCTTGAGTCAACTTCAGAAAACGATGGCAGCCGGGCGCATCCCCTTGAAAGATTGTGCTCCCATTCAGCCCGTGATCGAGGCTGTCACCCAAGCCCGGCTGGGGGGGAGGACGCTGGAGATCACCTACCACTCCTTCAGCCGGAATGAGGTCAGCACCCGGCGGATTGATCCCTACCATCTCTGGTACCACCAGGGGGGGTTCTACGTCATCGCCTACGACCACCTACGGCGGGAGGTCCGAATCTTCGCCCTCGAACGGATCAAGGCCCTTCGGGAGACGGAAGAGACGTTTGCCTCCCCTTCCAGCTTCGATGTCGAGGCCTACATGCGGGAGAGCTTCGGCCTCCTGCGAGGAGGCCCGGCGGTCCCGGTGAAGGTCAAGTTCTCGAAAGCATGGGCCCGGTGGATCGCGGAACGCCGCTGGCACCCCAGCCAGCAGCTCGAACGGCTCCCCGGCGGGGAGCTGGTCTTGAGCCTAGAGGTCGCGGTCACCGACGACCTCAAGCGCTGGATCTTAAGCTTTGGCCGGGAGGCCGAGGTGGTCGAGCCCGTCGCATTGCGGGAAGCGGTCCGGGCCGAGGCCCAGGCCCTCCTGGAGCAGATGGAGATCGAAGACCTGGCCCGTGAACTTTCTGCGCTTCAACTGACCCTCCCTGTCATGGTTGGGGGGTAGAATCGGGGGCACCTGTGAGGATTGAATACTCGCCTGATGCGGATGTGTTGACGATTCAACTGCGAGAGGGAAAGCCCTCCGACTCCAGAGACATCGCTGAAGGGATCATCGTGCACCTCTCGGCCAAGGGGCAACCCCTGGAGATCGAGATCCTCGATGCCTCCAAAGTGGTGCAGAAAAAGGACATCGAGATCTCGCTGGAAGCGCTCTTCTCCGCCGTGTGAGCTTTGGGGTCAGCGTGGCGCCGTCCGACTTGAGAAACTGGCGTTCAGCTTTATGCCCCTGGGTGAGGAGGTCCGGGCCTGGAAGTTCCTGCTGGACAGGCGCTTCGAGCCAGTGAGGGAGGAGAGAGATCGGGTGGTGGAGGAGTGGGGTGGGTTAGAAAAGAGGTAGTCAGTCTACTATGTGGTAGACCGAACCGAAATTAGCGCTTGACTGATCGCTACTTTGTACCTACCTTGATGACAGACCTTCAAAGGAGAATGATCTGTGACCTCAGGTAATCACCGTATCGCTCGCTTGATCCGCATGGCGTCAGAGATCAAGACCAATCCACAGCAGACCCCACCTGCCCTCATCAGGGCACTGGGCATCTCGAAGCCGCAGTTTTACAAAGACAAGAGGGAGCTAGAGAAGCTGGGGTTTTGCTTCCGGTATGATCGCAGCCAGAGGTGCTTTGTCATCGAGAACGACCCCTACATTCCGGTCTATGACCTAACGTTGACCGAAACCTTTGCGTTGGTGATGGCGGTCCGACAGTTATCAGCCGCCAGGGATTTTATCCTCACCTTCGATGCCCTCAACGCGATTAGAAAGATCGTCTCCAATTCCCCACAGGATCAGCGGGAGTTTCTCCGCTCCTCCTTGGATGATGTGGTGCTGAAGCAAGGGTTTGGCTGTGATAGTAAGGTACTGGCCGATCTTCAAAAGGCAGCCATAGAGGGACGGCGAGTTTCGATTCTCTATGACCTGTACAGCGAGGGTGGCCTGAAGGAGTATACGTTGGACCCGTACCAAATCTACTTTAAGCGGCGAGCCTTGTATCTCGATGCCTATTCGGTGGAAGAGAAGAGCTATCGAGTCTATCGGGTGAATCGCATCAAACAGGTAAGGCTCCTTCCGATGATTGTTCCAAGGCGGTCAGACTACTCCTTTGCCGAGCGTCACCGGAACAGCTTCAGTGTTTTCGTTGGTAACAGGGTGGAGAAAGTCAGAGTCCGGTTCAGCAAGCGGATCGCTCCTTACATCAAGGAAACTTGCTGGCACCTATCCCAGAAGATCACCGAGCTAAAGGATGGTTCCATCCTTTTCGAGGTCGAAGTCAGTGAACCCAGAGAAGTAGGGTGGTGGGTCATGCAGTGGGGCGAGGAAGCGGAGGTTCTGGAACCCCAGAGCCTCAGAGAGATGATCGCAAGCAGTGCTCAGCGAATGATGCGCATGTATCACGGTGAGCAAGCCCGGTAGAGATACGATCCGTAGTCGAGGCGAGGTGATGTAGAAGGAGGGAGAAGTATGGTTACGTCTGAAGGGAAGCGATCTATGGTTACAGAAGAAGAGGCTCTTCGACGGGTTGGAGACTATCTGCGAGACCTCTTCGAGGTTGAAGTCATCTATGACGTCACTGATAAGATCGCGAGAGCCCGTTCCGTCAGTGATCTTCTGGAAGGCTTATACTCTGCGCTTCGTCTTAAGGAAAAACTCAAACAGGAAAAGGAACGGCAGAATCAATCTGTCTACATTCCGGGCCCGCAAGATATCGAAGCCGTCCGAAAACTTGCGGAAGCGCCTGAGCCGGGATTGCGGTTGGTCAGCCGCTACATCGCGTGCCTTGCGATGGCCTATCGACCTGAAAGAAAGGAGGAGTGACAATGTTCTTGAGAATTGCTGGGCGAATCACGATTAATGCTGCGTCACTGAATACCCAAGGTGGGGCCGGAACGAACTACATCGAGATGACTAAAGTTCCGGTGGTGGTAAGAACCGATTCAGGGAACCATCGAGTAGTGGAGGTTCCGGCGATCTCCGGGAACATGATCCGCCACTGCCACTTCGTGGGGTTTCTGGAGGAATTTCGGCAGACGAACTTTGGGAGAAAACTTACTCTTGAAGCTTGGCGAGGCGATGTCGCACTACGCTTCGCTCCCAACCAGGAGCGTGTGAAAAGTGCGGTTCAGAATGAGCAAAACAACTATCAGTTGGTAGATCTCACCCAGTCTGAGGAAGCAACGATCCAAGCCTTGGCAGACGCCGATCTTTACGGCTTCTTGGTGACTGCCAAACGTAACTTTAGGAGAACTTCACTTTTAGGGTTCTCTTTCCTGCTTCCAGCGGAGGAGACGGTTGAAGAAGTCGAGGTCAAAAGTGTTGTTCACAACCGAGTGGTTGTAGACCCGGCGGGTATGGTTGACCCCACTGCGATGATTCCATTTAAAAGGGAATACTCGTCGGCCGTTTACGGCTTCTCGGCTTTCCTCGACCTCAAATACGTTGGCCGCTCCTTGGCCGATAGGGCCAAAAAGCCGGTGGACCAGAATGAACGAAAGGAACGAGCCCGTGCCGCTGTGCTCGGATTCGTGCACCTACTTTCTGGGCGGGCTGGGGCAGGGTTGGCCCGAGGACTGCCGGTGAGCCGAGTGGATTCACTCCTCGTTGCGGCCTCGGATCAGCCGATTCCGCTTCTTGTGAATGGCTACTATCGGGATTATGTGCAGGAATCCCAATCGCTCCTTTCAAGCTATGCGAACTTGGCCAATGCCGACATTAAGCTTCACGGGTATCCCAAAGGTATTGTGCTGGAGGAACCTGAGAAACCAGAGAAAGAACTGGAGCAAGAACCAGAGCGACCACAGGGGAGACTCCAAATACAGGGCTATGACCACTGGGTGGATCTGTTAAAGGCGGTCGCATACGATGTCACAACCGCTAAAGAATTCTCAGACCAATCTTGAGGGAAACTCGATGGCTGATTACGCTGTGATTTGCGCCCGAGTGCGGGCACCCTGTTATAGTGCCGCCACAGCTTCCTCGTATCAGGTGGCCGTAGTTCCTCCCCTTCCGGGACCATCTACTCTGCTGGGCACCCTGGGGAGCGCCTTGGCGCATCTCGATCCTGAATGCCGTGGGGCGACAGTCGATGAAGCCGCTCGGCTTCTCTTTGAGCGCTTTGCAAGGGCGGGATTGTGGGCGACCTGTCGAATGGCTCCTGACAACACGTGCACAAAGGGATCGGTCATCCTGAAGCGATCTCTTGAACTTGAAGGGAGAGAAGACATTGGGAAAAGGAGGGGAGGAGGAAGAAGACCTCCTGATGCCAGACGCCGAGAGTGGATGTTGAGCCAACAGCTTGATGTGTTCTATGCCCTTCCTGTGGGCGACGTTCTGAATCTTGATCAACTCTCTCAAGCAGTCTGCCTGCTCGACCGGATTGGCGACACCGAGTCCCTCGTCTGCGTAACTCATGCGTCGCTTCTCCGTAGCGTTCGTCCTCAGGAAGCAGGCCGTGAGCCTATCTTCATTGACACCGTGACGCCACAACGTGCTCTTCAGGACTACGCGTTAGGCGGCTATGTGCTCCGCCCTCTCCAAAGTCGGCCTAATTTACTGGGACTTCGACGGCCTGAGCCGGAGCTATTCTTTCTGCCTATCGAGGTAGAAACCCAGAAAGGTCTCGATAAGTACAGTCCTTCCCAATTCCGCGGGCTCCCGGTTGATGGAGCCGTTGTTCTGCAGGTTTCCTGGCAGGGAGGCGATGCGACGATAGTCGTCCCGCCTTTTGATGGTGCTCCAACGACAAGGCGACGTAGAAGGTGAGAGATGAACTCTGCCGACTGTCAAAGTATGTTCCAACGGATGCTGAACAGAGAGCCGTATGATTATCAAAAGAGGGCTTGGGAAGCAATTCTCGCCCGGTCTAACGGTGACGAACCGCCAGTGTTAATTGAAGCGCCGACCGCTGGGGGTAAGACCGAAGCTGCCATCACCCCCTATCTGGCTCAGCATTGCCTTAGAGAATACTCAGTTGCCCGCCGGCTTGTCTACGTGCTCCCCAGTCGTTCTCTGGTGGAGGCTCAGGCTAGACGCATCCGGGATTACGCAGCGAAATTAGGGCTTTCTCTCAGTGTGCGTGTGGATCATGGAACCGACGGTCCCTTGCCAATGTTTTTTGGAGATGTTGTGGTGACCACCTGGGATTCTTTCCTCTATGGGTTAGTCGGCCAGCGGACACTGCCGCGACGCTTCACGATTCCAGCAGGCAACATCGCCACGGCCATGGTGATCTTTGACGAGGTGCAAATGTATCAGGATAGGTATTTTTACACCCAACTCCTCATCGGTCGAGTGGCAGCGATCTTAGAGAGTGCAGGGATACCCCTTGTCTTCATGACAGCCACGCTTTCCAGGGTGCACCGAGAGGAGGTCCTGTCACTACAGGGTTATCGTTCAATTACACCCCAGGCTGCCGATGTAAGGAGACCCGTGCGAGGTACTGTTAAGGTCAGGTTAGCAGAAGGGCGATCTGTCTATGACCTCTTAGAGGATTCCGAAGTGAAAGATCGTTTGCTGGCAGAGGGTTCAGGGGACAGCAAGGGTCTCATTGTTGTGAACACCGTGGGCCGGGCAGCTCAGGTGTACAAAAAGCTTCTGGAAGACGGCTGGCCTCGAGAAAAGATTCTCCTGCTCCATTCCCGATTCTTAGCTGGAGACCGGCGTAAACGAGAGGAAAAAGTCATTAAAGGAGAGTTTTCTCTCCTGGTTGCTACCCAGGTCGTGGAGGCCGGGCTGGACATTTCTAGCGTGACAACGGCGGTTATCGAGGCGGCTCCTCCTGATGCTCTTATCCAGCGGATTGGCCGGGTAGCCCGACGCTTAGGGGAAAAGGGGGTGGTGTGGGTGGTCGAACCTAGAGAACCAGGGGAGACGAGCCTCTCACTTTCGCCCTATGCTTTTGTTTCTGAGGCGCGGATCGATGACCTGAAGCAAGAGTTGGCCTCCGAAAAATTTCCAAATCGGGACAGAGCTGCAGGCCAATTCGCCCTCACTATCAATGAAACTATGCGGGAAGCTATGACACAACCTGGAACAGAGCAGGAACTCCAACGGGCCCTCACTGATCTGGCGTCATCCCGACAGCTTGTAGACCCGTTTTATCAGAAGCTCTGGAGTGCGTGGAGGAAGGTAAGAAGTGGCCAAAGCCAGGAGAGCGCGGAGGGCGAAGAGGCATAAGGCAGGAGAGCCAGGTCAGCAGGTTCTCGACTCGGTGGACCGCCGGATTCGACGCGTGATTCAGTTCGAAGCTGCTGCTGGAGCGTATCTGGCCGAGTTGGTCCCTTTCTCCTTGCCCCCGGAAGGAGTCCCGATTTATGCACGCCCAGACTTCTACGTGACAGGCATCTTCATCCCGGACGACCCCTTATGGGCGGATGCTCAGGGATGTCTTAAAGCTCTTCTTGAAGGGCAGAACAACGAGCGGGAATTTGACATTGGAGTAGAAAAAATAGCGGAACTGTTTGAAGAGTTCGCTCTCAATCTGAACTATACCCTGGTCCATATCCCTGATATGGAAGGCCGTTGGCAAGTGCGGCAAGAACTGGCCTTTGGCGAGCATACAGTCCTTTTAGAACGTCGCTGGGATCGAACAAACCGCAATACGGTGAAGTGGGTCCTTCGGCGGCAACCACGGATGAACACGGTTTCGCCCATGAGTACCCTGGTTGTTCCAGCTTACGATCTCTCGTTCGGGTTAGTCCTGAATCGGTTGGGTGAGGATGAAGGTGACTGAGCTATGCCAGGGTTGCCCTTTGGGGTGTCGTGACCAGTGCGCCTGTCCTTCTTATTACGTCTCTGGAGAGGTGCAGGAGTGCTTCCTCAAGCACACTGGCAAGTTGCTAGAGGGCTGGAAGTTGATTAAGGAAAAGTACCTGCCTTCGTTATCCCGTTTGGCCACTGTGGTAGGGGTGAGGGCTGATGAAGGGGTAAGTCGAACAGACCAGGCGATTAAACTCGCCCTGGCTTTCCACGATCTAGGTAAGCTCACCCTACCTTACGCAAGCGGTGACCGTGCTCAGTTTCGGCACGAGTTGGTAGGAGGCTGGCTTCTGTGGTCCAGGTTAGGACATTTACCGGGATGGCGTCCGTTAATCAAAGCGGCAGCACAGGCCGTGCTGCTGCACCACGAACCGATCCTGATGGCTCAGATCGCTCGTGCAGGGGAAAGAGGACTGACGCTGACCGACGTGTGGCGAAGGCTTGCGGGAGAAGGGAAGAACGAGCGGCAGGCGGTCCAGTTCCTCCCCAAAGGACGAGAGGCGCTTATTAACATCCTGACTGAGGCACAGTTGGAGGATGAAATCGTTAGCCCCTTTACTTCTCTCCCCGACGCTCTTCCCGTTTCAGAAGGGTATCAGGCAATCGCCCTGCTCGTAACAGAGGCGAGGGCGAGTGGAACCCGTATCCTTAAACAGAGGAATCGCCTGCTCCTTGGTGCCTTCCTTTCCATTCTTGTCATCTGCGACTACCGTGCTGCCCAGGACCGGCAGGAAGAAGCCTCCAATCGTCCTTTCTGGCGCATGGCTATGGTGGAGTTTGAACGATGAGTTTCATATTGGCAACTCCTTCAATCAGCGAGTACACGGATGCAGCAATCTGTTATGGCCTTGTAGAGTGCCTCCTCCGAGGTGCTCCCGAATCCTTGCTGGAGGTATACAGCCGGGGGACCGTCTATGAAGTGCATTGTGGCTTAGACGTAGAAGCCGGCCAAGAAGCATTGCGGGATGGGCTACGTGACGCCCTTGACGAGCTTCTAGAAGGAGTTGCATCTACCCAACGGCTACCTTGGGTCTATGCAGCCGCTAGTGGGGGAATGCAACCAAAGAGGCGCTTTATCGAGGGGAGCTTAAAGCATCTGCGGGAAGTATCACGAAAGCTCTCTTCAAATAGGGTGCAAGATTTCAGGAAGTTTTTAAATTCCGTATCGGGACGCTCCCATTCATGTAGAGGCGGATGGCCTTCTTTAACCCTTGTGCCTGAGTGGGGAAAAAAGGAAAAAGGGCTTTTCAACTCACCGGAACGTCGTTCCAAACTCTGTTCGTGGTGCTATGCCTTGGCATGGGTGGGGCTACACAACTTCGCCTTGTTTACCCGCCATAAGCGTGATCGAGACGTATCCTGCACGGTGGCCTTGATGATCCCTGGTCCTTCAGAAAAGCCCTACGCTCGGGAGGACCTTCTGGCTGTAAGGGAATTAGGGACCAAATATCAGCAAGAGCCATGGCAAGGGGCTCCACCGGCTCCGTATGCCTTCCTCCTCTGGGCTCTGTCACGAGGGGAGACCATCCTTCCCTTAGAGCTGTCAGGCCGCTCATTTCTTGCCTCTGTGGTCCGGTTAGAACTTTCAGGCCAGGCTGTTGCTATAAGAAACTTCCAGGTGGCACCCGTCTGGAGACTCCTTCGATTTATTAGTCAGGCTAAGCGGAGAACCTTTCGCTTCCACTCCTTGATAAACGACCTGCTTCGGAGAGATGGTGGTGCCAATGCTGATACTGTCCAACAGCTTGCTGAAAGTATCCTCTTTGCAGACGCAGATGGTCTTTACCGTGCACTGAGAAGTATCCGAGGGGTGGCACAGAAAGGCAACTTTCCAATCGAGCCTGGAATCGTGGATGCAGCCTTTGAGGCTATTTCTGGGTAGGAACCTGTCGCCGTCTGGGGCTTAAGGTCAGGATAGCTCAAGTCAAGGAACGGCAAGCACGGGGCTGAACGATGCAGACCCTGGTCATCAGCGAGTTTGGCGTGTCCATCGGCAAGACCAGCGAGCGGCTGGTGGTGCGAGGGTCTCAACCGCGGCTGGAGCTAGTTGAAGACGGGCCCCAGCTCCTCCTGCCGATGGAGCTTTCCACTACCGAGTCCAGCTTTCACTCGATGACCCGACAAATAGGAGATTGAAAGAAAGGCTTGCTTATTGTCCATTCGGTAGATGGAGTGCCAATACGGTTGACAAAAGAACGGTAGGAGCACATCTGCCGGCGACACCTTGAGCTGGTCGATCAACAGGTAAAGGTTTTACAAACCATTCACAGTCCGACTGAGGTCTTAAAGGGGGATTTTGGCGAGAAGCTGGCCGTCCGCTTTTAGCGTCAGACGCCCTTGACTTCAAAGTATCTGATCGTGGCCTACAAGGAACTTGGTGCGCAGGATGGGTTTGTCGTGACCGCGTACTTCGCCAGACGGGTGGCGGCATGGAGGCAACGCGTATGGAAGCGGTGAAAATTTTGGAGAAGTGGGAGAGGGTGGACTGGGACTATGACGAGGAGGCGGATGTCCTCTATCTGAGCATCGGGAAGCCCAGGAAGGCGACGGGGGTGGATATCGGCCGGGGAGTCGTGGTGCGATACGACGAGAAGAAAAAGGAAGTAGTCGGGCTGACGATCCTAGGCTTGCGGGCGAGGCTTGTAGAATCCCTTAAAAAGCAGAGTCCATAACCTCTTGGCCCTATCAAGATGGCCGGTCTTCGAGGCGGGGAGGTACCTGATCGCCTTCGATGGGGCGGCGCTGCTACTGTCGGAGGTCTGGAAAAGCAGCAACCGGACACCACGGGGCTGAAGGGTGCAGACCCTGGTCATCAGCGAGTTTGGCGTGTCCATCGGCAGGCCCGGTGAATGCCTGGTTGTAAGAGGAGGACAATGGCAATGAAAACCTACCGAGGGATCGTGAAAGGCAGCCCGGTGATCTTTGGGTGTCAAGGAGGAAGATGACGATGAAAGTGTATAAAGGAATTGTGAGAGGCAATACCATTGTCCTTGAAGAGAAGCCAGACCTGCCGGATGGGTGCCCAGCGCTGGTGGAGATCAAGCCCCTGAGTCAGGCTCGGGACGAGGAGATCACCAGGCGGCAGATTGAGCTCCTCAAGAATCCTCACAAAGGTGGGAAGCTCCTCTACCGTCGCCGGGAGGAACTGTATGATCGATGGTGAGAGGCTCATTGACACGAATGTCCTGGTGCATGCCTATGCCCTCTTGAATCCAAAAAAGCAAGCCGTGGCGCGTGGGATTCTTTTGTCCATTTGGGGTGAAGGCGGTGGGCTCACGACTGTACAGAACCTGTGTGAGTTCTTTACTGTTGTGACCAGAAAGCTTGAACGACCTATGCTGGTTGATCAGGCTGGAAGCATTGTGAGGGAGA
>CAZHST010000019.1:0-66595 GCA_964535215.1 uncultured bacterium
GGGTGTAGAAATCGAGGGGGTCAGCCATGACGACGCTCAAGACGCCATTCGTCAAGTCCAAGGGGAAGAACCGGTACTGCTTCATGTACTTCTGGGGAAAATGGTTGATGACGGGGTAGAGGGTCAGGGAAGGATCGGTCAGGGAGATAAGGGGGAGGCCCAGTTGGTCGCTTAAGGCCTGGAGGAGCTCCTCCTCGGTCAAGAAGCCGAGATCCTGGAGGACCTGGCCCAGACGTCCCCCCCCCTCTTTTTGCCGTGAAAGGGCCTCGTGGAGCTGCCCAGGGGTTAGAATCCCCCGCTCGACCAGGATCTCTCCGAGACGCTTGGCTTTCCCGCCTTTCATCATGGCCTCAGAAGGGATGCTACCTCAACAGCCGTCGGCTGTCAAGGCACCCCCCTGACCGGCAGCTTACCGTGAACCCGACGGGGCGCAGAGGTCGCGGGGTCAGGATTCAGAAAGGGCTGGGGGGCTGCCGAATTTTAATCGCCCCTGACCAGGCAGCCGATCACTTCCCCCGGGAGGACTCCTTAAGGGCCTTGTCGATCAAGGCTTGGAAGGCTGGAAAAGGCTGGGCACCGGTTAAGGGGCGACCATTGATGAAAAAGGTCGGGGTGGCAGAGACACCGGCCCTGATCCCATCCTGGAGATCCTTGGTAACCTCGTCCCGGTACTTCCCCCCCTCAAGACACGCCTCAAAGGCCGTTTGATCAAGGTTCAGCTCCTGGGCGTACCGCTTGAGATGGGGGATGTCAAGGCGGGGTTGGTTCTCGAAGAGCTTGTCATGGTAGGGCCAGAACTTCCCCTGCTCCGCCGCGCACTGGGCGGCCTCCGCCGCCTTCCTGGCAAACCGGTGGGTGGAAAGGGGGAAATCCCTGAACACCAGCCTGACCTTCCCCTCATAGGCCTTCATCACCTCTTTCAGCACGGCCTGGCTCTGCTTGCAATACGGGCACTGGAAGTCGGAGAACTCGACGATGGTGACGGGAGCCGCGTCGGGGCCTAAGGAAGGATCGTCATCGGTATCCACGGGGACCAAGGGGGGTTCCGGCTCCTTCAGGTCAATGGTGACCGGTGTCTGGCCCTTAAGCGACGCGACCAAGGCCGCCATCCGAGAGGCCCGCTTCTGCTCGAGGAGGTATTCCCTTGCCCTCTCCCGCCAGGCCTCTTTCCCCCCCTCAAGCCGATCCTTGTTGGCCTCCAGCAGGGCCTCCACCTCCTCCTCGCTGACCGTCAGGGCCTCCTTGCCGAGAAGTTCCTCCACCGAGAGGCCTCTCCGCTCCGCCTCCTGCTGGAGGAGCCTTTCGGCAATCAGGTCCTCGATCTTTTGGCGGATGAGCCGAAACCGCTGAACCTCCAGTTGGTAGAGCTGGGCGGCTAGGGCCTGCTCGACCTCTTCTAGGGTGATGGCCTCCTTGCCCACCCTTGCCACAACCTTCTCCCCTTTCCCCCCACCCTCTTCCCCCGAGAACCCCGTCCCCGGGTAAACCACCAGGAAGAGGATGCCAAAGACCATCAGCCTTCGACGCCTGTTCATGAAAGGACCTCCCTGGGCGAGAAAAGTGAAGGGGCCTCACCCCTTCGAGAGTTTCTTCCGAAAGTACCCGATGGTCTCCACCAGCCCTGTCTTCAGATCAACCTGGGGCTGCCAGCCCAGTCTCTCCATCGCCCGCGAGATGTCCGGGCACCTGACCTTGGGGTCGTCAACGGGAAGAGGGCGAAACTCGAGGGGACTCTGACTTCCCGTGAGGGCCATGATCAGATGGGCCAGCTCCAGGACCGAGACCTCGTGAGGATTTCCCAGATTCACCGGCTCGTGCTCCCCGGAGAGGAGCAACCGATAAATCCCCTCCACCATGTCAGAAAAGAAGCAGAACGAACGGGTCTGGGAGCCGTCGCCATACACGGTAATGGGCTCGCCTCGGAGAGCCTGGACGATGAAGTTGGAGACCACCCGCCCATCGTTTATGCGCATCCGAGGTCCAAACACGTTGAAGATACGGACGATCCTGGTGTCGAGGCCGTGGCAGCGGTGGTAGGCCATCGTCATCGCCTCGGCGAACCGCTTCGCCTCGTCGTAGACGCCCCGAGGCCCGATGGGGTTGACATTCCCCCAGTAGTCCTCCTTTTGGGGGTTGACCAGGGGATCGCCGTAGACCTCAGAGGTGGAGGCGAGGAGGAAGGTGGCCTGCTTCGCCTTGGCCAAGCCCAGGGCCTTATGGGTGCCGAGGGCCCCCACTTTGAGGGTCTGGATCGGATACTTGAGATAGTCGGCCGGGCTGGCAGGAGAGGCGAAGTGGAGGACGTAGTCAACCGGCCCCTCGATGGAAAGGTACTCGGTGACATCCAGCTTCACAAACTTAAAGCGCTCGTGGCCGAAGAGGTGGGCGATGTTCCCCAGATCACCCGTGATGAGGTTGTCGAGACAGATGACTTCATGCCCTTCCCGGATGAGCCGATCCACGAGATGGGAGCCCAGGAACCCGGCCCCTCCTGTCACCACCGTCCTGGGAAACGTTCGACGGGCCATGGTAATCCCCTAGCGTCCCATCCCCAGGTATTCGAACCCGAGGCCGACCATGGCCTCCCTGTCGAAGAAGTTCCGCCCGTCCAAGACCAGGGGCCGCCGCATGAGGGCCTTGACCCGGCTGAAGTCCACCTCTTTGAACTCCTGCCACTCCGTGGCCAAGATGAGGGCCTCGGCCCCCTCCACCGCCTTATAAGGGTCCTGGCAGAAAACGACACCTGGAAGCTCGGCCTTGGCGTTCTCCACAGCCTTCGGATCGTAGGCCCGCACCTCAGCCCCCTCCCTCTGGAGGAGCTTCACGATCCTGATGGCAGGGGCCTCCCGGACATCGTCGGTGTTCGGCTTGAAGGCAAGGCCCCAGAGGCCGATCCGCTTCCCCTTGAGGATCCAGAGCACCTCTTTCAGCTTCCGGAGGACCACCTCCGCCCTGCCCAGGTTGATCCGTTCCACCTCTTTAAGCAAGGTGAAATCGTAGCCGAGCTTTTCCGCGATCCTTACGAAGGCTTGGAGATCCTTTGGGAAACAGTAACCCCCGAACCCCAGACCGGCATCAAGGAAAGATCGGCCGATCCGGCGGTCGAGCCCCATCCCTTCGGCCACCAACTTGACATCCGCCCCGACCTGCTCGCAGAGGTCGGCGACGGCGTTGATGAAGGAGATCTTCATGGCCAGGAAGGAATTGGAGGCATGCTTGATCAGCTCGGCGCTCTCGATGTTCGTCACCAGGAAGGGGACGGGCCGCTTGGAGCAGGAGCGATGGATCGGGCAGTCGAACGTCCCTTCGACGATTGGGGCGTACAGCTCCTTCAGGATCTTCTCCGACCGAGGAGTTCCCACCCCGATGACGATCCGGTCCGGATGGAGGAAATCCTCAACGGCCGAGCCCTCTCGCAGGAACTCGGGGGTCGAGGCCACGTCAAACTCCACCCCCCATCGCCCGTAGATCCTGAGGGTCCGTTCAATCCAACGACCGGTCTGGACGGGAACGGTGCTCTTCTCCACGACGAGCTTGTAGGAGGTCGCCGCCTCGGCGATCCGTCGGGCGACATCCTCGACGGCGGACAGGTCCGCTTCCCCGTTCTCCAAGGATGGGGTGCCGACGCAGATGAGGACCACCACTGCCTTCTCGATCCCCTCTTCCACCCGATCGACGAACTGGAGACGACCACGGGCCCTGTTCCGCTCAACTAACGCCTCCAGGTGGGGCTCGTAGAAGGGCATCCCACCCTGCTGGAGGATCGCAATCTTCCTCCGATCGTCATCCACGCAGACGACCCGATGACCGATCTCGGCAAGGCACCCTCCGGCGACCAACCCCACATGTCCTGTCCCCACGACGCAGATGTCCATCCCTCCTCCTCGAGCGCTGAGTCCTCCCGTTCTTCCCGGCCCCCTCGACTCCCCCGGAGCCATCAGCGGTCAGCCAAAGCGAAAGGCCGGCGGCTGATCGCTGAACGCCTAGGTATCACATCACCACGCCTTTTGTCAATCGTGTTACTCGTAGCGGAGGGCCTCGATGGGATCTAAATGGGCGGCC
This sequence comes from uncultured bacterium, assembly GCA_964535215.1. Taxonomy (GTDB): domain Bacteria; phylum Methylomirabilota; class Methylomirabilia; order Methylomirabilales; family JACQHM01; genus JACQHM01. The sequence continues at coordinate 4,063 of CAZHST010000019.1, forward strand.
TTCCTCGCCGGGTAGTAGCCAAAGAAGATCCCCACACCCGCCGAGAAGAGGAAGGCCAAGACGATGGCCCCCGGGGAGATGAGGGTCGCCCACTGGGCGAAGAGGGCGATGAGCTTTGCCCCTCCCACCCCCAGGGCGATCCCGATCACCCCTCCAAGCGACGACAGGGTCACCGCCTCCACAAGGAACTGGGCCAGGATGTCCCGGCTTTTGGCCCCGACGGCCATCCGGATGCCGATCTCCCGGGTCCGTTCCGTCACCGACACGAGCATGATGTTCATGATCCCGATCCCCCCGACCAGCAGGGAGACCGAAGCGATGGCCCCCAGGAGGAAGGCCATCGTCCGCGCCGACTCCTCCTGGGCGGCGAAGACCTCGGAGAGGTCCCGGATGGTAAAATCGTCCTCCTGATCCGGCAGGAGCCGATGACGCTGCCGGAGGAGGCCCCGGATCTGGGCGATCGCCTCCGGAATCCCCTCCGGGGCCCGCACCTTTACCATGATCGACCCCACCGCCCGGGCGTTGGCCTGACTCACCCCCAGGACCTTGGTCTTGGCTGTCGAAAGGGGGATGATGACGATGTCGTCCTGGTCCTGCCCCCAAGCCGACTGACCTTTCCGGGCCAGGACCCCAATCACCGTGAAGGGGACCTTCTGAATCCGGATGATCTGCCCAAGCGGATCCATGTCCCCAAAGAGGTTTTCGACGACCGTCTGGCCCAGGAGGGCGACCTTGGTCGCCCCGTCCACGTCCTGCGGGGTCAAAGGCTGGCCCCGCTCCAGCAACCACTCCCGGATGTCCAGGTACTCGGGGGTGGTCCCCTGGATCAAGGTGGACCAGTTACGGTTCGCATAGACCACCTGGGCCGTCCCCCGCAGGGACGGGGCCGCCAGCTCCACGAAGGGGACCTCTGCGGCAACGGCCCTGGCATCGTCCTCGGTCAAGGTCGGGAGGGTCCCCAGGCCAAGCCGGATGCCGCCGCTGGTCGTCGAGCCCGACAGGATGATGAGCACGTTCGACCCGATGCTCCGGATCTGGGCGGCGATCCGCGCCTTCGCCCCGGCTCCCACGGCGATCATGGCGATGACCGCCGCCACCCCGATGATGATCCCCAGCATGGTCAGGGCGGAGCGGAGCTTGTTCACAAAGAGGGCCCGAAAGGCGATCCTGAAGCTGGCAACGAGGTTCACGGTTCGGAACCTAGGGTTTAAGGGGTAAGGGACCTGGCGCCAGGGGCACAGCTTCAACGGGGAACGGGGCCCGCCGTGTCGCCCACGATCCGGCCATCCCGGAACTGGATGACCCGTCGGGCGTAAGCAGCGATGTCCGGTTCATGGGTGACGAGGATGATGGTGATCCCCCGCTCCTGGTTCAGCTGCTGGAAGAGGGCCATGATCTCGTCGCCGGTCTGGGAATCCAGGTTCCCCGTCGGCTCGTCGGCCAGGAGGAGGCTTGGTTCGTTCACGAGGGCCCTGGCGATAGCCACCCGCTGCTGCTGCCCGCCGGACAGCTGGGTGGGATGATGCGCCTCTCGCCCCTCGAGGCCCACACTCCGCAGGGCTTCGAGGGCCCGCCTCCGTCGTTCAGCAGCGGAGGTGCCGTTGTACAAGAGGGGCAGCTCCACGTTCTCCAGGGCACTGGTCCGGGGGAGGAGGTTGAAGTTCTGGAAGACGAAACCCATCCTCTTGTTGCGGATCTCCGCCAGCCGGTCCCGACTGAGCCGGCCCACGTCCATGCCGTCCAGGCGATACACCCCCGACGTTGGACGATCGAGACAACCCAGGATGTGCATGAAGGTGGACTTCCCCGAGCCTGACGCCCCCATGATGGCTACAAACTCGCCCCGCCCGATGGTGACGGTGACCCCCCGCAGGGCGTGGACGGCCACATCCCCCAGATGGTAGACCTTCGTGAGCCGCTCGACCTCGATGAAGGGAGTCGAGGCCTCCATCGCTAGAACCCAGGACCCCGCCGCGGCGGTGTAAAGGCCCCCCCGCTGCGGCCGCTCCCGTTCCGGCTCACCAGGCCGACGATGACCTCCTGCCCTTCGTGCAGCGCCCCCTCGACCACCTCGGTGAAGGTCCCGTCGGTCAACCCGAGCTTCACCGGGATGGGCTGCGGCTGGCCGTTCGCCAAGACCCACACCCGCTCTTCCCCTGCCCGGCGCCCTTCAGGGGCAGCCTGGGCCGCCCCGCCCCCGGACTGCCCCCCCTTCCCTGCCAGGGAAGGGCGGAAGCGGAGGGCCCCGTTAGGGACCTTGAGCACGTCCCCCTTCCTGGCGACAAGGATCTTCACGTTGGCCGTCATCCCCGGCATGAGCTTCAAGGCCGGGTTCTCCACCCGGATGATCACATCGTAGGTGACGACGTTCTGACGGATGACAGGGGCCTGCCGGATCTGATAGACCTTGCCGTGAAAGCTCTGACCGGGGTAGGCATCCACGGTGAAGGTCGCCTCCTGGCCGACTCTCACCCGCCCGATGTCTGCCTCGTCCAGGCTGGTGTTCACCTGCATCTTTGTAAGATCCTGGGCGATCACGAAGAGCGTCGGTGCCTGGAGGCTGGCCGCCACGGTCTGCCCCACGTCCACGTTCCTCGAGATCACGATCCCGTCCACAGGGGCCCGGATGAAGGTGTGATCGAGATCCACCTGAGCCTGCCGGACGGCCGCTTCCTTTTGCCTGACGTTGGCCTCGGCGGCCGCCAGCTGGGCCCGGGCCACCTGGAGCTCGGCCTCGGCGGCACGAAGCAGGGCCTCGGCAGCCTGGCGCTCGGCCTCCGCCGCCTCAAGCTGGGCCATGGCGGAATCGTAGCTCGCCTTGGCCGAGTCCCGCTCCTCCTGGGAGATCCCCCCTTCCCCGAAGAGGGCCTCACGGCTCTCGAACTTGATCCTGGCATCGCGGACGGCCACCTCGGCCTTTCCCCGGTTGGCCTTAGACGCCGCCAGGGCGGCCCTGGCGTTCGCCACCTGGGCCTCAGCCTTGGCAACGACGGCCCTCTGATTCATCACGGCGGCCCTGGCGCTTTCCAGGTCTGCCCTGGCCTGCTGGAGCCTGGCCTCGAAGGTCGCCGGGTCAATGCGGGCGATGACCTGCCCGCGCTTCACCGGGGCGTTGAAGTCGGCGTAAAGCTCCTTGACCATCCCCGTGATCTGACTCCCCACCTCCACCGTGACGACGGCGTTCAGGGTCCCGGTGGCCGAGATGGTGGCGGTGATGGGGCCGCGCTCGACCTTCGCCATCCGATAAGGGATTCTCTTCGAGCCAGCCCAGGAGCGGTAGAACAGGAGCACCCCCCCGGCCACAAGCGGGAGGATGACCCCGAGGACGATCACCTTTTTCTTGTGAACCACCGAATCCCTCTACCGCGTCAGCTCGACCACGATGGCCCGAACCCGGTTCGGGCCGATGCTCATGGTCTCGTGGACAACCCCACCCTTCAGGTACCGCCACTCCCCCGTCTTCACCGAAACATCCTGGGATTTGCCATCGGGGAAGGTGACCCGGATGGTCCCCCCTTCCAGGACGACCAGGACATAGTCGTACTCGTGAACATGCATGCCGCTCGGGACGTTCGGCTCCAAGATCACATCATAGACCCTTGCCTTCTCGTTTCCAAACTGAAGATGGTGACCGATGGCTTCCCACACCGGGACAACCTTGATGGGCCCCTGCTGGGCAAGGACTTCCGGGCTGGAGAAGAGCATGAACCCCATCACGATGATCATCCACCTTTTTGTTGCTTCCCGCATGGACTGCCCCCTTTCGTTCAAAGCCCCTAGGCCAGGACCCCTTCTTCCCTCAGCATCTTGAGGGCTTGCTCAAAGGCCCGAACCGTTTGTTCGATATCCTCATCCGAATGGACGGCGGAAACCCATCCGTGAAAGCCTGGGAAATCAACCCCGTTCAGGATCAGGGCCACGCGGAGCAGGTGATAGAGATCGAGGTTGGGGTAGGAGAGGAGGGTCCAGTGGTTCAACGGTTCCCCGCTCCCCGGGCGCCCAACCCCCAAGTGGCGTGGCTCCAGCAGGAGATGAAAGACCGAAGCCTCCCCGTAGACCCAGGCATCCACGTTAAGACGGGTAATCACCTCGTTCACCCCGTTTCGGAACAGCTCGGCGGCTCTCGCCGCCCGCTTCTGGGCCTCCCCGTCGGCGATCAGCTCCAGCATGGCCAGCCCGGCCGCTGCCGACAAAGGGTTGGCGTTGAAGGTCCCGGCATGGGCCACCTTCCGCCCCCGGCCCCCTAGGAGGTCATCCGAAAAGGCCAGGCGGTCCATGATCGCCGCCTTCCCCGCGACCGCCCCACCCGGGAGGCCCCCGGCCAGGATCTTCGCCAGGGTCGTGAGATCCGGGGTGACCCCGTAATACTCCTGGGCCCCGCCGGGGGCATACCGGAAGCCTGTGATCACTTCATCGAAGATCAGCACAACCCCTCTCTGGGCCGTCAGCTCCCGAAGGCCCTGGAGAAAACCAGGAGCCGTCGGAACGGTCCCGGCGGTGCCCCCTCCAGGCTCCAGGATAACGGCAGCCACCTCGTGCTCCCGAAGGAGGGCTTCGACCCGGGAGAGGTCGTTGGGAGGGGAGAGGAGGATATCCTGGAGCGGCCCGTCCGGCACCCCTGAGGAGAGGGGCTCGGCGTAAGGGGGCTTCACCCCGGCCATGGCATAATCGTGCCACCCGTGAAAGTGTCCTTCGAACTTGATGACCTTCGTCTTCCCCGTGTAGGCCCGGGCCAGGCGGATGGCCAGTTGTGTCGCTTCGGTTCCTGACATCGTGAACCGGACCGTTTCGGCGGAAGGGATGAGCCGCTTCACCGCTTCCGCCCACCGGACCTCCAGCTCATGACAGGCCCCGTAGTGGGTTCCCTTTTCAAGCTGCGCGGCAACGGCCCGGGTCACCTCAGGAGGGCAGTGGCCTAGGAGGAGGGCCCCATGACCCATCCAGTAGTCAATCAACTCGTGGCCATCCACATCCCACTTGCGGGAGCCTTGGGCCCGCTCGACATAGAGGGGAAAAGGTTTCAAGTGACGGATATCATGGGTGATCCCTCCAGGGATGCTCCCCTTTGCCCTCCGGAAAAGAGCCTCCGAAGTCGGATGGGCCCTCCGGTAGGCCTCCACGATCCTGGCTCCCCTCTCCTCCCTCATGACGCCTCCACCGGGCTATGCCCCGAACAGTCGCCGCCGAAGCTGGAAGAGATCCAGCTTCCTGCGGAGGGCGGCTTCCTCCATTCTAAACTTAAAGGCCTTCCTCCCCTCGATGAAGAGGACAGGGACCTCCTCTTTGTACCGATCGTACAGGGTTGGATCCCCCTCGATGTCCACCTCCCGAACCTCCAGCGGGTAGTGACCTCGAACCTTCTCCAAGACGGCCTTCATCTCCTCGCAAAGGCCACAACCCGCCTTGGTGTAGAATTCAACCTGGATCCGCTTCATGAGCCCCAGGATGACCTTAACCCTTGTCCCCTCGAATGGGAAACTTTAGGACAAGAGATACCACAGGTCATCCAACCTGTCAACGCCGCGGCAACCTGATCCTCCGATCCGAGGGGGAGACCCCCGGCCTGCAAAAGTCGGTAACACCAACGTGACACGGCCTGCCGACCCTTCCCGCCTGTCCGGACGCCCCTCCGCACCCCCCTAGACTTTCAAAGCCTTGTCAAAAGGCCACCCGGGAGGCGGGAGCGATGCCGAAGAGAGGTTTTTCAAGGGGTTCCACAGGGTTGAAAAAGGTCTTGACAGGAGGAAAAGAGGTAGGGTAGAAGGGTGATCATCCTGCTTGATCCCGAGGATGAGCGAGCGAACCCGGTGAAAGGAGGAGAGCTTTCCACAACCAGGGATTGGTTTAAACACGTAGGCAAAGGCAGGATTTTCAGATGCTTCTTTTTCACAATCCCTTTGGCTTATCCACACCTGTGGATAACCTTGTGGATACCAGAAGCTGCCCCCTGCCTACTCTTCCGGATGCTATCCTCAGGAATGTTCCCTCCTACCGGCCTGTTCCAACATCAGGGAAACTGTGGATAAGACGTCCAAGAAACCGAGAGGAAGAGGAGGTCAATGGCTTTCCCCCTGGGAGATTCCACCCCCTTTACCTGCCCATTTTTCCACACGCTCCTCTCCAACGCTTGGACGAGGACTTCGAAAGTTTTGCCGGATCAGGGATCCTTCGCTTTCCACATCTGTGGATAACCCTGTGGACACGGAAGCCCTTCACCCGTCTTCTCTTTCACCGCGGGGGCCCTAATAGCCTGTTCCCGGTGGAATCCTCTTCTGCGAGGAGGTTGTGGATAACGTCTGGAGGGACCGACCGATGAGCTTAAGATTGTCGCCAGCCACATCCAGGAAGCTTTGGGAAGATGCCCTTTCCATCATCCAGGGGAGGCTCCCCCACCAGACCTTTGAGACCTGGTTCAGCCCCCTCATCCTGGAGCCTGATGAGGAGGCGGATCACCGGCTACGCCTCCTCGTCCCCAACCAGTTCTTCAAGGATTGGTTTGAGGAGCACTACCTTGGCCTCTTAAGAAGCGTCCTGGCCGACCTGGCCTCTACCGAGATTGAGGTCGTACTCCTCGTCCAGGAAAGGGGGGCCCCTCTAGAGGGGACCAAGGGGGAGGTGGCCACCCGACGTCCCTTCCGCCGTGAGCGGGACCCTGGGACGGCCTTGAACTCGAAGTACACCTTCGAAACCTTCGTGGTGGGATCCTCAAACCAGTTCGCCCACGCAGGGGCCCTGGCCGTGGCCGAGCAGCCAGCCAAGGCGTATAATCCCTTGTTTATCTACGGTGGGGTAGGACTGGGGAAGACCCATCTGCTCCACGCCATCGGAAACCGCGCCCTGGAAAAGCATCACCCGATCCGGGTCTCCTACGTTTCCTCGGAGAAATTCACCAACGACTTGATCAACGCCATCCGCTTCGACTCCACCGTCGAGTTCCGGAACCGGTACCGGAACCTGGACATCCTCCTGATTGATGACATCCAGTTCATCGCCGGGAAGGAGCGGACTCAGGAGGAGTTCTTCCATACCTTTAACGACCTCTACGACAACGCCAAGCAGATCGTCATCTCCTCTGACAGCCTCCCCCGGGAGATCCCGACGCTGGAGGAGCGGCTCCGCTCCCGGTTCGAGTGGGGACTGATCGCTGACATCCAACCCCCAGACTTAGAGACAAAGGCCGCGATCCTCCGAAAGAAAGCCGAGCTGGAACATGTGACGCTCCCCGATGAAGTCTCCCTCTTCATCGCGAAAAAAGTCCAGTCCAACATCCGGGAGCTGGAAGGCTCCCTCGTCCGGCTCATCGCCTACGCCTCTCTGACCGGACGCCGGATCGACCTTGACCTGGCCCAGGAGGTCTTGAAGGACCTGGCCGAGGAGCGGGAACGCCTCATCACCATCCCTGTCATCCAGCAGGCCGTGGCCGAGTACTACCGGGTGAAGGTTGACGATCTCAAGTCAAAGGAACGCCATAAATCCATCGTCTTGCCCCGACAGATCGCCATGTACCTTTGCCGGACCTTGACCAGCTCCTCCTTCCCGGACATCGGCCAGGCCTTCGGGGGCAAGGACCATACCACGGTTCTTCATGCCTACGAGAAGATCAAGAAGCGGATAGCCCAGGACGATGCCTTTCGACGCCAGATCGAAAACCTCGCCGCCTCCATCGGCCGCTGATCCTCCACCGGTGGATCCAGATTCCCCAACGAGGACCCAGCCTCGATGGGATGGCACTCCTGCAGGAAACACCCAGGGTTCGGAAATCGACTCCAGGGCAAAACAGACCGCCCCGGATGTAACCCATCGGGTTTCAAGAGCTGAGGAGATAGTCCATGCTGTTCTTCCGACAGATCCTCCAGGAGGAGACCGGGTGTCTCTCCTACATCCTCGGCTCCCCCCAGGCCGGTGTGGCTGCTGTCGTTGATCCCCGGGAGGAGATCGAAACCTATCTGGAGATGGCCGGAAGGGAAGGCCTCACCATCACCCACCTCTTCGAAACCCACATCCACGCCGACCACCGCTCGGGCGCGAGGAAGCTGGCCCAGGAGACGGGGGCCAGGATCCATCTCCACGAAGCCTCCAAGGCGAAGTTCGACCATGTCCCGGTCAAGGACGGTGACGAGCTTGACCTTGGCACCGTCAAGGTCAAGGTCCTCCACACGCCGGGGCATACCCCGGAGAGCATTTCCCTCCTGATAGACAACCGGCTCCTCCTGACGGGTGATACCCTCTTCGTCGGATCCATCGGTCGGCCGGACTTCGTCGGGGGGGATGCGGAGCAACTCTACGACACCTTGTATAACAAGCTCATGCGCCTCGCCGACTACATTGCCATCTTCCCCGCCCACTTTGGGAAATCCCCATGCGGCGGTGGGCTGGGAAGCCTGACGGTCTCGACCATCGGGTACGAGCGGCGGTTCAACTATGCCCTAAACATCCCGACCAAGGAGATCTTCGTCAAGTTCGTCAAGGCCCAGATCCCTCCTCCACCCCCCGACTTCGAGCGCATCATCCGAATCAATCGAGGGGAAGAGGAAACTGCTTGACGAAGAGGGTACCGGGCTTGTGGGAAAAGGGAGGAATCAGAGGAGGCGGATCCCGTGCTTCACCGCCTCCTGGACGAGGCCGAGCCGGTGCCGCTTCCGCTCGAATTCCTCCACCGTGGAGCAGAAAGGCTGGAGAGCGATCTCCCCTTTCCATCGGCGAAGGATCTCGGCCATCCGGTCGGGGAGGAACTGGCCGTGCAAATCACCAATCAGCGTTTTTCCGTGGGGAGGGAAATGTTCGCTTTGGCCTGGTCGGCCACCACCACCAAGGCGAGGTGCTCCGGATCTAAATATTTCCTCGCCACCTGGAGCACTTCCTCCTTTGTCACCCCCCGGATCAGCTCCGGGTACCGCTCCACGTAATCCAGACCTAACCCGTAGAATTCGATGGCCGTCAGGAGACTGGCGATCTCGGCATTGGTGTCCAGGCGGAGGGGAAAACTCCCGATGAGATACGCCTTGGCGTCGGCCAACTCCTGGTCGGTCACCAGCTCCTCCCGGATCCTGCGGATTTCCTTCAGGATCTCCTCAATAGCGGGCTGGGCCGTCTCGTTCTTCGTCTGGAGGCTGACGATGAAAGGGCCAGGATAGAGCCTGGCCATGAAATGGCTCCTGATATCATACGCCCACCCCTTCTCGTCCCGGATGTTCGCCATGAGGCGGGAGGCAAAACCCCCGGAGCCCAGGATATAGTTCATGACCTGGACGGCGTAGAAGTCAGGATTCCCCCGACTGATCCCGAGATGGCCCAGGACGATATTGGCCTGGGTGAGGCTTTTGTCAATCTTTTTGACCGTCAAGCTCTCTAATGAGGGAGGGGAAGGAAGGAGCGGGTCGGGGGCATTCCCCCGTTGCCAGTCGCCGAAGAGGGCCCTGAACCTCGCCACGATCTCTTCGACCCCCACGTCCCCCACCACGGCCACAATGGTCCGCTCGGGCCGGTAATAGGTCGCGTGGAAGGCCTGAAGGTCTTTCCTGGTGATCCGCCGGAGACTCTCCTCGGTCCCTTCTAAGGGCCAGCCGTAGGGGTGGTCCCCGAAAATGAGGGCGGCAAAGGCCTCTTCCGCCACGACCCCAGGTTCCTCCTGCTTCTTCCTGATGGCCGCGAGGGTCTCGTTCACCTTCCTCCGGATCTCCTCCTCGGCAAAGACAGGGTTCAAGAGGATGTCGGCCAAAAGATCCAGACCGAGGTCCAGATCCTTTTTCAGCACGGTGAGGGAGATCGAGGCCGAGTCGATCCCGCCGCTCGACCCCAAGGAGCCGCCGACGAACTCGATGGCCTCGCTGATCTCCAAGGCCGACCTCCTCTTCGTCCCGCGGGTTAATAGCCCGGCGGCGAGGTTCGCCAATCCGGCCTTCTCCTCTGGCTCCAGGACCGATCCCGCCCTGATCAGCACCTGAACGGTGACGATGGGGAGGGACCGCTTCTCCGAGACAAGGAGGGTCAAGCCATTCTCCAGGACGATCCTCCTGGCCAGGGGCTCCCCCGCCTGTACAGGGGCCCCAACCAGGACCAAGAGGACGATGAAAAAGAGTCGTTGGACGATCCCCCGTACCAATGCCATCTCCCCCCTCTACCTTTGACCCATAGGCTCGTAAGAGGTTTGACCGGCCCCCACCCCCGCTTTCACCGGGATTAAGATCCCCACCGTCCGGTTATCCTCAACCAGGTACGTCCTCGCCACCCGCAGGATGTCTTCCTTGGTGACCTTCCTGATCCCGGGGAGATACTCTCCCCAGAGCCGCCAATCCCCCATCACCTCGTATCTGCCCAACGCCATCGCCAGCGCAAAGATAGAATCCTGGCCCATGAGGAACGACGCCTCCAACTGGTTCTTGGCCTTCTGGAGCTCTCGATCCGAGACCGGTTCCCGTTTCAGCCGTTCGATCTCTTCATTGAGGGCCTTCTCGACCTCCTCAACCCCTTTCCCCGGCATGACCGAGGCGTAGAAGTAGAAAAGATTCGGATCCTTACTGATCCGGAGATAGTCGCCCCCGGCGAAGAGGGCGAGCTGTCGCTCGTACACGAGACTCCTGTAGATCCGGGAGCTTCGCCCGGCGGAGAGGATGGTCTCCAGGACGTCCAAGGCATACGAATCTGGATGGGTGAGGTTTGGGACATGGTAGGCCATGTAGATGAAAGGGAGTTCGGCTTCTTTTTTGAGAAACACCCGTCGTTCCCCCCGCTGGGGAGGTTCTTTGACCCGCACGGCTGGAGGCTCGGGGCCGCGAGGGATCGACCCGAAATAGCCCTCGATCTTGGGAAGGATCTCCTCCCTTTTGAAATCCCCCACGATGACCAGGACGGCGTTGTTGGGGACGTAGTAGGTCCTGTAGTGCTCGAGGAGATCCTCCCGGGTGAGCCCTTCGAGGTCCGAGGCCCATCCGATGACGGGGTTCCGGTACGGGTGGACCTTGAACGCTACGGCCTCTACCTCCTCGCCCAGGGCCGCAACGGGATCGTCCTCGCTTCGGAGCCTTCGCTCCTCCATGACGACGTCCCGCTCGGAAAGGACCTCCTTGGGATCCAGCAGGAGGTTCCGCATCCGGTCCGCCTCCAGCTCTAAAGCCAGCTCCACCTTCTCCTTTGCGAAGTTCTCAAAATAGGCGGTGTAGTCGGAGCTGGTAAAGGCATTGTCCTGGCCCCCGTTTCGCTGGACGATCCTTGAAAACTGCTTTGGCCCATACTTCTCCGTCCCTTTAAACATCATATGCTCCAAGAGGTGGGAGAGACCGGTCTTCCCCGGCACCTCATTTCGAGACCCCACCTTGTACCAGATCTGGACAGTGACGACGGGGGCCTTGGGCTCCTCCAGGAGGAGGACCTTCAGGCCGTTCGAGAGCGTCGTCTCGAAGACCCGCTCCGCAAGCTGGGCCCCAGCCACCCCGGGGAGGACCAGCATCATCACCAGGAAAACCAGGACACGCTTGGTCATCACGGTTCCTCGACGCGAGAGCAAACGTTACCGGCCCGGGAGCAGAAGGCCAAAGAGATACCCGATCGCGGCCGCCCCCATCGCGATGCCGAAAAATTCCAACCCGGATCGCAGGAAGGGGTTCTCCGCCAGGTACGCCTTGATGACTCCAATCCCGAAGAGGGAGAGGCAGGACAGAACCACCGCCACCCCCAGGGCGGTAAACGCGGAGAAGAGGAGATAGGGGAGGAGGGGGATGAAGGCCCCAACGGCGAAGGAGAGGCCGATGACCAGGGCATCCGTCAGCGGCTGACGGATCTCCAGGCTTCCCAGGCCCAAGACCTTCTCCTGGAACGTCTTGAAGAACGCTTTTTCTTCCTCCTGGAGCAGCCTGACGACCCGGTACGCTCGTTCCTTCGGGAGCCCCTCCTCCTCCAGGGCCTTTCGCAAGTCATCGTGGGCCAGGTAGGGCTCCGCCTCAAACCTCCGGCGCTCCTCCAAAACCTCCCGCTCCAAGACCTCACGCTCCGCCTTGGTGGAAAGGTAGCCACCGGCGGCCATCGAGAAAGCCCCAGTAACCAATTCCACAAACCCTCCTAACAGAACCAGGGTGTTATCGGCCGTAGCCCCATGGAGGCCGGCGACAAAACCAACGGTGCTGATAAGGCCATCCTGCATCCCGAAGACGACCTCCCGGATCCGACCCTTCCGCTCGATCCGCCTCCGCTTCGCAGCTAACGCACCCATCCTACCTTCAGCCAGATTCGGCGGTCGGCCCGCCCGGCCTCCAGCCCTCCGGACACTGCCGCCCTGTCTGGAGGGCTTTTAAGACCCTAAGGGTTTCCTCGACGCTCCGTCCGACGTTTCGATGGCTGAACACACCGTATTGGATTAAGCCCTCAGGGTCAATGATATACGTCGCCCGGATCGCCCGTCCCGTCCCCTCATCGAGGGCGTGATAGTGCCGGCAGACCTCCCCGGTTGGGTCACTCAGGAGGGGGTAATCAATCCCCCCCAGCTCCTTAACCCACGCCTGATGGGTTTCGAGGGGGTCGACACTGATCCCCAGGACCTCACACCCCAAGCTTTGGAACTCCCGGTAGGCTTTCTGGAAGCCGGTGACCTCCGTCGGGCAGATAAAGGAGAAGTCCTCAGGATAGAAGAAGAGGACCACCCATTGGCCCCGGTAATCCGCCAACCGGAACTCCCTGACCCGGCCCTGATGGACACCGGAGAGCGTGAAGGGAGGGGTACCTGCTCCCAACACCAGCATGGGTTGCCTCCTTAGACGGGAAACGGAGGGGAAGTTATGGGAACGGAGAGGATTTTAATCGGGGAGCTCGCCCAGGCGGATGGAAAGGGAGAGGGATTGACCATCCCTCAAGATGTCCAGGCGCACGATATCCCCGACCTTCCGTTCGAGATCTAAATAGCTGGTAAGATCGTCTACCGAAGACAACTTCCGGCCATCAATGGCCGTGATGATATCTCCCCCCGTGCGGACGATGGTGTTTCCCACCCGGAGGGGCCTCCGGCTCCCGCGAAGACCGGCCCGCTCCGCCGGGCTTCCCGGGTAGACCTGAGCGACCAGGATTCCCTCTCTAACGGGGAGTCCCAAATCCCTTGCCAGTTCAGGGGTAATGTCCATGCCGGCGATCCCAAGCCAAGGATGGCTGGCCCGACCCTTTCGAATCAGCTCGGGAAGGAGCCTTTTGGCCGTATTGATCGGGATGGCGAAACCAATCCCAACGTTCCCCCCGCTGGGACTAAAGATGGCCGTGTTGATCCCGATGACCTCACCCTTAGAGTTCAAGAGAGGGCCTCCCGAGTTCCCCGGGTTGATGGCGGCGTCCGTCTGGATAATCCCCCGCATCACCCGGCCGCTTTCGGCCCGGAGGGTCCTCCCCAAGGAGCTAATGACACCCCTGGTGACGGTCCGGTCCAGACCGAAAGGGTTTCCGATGGCGATGGCGAGCTGCCCCACCTGGAGCCGGTTCGAATCCCCAAGCTTCAAAGGGCTAAGCTTTTCCCGGGGGACATCAATCTTGATCACCGCCAAATCGTTGTGAGGATCCCGACCGATCAGCCTCGCCCTGACCCGGGTCTTGTCGGCCAGGGTCACCTCCAGCCGATCCGCGTCCGCCACCACATGGTTGTTGGTCAGGATATAGCCCTGGTCATCAATGATGAACCCCGACCCGGTCCCCTCCTGGGGAACAATGTTAAAGAAAAAATCATAGGCTAGCGCGACGCTGGTGATATGGACTACCCCTGGGCTAGCATTCTTATAGACCGAGATGACGACCTGCTCTTCGGGGGTTAACCCCTGGACCGGCTCGGTGGCGAACGCGGTGGGCCGGATGTCCGCCTGGAGGGGTAAATTCGGGAGGGGAGAGGAAGGGCGGAGCTGAAAGTAGCCCACCACCACCAAGGTCGCGACCAAGGCTCCAAGGAAAAAGGCGCGAAGACTTTTTAGGGAAGGACGCATCTATCTCTCCTTCTCACTCACCTTTTACTTTACACCTGAGACAATCGGCTTGTCAATGGCTGCGCTGACCAGTCCTTTGGCAAAGCCTGACCAAAAGCCTCTGCCTCGACGCCATGAGACGCCCAAGCCACCCAAGGCCTAACATCCCGAGACCATGGCTCTTGACCCGCTTCAGGAGATCCTCATAGCCCGCCTCGCCCCGGAGGATGTCGGCGTAGAGCTCCACGGCCCTGGGATAACGCTTCAGGGCATGATACGACCATCGAGGAAACCGGTAGATCACCTTGGAGAGCTGGAGGGCCGGACGAAACTCCCGTTCCAGCTCGATCCCGATCTCGGCCTGGTACGCCAGAAGGGCCTCCCGATCCTCCAGGGCTTTCACGGCCCATCGGGCCGCCGTTTTCGCGCTTTGGATCGCTGAACAGATCCCCTCTCCCAGGAGGGGATCAACCATGGACCCGGCGTCCCCGACCAACAGGGCCTGCCGCCCGACGATCCTCTTCGGGCTCCCATCGTAGATGGGAATTAGGGCCCCCTTCAGAAACTGAAGGGAACCTCCGGCGAGGGTTGGATGACGCTGAAGGAAGCGGAAGAGGGCTTCCTTCAGCCCGCCCGCCATTCCGCGGGGAGCCATGACCCCCACATTCACATGATCCTCTTTCGGGAAGGCCCAGGCGTAACCGCGGGGCACCGAGCCAAGATCAATGAGGACATGCCCCTTCAAGGCCTGAAGCCTTGAGGATAGAAGCGTAACCCTCCCCTCGAGGGCAACAAGGGCCGTCGGTCCGCGATCGGGGAAAAGATCCCGCCTCACAACGCCTGTCGCCCCGTCAGCCCCAATGACCAGCCGGCTGTAATACACCAAATCCTGGGTGGAGACCTTGATCCCTTCCCCACCCGCCTCAACCCTTTTCACCTCCTGTCCTGTGAGGAGCCGTGCTCCCCTCTCCCTCGCCTTCTCGCACAGGAACTGATCAAACCGCTCCCGTCTCACCATATACCCCATAGCCCGGTCCGACCGGCTGAAGACAGGGGTCCGGCCATCATAGGTGAAGGTCGCCTGGTACGTCACATCCTCCAGGACCTCTCCGAGGTCGAAATTCAAGAGCTTCAGCACCCTTGGGGAGAGGCAGCCGCCGCAGGCCTTAAAGCGGGGAAGTCGTCTCCTCTCTAAAAGCAGGATCTCCACCCCTAAGGAAGCCAGCTCAGCGGCTGCCGTGGCCCCCGCCGGGCCTCCCCCCACCACGATGACATCGTACCACATCAGCGGAATCCACTCCGGTGATCCGAATCCATGAGGAATGGTAAACGATGAGAGTCCTCCGGTCAAGCGACAAGGGATTCACTTTTTGCTTGACAGGGGGTGGGTGACGGTATAAAGTTGAAATTGAAATTCAATTTCATTGGGTCATCGTATGTCTGAGAAACTGATCCACTTCAAAAAGTTTCTGGCCGAATCAGGCTACAAGACCACGAAGCAGCGGGATCTGATCGCACGGACGCTGTTTCAAGCGGGTCGCCATATCAGCGTTGAAGAACTCTATCAAAACGTGCGAAAACAGGACCCGCGAATCGGCCTCGTCACCGTGTACCGAACTCTCAAGCTCCTGAGGGAGGCAGGCCTGGTAGAGGAGAGACATTTCAAAGAAGGCCAGACCCTGTATGAGGAAGGGCTCCGGGAACACCACGACCATCTGATCTGCACCCGCTGTGGGAAGATCGTGGAGTTCGAAAACCACACCATCGAGGACCTTCAACAGGAGGTCGCAAAGAAGTACGGCTTCATCATCCTTTCCCACAAACATGAGCTGTACGGCCTCTGCGAGCCCTGTCAGTCCTCCGCCCCCCAAACCAGGCCCCGGGGGAAACTGACCCCCCTGCCCGTCTCGTCAGGGTAAGGGTTCTCAAACCCCCGGTGTCAAAGCGGGACCCCTGAAGTCCAAGAGGAGAACGATGCTTGCCGGGATGCTGATCACGATCCGTGAGGGGTTGGAGGCCTTCCTGATCACAGGGATCCTCCTAGGCTATCTGAAAAAGACCGGCCAGGTCTCTATGAACCGCTATGTGTGGGGGGGGACGATTGCAGGGGTTCTTTTCAGCATCGCCCTCGCCCTGGGGTTTCAAGCCCTCGCCGTCCAGTTTGAAGGGACCTCGGCTGCCATCTTCGAAGCGTCCGCCTCGGTCCTGGCCATCCTGATCTTAAGCTCCATGATCCTCTGGATGCAGAGGCAATCCAGGACCCTCAAAGCTGAGATCGAGGCCAAGGCCAGCCTGGCAATCAGTCGCGGCCAAATCTTCGCCCTGATGATGCTGGCCTTCGTCACCGTCCTTCGGGAAGGCCTGGAGACCGCTATCTTCCTGACCGCCATCACCACAAGGGCCTCCGCCCAAAATCCCCTCCCGGGGGCGATGGTCGGCCTCGCGGCGGCGGCGGCCATCGCCTACCTATACTTCGCCACGACCGTGAGGCTTAACCTCCGGCGGTTCTTCATCGGGACCGGGATCCTCCTGATCTTCATTGCGGCTGGGCTCTCAGCCCACACCTTTATGGCCTTGCACGAGCTGGGTCTTCCCCCTATTATCCCTAAGCTGTGGAGTACAAAGGGGTTCATAGACAGCGAGAGCCTGGCCGGTCGTGTCCTCCACGCCTTCGTGGGCTATCACGATGAGCCGACGCTGATGGAGGCTGTGGCCTATTTCGGCTATCTAGGGATCATGGGGGCTGCCTTCTGGAGGGCGACCAGGGGGACGACCGCAAGCCCTCCGGCCCATCTTGGAAAAGAGCTGGTAGCCGGGGAAGGGCGAAGACGGTGACCGGTCCCTTAAGCCGGTCAAGGGGAGGTCCATGAACGTTAAGATCCACTTTCAAGGGACGCGGCACAGGAGGCAAAAGCCCCCCCGGTCCCACTCCCATGCTGGCAAAGGAGGCCTTTTGATCTGCATCTCCTGCAAGAAGGTCCACGCGTTCCAAAGTGAGGCCCTTGAAGCCTTCGAGGAGCAGGTGGCCTGGCGGCATGGATTTGCCCTCCACACCTGCAAGCTGCTCCTCTACGGTCTCTGCCAAACTTGCCAAGCCGCGAGGAAGGAGGGGGCATAGAACGGCGGATTTTTTTAGAGCGACTAATTGAAAATGAAATTCAAAATCATAAAGTGGGGATCGAAACCACCCCGATCTGACAGCCTCCACCCCCGGGAGGTTGAGCGATCCCAAAAGGAGGCGAGAAACGGTAAAGAGACGATCTCGTAAAGCAAAGCGGCTCCACCGATCACGAGCGTGGCGGCCGGACGGTGGAACCGCTCACCCCCTTGAGAGGGCTGGAGACCCCTTTCCCTCCAAGGCGAGCAAACAAAGCTTAGCAGGTTTCGCCGAAGGGGTCAAGGGGATGCCCCGGCTGTCTCTCGAGGTCCGAAAACCTTTCTTCGAGATCGAGAAAGGAGGGACCCATGAGACAGGTTGTCCTGATGATCCTCTTTATGGAGCTTCTCGGCCCCCTCCCCCTTCAAGGGGCAACCGTGGAAGAGCTGGAGGAGCAGGTCAAGGCGCTGAACGAAAAAATCGAGCAGGTGAAACGTGAACGGGAAGAACAGAAGAAGGCTGAGGTCGAACCGGCCAAGGAGGCCCGTCAGCCTTTCTACCGGGAGGCTCTAGAGCGGGTGAGGGTGGGAGGCTACGGCTCGATCCGGTTCGAGTCCAACACCCTTGACGAGGTGGGAAGCACCTTCACCTTCCGACGGTTCGTCCTGACCACAGACGCCACTCCTGCCGACCGACTGAAGACGTACTTCGAGTTGGAATTTGAACGGTTTCAGGTCCTGGAGGTGGAGCGGACCACGACACCTGCCGAAGGTGGGCTCCAGGTCCAGCAGGCGGTCGAAGCAACCCCCGGCTCTGAGATCGCCATCGAGCAGGCCTGGGTCCAGTACGACATCACCGATTGGCTGAAATTCCGGGGAGGGGCCGTTCTGGTCCCCCTGGGCCGCTTCAACACCCGCCACGACGACAACCTCTGGGCCCTCCCCCGACGTTCCCTCGTGGATCGGGGCGTCCCTGTCCTCCCGATCCCTGCCGCCTGGCCCGAGGTGGGGATGGGCTTCACCGGCGATCTCGCCGACAGGCTGGGGCGGCTAAGCTATGAGCTTTACGTCATGAACGGCGCCACCCTCGACGCTGAGGTGGAGGAGATCATCCAAACCAGAGAGGGGAAGCGGGACAAGCTGGAAGCGGAGGTGGAGCTCCGGCCAAGCCGGGGGACGGCTCAACTCGATCCCAAGGATGGAAAGGCCATGGGGACCCGTGTCGCCTGGACCCCCCTCCTTGGCCAAGAACTCGGCGCCTCCCTCTACTTCGGCCGGTACACACCAGGCTTCCTGGATGATGAAAAGCTCCTTTCCTTCGGCTTGGATGGATTGTTCACCCTGGGTCCCTTCGAGCTGGAGTGGGAATACGTCAATACCCACTTTGGTAAGATCAGGGACGTGGCCGAGAGCTTCGCCAAGGTCGCCCGAGAGCAGTCCGTTGAGATCGAGAAGGAGGATAGCCCAGACCTGGAGGTGGAGATCGAGTTCGAGCTGGCCCAGCTTGCGAAGACGAAGCAGGGCTACTGGCTGGAGCTTCGCCATCGGTTCTGGCCCCCGTTTCTCAATCAGACCTTCTTGGGGAAGCCCTTTGAGAATCCCCAGTTCGTCGCCGTGGCCCGATGGGAACAGGCCTTCCTCAACGACCGCGTGACCCGGGTCGAGTTTACCGGGGGAACGATCACCTCCTTCGAAACGGAGGACCGTTGGGTCAACAGGATCACAGCCGGCCTGGCCTACAAGCCCACCCCCCTCTGGGCCTTCCAACTGGCCTATGAATATACCTGGACAAACAAGGGGAAAAGCCTGGCCGAGGTGACGAATTTCCTCCCCGCGAGGCTGGACGAGGACAGAGCCCATGCCTTCCTTTTCGGGGTCGCCTTCGGCTTCTAAGATTCGTTCAACATGTGCAAGCCCTCAGCTCTCAGCCAGAACCGGTTCAAGATGTTGGGTTCGACATTGAACCCTGAACCCTTCTGTAAGGGAGAGTCTACGCTGACCCGGCGAAGGTTTCTCATGGCCCTTATCGGTCAAGCCATCCTGGGATGGGCAAGGGACCTCTTCGCCCAGGCCGGCATCTTCTTAACAGAGGAGGAGGCGCCCAAGGCCGTCTTCCCTGAGGCCACGGCCTTCGAGCGGAAGGTCATCAAAGTCACGCCGGAACTTCGGGAGAAGATCGAAGCCCGGATGGGGAAGGTCAAGCCCTCATTCTGGGAGGAGGCCTATACCACCTTCCTCGCCAGGAAGGGCGGGGAGCTGCTGGGCTACGCCGTCATTGTCGAGGAGATCGGGAAACACCGGCCCATCACGTTCGTTGTCGGCATCCAACCAGACAACAAGGTTCACGATGTGGCCATCATGGTTTTCCGGGAGCCCTACGGTGGGCAGGTCAGGGAGCGGATCTTCCTGAAGCAGTACCGGGGAAAGTCAGTGACCGAGTCCTTCCTCCCCTTCCAAAGCGTGAGAAGCATCGCCGGAGCTACCCTTTCCATCCATGCCCTCGCCCGGGGGATCAAGAAGGCCGCAGCCCTTGTCCAGGTTGTGTACCAGCAAGAAAAGGAGGGGGGACGGTGATCCTGTCAGGGCTCCAGCAAGGCTTCCCACGGTGGATCAGGAGGGCCCTCCCCTGCAAGCCTCTTCGAGAGATCCACTATGTCATGGGCACCCTTCTAGACATCACCCTCTTCGGCGTGGAGCCGGACTTTGGGAGGACACTCCTCCGCAGGGGCTTTCGCGAGGCGAGAAGGCTGGAGGGCCTCTTCAGCGCCCATGACGAAGAGAGCTCCTTAAGCCGGTTAAACCGGATGGCCGGCCGAGGGCCGGTGGAGGTTGAGGAAGACCTGTTTGTCCTTCTCCAAGTCGCCGGAAGTCTTTGGCAGGAGACGGAAAGGGCCTTTGACATCACCTGCGGGCCCCTCCTCGACCTGTGGCAGCAAGCAACCCTGGACCAACGAGAACCTGACGAGACCTCCCTGAAGGAGACCCTGGAAAGAGTCGGATTTAAGAACCTCCGTCTCCGTGATGGAACAGCGGAGCTCCTCGTCAACGGGATGAGGCTGGATCTGGGAGGAATCGGCAAGGGTTACACCGTTGATAGAATCGTCGGGTTGTTAAAGGAAGCGGGGGTCCAGCACGCCCTGGTTAACTTCGGCTTAAGCAGCCTCTATGCCCTCGGTTCCCCTCCAGGGGAAGAGGCCTGGTGGATCTTCACCAAAGGGATGAGAGAAGGGGAATGGATTGGAAGGCTGGCCTTAAGCAATCAGGCCCTGTCGGTTTCAGGAAGCTATGGGCGCTCCCTGGAAATCCAGGGGAGGCGGTACGGTCATATCCTGGATCCTCGGACCGGCCTCCCTCTGGATCGGGAAAGGCTCTCCATTGTCCTCGGCCCTTCGGCCACCGAGGCCGAGGCCTTCTCCACCGCCCTCCTGGTCCTCGACGGAGAGGAGGGGCTTGACCTGCTGGAGCGTCGCCCTTGGCTGGAAGGGATGATCGTCGAAGAAGGGCGGATGGCCATGACCACAGGGTTCAGGTCAGGGAGCCGGTTTGAACCCTCCGTACGGGGGAAAAGGAGGGCGCTTTGAGGCAGTTCGCCAACTCCAACTTTCTCCTGACCAGGGCGTCGAAGGATACGAAGCTTATCTACACCGGCTTTCTCCTGCTGGTCGCTATTGGCCTGCTGACCATCCTCGCCTTCCAGATTGCCCGGATCGGGATCAGCTACGAACGGCTGGTTGTCCACTACCGGGGGGGTGAGCTGGGGCAGGAGATCGCCTTCCCGAAGACGTTTGCCGAGCTTCTGGAGGTCACCCATTTCCACGCTTTCATGATGGCCATTATCTTCCTGGCCCTGGCCCATCTCTTCATCGCTACCTCCCTCCGACCCTCGCTGAAATTCTTCATCACCAGCGTGGCCTTCCTCGGGACCGTGATTGACCTCATAGCCCCGTGGCTCATCCGTTACGTCTCCCCCCTTTTCGCCCTCCTCCAACTCCTCTCCTGGATCGGGATGTGGATGGGGTACCTTCCCATGATCCTCTTCCCCCTCTACGACATGTGGCTGAAGAAACCCCGGCCGACCGCCAAGACCAACGAAGGGACCGATTAGCCTGTTTCCACCCCCCAGCCGCCGATCCACTCCTAAAGAGCCCAATCCCCTCCCCTGTTGACAGGGTCCCAAGGGGGACGTATACTTACCTTAAAGGCAGGGGCGGATGTTCGAGAAAGGAGGAAACCCCGATGAAAGGGAAGAAGGCCGTCGCTCTCGGAGCGATATTCCTCCATGCCGTTCTCCTCTTGAGTCTCGCTTCAGCGGAGGAAGGGCGGGTGCGTCAGATGACGGGGAAGGTGAGCGCTGTGACCCTCTCCTCCAAGACGATCGTGGTGGAGATCCCGCTCGGCAAGGACAGCCTCACCGTTGGAGGTGAGATCACCGACGAGACAGAGATCAGCGTGAATGGAAAAACGGCCACGCTCAATGATATCAAGGTCGGTGACCGGGTGACCGTTCGCTGGATCAAGGAAGAGCACGGCCATCGCCTCCTCTCCATTGTGGTGAAGAGCCCTAAATAACCCCCCCGGGCGCTCCATAGACCCTCACCCACTAGGAGCCTAGGGTTTTTTCCTTCCTTTCCCCCTCCTTTCCGGCAAGCGTAAAGCTTTCAACCGTCGGCTCTCAAGGTTTCAGATCCGGACCCCTCTCCCAATCCGAAGTCGGCAGCCCCAAGCAGGTGACGGGTGACCGCTGATGGCGGGTGGGAAGGCTTACGAGGGAGGATCAGGAACAGGATAGGGGCAAACGTGGCGGGTCTTGAACGTCAAAGGGGCGATGACACAGCGGAGGAAAAAATCTCGGTTCCCTGCAGGGGCCGGGCAGAGATACCCGGCCCCCACAGGAAAAAAACGGCTGTTACGGCTTCACGGTGATGGCCTTTGCGATAAGCTTGCCCTCCTTCTCCTCAGATTGGACCTCCACCTTGGTTCCCGCGGTGAGATCAGCCAAGGTGAGGGTCGTACCATCCTTTGAAATGGTCGTTGCCGGGTCAACGGAGAAGGTCTTCTCGGCCCCGGTGGCGTCCTTGACCACGACCGTGTTGGCCGTGGTATCCACGGAAACCACCTCACCGGACACAGGAGCTGCCGCAGCCGGTGGGGCTGGAGCCGGGGCCTGGGCCTCTTCTTTCTTCCCGCAACCCTGAAGGAGCAACCCTCCTGCCAGCACCAGAACACCTAGCAAACCAAAGAGCCACACCCGCTTCGTCATCCGTCGTCACCCCCTTTGCTTACGATTTTTTCCTTTCCAGCCAACGGCCGGAAGCTTCTAAACGAACCCCTACTGGGTGGCCGGCTTCTTGGCCGCCATCTTGACCTTCTTCACCGATTTGGCGGTGAGCTTGCCATCCACCTCGCTGTACGAGACGCTGACCCGATCTCCTGCCTTCAGATCGGCCAGGATTTTCGCCGCCTTCTCCTCGACGGAGAAGCTCAGCTCCTTGTCCTTGGTCTTCACGACCAGGGTCTTCGCCGCCGGATCAGCGGAAACGACCTCCCCTCGGGTGAACTTAGGTTTAGGCTTGGCGGCCGGTTTCTCAGCGGGAGCGGCTTTCTCCCCAGCCGGCATCGCCTGGGGAGCCGCCGGCTTCTCGGCCGGCTTGGCCTGGGCGAAGCTTAGGGTTGCGAAGGAGAAAGCCACCAGGACAGCCAGTGGTACGACAAACAGCTTCTTCATCGCTCATAACCTCCTTCTGCCTTGACACCCGGTTCCTTCGAGCTAGAAGGATGGCCTGGCCAGGGCCGACTCGACGGCCCGGCCCAGGTCCTCCAGGTCACAAGGTTTCGAAAGGACAGCAAAGGCCTGAAGCTCCCTGGCCCTCGTGATCACCCCACGACCTGGAGAACTGGTCAAGAGGATCACCTTCGCCGGGAGGGACTGCTCGCGGATCCTCTGGAGGAGTTCCAAGCCATCCATCGCGGGCATGTTGAGATCGGTGATGACGAGATCGTAAAAGGGTCCTTTCTCCTTAAAAAGCTTCAGGGCTCTTTCCCCATCGGAGGCGAGATGGACCTCGTATCCCCGCCGTCTCAGAACCTCCACCAAGAGATCCCGAGCCCCCTCATCATCATCGACGACCAGGATCCTGGCCTGACTTCCTCCCAACGCCTCTGCCATCCCCTGGAACCCTTGCAGGATAAGAAGAGCAACCGGTGTGCCATCCTCTTAAAGCCAGGGTTCTCCTTCTAAGGGGTTGTGGACAAAGGCTTTGTTGATCCAAGGGGGGGAAACGGTTGAAGGCCAGAGCGTTGGGAGGGATCAAACGGTCACACCTTTCCCTCCCCTCTCTCCCAAAGAGTCAAAACGTTTCTAGAGGTTGGCCCAAGTGTGGCCTTCACCTTAGGGAGTGAGGCAATCCGCCTCATTCCTGCTCCCCTAGCTCGATCCCGTACCGCTTCGCCAGCCGGTAAAGGGTCCGACGGTGGATGCCGAGAAGCTCGGCAGCCCGTTTCTTGTTCCCCTTGGTCTGCTTGAGCACCCTCTGAATGTGACGCTTCTCCAGCTCCCGGAGCGTCAAAGACGATTCACCGGTTGAAGCCCCCTCCTCGGAAACCCCTCGGAGCTTTGGGGGGAGGTCCTCGGGCAGGAGAACGGCGTTCGTGGTCAAGGCCACGGCCCGCTCGATCACGTGCTGGAGTTCCCGGACATTCCCAGGCCAGTCGTACTCGAGAAGCAAGGCCATGGCCTCGGGAGAGGCATGGGAGATGGGACGGTTGTTCTCGGCCGCGTACTTCCTCAGAAAGTGATTGACCAGGAGGGGGATGTCCTCGCGCCGCTCCCGAAGCGGGGGAAGATGGATCGTTACAACACTTAAGCGATAGAAGAGATCCTCTCGGAACCTCCCCTCGGCCACCAGCTTCTCCAGGTCCTTGTTGGTCGCAGCAATGACCCGCACATCCACCTTGACGCTCTCCGTCCCTCCCACCCGCTTCACCTCATGCTCCTGGAGGACCCTGAGGAGCTTGGCCTGGGTGCTTGGGCTGATCTCTCCCACCTCATCGAGAAAGCAGGTCCCGCCGTGGGCCTCCTCGAACAGGCCCCGCTTGGCCACCACAGCCCCGGTAAACGCCCCCCTGACGTGACCGAACAGTTCGCTTTCCAGCAGGCTCTCGGCCAACGCGCTACAGTCAATGGCCACGAAGGGGCGATCGGCCCGGGGGCTATTGTAGTGAATGGCCCGGGCGATCAGCTCCTTACCGGTCCCGGTCTCCCCCTGGATCAGGACGGTGCTCCTGGTCGGGGCCACCCGAGCGATCACCTTGTAGACCTCCAGCATCCGGTCAGAAGAGCCCACGATGTTCTCAAAGCGGTACTTCTCCTTCAGTTCCTGCTTGAAACGGAGATTCTCCAAAACGAGCCTTCGCCGCTCCAGGGCCCTGGAGATGGTGAGCTTGATCTCCTCAAGCTTGAAGGGCTTGCTCACATAGTCATAGGCCCCCTCTTTGATCGCCTGGATCGCCGTCTCAATGGAACCGAAGGCAGTCATCATGATGATGATGGTCTCGGGGCTGAAGGCCTTCAAACCCCGGAGGACCTCCAGGCCGTCCAGGTCCGGCATCCAGACATCAAGGAGGGCTACGTCGAAAGGCCTCTGGTTCCCCTTCTCCAGGGCCTCCCGCCCCCCTCCTGCCACCTCGACCTCGTACCCCTCCTTGGCCAACACCTCCCGGAGGAGATCGCAGGCGACAGGATCGTCATCGGCTACCAGCACCCTGACAGTCACCGGTCTATCCTTTGTTCGCGGGGAGGAGGATCGTGAAGCAGGTCCCCTCCCCGACCTGACTGGCCACCATGATCCTTCCACCATGGGCCTTGACGATCCTTCGGCAGATGGCAAGGCCCAGCCCCGTCCCCCGCCCCACCCCCTTGGTGGTGAAGAAAGGCTCGAAGATCCGGTCGAGGTTCTCAGGCGGGATGCCTTCCCCGGTATCAGACACGGTGATCTCCACGAATCCCTCGTCCGAGATCAGAAGCCCGGCATCCTGAGGCGTTTCAAAAGACCCGGCCTCGTCCGGACCTTGGCCATCGGATCCCGGCCCGGACCCATCAACGGTCGAAGGCCGGGGGCCCCGGGTGGTGATAGTCAGCCGGCCACCCCCTGGCATCGCATCGAGGGCATTGAGGATCAGGTTTAACAAGACCTGTTGCAGCTGCCCGGCGTCTCCCAGAACCTGCAGGGGGGAGGGATCGGGATTAAAGGACACCTTCACCCCTTTCTGGTCAATGGCCGGCCCGGTGAAGTCCAGGAGGTTCCTGATCAGGGCGTTGATATCAACCGGCTCAAAGGGCCTCTCGACCGGGTTGGAGGCTGTGAGGAATCCCTGGAGGATCTCCACCATCCTGGCGATCTGGGACTCGATGATCCGGAGCCGTTGGATGGCCTCTTCATCCCCTTCCCTTTCTTGGAGGAGAACCTGGACGTGGCCGGAGATCGAGTGGAGGGGAGTCCCAACCTCATGGGCCACCATGGCGGCGAGCTGGCCGACCGCCGCCAGACGATCAGACCGGGCAAGCTCCCGCTGAATGTCAAAGAGCCGCTCGTTCACCCTGCGGAGCTCTTCGTTTCGTTCTGCCAGCTCCTTTGTGGCCTGCTCCACCTGGAGCTTCAGCTCCTGATTGAAGTTGTTGATCCTCACCAGGAGCTGGAGGTTCTGCTGGTACCCTTCCTTGATCCGCTGGAGCATCCGGTTGAAGCTCTCGGCCAACCGACCCAGCTCGTCCGGCGTCTTGACATCCGCCCTTGCTTCCAAATCCCCCTGCTCAGCCCGGGCCATGGTCTCCACCAAAGCCTGGATCGGACGATTCACGTTCCGCTGGAGATACCATCCCAGGAACCCAACGATGACGAGGGCGGCTATCCCCATGATCCCCAGGGACTGCCACCGCTGTCTGGCCGCCAAGCGGTCGGTCCCTTTGAGCGAGACCTCGACCCCCACCGCCCCCACCACCCTCCGCCCGATCCTGATCGGGGTGCCCACATCCCACACCCGCTCCCCGGCGCTAACCCGGAGGGTCGTCACGGTCCTGCCCCTTTTAAGGCTCCTTTGAACCACCTCCCTGAGGGTACTGATCGCCGCCCGATCGCTTGAGACAATCGAGACGAGACCCTCCGGCTTCAGGGCAAAGATGGCGATCCTGTTGATGCTCCCCCGGGACCGCATCACCGCCTGTACCTCCCGCCCAAGGGCCCGGAGGTCTTCCAGGTCCTGCTCGCTTAAGATCCCCGCGACCAACCCATGGGCGACCAGGACCCCCCGCTCCCTGACGTCCTCCTCCAGGGCCTTCTCGGCGATCCGGATGCTCAAGTAGACGGAAAGGGAGAGAACCGTGCCGACGATCAGGATGACAAGCAGGATGATCCGCGTCTGGAGGCTGAAGGTGGGGAGACGCCCGACGGCCATTGAACGCTCCTAGCGAGAGAGGACATCCCTGGCATTCCTGTTCAGGGAGCAGGCCTCCTGCGGTGGACAGCCAACGGCTTCCAGTTGGATGGTCGAGTGGGCGATGCCGAAACGGGCCCTGAGCAGGTCGTTGATCCTCATGAGCAGCCCGGCACTGGCACTTAACGGGAGGTCGTCGTCTACCTGGATGTGGCAGCTTAAGGCGTAAAGGTGAGAGCTTAAGCTCCAGATGTGCAGGTCATGGACGTCCCTGACCCCCAGAAAGCTTCTGATGGCCCGGGCCACCTCCAGGAGGTCTACCCCCTTCGGGGTCCCTTCCATGAGGATGTTGACCGTCTCTTTTACGATCCCCCATGCCCCCACGAGGATTAGGAGCCCGATGAGGATGCTGACGATGGGATCCACAGGAGCCCATCCGGTGAAGAGGACGACCAGGCCAGCCCCGATGACCCCTAACGAGGCCATGGCATCGCTTAACAGATGGAAGCGGGCCGAGCGGATGTTCAGGTCCTGTCTGAATCCTTTCAGGGAAAGGGCGACCCCCAGGTTCACCGCGACCCCGACAGCGGCTGTCAGGAGCATAAGCCTCCCCTCGGGGAGGGTAGGTTGGAGCAGTCGGTGCGAGGCCTCGTAGACCACAAAAAAGACAATGACGATTAAGGCCAAGGCGTTGGCGAGGGCGGCCAGGATACTGGCCCGGTGATAGCCGAAGGTTTTCTCTTCGGTAGCCGGCCTGGCGAGCTGTCGGAGGCCAAACCAGGCTAAGGTGAGGCCGAAGACGTCCATGAGATTGTGCCAGGCATCGCTGATCAAGGCCAGGCTGTCGGCGAACAGCCCGGCCACGACCTCGACCACCACGAAGGCAAGATTGAGGTAGATCCCGACCTTCAGCCGCGGACCGACCCCCGAGGAAAAATCAACCCCCTCTGTCATGGCTCCTTCCGCTTCGAGAATCTTCTCTGCCCCTTGTCCAAAAGGACCAGGTCCCGGATCACCTGCCCGGAGGAACCGAGGACCCCGAGAGGGGAATCATCCAACGACAGCTCGACCCCCCCGGCGTTTCCCAAGGTGATGACGAATCGTTCCATGGCCGTCCAGTGGACCACATCCCCCGGCCTCAGGATAACGTCATACTCCTTCTCATCGGCGGCCACCTTCATCCAGGTCAGTTCCCTAGCCCTAACCCTGAGGACATGCTCGGTAGGCTCCGGCGGGTGCTCCGGCACCGCCCCTGGTCTGGGGGGAGGAACCTCCTGCGGCTTCTCGGTGCCCTGTTCCGGCCGGGGAGGGGAGGCCATCTCGACCCGGGATCCTTCCACGGCCTCCGGGGGCTTCACCTCCCCCACTTCCTCCCGCCTCTGGGAGAGAAGGGAGAAGCCCACGAAGGCGATGGGGACGGCCACCAGGAGGAACCCCAGGGCGGTGAGGATCTTCCTCAAGGAAAGGGTGTAGATCGGCGAAACCTGCCAGGGGGAGAGGTCCCTTCCGTTCCGGGCCTGGATCTGCCTTTTAAACTGGGCAAGGACCCCCTGGGGATCAAGACCTAAGAAGGCAGCGTACTCGATCAGGAACCGGGTAATGTAGGTCTCATCGGGCAGGAGCCGGTAGTCATCCTCCTCCATGGCCTTCAAGAAGACGAGCTTGATCCTGGTCGCAGCCATCACCTCCTCCAGCGAAAGCCCCTTGGCTTCCCGCCGCTCTTTCAGACGCTGGCCGACCGTCGGCCCAAGCCCTTCCTCTTTCGGCATCGTCTCCTCTCCGGTCCGTCTTCAGGGGGAGCCTCTTAATCTTACCCTACCACAAGAGATCGCGGGAAGACAAGGCCTTGAACCCCGGCTTGAGGCGACGGATGCCCGGGCACCAAGGGGAAAATGTTGCGGGGGCGGCGAAACCTCCAGGATGAGCGTCAGGGAGGCGACAGCCCAAGTTCCCTCCCCTCCACCGGAAGCCGGGGGAGGACCTTCAACACCTCCGGGAGGCTCCCGATGATCCCATCGGTCGCCTCAGGGATGGGAGGAGGGTCTTCCCCCTGCCGGAGCCAGAGGGCGAACATCCCGGCCCTCTTGGCACCGGCCACATCCGTCTGAGGATCATCCCCGATGTGAACGGCCTGGGAAGGTTTCACGCCAAGGAGACCAAGGGTGTGGATGAAGATCCGGGGATTCGGCTTCCGGAGCCGAAGCTCATTGGAGAAGCTTAAGGCATCGAAGAACTGGAAGATACCGAGGCGCTCCAGGACGATCCGGAGCATCGCCCCGGGGGTCCTCCCCGTGTTGCAGATCAGGCCGAGCTTCAACCCCCTTTCCCGCAAGGCCTTGAGGGTCTCGACGGCTCCATCATTTAAGGCCGGCATGATTGTCAACACCGGGGAGGTGTAGGCTTCTTCCAGCCTCCGCATCGTCTCCTCGCCGAAGGAAATGGGAAGTTCCGGATCCAGGCTCTGGAGCAGAAGCTGAACCTGTTCCCTCGGGCTGATGTCTACCTGATTCTGCCAGATCGTTTCCAGCTTTCGGCCAACGGCCTGATAGGCCTCCTCGAGCTCGGACGGGCTGATCGGATAGCCCTTTTCCCCCAGCACCTCCCTCACCCTTTCAAGCCGAAGCTCTTTCCCCCGCCGGAGATCCTCGGGGGTCTCCAGGATCAGGGTCTGCCAGAGGTCGAAGGTCACCGCCTGGATCATGAAAGACCCCTTACTCGTGGGCGAGCCATGAAACCAGCCACCCGGCAAAAGGAGGCATCAGGATGCTCACCAACACCCTGAAGAGCACGAAGCGGGGACCCAACAGGGGGAATTCCCAGGCGATCAGCCGATGCACCCCCAGGAGGGCCCAACTGGTTAAGTACGAGACCAACGGTCCCATCCCGGCCCCCGATTGGTAGAGGGAGGCTACAATGGGGAAGCTCAAGAGCGGGCCCCCTGGCGTAAAAACCCCGGCCAGGCTGGCAATCAGGAGCCCTTTCCAGCCCGAGCCTCGGCCGATCCACCGGACGATGAACTCCTTCGGGATCAGGACCTGGATTAACCCCGAGATGGCAAAGGCAAAGAGGAGTCGGGGGGCCACGCTCAAAAGAAGCTCCCCTCCCGCTTTGAGGCCGTCCAGGGCCAGGGTCTGCCCCCTGGATAAAGCGATCACGAAGAGGATCAGGGCGATGAGACCCATCACGACCGTCGAAAGCTCCATGGCTCCCCCCTTCGATTCAGGATCCCGTGGTCGGTGATTGGGGCCCTGTTTTCCTCTGATCACCAATCACGAATCGCTGCTCACCGGATTTTTAGACTGCGCATCCGGTTGATGGCAAAGGCGATCTCGAAGATCCTGGGCTTGGCCAGATTCCCCACCTTAAAGGGGGAGAGGATATCGAGGCCGTGGCGCTCCAGGTCCTCCATGAGATGGGAGAGCCCCTCCTTCAAGGAGAAGCCGCGGGTGGCATAGTGGACCGCATAGTAGTGGATCGCCTCGCCGATCGCCCTTGTCTGGGAGAGGTCAACCAGTTGCTCCACCGCGGAAAGATCGATGGCCGTCGTCCCGAAGAGGATGCTCTTCAAACCCTTGGCATCGATCTTGACCTCCCGACTCCCCCGGCTGGGGTCGAAGCTCTCGGGGAGGGGACACCTTCGGGGAAGCGGTCCAAAGGTCTCCCCTCCCTCAAGCCTCCGCCTTGTGGGGAAGGCCTGGACAATCTCCTTCGCCTGCTTCGTGACCGAAAGGGGCCGGTACTCATCCAGCATGAGGACAATGTCGGCCACGTCGAAGTAGTCCCCGCTTCCGCCCATGACCAGGATGGTGGACACCCCGTGCTCCTCGTAGAGACGGCGGACCTGATCCACGAAGGGGGTGATCGGCTCCTTCGCCTTGGCGACTAAGGCCTGCATCCTGGCATCCCGGATCATGAAGTTTGTGGCCGAGGTGTCCTCGTCAATGAGCAAAAGCTTCGCCCCCATCTCCAGGGCCTCCATGATGTTCGCCGCCTGGGAGGTGGAGCCGCTGGCATTCTCGGTGGAGAAGGCTTTCGTGTCCTTGCTGAAGGGCAGGTTCTGGATGAAGGGGGAGATATCCACCTTCTCGATGAACCGGCCATCCTCCGCCCGGATCTTGACCGCCTCGGGGATCGTCACGACCCCCTCCCGCCCGTCGCCAGGGATGTGATTGTACACGCCTCGCTCCAAAGCCCGGAGGAGGGTGGACTTCCCGTGGAAGCCCCCTCCCACGATGAGGGTGACCCCCTTCGGGATGCCCATTCCCCGGATTGGCCCCATGTTGGGCCTTTTGAGCTCCACCTCCAGATCGGGGGGGGACTGGAACGGGACCGCCACCTCCCCTTTCCCGGCGAGGAGGGGCCGGTCGTCCACACCGCTCCGCCTAGGGAGGACCGCGCCGTTCGCCACGAAGGCCACGAGGCCCCTCTCGTCCAGTTGCCCCCGGAGGGCCTCCTGGTCCTCGACGACCTCGACATGCTCCCGAAGGCTCCTCGCGGGGAGGTTCCTGTAGAAAAGGGCCCGGCGGACGATCTGGGGAAGCTCCTGAAAGAACATCTCTTCCGCCTGCCTTCCCAGGATAGTCCTCCCGGCGGCAGGGAGGCCCATGACAAACCGGGCTTCCAGGAAGTCCGTCTCAACGACGACGGCGTTCCGCTCCAGGACCTCCTGGCCGCCGGCATCAATCATGAAGAGGCCGCTCCGGCCCGTCCCCCGCCTCCCCTTGATCACCTCATCAATGGCCCGATCGAAGGCCCTGGCCAGAAAATCCCCCAGGGCGATCTTTCTGATCTTGTTCGCATACAGGTCTTGAGGAAAGGCGGCCTGGGCCATCCTGACCCTGACGCTGACCCGGGAAGGGGCGGCGAAAGGATCCCCCTGGACATGATCAATGGAGAGGAGATACTCGCCGAAGTCGTAGACCCCTTTGATGTCCTGATACGCCTTGTACCCTCTCCCGTCAATCCGGGAAAGGATCTGGCGAAGCTCCTGGCTTCCACGAACCATGTTTCCCTTCCTCACCGTTTGATGGTCTCACCCGGGACCAGGGCGAAGAAGAACCCCAAAAGGGCCACCATCGCCCCGAGGTAGAATCCCCCGGTCAACGAACCCGTCAGATCCCTGATCCAGCCGGTGATAACCGGTGCGACAATGGCCGAGAGGACGCTGATAAAGGAGAAGACACCGATGGCCGTTCCCATAGCCTCAGGTTTTGTGGCCAGGACCCGATCGCCAACCCAGGCGATGGCCACCGGATCCCAGGCAAGCTTCCCGAAGAGCCCGTAGGCCAGGAGACCCAGGATGAGGCCCAGCTGGCTTCTGACATGGGCCAGGGCGAAGATGCTCGTCGCCGCCAGGGGGAAGAGGACCAGGGTCAGACGCTTCCTCCCGACCCGATCGGTGAGCCGACCGGCCGCTAAACTCGCCGGGATGGCAGCCAGGGCGATGAGCCCCGTATAGACCCCCGAGGCCGTGAGGCCCAGCCCCCGCTCGGTTTGGAAGAAGGTCGGCCCCCAGATCAGGGTCACCCAGTACCCGTAGAGGGAGCAGAACCCGGCCGCGTTCAAGCAGAGGAGGTCCCGATCCTTCAGCACGGCCAGGATCGAGGGGTTCCTCCTGGCAGGGGACCGGACATCCCGGATCAGCCGGTGATACACCGCAGCAACGAGGAACGTCGGAACGGCCAGGACGAGAAAAGGGAAGCGCCAGCTTCCCGCCCCATGGTAGAGGGGGCCAGCCAGGGCCAATCCTGCGGCCAGGCCCACGGACATGCCGGAGCCGATGATGGCCGAGCTGAAGCCCCGCATCCTGCGCGGGACCGTATACATGGTCAGGCTGTAGGCCATCGGATAGTAGGCTCCCACCCCAACCCCATGGAGGGCCACGAAGGTGATCAAGGTGAGGTAACTCCCCGCGAAAAGCCCGATGGCCCCGATCCCGATCGCCGCCACAAAGGAGAAGAGGACCAGGACCCGCTTCAGCCCCAACCGATCCCCCAGCAGCCCGGAGGTCAGTTGGGCCGTCGTGTAGAACAGGAAGTAGGCGCTGGTGATCCCCCCCATCTCCGCCCCCGAGAGCCGGAACTCCCTGCCGATCACCGGGAGCATCGGGTAAAGGACCGTCCGGTCCGCGTAGACCACCGCCCATCCCAGGCAGAACAGGACGATGACCCGGGAGACATAGGCCATCTCGAACGGTGGGGCCTCTTCGACGACCGGCTGGGGCAGGGGGTCCTTCACGGGATGGGGCCTCTACACGGCAGACCAGCCCCCGTCCACCAGGAAGGTCTGGCCGGTGACATAATCGGAGGCATCGGAGGCCAGATAGATCGCCAGCGGGGCCACGTCCTGGGGGACCCCAAGCCGCTTCAACGGGATGGCATCGGCGAGCCGCCTGGCCTCCTCAGGGTGGGCCTCAAAGTAGGCCCGGTTCAGATCGGTTCTGATCGTCCCGGGGGCGATGGCGTTCACGTTGATGTGGTACGGGGCCCACTCAAGGGCAAAGGCCCGGGTCAGTTGGGAGACGGCGGCCTTGGTGGCCGAATAGAAGCCCCGCTCGGGAAGGGCCATGACCGCGATCACCGAGGAGATGTTGATGACCTTCCCCTTCCTCCGCTCCTTCATGGGCCGCCCAACGGCAACGCTGGTCAGATAGAGACCCTTGAGGTTGATGGCATACTGGCGATCCAGGTCCTCCTCGGAGATCGCCTCCACAGGCCCCCGGACCACGATCCCGGCATTGTTTACCAGGATGTCAATCCTCCCCCACTCCTGAAGGACCTTCTGGACCATCTGTTCGACGGAGGTTTTCTCGGAGACATCCGTTGGAACGGCAAGGGCCTTGGCCCCGGCCTCGACGAGCTTCCTGGCCGCCTCCTGTCCCTCCCGCTCACTCCGGTTGGCGATGACGATCCAGGCCCCGGCATCGGCCAGCGCCCCGGCAATCGCAAAGCCGATCCCCCGACTCCCCCCCGTGACGATCGCCACCCGTCCTTCCAGATTGAAATATTTCTTCAGGTTGTCACCCATCCGCTCCCCCTCATCTCCTCCATGGCCATGACCTTCGTGAGGAATTCAATGCTGGCTTTGGAGCGGGCCTTGAGCTTCATGAAACCTTTCCCGCTAACGCATGAGGGGAGAGAACTTTGAGGCCTTTGATCCGGCCGAAGGGCTCAACGTTGCGGGTGAGAAGCGGAAGATTCCGTGAAAGGCAGATTCCAGCGATCAAAGAGTCCCCTGCCCCAATCTCCTTCCCCTGCTGCCGCAACCGCACCGCAATCTCTCCGGCCCTCTTGGCGGCATCGAGGGTCAGAGATAAACACTCAATGTCTTCAAATAAGTCGTCCAGCCTTCGCTTGAGTGGAAGGGCTTTGGCCCCAGCCCAGAGCTCATAGGCATTAACGGCCGTGATGAAGGCTTTGTTAACTTCGATGAGCATCCTAACCACCCCAACCGATGGCTCCTTGTTGTTGAGAAAGTCTATCACAACATCTGTATCCAGGACTACCCCGCTCGCCATTTGGTCCATAAACCCTGGATCTCCTTCCTCATCTTCTCTGCTTGCTCATCCGTTAAGATCCCTTGAAGCTTCAGGGATGCCTTCATCCTGGCCTGTCCTTTCTCGACCGCCTTCAGATAGAAGTCGATGGCTTCTTGGATGATAGCAGAGTAGCCCCTGAGGCCCCGCTTAGCCGCTAATGCTAAGAGCGCCGCCCGCTGCTCATCGGTGATCTCGACAGTCGTCCTCACGGCCCATCACCTCCTGGTGGGTTATGATGCATTTTAATACTTCAATGCCCACCTGTCAACTGTCGAGGGCGGCGATGACCGCTAGGGCTTCCCCCCAAGAGTGGATCCGCCGGACGCCGGAAGGAAGAGAACCCTGGTTCCAGGGCTTGTCAAAGAGGAGGACACAGACGGGGAGCTCGGCCAGGGCGAGGGCCACGGAGAGCTCGTCCTCTACAAAGACCTGAAGCTTAAGCTCCGTGACGGTCTTCTTCTTGTACTCGCTTACCAACTCCGTATCCTTGTAGAAGATCGCCTCGAAACAGGAAAGGAGCCCCTGCTTCTCCAACCAGCGTCGGGTGACCTCCCCATGTTGGGGGAGGCGGCCGGTGACGATGTAGAGCCGGTGACCGGCCTGCCGGAGGGCTTCCACCGTGGCCTTCGCCCCCGGAAGGAGGGGACGGCGCTCCAGGAAGCCCTCTTCCTCCAACCGGTTGAAGAAGCGCCCCCAGGCCTCATCGGGGATCTCGGGGAACCGTCTGGGGAGGTCCCAGGCCGCCTCTTCAAGAGGAATCCGGATGCCGAAGGAGCCGGCGAATTCCTCCAGGTAGCCTGGCAAGGACTCGGTCAGGATGTCGTCTAGATCCATCCCGATCTTTAAGATGGCTCACCCTCCTTCAGCAAAAAGAACGCCTCCACCCCCAGGGGGTGAAGGCGGTGACCTCAGATGGGTGTTTTGCCCGTCAAGCCCACCTACGGCGTCGGGTCAGTGGGGAGAAACTGCGGTGGTCTCCGGTACCGGGTCGCCTGTTCAAACGCATACGCGAGCTTGATGAGCGTTGGCTCACTCCAGGCTCCGCCAATGAAGGAAATCCCGATGGGGATGCCGAAAAGATAGCCGGCCGGGACCGTGATATGGGGATACCCGGCGGCGGCCGCGACCGAGGGTGCCCAATGTTTCGTGGCCCAGGCCGGCAGCAGGTGATCCCCCAGAACCAGGTCAATCGGCATGATCGGGCCCAGGGTAGGGGCCACAATCGCATCCAGGTTGTATTTCCTCAAGGTGGCGTCAATCCCTTCTGTGGCGGCCAGCCTGCGGCATTCCTCCCGGGCTTTCAGATAGGCCGGATCCGTCAAGGGGCCTCCCTTCTCCTCCGCCAGCTTGAAGAACTCCTGCTCAAAGTAGGGCATCTCCTTATCCCGGTGTTGCTCATTGAACGCGATGAGATCCTTGAGCGTCTGGGGTCCTGTGGACGACCGTTCCTGGAGATACTTGGCGAGACCGGCCTTTAACTCATACAGGAAGATGGTCACCTCACATCCCCCGAATTGTCCCGCCGTCTCGATGTTGGCCGGATCCACGATAATGGCCCCCTGCTTCTTCATCACCTCGATGCTCCGGTTGATGAGGGCATCGACCTTTTCGTGGTAGCCAAAGTAGTTGCGGGCCACGCCGATCCGGGCCCCCTTCAGACCGTTGGGGTCGAGGAACTGGGTATAATCCGTGTAGGCCTTTCCCCGGGACGCCTCGGTCGTGGGATCCCGCGGGTCCACGCCGGTCAGCACCCCGAGCACCGTCGCCGCATCGGCCACGGTGCGGGCCATGGGCCCGACAACATCCTGACTGGGAGCGCCAGGGATGACCCCGGATCGGCTGACCAACCCCAGCGTGGGCTTGATTCCCACAAGGGAGTTAGCGGCCGAGGGACAGACGATGGAGCCATCCGTTTCCGTGCCCAGGGCCACCGGAACCAGGTTGGCGGCCACCGCCGCCCCCGAACCGGAGCTGGACCCACACGGACTGCGGGTCAGGATGTAGGGGTTCTTGGTCTGCCCCCCCCGGGCGCTCCAGCCGCTGGAGGCCCGGGTGGAGCGGAAGTAGGCCCACTCGCTCATATTGGCCTTCCCCAGGATAATGGCCCCCGCCTCCCGGAGCTTCTGGACCACAAAGGCATCCCGCTTCACGGGCACATCTTCCAAGGCGTAGGAGCCGGCGGTGGTGTGCAACCGATCGGCCGTGTCGATATTGTCCTTGAGCAGGATGGGGATGCCGTGGAGCGGACCGCGAACCTTCCCCTGGCGGCGTTCCTGGTCCCGTTGATCGGCGATGGACAACGCTTCGGGGTTCACCTCCAGAAACGACTTGAGGGCTGGCCCCTGCCGATCAATCTCCTCAATCCGCTTCAGGTACAGCTCGACGATTGAACGGGCCGTATACTTGCCGGTCCGCATCCCCTCCTGGAGTTCGGCAATGGTCACCTCCTCCAGCTCAAAGGCCCTCGCCGCCGCGGGGAAGAAAAGGGTGAACGCCAGAGCAACCACGACCCCCACCACGGCGTATGGCAGCCCATCCTTAAGCCTCCTCCTGAGATCCCCGGATCGCCCTTCAGTACCATGCTTCATGCCTTCCTCCCTTGCCTCCAAAAGGTTTATGGCTTTGCTTCCCATCCTCCTCACCTGACGGCAAGGATACTTTTCTCGACGACACCCCCGGGTGTCAAAGGTTTTGGGTTTCCTCCGAACGGCTTCTCCCCTCACCCCTCGATCTCCCGGTAGGCGGTGGCAGGACAGATGCTGTTGTAGGCGCAGAAGCGGCAGGTCCACTCAGAAGGGGTGGCGGGGAACTGGCCTGAGCGGATGCCTGAAGCCGCCTGCCTAATCTTCTCGACGGTTTTTTCAAGATCCCTCGGCTTCTTCACGGCCCGGCCGATCAGGACCCCCCACGGGGTCAGGAAGTGCAGCTCCACCCGGTCGGGGAGCTTCTCGAACCGCTCCCGGTACGCGATGGCGTAGATCGCCAGCTGGAGGCTCTGCCTCGTCTCCTCGTCGGCCTTCTTCTGGTCCCGGACCTCCGAGGATTTGTAATCAATGATGACAACCTCCCCGTCCCGCTCGTCTACCCGGTCCCAGTAGCCGATGACCGAGTCGTTCCCAAGCCTGAACCGGAACTTCCGCTCGACGTAGGTCGGGACGTCTGGTGAGTGCTCGGCGTACTCGTAGAAGCGGGCGAGGGCTTCCTTCCCGGCCCGAAGCCTCTCCTCCTCGTGGGCCCTGGAGAGGAACCCCTCGTTGATCCAGGACCGCTCGAAGACCTGGTGGAGTTCCTCCAGGGTCATCGGTTCCCCCCGGCTCTTCCGGAGGTTATACTCCCGAACGGCCTGGTGGATGGCCGAACCGTAGACGACGGTGTGGTGGCGCCGGAGGATCCGGTCCATCCGCTGGATGTGGGTGAACCAGTACTTTAAGGGGCAGGTGAGGTAATCGTCCACCTTGTAGTGGGAAAGCTCCAAAGGCTGATCGTCGGGGATGGCATGGCGTCCATCCTGAGCGGGGTTGGGAAGCGGGGCACTTCGGCCGATGGCGGCAAGATCCGAGGCCCTCACCGGTTCCTCGGGGAGTTTGGGCAGGTCCAGGGCTTCTCCAATGAACGGGCTCGGCCGCCACTCCCGCTTCGTGCCGTAGTCCCTGGCCCTTGTCAAGTACAGCTCCCGCTTGGCCCTTGTCATCCCCACGTAGAAGAGGCGGCGCTCCTCCTCCAGGTGGAAGTCTCCCTTCGGCAGGATATCTTTCATCAGCTCATCGGGGAGCGGAATCGGATCGCCCCGGTCCGGTGAGGGGAAGCGGTTGTGGACCAGGCCCACCAGGAAGACCACCGCAAACTCCAGGCCTTTTGCTTTATGAAGGGTCAAGACATTGACGGCATCTTCCTCAGCATCCGCCTCGGCCGTCGCCGGGTCATCGCCGGCCTCGATCAACTGGTCCAGGTGCTCGACGAAGTGGGCGACCCGATCGTAGGGGGCAATCTCCCCGAACCGCCGGACGATCTCGAAGAACCTGGCGATGTTTGCCACCTTCTGATGATCCAGATACGAGGAGGAGTGGACAAGCCTTTTCGCGTAGCCGGGCCGCTCCATCAGGTACTCGTAGAGGACGTTCCCCGTCGGCTCCTGAACGGCCTTCTCCAGATAGCGGTCCAGGTCTGCAACCAGTTGTGCCGCTGCCACCCGTCCCCCTTCCGAGAGGTGGGAAAGCTCTGGCCCATCCTCGAGATCCCCCTGCTGGAGTCTCTTCAACACCTCATAGAGGCTCCGGTGCTTCCTGGCCGCATAAGCGTTCAGGATGGTCAGGTCAAAGGCCGGCATCCGGTAGATCTCGGAGGCGGCCAACTGGTAAAGGCTCTTGGAATCAAAGGGATCGGCCACGGCCCGAAGGAAGGCAATCACCGTCCGGATCTCCTCCCGGCTGTAGAGGCCCCGGGCCCCCGAGAACCTCCAGGGGATCCCCCTCATGTTCAAGGACCGGATAAAGGGATCGGCGTCAGCGTTCCGACGGACCAGGATAGCAAAATCCTTAGAGGCATACTGTTTCGAGGCCAGCTTCTCACCGATCTGCTCGGCGACCCAATCGGCCTCATCCTCGTAGGTCTGGAAGACCTTGTAGTGGATCGGAGGGCCATCGGCGTTTTTCGCGATCAGGCGCTTGTCAATCCCCGTCTCGACCTCCAGCCGGTCCGGGTTGTTCTGCTGGATCAGGCGGTAGGCCGCATCCAGGATCTTCTGGGTCGAGCGGTAGTTCTCGAAGAGGATGATCTGCCGGGCGTCAGGATACTCCCTCAGGAAGGCCAGGATGTTGGAAAAGGCGGCCCCGCGGAACCGGAAGATGGACTGGTCATCATCCCCCACGACGGTCAGATTCCGATGCTTGGCCGCCAGGAGCTTTACCAGCTGGAGCTGGGCAAAGTTCGTGTCCTGAAACTCATCGACCAGGATGTAGCGGAACCGCTCCTGGTAGCGTCGGAGGGTCAGGGGATGCTCCCGGAAGAGTTTCAGGGTTAAGGTGATCAGATCGCCAAAGTCCAGCTTCCCCTCGGCATGGAGAAGCTCCTGGTATTTCTGGTAGGTCAGGGCCAACTCCCTCTGCTGCCTGGCCCGCTCTTCCAGGGCCTTGTCCTCGGGATGGGCCTCTACCTCTTTCACCAGCCTTTCGGCAAAGGCCAGGTACTCCTCGGGCGTCACATCCTCGTCCTTGGCCCGGCTGATCAGGGTGATGATCCCTTTCAGGTTCTTCAAGGGGTTTCCCAGGGGGCGGTAATAGTCCAGGGGGAACTCGAAGAGGTGCTCCCGCATGAAGATAACCTGCTCCGCTGCGGTGAGGAGCTGATAGTCCGGGGGCAGGCCTAAGGTCAGGGCATTTTCCCGCAGGACCCGGTCGCCGAAGGCATGGAAGGTGGAGATCCACACATCGGCAAAACCGTAGGGGACGAGGATATCCACCCGCTCGGCCATCTCCTCGGCCGCCTTCTCGGTGAAGGTCAGGGCCAGGATCTCCTCCGGCCTCGCCTGCTTTGTCGCAATGAGATAAGCGATCCTCCGGGTGATGACGGCGGTCTTCCCCGTCCCAGCCCCCGCGATGATGAGGAGGGGCCCCTCCCCGTGGGTGACCGCCTTCCCCTGCTCCTCGTTTAGCCCTTCCAGGATCTGCTCAATGGCGCTTGTCTGCCTGCTCCCTTCCATCGCTCCCCCCTCACAAGGGTTTTCTGGAAGAGTTGCACAAAACTGCACTACTGTCAAGAGCAGACCTTCACAGGACCTCGCAGATGTACTCCGGCGGTCGAGGGGCATAGGTGATGGAGCACCCCTGCCCAAGGCGTGCCTCCGCTTCCCTTATCGCCGCCTCGACGGTCGGGAACGGCTCAAAGCCCAGGCGGGTCGCCACCTCGGGGTCTCTGGCACCGGCGATGAAGACGGCCCCGAGATGCCGCATGGCGTAGAGCCCCTGCCCATAGAGGATCAACGGGTGGGCGCCATGATACGCATAGGCATGACGGTATCTATGGATATACTCGGGGCGCCTCGCGTAGTCCTCGGCGTAGGTGTCCCAGATCTCCACAGGATCCCGGAGGTAGGGAAGGACCTTCTCGAACAGCTCGATATAGGAGGGCTGGTGGATTGGGTGGAACTGGCGGAGGCAGGGGTTGACCAGGATCAGGATCCCTCCCTGCCGGACCAGGGGCTTGTTCCGAAAGCGGCCGAAGCTGTAGGAGAGGCCCCAGTTCCGGACGTGGATCGGGTTCATGAGGGAAAGCTTCGAGTAGTGCTCCCGGTTCGGGACGCCGTAGATCAGGACATCCGACTGCCCCTGCACAGGGAGTACCTGCTGCCGTTCCATAAGCTTCAGGGCCTCGGCATGGGCCCCATCCACCGACCCGGCGAAGATCCCGATCGGCTCCCCGGGCTCGGCGTTATTCAGGACACACTCAATCTGGAAGAGCTTTCGCCCTTTGGCAGCCAGGGCCCGCTCCACGACCTGACCCATCTCGTTCAGAAGCTTCTGGAACGAGGACTTCCGGTGATCCATGGTGGACTTCCCGGAAGCGAAGGGGAAGGGGCGGTGGTGCTGCCGGATGCTCCGCCAGGTCCCTAAACCTACGACAATGGACTTCCACCCCCCGTTAAAGGGGGTCACGGGCAGGCTGAGATAGATCAGGAGATCCGAGTCCGTCACCACCCGGTTCACCTCAACCTCAAAGCCCCGCTCCGTCTCCCCGAGGTGGACGATGGCCTCGGCGTCCTCGGCATCATGGCAGAAGAGATGGCCTGGGCTTAAGACATACGGGAGCTTCGGACCGAGGATCGTCGTCAGCTCCCTGGCCGTCCACTTCCTGTGGAGGGCGTTGGCGCAGACCAGGCGGATCCGAGAGCGGGGGACCCCTGCCGCCTCCAGCTCCTCGAAGAGGATGCCGACGGCCAGCTCGCGAAAATCCTGAGGCTCCATCGGGGCAATGGGCATGACCGGGTCATCGAAGGCGATGGTGACCTGGGCTTTGGGTCCGACGAGCTTGCGGAGGGGCTCATGATCAATCGGGGCCTGGAGGGCCTCCCGGAGGGCTCGGGCAGGATCCCGAAGGGGCGGAAGCGGTTCGGGCGGCTTCAAGACCCTTGTCCGCTCCGGGAGCCTGACCTGGAGCCACCCATCGCCGTACACGATCCAGTGGATTCCACCCTTCGTCATGAACCCTCTCCTCCTGCCCCGGGGGATAAGCTCCGATGCTTCCCTCCTACTCCCCCTCTTCTCTCCATGTCAAGGGAAATCAACGGCTGTTCGGAACAGTCCCGTCTCCACCCCTCAAGGGAGGGCCCGGCGGAGAGCCTCCTCCATGATCGCCAGGGCTTGGTCGATTTCGGAAGGGGTGACTACCAGGGGAGGGGCGA
Source organism: uncultured bacterium (assembly GCA_964535215.1). GTDB lineage: Bacteria > Methylomirabilota > Methylomirabilia > Methylomirabilales > JACQHM01 > JACQHM01. Next base: position 45,446 of record CAZHST010000019.1, read on the forward strand.
GACGGATCACCTGGTCGGCGTGGATCGTCGAGCAGAGGAGGAGCCCCGCCTCCAGGCAGAAGCGGGCAAAGGCCCTCGCCAGGGAAGGACCTTCCAGCTCCAGGCCGATGAGGAGCCCCTTCCCCCGGACCTCCACTACCCCCCCCATTCGAGTCAGCCTCTGAAGCCCGGCTTGGAGCCTTCCCCCCATCGCCTCAGCCCGCTCGGGCAGGCGGTGCGTGAGCAGGTAGCGAAGGGCCGCCAGCCCGGCGGCACAGGAGACCGGGTGGCCGCCAAAGGTGGTGAGGTGCGTCAGCGGGGGATCAACGGCAAGGGTCCTCATCACCTCCGGCCGCCCCATGAACCCGCCAAGGGGCATCCCCCCTCCCATCGCCTTGGCCATGACCAGAAGGTCCGGCACGACCCCCCAGTGCTCGAAGGCGAAGAGCCTTCCCGTCCGACCAAAGCCCGTCATGACCTCATCAAAGATGAGCAGGGCCCCAACCTCATCGCACTGTCTTCGGAGGGCCGTGAGGAATCCATCGCTTGGGACGATGACGCCCCCTTCCCCCTGGATCGGCTCAACAATCACTGCTGCGACCGTCTCATCAATCGTCTCAAGCGCTCCCCGGTCGTCAAAGGGGAGGAGGCGGACCCCTGGAAGGAGGGGCTCGTAGGGCTTGCGATACACCTCATTTCCGATGACTGAGAAGGCCCCCAGGGTTCCGCCGTGGTAGCTCCCCTCGAAGGCCACGATCCCCTGACGTCTGGTGTATTTCCTGGCCACCTTTAGCGCCCCCTCGACGGCCTCGGCCCCGCTGTTGGTAAAGTACGTGACCGACAAAGGCTCAGGGGTGACCTCGGCCAGGAGCCTGGCCAGCTCAACCTGCGGGGTCAGGATGAACTCGCCATAGACCATCGCATGCAGATACCTTTCGGCCTGGTCCCTCACCGCCTGCACCACGACGGGATTCGTGTGGCCGATGTTGGCCACGCCGATCCCTGCGAGGAAGTCAAGGTAACGCCTGCCATCCTTGGCGATGATGGTACACCCCTCTGCCCGCTCGACGGTGATCCCGAAGGGCTCATCGGACGTCTGGCAGACGTAGCGGCGAAAGTCCTGCTCCAGTTGATCCATCGTCGTAGAGTTGGTAAGGAAGTGGGTAGTTGGTAGATCACTACCCACCACCTACCACCCACCACCCACTTCTTCCAGATCGACCCATCGCAAGAGGTCCAGGATCCGGAAGCGGCCGTCGTGGTGCCAGCCCGTTGGCGGATGCTGCATCCTCCCCACCGGGCAGATCCGATTTACACCAAGCCTTCCTAATGCGTCGGCCAAAGGCAGCAACCGGTCGGGAGGGGCGGCGACGCCGACGGCCGAAAGGTTCGGGGCGTAAGGGGCAACAAGCTGAACAATCTCCTCGAGATCCTTAATGGGCTTCACCCGGACCGTCCTGTTGAGACAAGAAGGGAGGAAGGTGGGGTCCTCCTCGTAGATCACCGTCCAGCCCGTCCCCTCCTCCGCATACACCTCCACCTCTTCCCCGGCAATCCCTCTGAACTCGCAGGCCCCCCGGAGCTGGTGGATCGCTGAAGCCTCTTCCGGCGTGAGTCTTCCCCGGGGAAGGTACCGCTCCACCCCCTCCATCGCCTCGGCCAAGGCCCGGGCAAAGGCCTTCGGGGAGGCGACTCCTCCCTCCTCGACATAGAAAAGGTGCGGCGAGAGGCAGCCCTGCTGATCAAACAGGGCAACATCGTAGGCTGCCCTCCTGGCGATCCCATGAAGATCCGGGAGGGCCTCACGCCCGATCACGCCGAAGCTCAGGCGATGGCCGTAGCCGATAAAGCGCCCCCTGACCCTTCCCCTGATGGCTGCCAGGGTCGCGTCACTCCCGTAGACGACAACCACATCGGAGCGGGCGAAGGCAAGGGCTTCCAACGGTTCCTCTCCCCCTCTCCACCAAGCGACGGCCAGGCATCCCCCCAGCTCAGGGTCAACCTCGGCGATGGAGCGGGCGAAGAGGGGCGGGAAGATGGGCTCATCGGAGGAGGATTTGATCAGGACGGCGGACTTCGCCAGGAGGGCAAAGACCAGGCCGGGAGCGACTAAAGCGGGGATGTTCCCAGCAAGGAGACAGGTGACAAGCCTCGGACCAAAGGCCCGGCTTTTCCCGAAGGCAGTGGGGCGGAATTCGTCCAGGAAAAGGGGATCGCCCAGCTCCTCTCCCAGGACCCGGACCAGATGATCCTTCCGGTAGCCCTCGAGGACAGTCGGGAGGCCATAAGCGATCATCTCCCGGGAGAGGCGGGTGGTGGCGGGCAGGACCTCCTCAGCCAGCTTCCTCAGCGGATAGGCAGGGTCAAGCCAGAGGGTGATGACCCGATCCAGGGATGTGAGAATCGTGTGGACCGGGCGGTGGGCCAGGGACCGGTCCCTGGTCTCGGTGATGCTCTCGATGGTCTTGGAGAGGTGAAGAGGCGTAAGGACCGGTGCCTCCACGACGATCCCGCCGATGTCAAGGCGGGTCACCCCGTCGGTCTTCACGGACTCTGGCAGAAACGCCCCAGGGATGATCATCGAAGGCTCAAAAGCTCCTCTAATGCTAAGGAACAGCCCCGGGCCTCGGCCCCTCGGGCCCTCCCGATCACCTCGAACCCAGAACCGATCCGGCACCCCAGGTCCTCGGTCTGGATCGCCATGACCGACCCAGCGTTGGCCAGATCAAAGTGTCGGAGGAGCCCAATTCCCCCTGATGGGACCTCTTCTTGGAGCTCCTGGTCCATGACGAGCGTTCGGACCCAGGGCGGACCGACCTTGGAGCGAGCTTCCTGAATCCCCCGGACATAATTCCTGAGGCTGTTATCATAGAACTGGGAGCCCATCTCCGTCATGCCGTACTCGTTCACGACGAAAGGGTCGGGGATGCCGAGAAGGTCCCAGCAGAGGCGGTACAGCTCGGGGGCGGTGATCTCCCGTGACCGCCCCTTGGACCCGCCCGTGTCCATCACCCGACTTCCCGGAGGGAGATGGAAGCGAAGGCCCTGGGTCAGACAGCGGTCGAAGAGATGAACGAAGCTGAACGTTGTCCCCAAAAGGAAAAGGGGGTCCCCGGTCTCCGAGGCATGATCCAGCTCGGCCAAAAGCCGCTCAAACTGCAGCCTTTCCCCGTCGATGAAATACCCGCTCCCCTCGGCCCCGAATGTTCCCCGAACAACCTCCAGCATGTGGACCAGCGAAGAGGCAGGTAGCGCCTGGGGAGGGGGCGTCAGGATCACCATCCGGAGCCTCGCCCCATCGGGCAGGAGGAAGGTTTGAAAGGTGGGGAGGAGGGAGGCATGGTAGAGCGCCAGGCGGGGGAAGCCGTGCCGACCCCGTTTCCCGGCCCCCTGGGTGGTCCCACTGGTCAGGAAGACCTTCTCCGGCGGGCCACAGACAAGATCCAGCTCCTTAAAGGCCGAGGTGGGGACGGCAGGGATCTCCCTCCAGTGGGTAACCGTGTCCGGCGTCCTCCCCCGCCTCTCGCAGAAGCGCCGGTACGGTTCGTTCCTTCGGAACTGGAACTCGAAGACCTCTAACGCCAGATCGTCAAACGAGCCTCTTTGAGGATCGGCGATAAACGCCAGCACCTCGTCGTAGATCCTCTCATCCATCCTGACCTATACGCCTCTCACATCGGGGCCCCAGATGTACTTGTGGAGCTGAAGCTGCAACCGGACGGGGAGATGGTCCTTTAGGATCCACTCGGCCAGCTCCTCCGGGTCGAGCCGACCAAAGACGGGGGAGAACAGCACCTGACACCGTTCGGGTAGCCCATGCTGCTCTAAAACCCCTTTTGCCCAGAGGTAATCCCGGTAATCGCCGATGACGAACTTGACCTCATCCCTCGGCGAGAGGTACCGGAGGTTCCCAAGCCGGTTCCGGTGCACCTCCCCGCTCCCAGGGCACTTCAGATCCATGATCTTGACAACCCCCTTGGGCACCCGGCTGACATCGAGGGCCCCGCTCGTCTCCAGGAGAACCTCATAGCCTTCCTCCAGGAGGCGCTCCATCAACGGATACACCTCCCTCTGGGCCAGGGGTTCCCCCCCGGTGATCTCCACCAGCGGACACCTGTAGACCCTGATGGCCTCCAACACCTCATCAACGGTCATCTTCCGGCCTTCGTAAAAGGCGTACTGGGTATCGCAGTAGGTACAGCGAAGGGGACAGCCGGTGAGGCGGATGAAGACGCAGGGGCGTCCCGCATAGGAGGACTCACCCTGGATGCTGTAGAAGATCTCGTTGATGATCATGGAGCCGGATCTGACCGTAAGGACCAGGCCTTATCCGCCGGATCAAAGGGCAGGGCAAACAGCGCCCCTACATGCCGATCTTGGTAAGGCCGGGGGGGAGCTCGAATTCAGCCTCCTGCAAGGGCCCCAGGTCAAGCCTGGTGACCTCACCTGTGAGGTGAAAGAGGGTCCCCGGGGAACCCGTCCCGATCGGCCCGGAGAGGATCTGCTCCCACTTCATGGGGAAGCCTTTCAGCTTCCGCTGCTCCTGCTCCAGACGGAGGTAAGCCAGGCTGAACTTGGCGAAGAGATCTCCCCTTCGCTCGAAGATCCGCATCTGCCGCTCCAGGAGAGGTCCGTCCTCCCCGGTCCGTTCGGCCACCTTCTGATCGAGGGCTCGGATCTCCCTGGACCATTCCGTCTCGTCGGTTATCCAGAGGTCCCAGGTCATGGTATAGACCTGGAGGAGGCCACCCCGGGGGGATTGGGCCTCCAGCTCGGCGGTCAAACGGTAGCGGCGGCAGGGATACCCGTTCAACAGCTTCGTCTCCCCCGTTGGCTCGACGGAAACCCGCAGGGGGCGGGTCCCGCCCTCGCGGATGGTCCCCAGGGCCTCCTCCGCCTGGGCGATCTCCCTCTCCTTCCTGTGGAGTTCGTCGTCGAGGCGCTCCTCCTTATAGGTCCCCCCCTTCAGATCCACCTCATAGGTCACCCCTTTGTCGAGACGCCGGAGGATCACCCGGTGCAGTTCCCGGGCGTACCGGGCCCCCCGCCGCGTCGTGACCGTGCGGGTGGCCGTGAGCTCCTCCCTCCTCATCGCATTCTTCAAGGAAACCCTCTGGTGCTGGTCAATCTCGATGGTCCCCCGGACGAGGGCGTCCTTGATCCGAACATCGGTCTCGTAGAGGACATCCGCCAAGAGGACATCGGCCTTCAAGAGGACCGCGGAAAAGAGCACCCCCAGGACCAACCCCCTTCCCATGGATCTCATCCTCCCTCCTCCTAGAACTGGAGTCCGTATTTCTCCAGGATCGTCCCCTTCACCCGCTCCAGGTTTGCCAGGGCCTTGTTGTACTCGGTGATGGCCCTGATCTCCCGAAACTGGGCATCGACCAGGTCCCGCTGGAGCCGGAGGACGTTAAAGGTCGTCGAGACCCCGGCCTCCAGTCGCTTCTGCTCGACCCGAAGTTGCTCCTCGGCCAGCTTCCGCCCGGCCCGGCTGGCGACCACCACCTCCGCCGCCGCCTGAATCCGGCGCACCGCTTCCCGAACCTCTGTGGTGATGGCCCGGTCCAGATTCTGAAGGGCCACCCTGGCCTGATCCACCGCTAGCTTCGCCCGGAGGAGGTCGGCCCGGGCAGCCCGGTTCCCGATGGGCACCTCGAACACGAGGCCTGCCGCGTAATTGTAGCCCGGGCTCTCATACCGATGCTCCAGGAGGTCCACCCCGACCCCCCCTTGGAAGTTCAGCTTGGGCAGGAGCTGGTTTCTGGCCAGCCGGAAGTTCAGGTCGGCATTCGCCACGTTCAGCTCGGCCTGCTTCCGCTCGGGCCGTCGCTCCAACGCCTCCCGGATGCTCTCGACCAGGTTGACCTCGGCGACCTCAAAAGGGGGTTTGTCCGTCGGGGTGATCACCAGATCCCACACCCGATCCTTATCAGGAGGGTTCAGGATGAGCTTCAACCGATCCTCGGCATCCTTCACCCCCTTCTGGGCGATGATCACATCCTGCGTCCGGGCTGCCACCTCGGCCTCGGCCTGCGTCACTTCCACAGGGGCCGCCACCCCCGCCCGCACCCGGGCCTTGTTGAGGTTGACCAGCTCCTGGGCTACCCGAAGGGATTGCTGCTGCACCTTCAGGTTATCAATGGCGGCCACCAGATCCCAGTAAGCCCCCTGGGCGCTGGCGATCACCTCGTTTGCCCTCGCCCGAAGCTGCTCCTCGGCAATCCCCAGATTGTTCCTGGCCACATTGATCCTCGTCCGGTTCACGTCAATCCCGAAGTTCTTGAGGAGCGGCTGGACCAGGGTCAACCCGACGGTGGAGCGGATCGCCGGGTCGAAGGAGGCCACGGTTCCCGGCGGGTTGATGTTCAGCCGGTTGTTGTTCACCCGGACCTCATAGCTGGTGCCGGTCGGCAGGAGCTGTTTGACCCCCACATTGGCGTTCACCTGGTCCTGGCGGTTCTCCGGGCTGGAGAAGGGGCTGAAGGTCAGGCTCGACGCCACGCTCTTCCCCACGCTCACCTCGGCGAAGGTGCTTACGTCAAAGGCGGCCTGCTCCCTGACGACCTCGGCCTCCCGGATTCGGGGGTTGAAGCCTTCCACGGCGATGTCGAGGTTGTTCATGAGGGCCAGCTGGAGGGCCTCCTTGAGCGAGAGAGCGATGACGCCCCGCCCCGCCGGCTCCTCAATCGTTGGTTCAGCCTGGGCGCGGAGTGGGGAGGAAATACCCCCGGTCGTCTCCTTCACGCCATCGGCAGACCTCCCTGGTGCGACCTGGGCCTCAACCGGGATACCCAGCAGGAGGGGAAGGATACCAGAACAGCCGATGATCACCTTCCACAACGATCCGCGCATCGTTCCTCCTTTCCACGCCTTGCAGAGGGGTGCCAGAACGAGAAGGCCTGTGAAAGAGAAAGCCCCCTATCCGAGGACAGGGTGGCCGTTTAAGGACCTCCTAAGGATACCCCCCGCCTCATCCTACTGTCAAGCCTGATGCGGATGCTTCAGGTCTGGAGAACGTCTTCAATGAGGAGGTTGTCAATCAGGCGGGTCCTGCCGATCCACACGGCGACGAGGAAGACGACCGATCCCTCGATCCGGTCCACAGGCTCTAACGTCAGGGGATGGCAACAGGCGATGTAGTCGATCCTCGCCAAGGGCTCCGCCGCGATGATCTCCCGCATCCCCTCCAGGATCGCCTTGGCCTCCTGTTCCCCGGCCCTTACCCGTTGTTCAGCGTACTGGAGGGCCTTAAACAGCACGGGGGCCGCCCGCCGCTCCTCAGGATTCAGGTTCCAGTTCCTGGAGCTGAAGGCGAGCCCGTCCCCTTCCCGGACGGTGGGAAGCACGATCACCTCCAGATCGAGGTTCAGGTCCCGGACCATCCGCTTCACGACCAGGGCCTGCTGGTAGTCCTTCTGGCCGAAGTAGGCCCGGTCAGGTTTCACAATGGTGAAGAGCTTCGTCACCACCGTCGCCACCCCCCGGAAATGGCCGGGTCGGGAGGCCCCTTCCCACCGTCTCGTGAGGGCCTCCACCTCCACATAGGTCTGGTATCCTTCGGGGTACATCATCTCGGCGGTTGGGGCAAAGATGATGTCCACCCCCACCCCTTCGGCCTTCTTCACATCCCCCTCGAAGTCCCGGGGATACGCGTCGAGGTCATCCTTCCTGTCGAATTGGACCGGGTTGACAAAAAGGCTCATGATCGAAACATCGTTCTCACCCCGGCACCTCCTCAAGAGGGAGAGATGGCCCTCATGAAGGGCCCCCATGGTCGGGACCAGCCCCAGGCTCTTCCCCTCCCGCCTGAGATGGTTGGAAAGTTTCTGCATCGTCTCTGGGCACTCGATCACCTGCATCCTCATCCCTCCTTCACCGACCAGCCCGCTTCCGGGATTCGGTCCACTTCATGAGCATCCCCTCCAGGGCGTTGGCCTCCGCGGCAGCCAGGCGGTACTCATGTTCAGGCCCGGGAAACACCCCCCTCTTGACCTCCTCCCTGTACCGCCCCACAGCCTCCAGGAGGATCTCTTTGAGGTCCGCGTATGGCTTCACGAACCTCGGGGCCGAGGTCTCGTAGAGCCCGAGGAGATCCTGAATCACCAGGACCTGCCCATCGCAGAAGGGTCCGGCCCCGATCCCGAGAGTCGGGACCTGGAGCCGCTCGGTCACGAGCCTGGCCACCTCGGAAGGGATCCCCTCCAGGACAATGGCGAAAGCCCCCGCCTCCTCTAACGCCAGAGCGTCGTCGAGGAGCTGAAGAGCAGCCTCCGCGGATCTTCCCTGGACCTTAAAGCCGCCCAAGCGGTGGACATGCTGGGGGGTTAAGCCGAGATGACCCATGACAGGGATGCCCGCCTGCACGAGGGCAGCGACCTTCCCGGCAATCTCCCCTCCCCCCTCCAGCTTCACCGCCCCGGCGCCTGCCTCTTTCAGGAACCGCCCGGCGTTCTTTAGGGCCTCCTCGACGCTCGCCTGGTAGGACATGAAAGGCATGTCGGCAACGACCAGGGCCCTTTTCACCCCCCGGACCACCGCTTTGGCGTGGTGGAGCATCTCCTCCATGGTGACCGGGAGCGTGGTGGAATAGCCAAGGACCACCATCCCCAATGAATCCCCCACCAGCAGGACCTCGATCCCGGCCTGGTCCAGGAACCTCGCCGTGAGGTAATCGTAGGCGGTCAGCATGGTGATCTTCTCACCCCGCCCCTTCATCTCCTGCAAGGAGACCGTCGTCACCTTCTGCTCGGCCACAATCCACCTCCTCGATGACCGGCCAGCAGCCGGACGGATCAGCCGTCGGCAACAAAAAAGGCCTTCCGGAACCGATCCGGAAGGCCGCTCCTCGCCGTTCCACGACCCCCCAGGAAGGCCAGGGTGAGGCTTCGGGCGCTTCCCGTTTTGCGTCCCGAGCCTCCAACGCCTCCCCGTCAGGCCGCTAAAGGGTCTCCCCGTCTCGGTCCCTACCCTCGGGATCCAAGCGGAACGTAGTAGTGGGTGCCTGCCCTGACCTCGGCGATCTGCTTCAGGAGCTCCTCGAAATCCTCCTTGTGCTTGACAAAATCCAGCTCGTTGGTGTTCACGATCAGGAGGGGGCTCTCCCGATAGTGGAGGAAGAAGTGGTTGTAGGCGGCGTTCACCTCCTCCAGGTACCCCCGTTCAATCTCCTTCTCATAGCTCCTCCCCCGGAAGGCGATCCGCTCCAGGAGGACATCCGTTGAGGCCTGAAGGTACAGGACCAGGTCCGGCCTTGGCACCTGGGCCTCCAGGATCGGATGGAGCCGCTCGTAGAGGGCCAGCTCCTGCTCATCCAGGTTCAGCATGGCAAAGATCCGGTCCTTGGCGAAGAGGTAGTCGCTCACCACCCGCTGGGTGAAGAGATCGAACTGCAAAAGCTCCTGCTGCTGCCGGAACCGGTTGAGCAGAAAGTAGAGCTGGGTTTGGAAGGCGTAGCGGCGGCGGTCCTGGTAGAAGAGGGGGAGAAAGGGGTTCCCCTCAGGGTTCTCGAACAGTTTCCTCCCCTTGAGGCGATCGGCCAAGGCCTCGGCCAGGCTGGTCTTGCCCACCCCGATGGGCCCTTCCACCACGAGGTAACGGATCTGGGACACCTCAATCCCCATGCCTTCACCTGGAGGCTTCCGCCGTCGGAAGCCGCCTGACCTGAGAGGCATCTCGGAGGCTCTGCAGGAGTTCCTGGGCAGTCCGCTTTAACAGGGGATGCTCAACCTTCGGGGCGATCTCAGAGAGGGGGAGGAGCACAAAGCGCCGCTCGTGCATCCTCGGATGAGGAAGGACAAGCTCCGGGGTCCGGATGACAAGGGAGCCGTACAGCAGGAGGTCGAGATCTACGGTCCTGGGGGCCCCTGGCCCATGGATGATGGGCCGACCCATCTCCACCTCGATCCCCTTCAGGACCCGGAGGAGCCCGAAGGGATCGAGGGAGGTTTCCAGGAGCGCCACCCCGTTGACAAACCAGCCCCCCTCAGCCTGGACCGGCTCCGTCTCGTAAAAGGCTGAGAGCCGGAGGACCTGGAGCCCCGGCGTCGCCTCGAGCCGGCGAAGGGCCTCCCGGCAATTCTCCAGGCGGTCGCCCAGGTTTGAGCCGATCCCGATAAAGGCCTCCTCCTTCACGGCCTCACGATCTCCACACCCACCAGCTGAAGCTCCCCCTGGATGGGAGGGGAAGGTTTCGAGGCCCGGACCTTGACCTCCTTCACCGGGAACCGCTCCAGGAGAATCCGGGCAATCCGCTCCGCCAAGGCCTCCAACAGGTGAAAGCGCTCCTTGGTCCCCACCTCCACCACCACCTGATGGACCTCCGCGTAGTTGACCGTGGCCGAAAGGGTATCGCTCCCACCGGCACGACGAAGGTCAAGGTGGAGCTCCACATCAACCTGGAAGCGCTGCCCGAGTTCCCGCTCGGCCTCGGTGGCCCCGTGGTACCCGTAGAACCGTATCCCTTGGAGGATGATCCGATCCATGTCAGAGTTTCCGCAGCCGCTCCACCGCCTCCCTGATCCGGGAGACATCCACCGTCAGCGCCGCCCGGATGTAGCCCTCGCCGTGCTGGCCAAAGCCGACCCCCGGGGTCGTCACGATCCCCGCCTTCGAGAGGAGGTGGGCGGTGAACGTCATGGAGGTGAAGCCCTTGGGGACCTCGATCCAGACGTAGAAGGTCGCCTGAGGCTTCTCGACCTGGTAGCCCAGGCTGAGCAGCCCCTCCACCAGGACATCCCGCCGCTCCTGGTAGGTCTTCCGCATCGCCTCGACACAATCCTGGGGCCCCGTGAGCGCCTCGATCCCGGCCTCCTGCACCGCCTGGAACACCCCCGAATCCAGGTTCGTCTTGATCCGGCCCAGCCCCTCCAGGATCTCAGCGTTCCCGACGGCAAAACCGATCCGCCACCCGGTCATGTTGTAGGTCTTTGAGAGGGAGTGGAATTCGATGGCCACCTCCTTGGCCCCCGGGACGGCCAGGAGGCTTCCTGGGAGGGAGCCGTCATAGGCGATCTCGGAGTAGGCCAGGTCGTGGGCGAGGATCAGGCTGTGCCTCCTGGCAAACGCCACCGCCTCGGCGAAGAACTCCCCAGGGGCCACGGCCGCCGTCGGGTTGTTGGGATAGTTCAGCCAGAGGATCCTGGCCCGTCTTAGGACATCGGGAGGGATGGCTTGAAGATCCGGGAGGAAACCATCCTCCTTGCGGAGCGGCAGGGGGTAAGGGATCCCCCCGGCGAAGACCGTCCCTGCCTGGTAGACCGGATAGCCCGGATCGGGGACGAGCACCACATCCCCCGGGCTGACAAAGGCCAGAGGGAGATGGCCGATCCCCTCCTTGGAGCCGATCAGGGAAAGGACCTCGGTCTCAGGATCCAGGATGACGCCGAACCGCCTCCGATACCAGTTGGCCGCCGCCTCCCGGAACTCCCGCATCCCCTCATAGGAGGGGTACCGGTGATGCCTGGCGTTGGTGGCGGCCTCCTGAAGCCGCCTCACGATGTGAGGCGGGGTGGGGAGGTCAGGGTCACCGATCCCTAAGTTGATCAAGTCCATGCCCTCCCTGAGGGCCTCCTGCTTCATCCGGTCAATCTCGGCAAAGAGGTACGGGGGGAGCCCCTGGAGACGCTCCGCCCTTGGGTATCGCTGGCTCATGGTTCCTCCTACTTCTGGGCGATGACGGTGTTCCGGAGCCGACCGATCCCCTCCACCTCGACCTCGATCACATCCCCGACCTGCATCGGCCCGATGCCGGAGGGGGTGCCGGTGGTGATGACATCCCCGGGGAGGAGGGTCATGATCTGGGAGATGAAGCTGATCAGGTAGGGGACGTCGAAGATGAAGTTCTTGATGTTCGAGTTCTGCTTCAGCTCCCCGTTCAGGTAAGCCCGGATAGGGGCGTCGGAGAGGTCCAGGTCGGTCTCGATCCAGGGACCAAAGGGGGCAAAGGTGTAAAAGGACTTGGAGCGGGTCCACTGACCATCCTTAGCCTGGAGGTCCCGGGCCGTCACATCGTTGAAGCAGGTGTAGCCCAGCACGTACCGGAGGGCCTTCTCCCGGGGCACACACCGGGCCTCGCGCTTCATGACAACGGCCAGTTCGGCCTCATAGTCCAGCCTCTTACACGGTTTTGGATAGATAATCTTCCCGTTGTGGGGGAGGGCTGCCGAGGAAGGCTTGATGAAGATGACCGGCTCATCGGGAATCGGATTGTTCGTCTCCTCCGCATGGTCCCGGTAGTTCAGACCCACCGCCACGATCTTGGAAGGGTCCGTAGGGGTCAGATACCGGATCCGCTTCAGAGGGTGGGTCTTCCGGGTCAGCTTGAACTGGCCGAAGACATCCCCCTGGATTTCCCGCACCAGATCATCTTCCACGATCCCGTACTTCGCCTCCTTCCCAACCGCGAACCGTACGATCTTCATCCATTGACCCCCGGTGTTTGATTTGACGCTCGTCCAATCTCGGGCATCCAACATCCAGCCTCGTTACTTCAGCCCGAGGACATCCAGCATGTCGTAAAGGCCAGGCTTCTGCGTCACCACCCACCGGGCTGCCCGGATCGCCCCCCAGCCGAAGGTATCCCGGCTGGAGGCCCGATGGGTGATCTCGATCCGCTCCCCCAGGCCTCCAAAGACCACCGTATGGTCCCCGACGATATCCCCGGCCCGGAGGGCGTGGACGCCGATCTCCTGGGGCTTCCGCTCCCCCACCATCCCTCTCCGGCCATAGACCCCCACCTCGTCCAGGTTCCGCTTCAGGGCCTGGGCAATGACCTGGGCCATCCGGAGCGCCGTGCCGCTGGGGGCATCCTTCTTGAACCGGTGGTGGGCCTCGAAGATCTCGACATCGTAAGCTTCGCCGAGGACGGCGGCCACTTCAGCCAGGATCCTGAAGAGGAGGTTCACCCCCACACTCATGTTGGGGGAGATGACACACGGGATCACCCCTGCCAGGTCCCTGGCCCTCTGCATGTCCTCCGGGGTGAGGCCGGTTGTCCCCACGACGGCGGCGATCCCGGCTCTGGCCGCCTCCTCCAGATGGGCCATCGCCGCCTCCCGGACGGTGAAGTCAAACAGGACCTGCCCCTCCTTCGCCACCCCGGGGAGATCATCGGTCAGGGGAACGCCGAGGGGGCCGATCCCGTTCACCTCCCCCGCATCCCTCCCCAGAGCGGGATGGCCGGGTCGTTCGACGGCCCCCACCAGCTCGAAGTCCCCCGCCTCCTTCAGCAGGGCCACCATCCTCCCCCCCATCCTCCCGGCTGCCCCGCAAACGACCGCTCGTATCATGATCGCTCCTCTTTGAGGAGGCCGTAATTCTTCAGGGCCTCTGCCAGCCGCTTCCGGTTGGCCTCGGTCATGGAGCACAAGGGCAGGCGGAACTCTTCCCGGATCATCCCCATCATGGCCATGGCCGTCTTCACCGGGATCGGGTTCGTCTCATAGAACATGGCCTGGGAAAGGGGGAAGAGCTTAAGGTGCAGCTCCCGGGCCCGCTTCCAGTCCCCGTTCAACGCCGCATGGGTCATCTCGACCACATCCCTGGGCACGATGTTGGCCACGACGGAGATGACCCCCTTCCCGCCGATGGCCATCAGGGGGAGCGTCAACGTATCATCACCCGAAAGGAGCGTCAGCTTATCGCCGCAGAGGATGGCATCCTGGGTCATCTGCTCCAGATTCCCCGTCGCCTCCTTGATCCCGACGATGTTCGGCAGTTCGGCCAGCTGGGCCACCGTCTCCGGGAGCATGTTCACGCCCGTCCTCCCCGGGATGTTGTAGAGGATGATGGGGATGTCCACCGCCTCGGCGATCCCCTTAAAGTGCAGGATGAGCCCCTTCTGGGTTGGCTTGTTGTAATAAGGAACCACCAGCAGGGCCCCGTCGGCCCCGGCCTTCTTCGCATGCTGCGTCAGCTCCAGGGCCTCGGCGAAGCTGTTGGAGCCGGTGCCGGCAATGACCGGGATCCTCCCGGCGGCAGCTTCGATGACCACCTCCACGACCCGCTTGTGCTCCTCGTGACTTAACGTCGGCGACTCGCCAGTGGTGCCGCAGGGGACGATGGCATCGGTCCCGCTCCTGACGTGGAACTCGACCAGCTCCCTGAGTTTCTCCTCATCCACCCGGCCATCCTTAAACGGCGTGACCAGGGCCACGATGGATCCTTGAAAGCTCTTCTTGACCATCTCCCTCCCCTCCTCAATAACTCCAGGCCTCCTCCGTCAGCTCCCCTTGATAGATCAGCCGGACGTCCCCCTCGAAGAAGACCTCCTCGAAGGTCCCATCCCGCTGCTCGAAATGAACGGTCAGAAGCTCGCCGCTTCTGACCGTGACGGCCACAGGAGAGGTGACATAGCCTAAGGCGGCGGCGATCAGGGCCGAGGCCGTGGCCCCCGTCCCACATGCCAGGGTCTCATCCTCCACCCCCCGCTCGTACGTCCGGATCATGATCCTGTTTGGGCCGGTCACCTGGACGAAGTCCACATTGGTCCCGGCCGGCCGGAAGGCCTCGTGGGAGCGGATCTTCCGCCCCAGCTCGACGACCGGCGCCCTCTCCAGATCCTCGACGAAAAGGATGGCATGGGGGACACCCGTGTTGATCGTGTGCACCCTGTACCAGGAACCGTTGACCCGGATGGGGAGGTTGACGCGCAGGCTGTGGGGGTTCACCATCTGAAGCTTGACCCTTGCCCCCCACACCTCTGCCCTGATCAGGCCGGCTAAGGTCTCGAAGGCCATCCGCTCCTTCGCAGCCCCCAGCATGTGGGCCAGGCGGGCAATGCAGCGGCCCCCGTTCCCGCACATCTCCGCCTCGCTCCCATCAGCGTTGAGGATCCGCATCTTAAAGTCGGCCACTTCAGACGGCTCAAGGAGGATCAGGCCATCGGCCCCTACCGAGAGCTGGCGGTGGCAGATCTTCCTGGCAAACTCCTGCGGGTCCTGATCCAGGACCTTGCCCCGGTTGTCAATCAGGATGAAATCGTTCCCCGACCCGCTCATCTTGTAAAATGTGAGCTTCCCCATGGAACGTTCCCCGTTCGTTCACGGGCCTTGGCCAAGGCCCGGCTTTGCGCCAACGCCCTGGAGCGCCCTCCTCACCGGATCCTGGAAGCCGGCCCCTCTCTAGAGCCCCTCGGGGATCCGCTCGCCCCGGATCAGATCCTCATAGGTCTCCCGCTCCCGGATGACCAGGAAGCGGTCCCCCTTGACCAGGACCTCCGGGGCCCTGGGCCTCGCGTTGTAGTTTGAGGACATGGTATGCCCGTAGGCCCCGGCGCTCATGACCGCGAGGAGCTCCCCCGGTCGGACCTCGGGGAGGATCCGGTCCTTGGCCAGAAAATCGCCGGACTCGCAGATCGGCCCCACCACGTCGGCGGTCAAGGTCGAACGGCCATCTCTCCTCCTCACGGGGATGATGCCATGATAGGAGCCGTAGAGGGTTGGACGGATCAGGTCATTCATCCCTGCATCCACGATGAGGAAGTTCTTGACCCCTGTCTTCTTCAGATACAACACCTTCGTGACCAGGATGCCGGCATTTCCCACGATGACCCGCCCCGGCTCGAGGATCAACGTGCAGCCCAGATCCTTGATGGTGTCGATCAGCGCCCTGGCAAATTCCCCGGGGGGAGGAGGCTCCTCGTCCTTGTACGTGATCCCCAATCCCCCACCAACATCGAGGTACCTGACCCTGATCCCCCGCTCCCTCAAGAGGCCGATCAGGTTGGCGATCTTCGAGAGGGCCTCCACAAAGGGGCCCACCTCAACGATCTGGGAGCCGATATGCTGGTGCACCCCGACGATCTCGATCTGGGGGAGCCTTCGGGCAGCTTCGTAGCCTTCCAGGGCCTGGGAGATGTCAATGCCAAATTTGCTCTTCTTCAACCCTGTGGAGATGGACGGATGAGTCTTGGGGTCCACATCAGGGTTGATTCGAAGGGCAACCCGGGCCTTGGCTCCCAGGGAGGCCGCCACCTGGTTCAACAGGGCAAGCTCCTCGGAGGATTCCACATTGAACATCAGGATGTCGGATTTCAAGGCCTCGACCATCTCTGCACGGGTCTTGCCGACGCCGGCGAAGACGATCCGCTCCGGAGGGATCCCGGCCCGGAGCGCCCGGAAGAGCTCGCCGCCCGAGACGACGTCAGCCCCGCCCCCCATGCTGGCAAAGAGGTTCAGGATGGCCAGGTTGGCATTGGCCTTGACCGCAAAGCAGACGAGGTGGGGGATGCCCTGGAAGGCCTCGTCGAAGACCCGGAAGTGGCGGACGAGGGTCGCATGGCTGTACAGGTAGAAAGGGGTGCCGACCTCCTCGGCGATCCGCTCGACGGGAACCTCCTCACAGTAGAGGCTCCCCTCCCGGTATTCGAAGTGGTGCACGGGAAATCCTCCGAACGCTGTAAGCTTACGAAATAGTTAACACACCCCCCACCTGATGTCAAAGGATTTTCACCCTGACCGACCCGAACCCCTGAATGACCAGGTGAGTCCTCCTCAGGCCCGAAAGGCTGGAAGGGAAAGAGGGGAGGAAAGGACCGTTCCCGAGCGCGGAAAGGCATGGGAGGTGGTTGGTTTCGGCTTGGGGGGGACAGGGGGGCCCTTCCGCCCGCAGGCCGGAACCAGGATCAAGGAGGAAAGAAGGACGGGAAGGCCGAAGAGACGGATCCACCACCGCTGCCCTCGCATGACCGATCCCACCGTTTTCCACCTTTCCTACTGAGTTTTGGGGGGAGAGGGGGAGGCACTTCCAGGGGCCGGAGGTGCGGAGGTCGGCGGGAGAGACGTCCCCACCCTCACCTCCAACCGGGTGCCCGCCGGTTTCTGGGTGACTGTGATGAGACTGCTTCTGTCCCCCTTGACAAAGACCATCTGGGCCTCCTTCCCCAGGAAGCTGCTAAGCATCTGCCAGCCGTTGGCCCTCATGTTGACCTTAAAGAACTCGGCCAGGGCGCTTGTCTCAGCCTTCCCCTCATAGACCAGGAGCCCGATCCGAAAGGTCGGGGTCTCAACCAGGACCGATTCATTGGCGTTCTTCGTGAAGCCAGCCGGGACGGGGACATCCTCGAAATCGGGGATGGTGAGCGGGGCCGCCGCTGGGGTCGGGGACTCCTCGACGAGCGGGGCGGTGGCGCATCCGCCCAGGATCAGGAGACCGGTCGGTATCCAGAGACCGAAAGACCGGAACAGGCTTTGCCGCATCATCAGTGTCCTCCTCTCAGCCAGGGGTTGGGGGATGATCCCTACGAGGCCAGGCGCTTCTTCGCCCGGGCGAGAGCCCTCACCACACTCCTCCTTGCCGTGCCGCCGATCCCTCCCCGACGATCCAGACAGGCCTCCAGGGAGAGGAACCGGTGGATATCCTGATCGAAGAGGGGCGAGAAGCGCCGGAGCTCTTCCAGGCTCAAGTCCTCCAACCGCTTCCCCTCCTCCAGGCAAAAGCGAACGAGCCTTCCGACCACCTCATGGGCTTCGCGGAAGGGCATCCCCTTCCGCGCCAGGTAGTCGGCGACATCCGTGGCGTTCAGGAATCCCTCCTCGGCCGCCTGACGCAGTCTCTCCCGGTTGAAGGTGACACGTTTCAGCAGGGCCGCGAGGACCTCTAACGAGGCCTTGACGGTATCCACAGCCTCGAAGAGGGGCTCCTTATCCTCTTGCAGATCCCTGTTGTAGCTTAACGGGAGCCCTTTCAGCACGGTGAGCATGGCCACGAGGGCCCCGTAGACCCTCCCCGTCTTCCCCCGGCACAGCTCGGCCACATCCGGGTTCTTCTTCTGGGGCATCATGCTCGAGCCGGTGGCGAAGGCATCGGGAAGGACAACGAAACCAAACTCGGCCGAGGCCCAGAGGATCAGCTCCTCCGAAAGGCGGGAGAGGTGCATCTGGAGGATGGAGGCCGCGGCCAGGAACTCGACGATGAAGTCCCGGTCTGACACGGCATCAAGGCTATTCCTCGAGAGGGCGGGGAACTTTAAGAGCCTGGCCACGTAGCGCCGGTCAAGGGGAAGGCTGACCCCGGCCAGGGCGCCGGAGCCTAAGGGGAGGACGTTCACCCGTTTGAGACAATCGGCAAGCCGCTCCCGATCCCGCTCCAGCATCTCGAAGTAGGCCAGGAGGTGATGGGCCAGAAGGACCGGCTGGGCCCGCTGGAGGTGGGTGTACCCGGGCATGGGGACGTCCAGGCCCGCCTCGGCACAACCAATCAGGGCCCGTTGAAACGACCGGATCAGCTCCTGAATCGCCTGGATCTCCGCCCGGAGATAGAGGCGGAGGTCCAGGGCGATCTGGTCGTTCCGGCTCCTGGCCGTGTGGAGCTTCCCGCCCACCTCCCCCACCTTCTGGATGAGCCGGTGCTCGATGTGCATGTGGATGTCTTCCAGGGCAGGGTCGAAGGGGAAGTCGCCTCGCTCGATCTCTTGCTGGATGGCCTTCAGACCGGCCACGATCTTCTCCAGCTCGCCCTTCTCCAGAAGGCCGACCCGGGCCAGGGCCCTGGCGTGGGCGATGCTCCCCTGGATGTCGTGCTTGTAGAGGCGATGGTCAACGTGGATGGAGGCGGTGTAGCGCTCCACCAGGGGGTGGGTCTTCTCGGCGAATCGTCCCCCCCACGGCTTCTTCTTACCAGGATATGCTGCCATCCCCCTCAGGAACCCTTCACCCCAGCAGGGGCTTGACCGTTAAGACGCTCCAGGGAACGGCGAGGGATCTCAGCGTCTTTGAAACCGATCGCCTCTAGAATCGCCCAACTCTCCTGGTAGAACCGCTCCGCCTCGTGAAGATCCCCCCGTTCTTTGGTCCGGTGAATTTCGGGGAGAAGCGGCCAGTGATCCTCTGGAACCGTCCAGGTGTTCGCAAAGACCTGGATGGCCCGCTCCACCGCCTCTTCTGTCAGCGGCAGATCCTCGACCCGCTCACAGGCAAATCTGAAAAGCGTCAGAAGATTGGGTCGTGGTGCCCTCACCGTTGTAAACAGCCTCTATTTTGCCCATCTTATCTCTTACCCACCTTCTCCTGAAGGGCCCGAATGCGCAACCTGAGCGCATTCAACCGGATGAAGCCTTCGGCATCCTTTTGGCGGTAGACGTCTTCCGCCTCGAAGGTGGCGAACCTGGGATCATAAAGAGAGACAGGAGCCTTTCGCCCCACCACGTCACAGTTCCCCTTGTAAAGCTTTAAGCGGGCCGTCCCGGTCACAGGCTTCTGGGTTTCATCAATGAACGCCCGTAACGCCTCCATCTCAGGAGCATACCAATACCCATAGTAGACCAGCTCGGAGAACTTGGGAATCAGGCTATCGCGAAGGTGCAGGACCTCCCGGTCCATGGTGATGGACTCGACGGCCCGATGGGCGATCTGGAGGATCGTCCCTCCAGGGGTCTCGTAGACCCCCCGGGACTTCATCCCGACGTACCGGTTCTCAACAACGTCCACACGGCCGATGCCGTGCATCCCCCCGATCTCGTTCAGCTTCGCTAAAAGCTTCGCCGGCGAAAGCTTCTTGCCGTCTACGGCTACCGGGATCCCTTCTTGAAACTCGATCTCAAGATAGGCCGGCCGATCGGGGGCTTTCTCAGGAGAGACGGTGAGCGTGAACATCTCCTCAGGGGGCTCCTGCCAGGGATCCTCTAAGATCCCCCCTTCATAGCTCACGTGGAAGAGGTTCCGGTCAATGGAGTAAGGCTTCTCCTTGGTGGCCGGAACGGGGATCCCGTGCTTCTTGGCATAGGCGATGAGATCCGAGCGGGAGCGAAGGTCCCACTCCCGCCAGGGAGCAATGACCCGGATCTGGGGATCAAGGGCGTAGTAGGTCAGCTCGAAGCGGACCTGATCGTTCCCCTTCCCGGTGGCCCCGTGGGCCACGGCATCGGCCTTCTCTTTCTTGGCGATCTCCATCTGGGTTTTCGCGATCAAGGGCCTCGCCATCGAGGTTCCCATCAGATACCGTCCCTCGTAGACGGCGTTGGCTTTGAGACAGGGGAAGACGAAATCCCTGACGAAGGCTTCTTTTAAGTCCTTGACGTAGACCTTGCTGGCCCCTGTCTTCAAGGCCTTCTCCTTGATCGCCCTGAGATCCTCCCCCTGCCCCAGATCCGCCACAAAGGCGATGACCTCACATTTATACGTTTCGATCAGCCATCTGAGGATCACCGAGGTATCCAGGCCCCCGGAATATGCCAACACGATTTTCTTGAAGTCATTCATCGCCTTTCCTCAGGATTCCGCCGCTCACGATATTGGCAAGACGCGCATCGCAGGTTATTATACCCCACCTTCCCAGCCCCGCAAGCCTAAATCCTGGCTCAACCCATGGACCTCTTCCTCCTCACCCAACCCCAGGCCGCCGATTGTCCTCCACTGTTCCGCCTGTCGTGCATCTTCGTCGGACACCGGCACGATCCGCACCCAAGTCGGCCGGCTATTTGACCAGTTTGATATCTGGGTTTCCAATTCCCTGTCTACGGCTGGGGGAACAATAACTTCACCAGCATGCGCCAGGAGTTCCAGGGCGCCTGCCTCACGAAGATGAAGAATTGGCCCGGTATCGCAAACCACGACCCTCACGCTGCTGGTCCCTTTTGCATGAGCGCCCACTGGATGTCCTCACGCATGAAGCGCTCTAGCAGGTCCACCCGGTTGCGTCGGACAAACTCTAACAGCGCCGCCCGGATGACTTCCGCCTCGGAGCTGAACCACCCGGCCTTCACGTATGTCTCAATTTCAGCGGCAAGTTTATCGGGCAGTTCCACCTGGATTGCTTTCATCTTTCGCCTCCTTTCCCAAAGATGGAGCCTCAAGGCCGAGGCTCCAAGATGATGCTGGCGACGCCGATGATTCCACTTTACTTACTGGGTTTTTCGAGTGGTCATCCCCATCCCCGTTACCATCATCCTCCATCAGGTCTTTGAGGCAAATATACCCGCTTGGAAAAGCAGTCACGCTAAACAACCTTCCAAATCGATCCTGGAGGATCACCTCAGAAAAGCCATGAACAGGATCCATATCTTCCACAAAGCTGACGAACCTCGGATTTTTGACGCCGAAAGCAACGGTAACAAGACACCGGGCCTTGGCAATGAAAGACACCATGGCAACCCCCTTTGGTTTTCACCTTAAGCTGACGCGCGATTGTCGCGCCATCAAAAGAGGTTGTCAAGAGCTGGGTAGAGCTATACCT